>NZ_JBSWWW010000005.1:0-483328 GCF_056160285.1 Alteromonas sp. AWJ4_197 | reverse complement strand
CTAGACGAAGGGGACTGAAATTTTGCTCAGCGAAGCATGCTTCGCTAAATTTCAGTAAAGGCAAGGTGAGCCTGCGAACCGCGCGACCTTATTGCTTTACTGAACTTTCAAGTCCTGAAGCTGCTGGTTAAAACCAACAACTCCGGCCTATCTCACAGTTTCAATCGACTGTGACGCGATATAAATGGCGTCCCCTAGGGGATTCGAACCCCTGTTACCGCCGTGAAAGGGCGGTGTCCTAGGCCTCTAGACGAAGGGGACTGAAATTTTGCTCAGCGAAGCATGCTTCGCTAAATTTCAGTAAAGGCAAGGTGAGCCTGCGAACCGCGCGACCTTATTGCTTTACTGACTTTCAAGTCCTGAAGATGTTTAAATGTAACTCACTGATACAAGCTACAAACAACAACTCCGGCCTATTTCACAGTATTAACCGACTGTGACGCGATACAAATGGCGTCCCCTAGGGGATTCGAACCCCTGTTACCGCCGTGAAAGGGCGGTGTCCTAGGCCTCTAGACGAAGGGGACTGAAAATCTGTTTCGAAAGCAAGCTTTCGAGATTTTCAGTAAGGCGAATCGAGCCCGCGAGATGAGCGACCTTATTGCCTTACCTAAGAACTTACCGGAAAATACATTTCCGACTACTGTAAATTCTTTAAGAATTTGGTGGAGCCAGGCGGGATCGAACCGCCGACCTCCTGCATGCCATGCAGGCGCTCTCCCAGCTGAGCTATGGCCCCGTACTTGGAATGGTCACTGTATTTCGTGTGACTGTTCCGTGACAGCGGGGCGCATTCTAGGCATACCCCACTGCCCTGTCAACGGTTTTTTTAGGAATTTTCCCTGTTTGCTATAAAAGTAAGCGCTTTGTTTATTCTCTCTTCAATTTTGGCTTTTGAGAGCAAATTCAACGTTACATCCAGCGACGGAGAGTTACCACTTCCGGTTGCTGCAACACGTAAAGGCATACCGACTTTACCCATTCCCACACCCAGCGATTCTGCCGCCGCATTAATAGCAGCACCGATATTTTCCGGATCCCATTCTTCAATAGCCAGCAGTTTCTCTTTAACCACCTCGAGAGGCTCTTTGGCAACAGGTCGCAGATGCTTTTTCGCAGCATTTGCATCGAAGTCTTCAAAATCCACATAGAAGTATGTACTGATTTCCGCCAGCTCTTTAAGTGTTTTGACACGATCAGCCTGAATGGCAATCACCGATTCCAATGCCGGTCCGGCAGCCAAATCGATATTCATCTCATCAAAATGCCATTTCAGACGTGAAGCAACCTCACTGGCCGGCAAAGTTTTCATGTAGTGTTGATTCAGCCATACCAATTTTTCAGTATTAAAAGCAGAAGCAGACTGACCAATGGCATCCAGATCGAAATACTCAATCATTTCTTTCAGTGAGAAGATTTCCTGATCCCCGTGGGACCAACCCAGACGAACCAGGTAGTTAAGTACCGCCTGCGGCAGATAACCATCATCGCGATACTGCATTACACTCACAGCACCATGACGCTTAGAAAGCTTCTTGCCATCATCACCAAGAATCATAGATACGTGAGCATATTCAGGTACCGGCGCACCCAGCGCTTCCAGGATATTAATCTGACGTGGCGTGTTATTAATGTGGTCTTCGCCACGCACTACGTGAGTAATCCCCATATCCCAGTCATCCACTACAACACAGAAGTTATAAGTAGGCGAACCGTCAGAACGTTGAATGATCAGATCATCCAGCTCTTTATTACTGATTTCGATTTTGCCACGGATATGGTCGTTAATGACTACCGTGCCTTCCTGCGGGTTTTTGAAACGGATAACAAAAGGCTGACCTTCCAGATGGTCAGTACGGTCACGCCATGTACCGGGATAACGGGGCTTCTCGCCGTTTTCTTTTTGCTTTTCACGAATCGCGTCCAGTTCTTCTGAACTCATGAAGCACTTATAAGCTTTACCTTCATCCAACATTTGCTGGATCAGCGCTTTATAACGGTCAAATCGCTCAGTTTGGTAATAAGGACCTTTATCCCAGGTTAAACCCAACCATTGCATACCATCGAGAATAGCTTGCTTTGCATCATCAGTAGAACGCTCTAAATCTGTATCTTCTATACGAAGTACAAATTCCCCGCCCTTGCTTTTCGCATATAGCCAGGAATAAAGAGCGGTACGGGCACCACCTACGTGAAGATAGCCGGTAGGGCTGGGAGCAAATCGCGTTACGACAGACATGTAGTTTCTCTATCTTTAAATGGAAGTAAAAATTGCGTGCATTCTACCAGCCAATCCGGCGCGGCAAAAGCCAGCTATCGTGCCATTATTTAATATCAGCGGTTAACTGCAAAATAATGGACGGGATTTTCACTTTGTGCTTAAAATTCCGCCACCCACCGGACAGAGAAACATCAGCACCCTGCTAATTGATCGGAATTCAATCAGGCAGTCATTTTTCCGTAATTTTGTTGTTGACACCATCGAATGCAACCCTATAATACCGCCCCACTTGTCCAGCACGGACAGGTAACAAACAGCGGACGCTTAGCTCAGTTGGGAGAGCATCGCCCTTACAAGGCGAGGGTCACTGGTTCAAGTCCAGTAGCGTCCACCACTTCTAACGTGGACCTGTTTGAAAAGAAAGAGGACGCTTAGCTCAGTTGGGAGAGCATCGCCCTTACAAGGCGAGGGTCACTGGTTCAAGTCCAGTAGCGTCCACCAATTTTCTTTGGATTTGGTACGGCGAGGGTCACTGGCTCAACAACTTCGTTGCGAGTCACAGTAGCGTCCACCAATTCTTCCATTTGTTGCAGCAATAAATTCGGACGCTTAGCTCAGTTGGGAGAGCATCGCCCTTACAAGGCGAGGGTCACTGGTTCAAGTCCAGTAGCGTCCACCACTTTCTTTTCAGATTCCTTGTTTCATTTATATATCAAGCAACGTGTCCGTTCACTGGTTCAACAACTTCGTTGCCTGCTTTTGAGAAAAATGCTCAGCAAGCGTCCACCACTTCCCTGTCAACTTTCCCATTCTCTTTGTATTTCAAACCGTGCTAAGGTGCTGATTAACTATTGCAGTTGATTTTCCTAATAGTTTTGCAGGATGCTGCCGATACAAAAACAGCACAATGTATTGCTATGGACAGGTAGTAACACGCACGATGAATATCAAGCTTGCCCGCGCTATTCGTGTTCTGATTGTAGATGATCAGATCCTGGCGAAGGGATATTTGAAATACACAATGGAAGAACTCGGGTTCCAGCAAATCAGTTATATTGATAAAGCTGACGAAGCCCTGCGCCTGATAAAAGAAGAAACCTTTGAACTTGTGGTGTGCGCGTATGATCTGCGGGAAGAAAAGGAAGGTTACTTTCTCTACGAACAACTCAAAGCCCACAAGATCCTGCCCCTGACCACTGCGTTCGTTTTTATTTCTTCAGACACTACTGCTGAGATCGTTCATTCAATCGTTGAGCTGCAACCGGACGAATTTCTTGCCAAACCGTTCTCGGTAAAAGAGCTGGATAAACGCCTGAGTCGCGTACTGGTTCGCAAACAAGCGCTCAAAGATGTTTATGCGTTAATGGACAAGGGGGATTTCGAAAGGGCACTTGACGAACTTGAGCGCTTTCTGACAGAGCCTAAAAACGCTGAATTTTTCCCGCTGGCCCTGCGAACAAAGGGTGAATTGCTCCTTTTATGTGAACACTTTGAAGAAGCCGCTGATTTTTATCAGGCCATCATCAATGTGCAGGATTTTACCTGGGCAAAACTGGGACTGGTTCGTTGCTACCTGCAACTGGATAAAGATGATGAAGCGGAAAAGCTTATCCTCAGGCTGGCATTTCAGCCGGATGCCATGCTCAGCGCCTACGATTTACTGGCGGCGTTGCAGATAAAGCAACAGGAGTTCGATGATGCGCTGGAGTCTGTCACTCTGGCATCCTCAATTTCTCCCCGTAATGTGCACCGGCATAAACAGGCCGTGGATTTATCTAAGATCACCCATGATTTCCCTGCGCAATTTGACGCAGCAAGACGGGTGGTAAAATACGCTAAAAATTCTATTCACGACAAACCTGAAAATTACCTTAATGTGGCCCGCGCCGGCATTGATTTTGCCATGACCGCCGATGCAGCAGAGACAGGAAAACTGGTCAGGCAAACGCAGGACTTTATCCGTCAGATGAAAGAAGCGTTTCCGAAAGCGGAGGTCGATAGTGAACTCAAGGTCATTGATGCCAGGCTGTATTATCTTGAAGATGAAACCGATAAAGCCCGCATGCTGTTGAGTCAGTTACAAAATGCCGATATGAGCCATGAAAATACTGAAGGCCTGATGGACAGAGCAAAAGCTTTTCATGAGGTTGGCTTGCAGGAACATGCGCTGGCGATTCTGGATGAAGTTGAGCGCCGTTGTGTTACCGATGAAAGTCAAAGTGCGCTGTTTATGCATTACCTGAAGCAACAACAGCAGGAGAAGCGGGAGATTGCAGAAAGCCCGAAAGCGCTGAATAACACGGCTGTAAACTATTTCCGCGAAGGGGATGTGGCCAATGCGCTTATTGCCTTCCGCCAGGCATTTACGGTTATGCCAAAGAACCCGGCCATAGCGCTGAATCTGCTGCAAACCACCGCGTCTGAGCTCAGGGATAACCCTGCCAGGCAAACAGAAGATAATAAAAAATTAATTTTCAACTGCATGAAAACGCTGGAGTCGGCCACTCTGACAGATGAACAGGAACGCCGCTATCACCGGGTGAAAAGTAGTCTCAGCGGCCTTTAATCACCTGAGCAGTTGACGGTTTCTCAGCACACCGGTTTTGCTGGTAACAGTGTCTGCCGGTAAACCACGACTTCATCATTGAACACTGCATCAGAATAGAGATAACGGTACGAAAACGTCATACCCAGTTTTTCCATTACGTTTACTGATGCCTTGTTATCCGGCAGTGCAATGGCTGAAAACTGGTTTGTCCCGTTAACATATAACGCCTGTTTGACCTGTGCTGCGGCCTCGGTGGCAATCCCCTTTCCCCATGTTTTGCGGTGAAAGCGCCAGCCCAGCTCCAGATTATTATCATCCCTTTCACCGGTGAAAAATCCGAAAGGCCGCACCAGAATCCATCCCAGATCTTCCTGTGGTGACTCCAGAGCACTCACCCGCCAGAGCCCCCACCCTTTCGGTTCATCAGAAAACGCCCGGATCCGCGGAATAAACTGTTCCCGAATCGTCTCCATAGATGTTTTTTTACCGCCATTGATGTACTTCATCACGGCTTCATCCTGATCCACCGACCACAAAAACTCTGCGTCATCTGCGGTGACAAAATGAAAGGACAATCTTTTTGTATGAGGAATGTGCATGATTTGCTACCCGCGGCCGGTAATCAGCCGCCTAACATCGCAAGATGTGACGTTGCTCCGGTATTACCATCCTGCAGATAATGCGTCGCGTGCTTCTGAGTCAGCAACTGCTGCAAGTGTGCCATTAATGCCTGCACATCACCCTGCTGCAGATAAGGGCGGATATCAATGCCGTGCTCACTAAACAGGCACAGGTGTAAATTGCCGTTTGCAGCCACCCTGAGACGATTACAGCTGGCGCAGAAATCTTTGCTGTAAGGCATGATGAGCCCAATGCGGCCTGCGTAATCCGGATGATGAAACTCCTGCGCCGGACCGGCATCTTTGCTGCGCAATACCGGCATCCAGCCTTCATTAAGCAGTTGTTGCTTCAGCGGACCGCCGGATAAGTGTTGTTGTGCAAAGAATTCAGGATGATCACCGGTTTCCATCAACTCAATGAAACGTAACGTAATCGGCGTGTCTTTCAACCAGTCTTTAAACTGCTGAAGTTGTTTACCGGCAAAATGTTTAAGATAAACAGAATTCACTTTCACAGTCATGCCGGTATCGATGGCAGCACTGACGCCATCCAGCACCTGAGTTAATTTATTCTGTCCGGTAATGTCGGCAAACTGGCGGGGGTCAAGACTGTCAATGCTCACATTCACCTGATCAAGACCGGCATCACGCCATTTTTGTGCATCTCTGGCCAGGCGTCCGCCGTGGGTGGTGGTCGCCACTTTATTAATCCCGTCAGTGTTCTTACACAATGCAATCACGTCGGTAAAATCACGCCTCAGGCTGGGCTCACCACCGGTGATCCGGATTTTGGATGTGCCAAGACCGGCAAAGGCCTGTACCAGCGTGTCTATCTCGGGCAGCGTAAGAAAAGTGTCGTCAGAAGGCCCGTGGTATCCGTCAGGCAGGCAATACTGGCACTTAAAATTGCATGCTTCTGTGATGGATAAACGCAGATAATGAAACCGGCGACCAAAGTTGTCCTGTAACAAAAAGACACTCCCGCTTAGCATTGGCCCTGTAAAGACAGGAAAATGAAAGAAACAATTCAGATTAGCACTTTACCACGAAAGAACTATGTCGTCATGAACACAAAAAATGCGTTGGACGTGAAACTTTGAGCGCGCAACGCTTTGCGGTACTCTTATTTACATACAGTCGTACACCACATTTTCACGATGAGACCATCCCGATTTAATGTTTCACCGGACACACCGGTGCGCTGGCACGTGCTGAATCAGCTCTGGCCTTATTTACTTGAGTTTAAAAGCCGCGTTGCCATCGCGCTGGCCTGCCTGATCTTGGCAAAACTTGCAGCAATCGGTCTGCCCTATGTACTTAAATACACAGTCGATTCACTGAACACAAAAGATGCGGCCACCGGTCTGGTTGCCGTACCTCTGGCATTAATTGTTGCATATGGTGCGTTGAAGTTGCTTAACGTGATCATTGGTGAAGTCAGAGACACGCTGTTCGGACGGGTCACTGAAAGGGCCATGCGACGTATGGGGTTACGGGTTTTCAAACACTTGCATAACCTTGATTTGTCTTTCCATCTGAACCGTCAGACCGGCGGTTTGTCGCGGGATATAGAGCGTGGTACCAGCGGTATCAGCTTTCTGATGCGGTTTATGGTATTCAACATCGGCCCTACCCTGCTGGAAATTCTGATTGTAACCGGCCTGCTCTTTTTTCAGTATGGCCTTTCTTTTGCCACTATTATCCTTGCCTCCGTCATTGCGTATGTAGCTTATTCCATGAAAGCAACAAACTGGCGAACGCGCTTTGTTCATGCCATGAACCAGGCAGATTCATCAACCCACTCAAGGGCGGTAGACAGCTTACTGAACTTTGAGACAGTGAAGTACTTCAGCAATGAGGCATATGAAGCCAGCCGTTACGACAATAACCTTGCTGACTGGGAACAGGCCAGACGTAAAAACCGGTTATCGTTATTTGCTTTGAATGGCGGTCAGGCGTTCATCATCGCAGTGGCAATGACGGCCATGCTGGCAAACGCCGCTTACGGCGTCGCACGGGGCGACATGACCATCGGTGATTTTGTATTAATAAACGCATTTACCATGCAAATATTTATGCCCCTGAACTTTTTAGGGTTCGTTTACCGGGAGATCCGTGGTTCCATGGCAAACATAGACAATATGTTCGCCCTGCTGGATACCCGTTCTTCAGTGCAAGATGAAGACAATGCACCGCCACTGAACATCACCCGTGGCGAAATCTGTTTTGAGAATGTCAGTTTTTCTTACCGCGATGACAGGCCTATCCTCAAAAATATCAGTTTTACCATCAAGCCAGGTGAAAAGGTGGCCATTGTGGGTGCCAGTGGCGCCGGTAAATCGACGCTTGTCAAATTGCTTTTCCGCTTTTACGACACTAGATCGGGGCGCATATTGATTGACGGACAGGACATCCGGAAAGTGTCGCAGCAATCATTGAGAGAAAGGCTGGGCATTGTCCCCCAGGACACCGTGTTGTTTAACGATACGTTGCTGGAAAATATCCGCTACGGTAACCCGGATGCCAGTGAGGCGGATATCGAACAAGCCATTCGTACCGCCCATCTTGACGGTTTTATTGCTCAATTGCCTGAGAAGGGCGAAACCCGTGTGGGTGAGCGGGGATTAAAACTCTCCGGCGGGGAGAAGCAACGGGTAGCCATCGCCCGTGCAGTGCTGAAAAACCCGCCCGTACTGCTTTTCGATGAAGCCACTTCCTCTCTGGACAGCGGTGCTGAGCGTGCCATCATGGAGGCCCTGTCTGAGCTTGCTTCCGGACACACTACGATTATGATTGCACACCGGTTATCAACTATCACAGATGCAGATAACATTCTTGTACTAAAACAGGGCGAACTGGCAGAACAGGGTACCCATCAGGAATTGCTGATGCAGCAAGGCGAATACGCACGCCTTTGGACTCTACAACAAAAACAGGAAAACTAATGGATCCGGCGTTCTTAAAAACTGCAGTTAACGCACAGATGCCCTTCGGCAAATATGCCGGCAGAAAACTGTTCTATCTGCCGGAACCTTATCTGGTGTGGTTTCACAAACAAGGCTTCCCGCAGGGAAAGCTTGGCGAACAACTGGCCCTGATGTACGAGATCAAATTAAACGGGCTGGAAGCTGTCGCTGAGCCCTTGCTTGAGGACTGACTGCAAAACCGGCGTCACGGAGTCTGTCATTCAGAACCTGCTGAATTCAGAAACCGCTGAAGCCGGTTGCTTTGTCTGCTGAAAGCGTCTCTGTTTTCTCCCCGTGGGAAGAGAATCTGATATCACGACTTTTAATTACAGTGATCTGGTCTTTCTGCGCGCCCTCCGGCAATGACATATTCCGCAGCGTGATGTCGTTGACACTATCGAAGACGAGCACAGAACGGGTATCAGGTGCTTCAAGCTGCAGGTTGATATTTTCAAGCGTTATGTCCTGTGCGTACCGCATGTACAAACCGGAAGCAGGCAATAACCCGAACATTGCAGGTTCAGGATAGGCTGCACGACGCTCCGGCACATCAAAAGGCGAATGTCGCGGTTCCTCTTCTTTCAGGGCAAAAAAGGCGCTGATGTGATCAGGTTTCTGAGCGAGCACATCTTCCCGCGTCAGTCCGCCGCCGGCGATCAGATACATATCTTTCAGGGTTACCTGAGACACCGGCGATTCCGGTAACCCCTGAATGATCACCGGAAAACGTCCGTCAGAATGACTTACCGTTACATCTTTAATCAGCACACGACGAATAGCACCCGGCGGCGTATTTTCCGGCCCGCGCATGCGTGCACCGTTATAAATAAAAATGGGAGAATTACTGACCCGGTTCATCACCAGACCGGATGCAACGACATCTTCAATAATGCCGCCGTCTACGGTTTCCAGCGCCAGACCGCGACTGTGATCAAACACCACATTACTGATAGCAATGCGTTTGAAACCACCGTTAGACTCGGTGCCCAGCTTTATCCTGCCCGTTGCCCCGTCACCATCCGGTGCAGTGCCTTCCATTGGCTGATAAGTGCCATCAAGCATGGTACCCATGGCGTAACCACTGACAACGCTGTTGCTGATAGTCACATTTTCGGTAGCGATGGCTTTGCCCATCACGTAGGAACTTTTCAACACGATAGCATCGTCATTGGGGCTGTTAACCACCACGTTGCTTATCCGCACGTTTTTACACACGTCTATATCAATGCCATCGCGGTTGGTATCGATGCGCAGATTATCGATGGTCAGGTTGTTAATGGCGGTGGCGAGGATCCCGAAGTGCCCGCCGCGATAAATACTGAAGTTCCGGAATGTAATGTTCCGGCCACCCTTTATCGCAATGGTTTTGTTACCCGGATTGACTGAAGGTGCCGGCCCCAGTGGCGGGTATAAGCCTTTCCACAGCCCCTTACCGTCAATCAGCCCGCTGCCGGAAATGGTGACATCGTGAATATTTTCGCCCCAGAGCAGGCTGTTTCTAAAATGACTGTGACCAAAATCCTGGTACTTATATTTTTCACCCCAGATATTGGGCTCAGGTTTCAGATATCCTTCGCTCTCATCCTGCGGTGTTGCAGCCAGCAGCGTCGCGCCATTCGCAAGGTGCATATCAACCTGACTTTTCAGCTCAACGCTGAAGCTCGCGTAAGTGCCGGGCGGAAAATACACCGTTCCCCCACCATCCCTGCTGGCAGCGATGATGGCAGCATTAATCGCATCTGTGTCCCTGCTTATACCGTCGCCAACGGCCCCGAAGTCTCTGACGTTATAGTACCCCTGCATGTCATGAGCCTGCACGTTCTGGATGAAACCGATTACCCAAAGTAAAAACAACTGAAAGAACACTCTGCGCATGTAACACTTCCGCCGGTAAATTTAAAAGCCACCATAAAAAATCATGCTAATGACAGAGCAAACTTATCGTCAATTGAAACTGCTGATGCAGCCTGTTACAACGGCTTAAATAATCAGAAACTTCCATATCTGAATATGTAGGGAGTACCTGCGCTTTTGTAAATGATTGCAGAGCGGCAGTCCCGCACGGGAATGTCTACAACGAATAGTCGAATACGTAACTATGCTCCCCACCCTCCCGAATGATTTTCATATCACCAGAAAGGCCAGATAACGCTTCTGTGCCGGAGTCCGGTACCACTTTTAAAATAAGGGAGTCTTTGCCCTTATCCATCACGCCGAAATGCTGCAAAGCAAATGAACCTGACTTTCCATTCAATGTTCCGGACACAATTTCTATTGCCACATATCCAGCAGAGCCGGGAACAGCTGTCATCAGGGATAACATTTCGCCCTTGCTTGTGGCACTGAGGGCACCGTGAAATGTTTTTTCTATGGTCATACGACCGGGATTCATCCCGTCTTTCGCTGTCATGAAGCCTTCAACCGGCTGTAACGACACATCAAATTTGCCCTGCACTTCCATTGTACTTTCTCCGTAATGAGTTAGAATAACACTGTATAACCATACAGCAACCTTAAGAAGTAGCAAGATGTATTCAAGGTCGAGAAGACAACGGGATGCGGATATCGACAACCGTATACTGCAAATCCACCGGGCAATTGCTGACAAGGTAATAAGTAATCCGGTGCTGCTCGCGCAGGCAGAAGAAACGCTGGAAGCCCGTTATCAGCAAAAGCTCCTGCGTTACGGCAGTTATCTTTTATGGCACAGCATGCTGGAATTAAAACATGACGCGGAAGCATTCAAAGCACAGTTACTCAGCGATGAGCCACGCTGGAATGCGTTACGAAGAAACACCATTTTTACCGGTGTGTTAACAGAGCAGGAAAGAGAAGTAGCGCTGGCGACTTTTGCCGCCAGCGGGAAATAGACAGGCTTATGCGCCTTTACGTAAATGGTCTGCTACCAGAAACGCCATTTCCAGTACCTGATCGGCGTTCAAACGCGGATCACACTGGGTTTTGTATGCCTGTTTCAGATCTTCATCTGAAATTTCATAAGCACCACCGGTACATTCGGTAACATGCTGACCTGTCATTTCCAAATGCACACCACCGGCATGAGTACCTTCAGCTTCGTGGGCTGCGAAGAACTGACGAATTTCGCTTAAAATCGCATCGAAGTTACGGGTTTTATAACCGCTTGATGCCGAGAACGTATTACCGTGCATCGGATCTGAACTCCATACCACGTTACGGCCTTCAGCTTTAACACGACGCAGTAAGCGCGGCAGGTTCGCTTCCAGCTTATCTGCGCCCATACGAGTAATGAAAGTGAGACGCCCCGGGTCATTGTCCGGGTTCAGCACGTCAATCAGTCTGATAAGCTCATCCTCATCCATCGTCGGACCAACTTTCACACCGATAGGGTTATGAATACCACGGAAAAACTCAACGTGGGCATGATCAAGCTGGCGGGTCCGCTCACCAATCCACACCATGTGGGCAGAACAGTTGTACGGCTTACCGGTTAACGTGTCGATACGGGTGAGAGACTGTTCGTAGTTAAGTAACAGTGCTTCATGCGATGTAAACAGGCTTGTTTCATGCAATGAAGGCGTGTTCAGCGCATTCAGACCTATCACCTTCATAAATTCCAGAGAATCCTGAATACGGCTGGCAATGTCAGAATAACGGTCTTTCAGCGGGTTATTCTCTAGAAACGCCATATTCCAGCGGTTAACTTCGTTTAAGTCAGCCAGACCACCCTGAGCAAATGCGCGCAGCAGGTTTAGCGTAGCCGCACTGCGATGATAAGCATCCAGCAGACGGTTCGGATCCGGGCGACGGGCTTCTTCAGTAAACTCAAAGCTGTTGATGATATCGCCACGGTAACTGGGCAATGTCACACCATTAATCGTTTCGTAGTCAGAAGAGCGCGGTTTGGCGTACTGACCGGCCATGCGGGCAACTTTAGTGACAGGACAACGGCCAGCAAAAGTCATCACGATTGCCATTTGAAGCAAGACTTTAAACGTGTCACGGATCTTAGGCGCATTAAACTCGTCAAAAGACTCGGCACAGTCACCGCCCTGCAGTAAAAAACCTTTTCCCTGACACACTTCACCAAGCTGACGGCGCAGCTCACGTGTCTCAGCAGCAAAAACCAGTGGCGGATATTTGCTTAATGTTTGCTCTACAAAAGCGACTTGTTCCTGATTATCGTATTCAGGTTGCTGCAGGATCGGTTTTGATCTCCAGCTGTCAGGTTGCCAGTTACTCACGCTTTCTCCTCATTGTTGGCAGCGATGGCACAGAAAAATTGATGTCCCCGGACGATACAACCGGTGCCGCTTCAACGGCATCAGTTCATGCATGTCTCTGTTGGTGTAGTCTGATTTGTGTAACGGGTTCAGCAGAAAGGTTGCGAAGTGCAATGATGAACCTGAATGTACTTTATCGCGTATCCTGCGGCCAATAAGGCTGACAGCTACGTCTTTATATGAAACACCTGGCGGGAGTCTACCACAATTCAACCGGTGCCGGAGGTTTCATCACAGAAATTTGGTGAGTTTTTTGCGATGGCTTATAACAGAGATGGCGAAGCAAATTTTTAGCGGGCGTTACAGCCCGCAATGACCTAACCGGCCGGCTTTTGTTGCTTCAGATGACGGATAAAACCATCCGATGCCTGCTCGATTAAATCCAGCACCAGTTCAAAACCCTGCTTCCCGCCGTAATACGGGTCCGGCACTTCCTTTTCATCGCCCGGGGCAAAGTCGAGAAAATAATGAATACGGTGCTGTTCTTCCTCAGGACTCACCTTCATCAGATTCTCATAGTTACTGGTGTCCATGGCCATGATGTAATCAAAATCAGTAAAATCTTTATCTTCTACACGACGACATTTAATACCTTTAAAGGAATAGCCACGCTGCACACCCACTGATACCGAACGACCATCCGGCTGCTTTCCGATGTGATAACCGTGGGTACCGGCCGAATCAATTTTGAGGTCTAAACCTGCCGCTTTCGCTTTGTGACGAAAAACAGCCTCAGCCGTGGGTGAACGGCAAATATTGCCCAGACACACAAAAAGCACTGATGTTTTCTTTTTCGACTTAAACATGTCAATTTTCTTATTTTCTGCGGTATATCTGTCAAGCAACCAGTTATGACCGGCGCCCGGTTCAGACCCGCTGTACTACCCTAAGGAAAATCCTTTCCACAATTTCGCCGTATAGACTGCCATAATTTGGCCTGTGCATAAACGAATTCTTAACGTCGATGGTGTAAGTGCAGATTAAAGCAGGCCGCACATACAGCCTGCCTCCGGCATAAAAGCCGGACAACGTATGTTTACCAGCCGGTAGCTTTTTTATCTCTGAAAAACTGTCCGGAAGGACCATCCTTACCAAGTTGTCCCAGCCAGACGGCGGTTTCAGCCCCCTGCTGTGGTGTTCGCGGTGCATCACGTCCTCCCATGCGGGTGTGTACCCAGCCCGGACACATGGCATTAATTTTAATATTCTTCTCGCCGGCCACCTGTGCGGCAAGGTGTTTTGTCAGTGCATTCAGCGCGGCTTTACTGACGGCATAGGCCAGCGGCCCTTCCATCCCTTCTGAAAAAGCGCCCCACCCCGATGAGACATTGACGATGCGACCATACCCCCTTTCACACATGCCGGGCAGAATTTGCTGAATCAATGTCAGCGGACCGTTTACATGCACCTGCATTGCCTCTTTCAGTGAATCAGAAGACACGTCCTGCCAGTCTTCTTCATGGAGTACACCGGCGTTATTTACCAGCACATCCACACCGCCATAAATGGCCTGAGCACGCATAATATTTTCTTTAGCTGCCGCTTCATTGGACAGGTTAATTTCTATTATCTGAATGTCTTTGCCGACAATGTCCTTCTTAATCTCTTCGCCGGCTTCTTCATCCCGGCAGCCAAGCAACACCTTGAAGCCCGCCTGCGCATAGCCACGAACGATTTCCAGGCCAATACCGCGGTTGCCGCCGGTTACCAGTACAGTTGAGGTCATAATGTCTCCTGTCATCCAGTGAATAAAGTCAGTTGTATTGTTGGGTACGCGCCACTACCGCCAAGGTTCAACCACGGTCCATGCAATCCCGTTCAGAACAGCCGTAAACCTCAGATGACAAGGAATTAATGATCAACATCAGTGCCGTACAGGTAAGCAATACAAATAATTTATTGAAACGGAATGCATTATGAGTCAACTATCAAATCGTGACAGCGTGCTTAAATGGCTGACAGAATTGTACGGCGAACAAAAGGAATACCTGCAGGCCGTTGAGGAGATTGTGGATCATGTCATGCCAGTCTCAAACGCGTCGGAAGCTTACAAACGCTATGACGTGGTCAGAAGACTCTGCGTGCCCGAGCGTATCATTCACTTCAATGTGCAGTGGATGAACGATGACGGCGGGGTCGAAATACACCGTGGATGGCGCGTACAACACAACGGCCTGATTGGTCCATATAAAGGCGGCCTGCGCTTTCACCCCACCGTCAACGAGTCTGTTTTAAAATTCCTCGCCTTTGAACAATCCTTCAAAAATGCATTAACCGGCCTGCCCATGGGCGGCGCGAAGGGAGGCTCTGATTTCAATCCAAAAGGCAGAAGCGACACTGAAATCATGCGCTTTTGCCAGGCGTTCATGGCTGAATTGCAGCGTCATATCGGCCCGCAGACCGACGTGCCCGCCGGCGATATAAACGTCAGCAGCCGTGAAATCGGGTTCATGTACGGCCAGTACCGCCGTATCCACAATCAATTTGGCGGCACACTGACAGGAAAAGACATCTCATTCGGTGGCAGCCATGTGCGCACAGAAGCCACCGGGTTCGGCTTGATTTACATGTTGCAGGAAGTATTGGCTGCTCATGACGATAACCTCGAAGGCAAACGCACCGGTATCAGCGGCGCGGGCAATGTTGCGCTGCACGCTGCGCTGAAAGCCTGTGAATCCGGCGCTGTGGTAACAAGCCTGTCGAACAGCCGTGGTTGCCTGATAAAAGAGAACGGTTTGTCAAAGCAGGACATTCAGTTTGCTATTGAGCAGAAGCACAACTATGACAACATCCTCTTAGCCATCAGGGAGAAGAGTGGCGGAGAATGGCACGAAGGCAAAAAGCCATGGCATCATTCCGCTGATATCTGCCTGCCCTGCGCGACGCAAAATGAGCTGGATGAAGATGACGCTGATATGCTTTGCCGGAACGGCGTGAAGTATGTGCTGGAAGGTGCAAATATGCCGTGCACTGCTAACGCACAGAAAGTGTTTGCTGAACACCGTATTCCTTTCGTACCGGGTAAGGCTTCTAACGCCGGCGGCGTCGCATTGTCAGGCCTGGAAATGATGCAGAACGCCAGTTTTCGCAGAAGCAGTTATGACACACTGGATAAAGAACTGAAAAAAATCATGAAGCACATTCATGAGCAATGTGTGAAAGAAGGCCGTGAAGACGGTTTTACTGATTATGCAAAGGGCGCGAATATCGCCGCATTCAGACGTCTGGCAGATGCGATGGTTGCTCAGGGCCTGTAGTTCGTTAATAAGAGAAAAATCCCGGCGTGCTTGCCGGGATTTCCATAACGTCTGGCGATGATGTAAAGCGCTGTTAAAGTGGCAGACCTATGTAGTTTTCAGCAATAGTGGTCTGTGCTGCTTTTGAGCCGGCAATGTATTCCAGTTCCGCCACCTGCATTTTGCGATCAAACTCTCCGCTTTCAGGGAAACGGTGCATCAGCGTGGTGAGATACCATGAAAAACGTGACGACTTCCATACGCGGTTCAGCGCTTTTTCAGAGTAAAGGTTAATGCCATCAGATTGCTTTTCTTTGAAGTAACTGATTATTGCTGCCGACAAGTAGGTGATATCCGAAGATGCCAGATTGAGCCCTTTCGCGCCGGTGGGCGGCACGATATGCGCAGAATCTCCCGCCAGGAACAGGCTGCCGTGACGCATGCTGCCAAAAATAAATGAACGCAGTGGTGCAATGGATTTTTCGATTGAAGGTCCGGTCACCAGCTTTGAGGAGATCTCAGGACCCAGACGAACAGCCAGTTCATCCCAGAACCGTTCATCAGACCAGTCTTCCACCTTTTCATCCAGCCCTACCTGGATGTAATAGCGGCTGCGGGTAAGCGACCGCATTGAAGATAAGGCAAAACCGCGGTCGTGATTACTGTAAGCCACTTCGTGTGTGGCTGGCGGCACATCTGCCAGCACACCCAGCCAGCCGAATGGATAGACTTTTTCCACGTAGTTCGTGTTGCTTCCCGGCATGGCTTTACGGGAAGGCCCGTGGAAGCCATCACAACCGGCGATAAAACGACAATCGATACGATGAGGTTCGCCGTTTTTTGTATAAGTTACGCAGGGTGCTTCGGTTTCAATATTATGCAGAGCAACATCATCTGCATCGTATACCCGCATTACACCGCGACTGTCTGATGCGTCCATGAGATCTTTGGTAATTTCAGTCTGGCCGTAAACAACCACCTGGCTGCCGGTTAAACCCTTCACATCAATTTCAATGACCCTTTCGCCATCAGCGAGAATAACGCCGTCGTGAGGTAAACCTTCAGCTTTCAGTCTGCTGTCCAAACCGAGCTTTTCCATTACCTGTAAGGTGCACTGTTCAAGCACTCCGGCGCGGATACGGCTTAACACATAATCCGGTGATTTACGTTCTACGATGATACAGTTGATGCCTGCCTGAGTGAGCAGGTGGCCCAGCATCAGTCCCGACGGGCCTGCACCGATAATAGCGACATCAGTTTTGGTGGTATTCATTTTCTTCTTCCGGCAAAGGGCTAAATTGTTAACCTATCGTGAATGAATTTAACACCTGCGTTTAGTCACTATTCCCGCAATCAATTGTACTTTTTCGTCAAATTAACATTTGACATACCGTTGAACAGCGTAAAGAAATCGAAAAGAAAAGAACACAAAGACCATTCCGGTAGTCAGTTAAGAATACCTTAAGCCCAACCGGAACAAACTATGGTAAAGAAACAATCGATTAAGCGCTGTGTCATTTTTGTAGCAGGGTTCAGTGCACTTGCCGCCTGCGCAGCGGAACGGGAAGAAAGGCCTTCAATCCCTCAGGAAGCATTTGACGCCTGTGCATCTTCATCAGAGGGTGACAGTTGCTCCATGAGCGGCCGGGATGGTGAGACAGTGTCAGGCCAGTGTGTGGCACCGCCATCCGGACCAGACGAAGACACTTCATCAGAAGAACTGGCCTGCCGGCCTGATAATATGGGTGAGCCTCCTGGCCGGAGACCGCCTCAGGGACAATTCTGAGTGGTAATACAGTTGTAAACCTTCACTCATCCATGCCACCGTTTCCCCTCAAACTGTGTTCTGTTTGAGGGGAAATCAGTTACAGAATATGAAAAGTAACCGCGCCGTTCCGGTTTTATTCCTCTCTCCCTTTCCAAAAAGTTATTTGTACACCACACTAAACACAGGGTTCGTGTTCGCGTATCATCTTTTAAAATCAAAAAATTCAATTTCCGGAGTGACCATGCCTGCTCATGTGCTGATGCTCAGCAGTTCCCGTGTGGGAGACGAAGACTATCTCGCCCACGCCAAACCCATGATCCTTTCTCATTTAGGTGACAAACGGGACGTGCTGTTTATTCCTTACGCCGGTGTGACAGTATCTTTTGACGAGTACACGGCAAAAGTACAGGCTGCTTTACCTGAATGCCGGGTTACCGGGTTACATACATTTGAGCATCCGGCACAAGCAGTAACAGAAGCCATTCAGGCAGGCAAAGCAATATTAACCGGCGGTGGTAATACCTTTAATTTGCTGGCAAATCTGTATAAAAACTCGCTTATTGCGCCTATATGCCTGGCCATTGAATCAGGCGTTCCCTACATCGGCTGGAGTGCCGGTTCAAATATTTGCGGTGCTACCATCAGAACCACCAATGACATGCCTATTATCGAGCCGCCGTCGTTTGACGCCCTTGCGCTGCTTCCTTGTCAGTTGAATCCGCATTATTCTGATTACCACCCGCCGGGTTTTAACGGGGAAACCCGCGATCAACGTCTTGCTGAATTCACGAAGCTGAATCCGGATACAGCTGTACTGGCAATACGTGAAGGCACTGCGCTTGAGCTGTCTAAAGGTAAACTGACATTTAAAGGGGAATATGGCGGTTTTGTATTCTCAGGAAAACAAAAAACCGCCATTAAAGACGGTGATGACTTAAGCCAGTTTCTGCACCGTTGATACCAGGTCCTCTACCGTAATCTCATCTGCGCCGAAAGGAATTTCGGCCAGCATAGGAGCAGGCAACACGGCTTTAAGTGTCGCCAGATTTTCATCGTATACCGGCATATCAGCAGACAACTGATTCGCCACCCAGCCTTTAATGTTCAGGCCGTCATTCAAAATGGCTTCACAGGTGAGTACGGCATGATTCAGACATCCCAGCCGCATGCCCACTACCACAATAACATCCAGCTTAAGTGCCTGAACGATTTGTGGCATCCAGAGACCATTGCCTAACGGTAACCGCCAGCCACCGGCCCCTTCCATGAGCATAAAGTCAGGGTGCATCCCTGCCAGATGTTCGTACCCTTTAATCAGATCTTCTTTTTCAATTTTTAAACCTGCCTGCTCTGCAGCAATATGCGGTGCAACAGGTGGCTCAAGGGTCACCGGGTTCACTTCCTGAAGTGATACGGGCAAGGATGATGCTGCATGCAAAGCTCTTGCATCTTCGTTGCTGAGCGTGCCGTCAGTGACTTCACATCCGGCAGAGACTGGCTTGTACCCCACTGAGGAAAGTCCGGATTGCGCCGCAGCCTGTAAAAATAGAGACGACACAAAGGTTTTACCCACTTCGGTGTCGGTACCGGTAACAAAATAAGCATGCATAAATTAGCGTTCCAGCGATATCTGTAATACGTGATAAGTGAGGGGCAGCGTGCCGGCCGGGGCGGTACAGAAAGCCTTTTCCAACGCTTTCAGTGAATGGCGGGTGAAAGAATGTTGTGCGTGTCCGCTGTCTGATAAGCCAGCACCGGCTTTAGTAATTGAATGCAGCAGACTGCGTATTCCGTCAAAGTGCTCTGTATAAGTTTCAACCGTACTTTTCACTACTTGAAAGCCAGCCTGACAGGCGGCTTTTTCCCACACCAGTGACTGAGGTAAAGTGTTTACGGATTCAGGCAACCCCGCCACTGAACGGGCCTGAATAAGCTCGTGAAAAGAACCGGCAACCATAATGGCTAACTGCGCTCTGCCCCCGGGTTTAAGCACCCTGGCAATTTCCGGCATCGCAGTGGCAGGATCATCACTCCACTGCAACGCCATTGAGGAAAATACCGCATCAAATTGCTGTGCAGAAAAAGGCAGTGCATCCGCATCACCTTCTTTGAATGTCAGAGACGGATAATCCCGCCGCGCCTTTTGGAGCATATCTGCGGCAATATCGAGACCGGTAACTTGTGCACCGTTTTTCGCCAGCAACACGGTTTCCCGCCCTGTGCCGCAGCCGATATCAAGCACCCGGCTGCCCGGTTCAACGTGCAACAAACTGCGGGCATGGGCAGCGATACGGGCCTGAACTCCTGCCACCTGATTATATGAATGAGCAGCACGGTCAAAGCAAGCAGCAATCGCCTGTTTGCGGGTTACGGCTGTTTCAGCGGTTTTTGAAGCGGGTTGATTCACACCGCCTCCATAGCCAGCATTAATGCATCCACCAGCACGCTGATATCCCGGGCACTGTGTTGAGCAGTAATGGTGATCCGCAATCTGTCAGCCCCTTTCGGCACTGTCGGATAACGTATTGCCGGTACCCATATTCCACGTTGTTTCAGCGCTTCTGACAGCGCCAGCGCCTTATGAGGATCGCCGCACATCACAGGCTGAATGGCACCGACAGATTCAGTTAACTGAAGGCCCTGCGCCAGAGCAAGCGAACGAAACGTCGCAATATTCTCATGTAACGTTTTACGCTCGTCACCCGTTGATATGGCCGTAAGCGAATACAAGGTAGCAATAGCCTGAGAGGCCGGCAGCGCGGTGGAGTAAATATAGTGCCTGGCGTGATTGACCAGATAATCAATAAAGGCCTGACTGCCGGCAACGAAGGCACCGGCTGTACCCACCGCCTTACCGAATGTGCCCATCAGTACCGGCAAATCCTGCTGTGTAAGCTGATAGTGCTCTGCCACACCGAAACCATTTTCGCCCAGTACGCCAAATCCATGGGCGTCATCCAGCATCAACCACGCGCCGCTGTCACGACTTTGTGAAACAAGTCCTTTAACCGGTGCGCTGTCTCCGTCCATGCTGAAAATACTTTCACTGGCGATAAGGGTATCGCCGGATAAACCGGATAGTAGTATTTCGCAGTGCGCTAAATCGTTATGACGGAAACGCTTGAATTCAGCTTTGCTGGCAAGCACGCCGTCAATGAATGAAGCGTGCATATATTTGTCGGCCAGTACGTTGCCACCATTTTGAAACAGTGCCTGACAGATGGCCTGATTCGCTGCAAAGCCGGAATTAAACAGCAGTACCGCTTCACGCTGAAGATGCTCTTCAAGATAGGCTTCAAGGGCCGCATGGGCCTGTGTGTAGCCTGTCACTAACGGAGACGCGCCGCTGCCACCACCAAACTGGGCTAAGCCTTCTACCCAGCTTTGCAGCACACCCGGATGCTGACGCATGCCCAGATAATCGTTACTGGCAAAGTTCAGATAGTGCTCGCCGGCTATACAAATAATGCCGTCTTTTTCATATTCCACACAATGCCGGCGACGCAAGTAACCGGCATCCTGCTTTTTCTGAAGCTCAGCATTGATAAAATCAAATGCCATCAGGCCTCCGCAGGCGCGGTTTTACGGGGCGCGGTGGCATCGTAAAACAAGTCAGCCGGCGCTGATTGCGCGGCAATTTCTTCCTGCAATGCCTGCTCATGAGCTTCATCAGAGAACTCGCGGGTACGCTCAGCGTTAATGCCCAGCTTGCGGAATAACAACACGTCTTCGTGGGTATCCGGGTTAGAGGTTGTCAGCAGCTTGCAACCGTAAAAAATAGAGTTGGCACCGGCCATAAAACACAGCGCCTGCATCTGTTCATTCATGTTTTCACGGCCGGCGGACAAACGCACGTGTGAGGCAGGCATCATGATGCGTGCGACCGCAATGGTCCGGATAAATTCGAATGGTTCGAGATCGTCCACTTTATCCAGCGGCGTTCCTTCTACTTTCACCAGCATATTGATAGGAACACTTTGCGGCTGTTCCGGCAGATTAGCCAGTTGCATCAGCAGGCTTGCACGGTCTTCTGCAGATTCCCCCATGCCCACAATACCGCCGGAACATACATTCATGCCGGCATCACGCACATTCTGCAAGGTATTAAGACGGTCGTCGTAGGTACGGGTTGTAATGATGTCACCGTAAAACTCAGGGGAAGTATCCAGATTGTGGTTGTAATAATCCAGACCGGCCTGCTTCAGTGCCACAGCCTGCTCGCGGGTAAGCATACCCAGCGTCATACAGGTCTCCAGACCAAGCTTTTTCACTTCAGACACCATCTGTGTGACATAAGGCATATCGCGGTCACGGGGGTTACGCCAGGCAGCTCCCATACAGAAACGGGTGGATCCGGTGGCTTTCGCTTCTTTAGCGCGCTGAATCACTTTTTCAATTTCCAGTAAGCGCTCTTTTTCTAATCCGGTATCATAGCGTGCGCTTTGCGGGCAGTATTTGCAGTCTTCCGGGCACGCGCCGGTTTTAATTGATAATAACGTGCTCACCTGCACTTCGTTCGGATCGAAATACTGACGGTGAACAGTTTGGGCTTTGAACAGTAAGTCATTAAATGGCAATGCGAAAAGTGCCTTAACTTCGGCTTTGGTCCAGTCATGGCGAATGTCTGCCTGATGTTGTGGTGCGTTGGACGCGATGGTCATGCCCTATCCTTTACTAATGAGAAATGCTGGCTTAGTCTATGCCTGGTTACAGAGTTGTCAACTCTGACCATTTCCAAACCTTTACCAATGGTTACATTTTGAGCAATATTGAGTTTGATCGCCAGCATATCTGGCACCCTTATACGTCTGCCGTCTCCCCCCTGCCCTGTTTTGAGGTGACCGGAGCTGACGGCGTAGAAATTACTCTGGCCACCGGTGAGAACCTGGTCGACGGTATGTCGAGCTGGTGGGCAGCCATCCATGGCTACAATCATCCGGTATTGAACAACGCAGCCAAACAGCAAATCGACAAGTTTTCCCATGTCATGTTTGGCGGTCTGACCCATGACCCGGCGGTATCACTTTGCCGCACGCTGCTTGATATGGCACCCGACGGCATGAACCGGGTCTTTCTGGCCGACTCCGGCTCAGTTTCCGTTGAAGTGGCACTGAAAATGGCCTTGCAGTACTGGGCCTGTCAGGGGCGTCAGGAAAAGCACCGGATTATCGCGCCCCGCAATGGTTATCACGGCGATACCTTCGCCGCCATGTCGGTATGCGATCCGGTAAACGGGATGCACAGCTTATTCTCCGGTGTACTCAGCAAACAGGTGTTTGCGCCGGCCCCGCAAACCCGGTTTGATCAGACCTTCAGTGAAGATGATATTTTGCCGCTGCAGGAATTATTTGAACGCCATCATCATGAATTAGCCGCTCTCATCATTGAGCCGGTGGTTCAGGGTGCCGGTGGCATGCGGATTTATCATCCGGAGTACCTGAAACGCTGCCGTCAATTGTGTGATGCCTACGATGTGCTGCTTATCTGTGATGAGATAGCCACGGGATTTGGCCGTACCGGAAAACTGTTCGGCTGTGACCATGCACATATCAGCCCGGATATCATGTGCGTAGGCAAAGCGCTCACCGGGGGTTATCTGACACTCGCTGCAACATTATGCTCAGAAGATGTGGCACAAGGTGTGTGCCAGGGAGAACCCGGCGTATTCATGCACGGCCCGACATACATGGGTAACCCGCTGGCCTGTGCTGTAGCGAATGCCAGTCTGTCACTGATTAATGAAGGGCACTGGCAAAAACAGGTAGCCGGCATTGAATCACAACTGAAAGCCAGCCTGCCAAATTGCAAAGCGCTTCCCGGTGTGGCTGACGTGCGGGTGCTGGGTGCAATCGGTGTGGTTGAAATGAAACAACCGGTCAATGTGGCCATACTGCAGAAGCATTTCGTCGAAAAAGGGATCTGGATCCGGCCTTTCGGTAAACTGGTTTATATCATGCCACCGTACATAATCACTGAAAGTCAACTTGAAAGACTGACAACGGGCATTTATGACACCTTAGCCAGTCTGTAAAACAAAGGATGAACAATGCAGTTGATGGCCCGGGTAATTGATAAAATTCTGTTCGCAGGACTCTTCATCGCTGCATTGCAGGTTCCCATTCTGGCGGATCATTACCGCCAGTATCTCTCAGGCTACTACGATGCCACCAGAGAACAGGTCATAGAGCTGGAAAATCTGGCCAGACAATTCAATTTCAGTTCTGTAGATGCGTTAATAGAAAGCCTGCGGAATAACGCCGATGGCGTGGTGCAGCAGGACGCTGAAAATAAAGCCGCGCTGCAAGCGAAACTGGAAGAAGCAGACAATGGCATAAAAACCCTCTCCACCGGCAACTACTTTGAGCAGGCCCGCTATATGTTTGCCCCCGCAAGGAAAGATACTTTATTCAGAGTGCTGGATAATTTTGCGCCGTCCATCCCCCTGACACCGGCGGCCATTGTATTCAGTCTGATTGTTGCCATTGCATTGAACATTCTTGTGGTCTCGCCTCTTTGGGCCGGTCGCCGGGTGTATCACTGGCGTCAGGCGAGAAAGGCGCGGGTCCGGTTCAGTTAAGATAAGCATCAGGGACCCCGTGAAAAGTTAAGCAGTTAGCACCGCTTCTGGCTGCTGTGTTTCATATTTGACAAAAAAATCAGGTATCCGTCGCGCAAAAGTAAGCACTGTGGTTTGCTTTCAGTTCAGCTAACCACAAAAAGAAAATTGCCATGACTGTTACCCCCTTTTGCCTGAACCCGCTTTACATTTTCGCATTATTGTTTGCCTGTCTGTTACAAAATCCGGCCAGCGCGGCCACCGGTGACACTTTTCCTTCGGAACGAAAAGTTATCCGCGATCCGGTTACCGGTGTAAAAATCGCCTTTCTAACTACGCAGTCAAAGGGTGACGCCAAAATTTACCCTACTCATCCTCAATGGACGGCTGACGGTGAGTGGCTGGTATTCAGGTCTGCACGGGTGCCGGGAGAGGCCATGGCCGTCAACGAAGAAACCGGCCTGTTAGTGCAGGTCAGTGAAGGTGGTTATTTTGGCATGCTGGTGAATGCACAGCGAAGCGGCAAGCTCTATTTGATGCGGGATCCTGCTGTTGCAGCAGATGCCCAACCCCGTTACGGCGATAACCCGAACGATAAAGCCATCATCGAAGTGAACATTGAAGCATTGCTCGAGGACGTAAAGAATAATGAAGTGAAGCAGTCAGGACACTATGAACGAACAGTGGGAGTTGTACCCGCCTCCATGGGGGCCGGTGGAGATATGGCGCTGGATGCCGCCGAAGATATCATTTATTTCCGTATTGGCCGGGAAGAAGCAGCCAGACACTTGAGTGATAAGGTTGCGCTCAAGGAAAATTTCGGTCCCCGGAATATGGGCGCGGGCCCGACAGGCATCGCCAGTATGAATATTCAAACCGGAAAGATAGACATGGTGGTGGCACTGCCCTTCCAGCTTGGTCACATACAGACTAACCCCTGGGTAAGCAGGGAACTGGTATTTTGTTGGGAAACCGGCGGCAAATCGCCACAACGAATGTGGACAATGAAAGTCGGTGGAGAAGTCAAAGCCCTATACCCTGAAGCAGATTATGAGTGGGTCACCCATGAAGCAGTGATCACCAGGGACGAAGTAGCCTTTGCTATCATGGGGCATCGCGACGTCGGTACTGATGATGAATGGGGCCCGTCAGCCAGCCGCCAGAAACCCACAGGACTGGGTATTGTGAACTTGCGTACAAATGAAATGCGAATTGCCGGGCAAACCCGCAGCGGCAGCGGACTTTGGCATGTACACGGTTCTCCGGACGGGCGCTGGGCTGTGGGTGATGACTTCGAACGTAATCTGTATCTGATTGACAGAACCACAGATGAAATGCAATTGCTCAGCGGTGGCCACAAAACTTCGGCCAGAGATCATACTCACCCGACGTTCAGCCGCGACGGTACAAAGATTCAAATACAGTCGGCAATGCTGGCAGAGGATGACCGGTCCCTGAACATTGCTATTATTTACCTGCCTGAATCCTTACTCAAACGTCAATACGATGAGGTAAAGCGCCGGGACTGACCGGCCTTTTTATTATACTAAAGGATAAACAGGCATCGATGTTGCAACAGTCTTAAGTGAATGCGCTCCTTTATTCAGGGTCAAACGGCAATAAGTTGGTGTCAGGACCCCATAAATAAAGGCTTTAGACTACTAACAACATTGAAATAGGTTTTAACCATGTTGAATGAAAATACGTTACTGATTGGGCAAGTGTTGCAAATTCGAGACAACATTCTGGCAAAACGCCACGCTATTCCGGGTTCTCTGCAAAGCGAATGGAAGCGTCTCACAGACCGCACTGCCGCCTTCGATATTAAACGTACGTTTAACACTGCCCGTAAAGGCACGACTTTCACTAAGCCTTCTCTTTTTCAGGGCTCAGCGGCAGAATTGTCTAATCTGGTAAAGGCACTGCGTAACTTCAACGCGCGTATCAGCCGTTGAAGACTGAAAACGAATAAGCGCGGAGTGATTTATTCTCACACCGCGCTTTAAATTCAGCGTTTTCTGATAATGACTATCGCCCGGACTTTTCGCCGGCCATAGCTGACCAGACGCACAAAATCTTCCCGCGCGACCGGAATGTGCTGATACTCGACGACCTGATCTTCAAAGATTTCAGGATCCGGATCGTGAATATAGAAACAACGCTGGTCTGAGGCTGTCACCGTGACCCAGTGCGGCGCTTTTTTCTTATCAAACGCATAGGTGCTGATCAAGCACAGTACCGCAGCGCCTTCTTCCAGCAAGGCATCCAAAGATTCCATTTTCCATTCGTGAATATCAACGGTAATGCCCTTTTGTCCGGCTTCATGCAGGAAACCCTGTTCCACCACCTCTACAATGTCTTTCTTATGAGCTGTTCTTACGCCGTCAGTGAAAAGCGGTAATGTACGGTTCAACCATACTTCACTCTTAAAGCCTTCGTCAGCCGCTGCCAGAGCCAGTCCTACCGGATGACAACCACCATGACCTGACGTCATAAAAATCGTAGTTGCACGTCGCCAGAGAGATAGCTCTTTTTCCTGCGACACCACGTACTCATTATTCAACTGTGCCATCGCCATCATCAGCGATGCAGGACCACAGGTAAATTCGGTGGTTTGCTGATACCACGGATACACATCAACTTCTGCAGTACTGGAAGGATAGTTCAGTACTTTCTGCATACGAATGGCGTCAGATTTATCTTCGTAGTATTCGTTATACATACCAAACTGACTAAAACCTAAACGTTGATACAGTGTTATTGCGCCCTTGTTGTCCTCAGACACTTCCAGGCGCATAAAGCGCTTTCCCCGCGACAATGCCCTGATTTCCAGTTCACCAATCAGCGATTGGGCAACCTGTTGTCCCCTCGCCTCCGGCAGCACTGCAATAGAGTACAGGCGCGTAAGCATGGTTCCGCGTCGTAATAACAACAATGCGTAACCGAGTATAATGCCGTCCCGTTCAGCCACCAGCAATTCAGCATGGGGCGCCGTCAAATAAAAGCGCATACGACGACGGCTTAATTTGTCATGAGAAAAGCAACGTTGCTCAACATCACACAAAGACGATAAATCCTCAGCCGCCGCAGACCGTACCGTCACCGGTGAAAGTGATAATACGGGCTCTGCGACTTCACGAGCTGCAAGTTTGGCGCTCATCGACCGCGTAACTCCAACCTGTTTGCAAATTCCTGCATAATTAACTGGTACAATTCTTTGCCCAGATATTTGTCTTCGACGCCCGAATCAATACTCGGGTTATCGTTAACTTCAATCACGTACACTTTGTTGCCTGAGTGTTTAATATCCACACCGTACAAGCCGTCACCCACCACTTTGGCCGCCTTGATCGCCGCCTGTAAGACTGCTTTTGGCACCTCAAAAGTCGGCATGGTTTTAAAGCCACCGGAACTGAAACGGTCACCTTCGTGATGGTAAATCTGCCAGTGGTTGCGTGCCATGAAGTACTGACAGGCATAGATAGGTTTGCCACCAAGCACACCAATCCGCCAGTCAAACTCGGTAAACACGTACTCCTGCACCAAAACCAGTGCTGACGCTTCAAGCATTTCTACCAGACGAGTTTTCAACGCTTCTGCACTTTCCACTTTATACACACCACGACTGAACGAACTCTCAGGCAACTTAAGCACCAGAGGTAACCCCAGGGTTGAAATCAACTCCTGACAGGTGTCATCAGTGCTGTCTGAAACCATCTCACTTCGCGGTGCAGGCACTTGCTGATAAGCAAACGCATCCTGCAGATACACCTTATTACAGCAACGCAATATCGACTGGGTGTCATCGATAACAATCAGGCCTTCACGCTCTGCCGCCCGGGCCAGACGATAGGTATGATGGTCTATCGCGGTAGTTTCGCGGATAAACAGGGCATCATAATGGCCCACGGCTTCCGGTGTTAAACTGGTTACCACTTCAGCATTGAAGCCCGCTTTTTCAGCCGCTTTTACAAAGTTCTTAATCGCTTTGTCGTCAGACGGAGGTGTCGGCTCATCAGGATTAACCAGAATTGCCATATCCCAACGCATCTTCTTGCCTTTGCGGTCACTGCGCCACTGTTGTTGTGTGAACTGCTGTAAACCATCAATACAGTCTTGTTTCAGTGAATCCGGCAAATCAGCAAAGCCACGAGCCTGCACTTCCATAAAGCCGATGTTGTCAGCAGCTATATGTAAAGTGACCTGTAAAATCGGACACGGAAATGCTTCAAACGCTGTGGCCGCAACCGGCAACAGAGCCTGATCTTTTGTTTTACCGAACAGTACAAAGAAAGATTCGATGCCTTCTGTCACCGGCCATTTAAATTTGTCCGGCAACGGTAAACGGGCACTGCCCTCATCGGCAATGCGCAAATCATTGATCGTTTTTACAGACGGTAACACACGGTGTTGACGCGCTTGCGCCAGCAACGAACAGTAATATCCCTGACTTAAATAGCGGGATGTGTCACACAAGTTGATAACACGGGTTTTGGGTTCATTCCGTTTCGGGAATTCATCCAGATAATCCTGAAAAGTCAGAATGGTCTGGTCCGGCAGAGTGAAACCGCTAATGTCGTCAACAACGATAAGAGTTTTATGCATGAAATGCTTCTTGATACCTGAATAAGTAAGAACTATTTGTTACCACAATGTTGATTTCATTGAAGGTAACCTTTTCTGTCCGGGCAGTGTAATTCAACTGCTGGCATTCACCAGTGTTTTCAGAACGGCTTTTTTTTGTCGTTACCATGAGTTTTTGTGATAGCGTTCCGCCTGTTATTTTTATGCACTAAATCGTTTTAATTTTTTTATCAGAGAACGTTTAAATAACGCAGCAGAAACGCTATATAGTGGTCACATGATCTGTCTATGTCCCGCCCGTATTCTTATCGCCGTTACGGGTACCAAGGAGTTGATATGCTTTTACCCAGTTTAGCGATAATTGCAGGCCTGCTGGTTCTGCTGTGGAGTGCAGAAAAATTTGTCGGTGGTGCCGCCGGTGTGGCACGGCATTTTGGTTTATCTCCGTTGCTCATTGGTATGCTAATCATCGGATTCGGTACCTCTGCACCGGAAATTATCGTGTCGGTATTTGCTGCGATGCAGGGCAATTCAGGCATTGCGTTAGGTAACGCATACGGCTCTAATATCGCTAACATCGCACTCATTCTTGGATTGACCGCGGTTATCAGCCCTATTGCCGTCCGCTCAGATATCATCCGCCGCGAACTGCCTATTCTGCTTGGCCTTACCTTTTTCGCCTGCTGGCAATTAATTGATTTTCATGTATCCAAAGATGATGCATTCTCCCTGCTTGGTTTATTCATACTGCTGATGGGCTGGAGTATCTGGACTGGCATGAAAGGCAGCAGTGATACCCTTGCCGCTGAATATGAAGGTGAAATTAATCCGGACGATGCCAGCGTTAAAACCAATGTGATCTGGCTGCTGGCCGGGTTAGCTTTGCTGGTCGCCAGCTCCCGTATTCTGGTATGGGGAGCAGTGGAAATTGCCACCCAGTTTGGTGTCAGCGATACCATTATCGGATTAACCATCATTGCGGTGGGCACGTCTCTACCTGAGCTGGCCTCATCACTGATGGCTATCCGTAAGGGTGAACATGACCTGGCACTGGGTAATGTTATCGGTTCGAACATGTTTAATACGCTGGCAGTGGTAGGACTCGCAGGAACGATTCAGCCTATGCAGGTTGAGCCAAGCTTTTTCTACCGCGACGTCATGATCATGTTAGGGCTGTCGGTGGCACTCTTTATCTTCTGTATCGGCATTAAAGGTCAGGGTCGTCTGAACAGACTGGAAGGTGGTGTATTTGTACTGGGATATGTGGCTTACACCTGGTATCTGGTGCAGTCAGCCTTCGTCTGATAACCCGTTGCAGGTAACATATGGTTTAAAAAGCGGCTCTACAGGCCGCTTTTTTGGTTGAGCTTGTTGCCGTTGTATCAGGCTACACTGACATTCAGGGTGAACAGGCTTAACATTGAAATACCCGCGAGAATAAATAAATTCACTCCGTAGTTGTCTTCCCGGCGACGGTTACGACGGGAACGCAGCAGCATGGTCAGCAACGTCATACCCAGACACAATTGCAAGAACATGATCAGCGCGTCCACATGCTCTTCAGACCAGGTAGTGCGCCCTTCAATGCCCCAATATGTTTGTAAGCCCGTGACCATTTCCGGACGGGCAAAATGAAATACCACCAGTGCTCCAATCAGCACCAGCCAGCAAACTGAGTTGACTGTCAGAACAAATTGGTAAAAACCGTCTTTATCTCTCGGCTTACGTCGTCTGTCCGGTTGTTGCGAATTCATGATATTTTAGTTCTCCGTGCAGAAAGTTCGCTGGTATCCCGTTTCTGAATGAGTATACTAGCGATTCGTTTATACGTACGAACCGACACTTTAGATACCCGCCATGCCTGACCGGTTGGCATGCCATAACAAGATTAATAGTTTTTTTCGTTGTTTATCAGCGTTTAGCTTTGTCATTTACTATCGGCAATTCTTCTGTGTCTTTTAGTTATTTACGGCATTTTTACGCCTGATAACACATAATTTTTTCAAACAGGTAAGATGGAGACATTCAAATGACGCATGCGCCCGTTGTCGACGTGCTTGATAGTAAGTACGCAGTTGGCGAAACGGTGACGGTAAAAGGTTGGGTGCGTACTCGCCGCGACTCAAAAGCCGGACTTTCTTTTATCGCTCTGCACGATGGCAGTTGCTTTAATCCCGTACAGGTAATCGCGTTAAATTCTCTGTCAAATTATGCTGATATTCAGCGCCTGACGGCAGGTTGCTCTTTATCTGTTGAAGGTGAAGTCAAACCATCTCAGGGCCAGGGCCAGGCGGTAGAACTGGAAGCCAAAAGTATCGAAATCTTAGGTTGGGTAGAAAACCCGGATACTTACCCGATGGCAGCCAAACGTCACTCAATCGAATATCTGCGTGAGTATGCGCATCTGCGTCCGCGCACAAACGTTATCGGTGCTGTTACCCGTATCCGCAACTGTCTGTCGCAGGCTATTCACCGCTTCTTCCACGAGCGCGGATACTTCTGGATCAGCACACCCATTTTGACCGCCAGTGATACAGAAGGTGCCGGTGAAATGTTCCGCGTGTCCACATTGGATATGATGAACCTGCCCCGCACTGATAAAGGTGAGATTGACTATAAGGAAGATTTCTTCGGTAAAGAAACTTACCTTACCGTATCCGGTCAGCTGAACGTGGAAACATACTGTGCAGCAATGTCAAAGGTATACACCTTTGGTCCCACATTCCGTGCAGAGAACAGCAACACCTCCCGTCACCTGGCGGAATTCTGGATGATTGAACCGGAAGTGGCATTCGCTGACTTAAGCGATGTGGCACAACTGGCGGAAGACATGCTGAAATATGTGTGTAAAGCCGTGCTTGAAGAACGTGCCGATGACATGGCCTTCTTTGCAGAGCGTATCAGCAAGGATGCCATTACACGTCTGGAAAAGCTGATCAGTTCTGATTTCGTACGTATGGATTACACCGATGCTATCGAAATCCTGAAAGCCAGTGGTAAAGAGTTCGAGTTCCCGGTTGAATGGGGTGTGGACTTGTCATCGGAGCATGAACGCTATCTGGCAGAAGAGCATGTTGGTGCGCCGATTATCATGCAGAACTACCCGAAAGATATTAAAGCGTTTTACATGCGTATTAACGATGACAACAAAACCGTTGCTGCAATGGATATCCTTGCGCCGGGTATTGGTGAAATCATTGGTGGTTCACAGCGTGAAGAGCGCCTGGATGTGTTCGACCGCCGCCTGGAAGAAATGGGCCTGAGCAAAGAAGATTACAGCTGGTATCGTGATCTGCGTCGCTACGGCACCGTCCCTCACTCCGGTTTCGGTCTGGGCTTCGAGCGCCTGGTTGCTTATGTAACAGGCATGCAGAACGTCCGGGACGTCATTCCGTTCCCCCGTACGCCGGGTAACGCTAACTACTGATATTTTTCAGTCAGAAAAAGGTGGCCTTTTGTGCCACCTTTTTTGCTTTTTACGGCGGGTGACATTCCGTTACAGATAAAGGCGCTGATGTTGAACAAATTCATGCTATTGTATAAGTTGGTTGTTTCTACAGGATAAATCTGGCCGGGCATGCAGGAAAACGCGCTGTCTACAATTCAATGTGACCAATGTCTGACGGTAGTGCATTTACCTTCGCTGGATCACCGGCAACGGGCTGTATGCCCCAAATGTGGCCATACCCTGCTGACTTATCGTTATCATCAAAATGATAAAGTACTGGCGTTTGCCATCAGTGCACTCATTTTTCTGGGCCTTTCCCTGCCCTTTAACTTCTTATCCTTCCGTGCCAGTGGCATTCAGCACCAGATTGCGCTGCCAGACAGTTTCAATGCGCTGCTAAACCAGGATTACCTGTCGCTGGCCATAATCACCGGCCTGGCCACCGTGGTTTTCCCCGGACTCGTGCTCACCGGGATGATGATTTTAAGCCACTGCCGTAAACACAATAAAAAACCTGTGTTTGTGAAGCATGTGTTTTTCTGGGTGAAAGCGCTGATGCCCTGGAGCATGGCGGAAATATTTCTGGTAGGCACACTGGTCAGCCTGATCAAAATATCTTCTATGGCAGACATTGCTATCGGCCTGTCATTTTATGCTTTCATTGCCTTTTCTGTCTGTATGACCGCCTGTATTATTCAGTTCGATATCAACCGCTATGCGTTCTGGATTTTCGGAGAAGTGCCGCCACCGAAACCACTGACACCGGCAGTCGCCTCAGTGAGTATTCAGCGCACCTGGGCATTACTGGTTACCGCTGCACTGCTTTATATCCCGGCGAATATGCTTCCCATTATGCATACCGAAATGTTCGGACGTGATGAGCCCAGTACCATCGTGGGCGGCGCTATCACACTGTGGCAATCCGGCGACTATCCGGTGGCCATTATTATTCTTATTGCCAGCGTTATTATTCCGGTGGCGAAAATCATCATACTCGCGTGGCTGAATTTAACCGTGCAGCGCGGTCTTGAGAAACGTACCCGCATCCGGACCCGGTTTTACCGCGTGACGGAAGGCATAGGGCGCTGGTCCATGATCGATGTCTTCGTTGTGGCAGTATTGGTAGCACTGGTGCAGTTGGGTAACACGCTTTCTATTTATCCCGGCCCGGCCGCCCTCGCATTTTGTGGCGTGGTTTTTGTTACTATGGTGGCAGCAATGACTTTTGATACCCGCCTGATTTGGCAAAACAGGAAGTAAGCATGACAGACGAAGCTAAAATAAAATCAACAACCCACGTTTCAAAGGTCTGGCTAATCCCGATTATTGCCATTATTACCGGCGGATGGATGGTGTGGTACCAGTGGAAAAACCAGGGGCCGTTAATCACCATAGAATTGAAATCAGCCAGTGGCATTGAAATTAACAAAACGCCGGTAAAGGTTCGGGATCTTGAAGTTGGTCAGGTGAAGAAAATTGAGCTGAAGCCGGACCTTGACGGTGTACTTGTCACCGCACGCATTGATGCCAGTGCTGAGCGGCTGCTGACAGAAAATACCGATTTCTGGGTGGTGGCACCACGGATCAGTTTTTCTGAAGTCTCCGGTTTAAATACCCTTCTGTCAGGTTCTTACATCGCCATGTCTGCCGATGACAGCGGTCGCAGTAAATTTGATTTTGTTGCTCTTGAACGCCCGCCGGCTACACCGCCCGGCACACCGGGCTTGCATCTGACTTTAAAAAGTAATGATAAGTTTGCCTATAAACCCGGCGACCCGATCATTTACAAGGGGTTTAAAGTCGGCGAATTTGAAGAAGCAGAATTTAATATTGAAGAACGTGTGGTGTATTACAGCGCCTTCATTCAGGCTCCCTATCATAAGCTGATCACCCAGAATACACGCTTCTGGAATGTCAGTGGCGTAAAGCTGCACCTTAAATCCAGTGGTGTAAAAGTTGAAACCGGTTCGCTGGAAACGTTGCTGGCTAACGGCGTCACTTTCGGTATTCCTAAAGGCGCGAGTTCAGGTGGACAGGTAGATGAAAATGCCAGTTTTATTATTTTCTCTGATGATGCAGCCGCCTCTAACGCCCGCTATAAACTGTACGCCAGTTACGTGCTGCTGATAGATGAAACCGTAAGGGGCCTTACCGAAGGTGCGCCGGTGGAATATCGTGGTATTGAAGTGGGTGAAGTGGCGCAAATTAATCCGGCCAATCTGATAGACGGTAATATTCTTGATCAGAATTACCCTATTCCTGTGCTTATCCGCATCTATCCGGGCAAAGTGCGCCAGCAGGATACACAGGAAAGTCTGCAAGCTGTTAAAGACACCATGCACGAGTGGATAGGCAAGGATTTACGCGCCACGCTGCGCATGGGAAATGTGCTTACCGGCGGACTTTATGTCGATTTACAACATGACATCAATGCCAGCCCTCTGACGGTAAAAACCATCAGCGATATTGAAGTCATTCCCACCGTGTCGAACGAGTTCACTCAGCTCACACAAAAAGCTGATGCAATTTTGGATAAGCTCAATAATTTACCTCTGGAAACCATGATTGTAGAGGTCACCAATGTGATCGACGACATTAAAGCCGCATCTAACCGGGTTGAACAGGCAAGCAGTGATTTTGATACTCTGATGGGCGATATTGACGCGAAAGCCCTGAATAAGAACCTGAATGAAATGCTGATCAACGTGTCTGCACTACTGGAAAACTATACCGAAGGCGGTTTGAGTAAAGGTGAAATTCAGGAAACCGTTGATACGATGCAGGAAACCCTGCGGAATATTCAGCCTCTGCTGCTGCAACTTAATCAGAAACCTAACGGGTTAATCTTCTCGGACAATAGCGAAGAAGATATTCAGCCGAAAGCCGGAAAAGGAATGTTTAATGAGAACTAAGTTATTCGCCGCTGCCTGTTTTACTGCGTTATTGAGCGGTTGCAGCAGTGCACCGGCATCCTTAACCTATTACGTTTTGCACTCTCCTCAGGCGACAACTGAAGAACAATCTGAGCCGGCAGCACGGGTTTATATTGAACAACTTAGTTTACCTGAGTATTTGAAGCAGCGTTCTCTGGCTATGCAAACCGGACCTGCTACGGTGTATTTTTCCCCCCGCCATGTATGGGCTGAGCCACTGGATAAAAGTCTCCATCAGGCTTTAACCGCCTCTCTGCAACATCACGGAGTGGCAGTTTTACCTGCTGCCGTGTATTCACCACAATACCCTGTGTCAGGATTACATATTAAAATCGACGATTTTATTCCCGCATTTGATGGCAACGTGCTGATTAAAGGTCAATACTGGAAAGAGGACGAAAACACACAGCCTCAAATACATCAGTTTGATTTCCGCCGCCCCATGCAGGGCGATGGCTTTGAAGAGGCTGTGGCAACTATGCGCCTGCTTGTCGATGACCTGGCTTCAGCGATAAGTGATAAGGCGCCGTAACGATTCAAAAGCAGGACAATGTTTAAGCCGGCCACATCGCTTTTTTTAAAACGCGGTTGTCACCCCGAATTTGACGAAGAAACTAATCGCCGGATACTGGTTGTCAATCTGTTCTCTCTGGTAGGGATCAGCATCACACTGGTATTGGGGATAAGCTCTCTGATGAACGGTGGATGGCCGCTCGGATTCAGCTTACTGTCCGCGTCGCTGTTGTTTTTTCTGGCCAGTCAGATTCAGGCTACCTACCCCAATAAAATCGGCCGGATGGTATCCGTTTATTTACTGACAGGTTGCCTGATGGGGCTGGAAACTTACCTGTTAGTTACCGGCGGGCATAACAATACCGGTCCGCTCTGGATTTACATATTACCCCCCGTTGCAATGTTTTTCGGCGGTTTCAAACGGGGTCTGATGGTGATGGCAGTATTTACGCTGCTCATTGTCATTATTCTGTTCACACCACATGATGCCCTGCTGTTAACCAGTTACTCCACGGATTTTAAAAGCCGGCTGATACTGTCGTTTGCCACTGTCACATTCTTATCTGCATTTTACGAATACAGTCGTGAGCGGACCTTTGAGCTGATGCAGAAACTCAGTGACAGATACGAACAACAGGCACTACACGATACCCTGACCTCACTGCCAAACCGCAGAGGCATGCAGCAACTGCTGGGGCAGGAAATAAAACGGCATCAGCGCACCCGTTCTGCATTCACACTCATATTGGTTGATGTAGATAAATTTAAGGAAATCAACGATACTTACGGGCACGGAAACGGTGATATTGTGTTGCAACGTACTGCAACCCTTCTCCGGCAAAATGTGCGCAGGCAAGATATTGTCTGCCGCTGGGGCGGAGAAGAGTTTTTAATGGTATTACCTGAAACCGGAGAACAAAGTGCTTCTGTTCTGGCAGAAAAAATTCGTAATACGCTGGCAAAAACCAGCATCTGGCTGGAACAAAAAGAAATAAAGGTCACCGCCTGTTTCGGTTTATGTGAAATAAATGAGGAAATTTCACTTAACCGTGGGTTATCTCTGGCCGATAAAGCACTATACAAAGCAAAACAAACTGGTCGTAATAAAGTTGTATGCGCCAGTGTTATGCAATAATAAAAAAAGCAGTCGCTGAAACAAAATAAATACGCTGTTACAAACAGACAATACAATCAGCAGATTCAACAAGTATCATAATAACAGAGATGGAAACTGGGGAAGCGTCACATGCAATGGAAAAAAATTGCCCTGCCAATCGTCATTCTTGCTGCAGGATTTGCAGGTATGACACTTATCGCCTCGGCGGGTGATAAAGAAGAAGAACCCGAAGTAGTAGATACCCGTCCGACAGTGACAATCAGCGAGCTTCAGGCCGAAGATTACGCGGTTACCCTTAATTCCTATGGCGAAATCACGCCGCTTGAAAGCACCATGCTGGCTGCTCAGGTATCGGGGGAGGTAACGTCCTGGAACCCGGATTTTGTGCCCGGCGGGCTTGTCCGTCGTGGTGAAATCCTGTTTTCCATCGAGAAAGATGCCTACGAAGCCGCATTGCTGCAGGCCGAAGCTAACCTGTCATCAGCACAGGCACAATTAATACAGGAGCAGGCTCAGGCGAACGTGGCGGAGCGGGAAGCGGCCGGCATGTCAAAGAGTCGTGTGACCGACCTGTATTTAAGAAAGCCTCAGTTACTCAGCGCACAGGCTGCCGTAAAATCTGCTGAAGCCATGTTACGCATTGCTAAGCGGGATCTGGACAATTGTGAAGTACGCGCCCCTTATGATGCTCTGATCATCAGTCGTGAAATCGGTACCGGTGACTACGTAACTCCCGGTACAGTGGCTGCCACTCTGAATAATGTGGAAACCGCTGAAATTACCTTCCCGGTTGCCGGCTTCGACCAGTCATTTTTGCCTGTCAGCGTCACCGGCCTCGACGCAACAGTAACCGTAGACAGGCGTACTATCCCGGCCAAACTCCACCGCGATCTGGGTATCGTGGATCAGTCCACCAGAATGAGTCATCTGGTTGCACGTATTGACGACCCTTACGGTGTACGCTCCGGCAAAGCCCTGATTAAATTCGGCAGTTTCGCCAACATCAGCTTTAACGGTAAAACACTGGAAAATGTGTTCCGTATTCCACAGGAACTGGTGAATAATAAACGGATCTGGCTGGTGAGTGAAGATGCCACATTGCAGTCGGAGATTGTTGAAATTGTCCGTGAGCAGGACGATTTCTATTTCGTTCGCGGGAATTTTGATGGTCTGCAACTTGTCACCTCCCCGCCGGAATATCCGCTTAACGGAATGGCAGTGAAAGTGATTGAGCAGAGCAACAAACTGGTTGCGGCTCATGCGAATAGCACTTCCGCCGGTATTTAAGGGGAAGTTATGCATCAGGAACACGATACGAACCGCGGCGTGATTGCCTGGTTCGCCAGAAACTCTGTTGCTGCAAACCTGTTGATGGGTTTTATTATCATCATGGGTTTGTCTGCCTATTCCTCTATCCAGAAACAAATGTTCCCCAACGTCGAGGTTAACTACATCCGTGTTGATGTGAGTTACCCGGGCGCGTCTCCGCAGGAAATTGAAGAAGGGATCCTGATAAAGATTGAAGAGGCGGTAAAAGACGTTTCTGAAATCAACAGTACGATCTCAAGAGCTTACCGCAACGGTGGCGAAGTCAATATGGAGATTGACGATAAGGAAGAACTGAGCGACGTTCTGGATAAAATTAAACTGAAAGTCGACAGCATTGCCACCTTCCCTGCAGACATGGAACCGGTGAATATCCGGCAACTGGCGTTCAGGCAACAAGTTATCGACATGCCCATTGTGGGCGATCTTCCTCTTAAAGATTTGAAAGTCCTTGCGAAAGAAGTCGAGGATGAATTATTACTGCTGGATAATGTTTCGCTGGTCGACGTGGGTTATCCCGAAGACGAAATTGCCATTGAAGTGAATCCTGATCAGTTACGTAAATACAATCTTTCGATCAGTGATATCAGCACCGCAATCAGGGCGTATTCCACCAACCTCTCTGCCGGACAACTGAAAACCCGCTCTGGCATTATCTCTGTGCGTGTTGAGAACCAGTACTACCGTGGCGAAGAATTTGCTGCCATTCCGGTTAAAGTCGGGCCCGGCGGTGCCAGAGTATTGCTCGGCGATGTGGCAGAGATCCGCGATGCCTTCACCGAGGGCGAATACTACTTCAAGTATTCCGGTAAAAACGCCATCTATATTGCGGTCAAAGCAACACCTTCTCAGAATATTGTGCCAGTGGCAGAAACAGTAAAAGCTTACATTGCACACAAAAATGAACAATTTCCTGAAGGTGTGTCGCTGGAAACCATGGTCGACATGACGTACTACCTCGACGGCCGTCTGGACATGATGCTGAAAAACCTGCTGCAGGGTGCCATTCTGGTTGCATTGTTGCTGACCATTTTCTTACGCTTCAGACTCGCCTTCTGGGTCATGCTCGGGCTGCCGGTCTGTTTTCTCGGCGCAGTGATGATGATGCCGCTTCTCGGTATCAGTCTGAACATTATTTCTCTGTTTGCCTTCATCATGGTGCTGGGTATTGTGGTGGATGACGCCATCGTCATCGGAGAAAGTGCCTACACAGAAATTGAAAGCAAAGGCAGCGGTATTGATAACGTGATCCGCGGTGCCAAGCGTGTCGCAACACCGGCAACCTTCGGGGTGCTGACCACCATCGCCGTGTTTGCTCCCTTCACATTAAGTGACGGTATGGACGGACCTTTCATGGTGAACATCGCCGTGGTGGTGATTTGTTGTCTGGTTTTCAGTCTCATTGAATCCAAACTTATTCTGCCGGCGCACATCGCTCACATCACATTTAAGCCGGTGAAGCCGGATAGCTGGCGCGCCAGTTTTAACAGCCGCTTTAATGGCTTTGTCAACGGTCCGTACAAGCGTACCGTCATTAAAGCCATTGAATGGCGATGGGCTGTGCTGATGGTGTTTGTGGCACTGCTGATGCTGGCACTGGGTTTAATTCAGGGCAATTTCATTCGCATGGTCCCTCAAGGCAAAGTGCCCCACGACTTCCCTTCAGTCCGCGTTGAAATGAACGAAAACGTACCGGACAGCGCCGTACTCGATGCGTTAAAAATCATTGAAAAAACCATCCTCGATGAAGATGAAAAAATCAAACAGGAGTTTGGTGGCGACGGCATGGTCCGGGATATTCTGGTGTTCAACGACGACCGTACTAACGGCGAAGTGTTTGCACCACTGGTAGATGAAAGTAAACGGGTAATTAATACCTTCGAACTTGCCAGACGCTGGCGTGAAGCCATGCCGGACATTCCGGCAATGAAATCACTGGTTGTCATAGATGATATCAACGGCGGCAGCGATGACGGCGAATTTGGTTTCCTGCTGTTCGGACCGGAGCTGGAAACCCTGAACGCGGCCGGACTGGCTTTCATTGAGATGCTACAGCGGGAAGAAGGCTTGTTTGACGTCAGCTCAACTATCGATCCCGCCAGCAAAGAAGTGCAGATGACACTGAAGCCGGTGGCCTACGATCTTGGTCTGACGCTGCAAAACATCGCCGGGCAGATTGGCAGCAGCTTTTATGGTGGCGAAGCCCAGCGGGTGATCCGTGACGGCGAGGAAGTTAAGGTCATGGTGCGGTACCCTGCCCTCCAGCGGGAACGGCTTGCCGATCTTAAATACAGTGTGATTACCACTCCTGCCGGTCAGGAAGTCATGCTGGGTGACATCGCGGAGCTGACCGAAGCCCCCGGCATCAGCTATATCCGCCGTGAAAGTGGCTATCGCAGTGTGTATATCTGGGGCAGCATCGACGAACAGAAAGTAGAACCGGGTGAGGCTATAAAAGCCATCTATGAAAACTTGCTACCAGAACTGCAAAAAACCTACCCCGGTGTCATGACAGAACTGGGCGGTGATATTGAAGAGCAACAGGCACAGCAGGATCAGCAAATGCTGTTTTTCACTGCCGCTATGATTATGGTGTACATACTGCTGGCCGTACCGTTAAAGAGCTACAGCCAGCCTCTCATCATTATGTCGGTTATCCCTTTCAGCTTCACCGGCGCAGCATTCGGACATTTCCTGCTCGGCTATGATCTCAGTACCATGTCGTTTTTCGGTCTGATTGCCGCCGCCGGGGTTGTGATTAATGACTCACTGGTGATGACAGATTTTGTTAACCAGCGCCGCCGTCAGGGGTACAGTACCCGGGATGCTGTGGAAGAAGCGGGCTCTGCCCGCTTCAGAGCCATTACGCTCACATCCATTACGACTTTTGCGGGCGTACTGCCTATTCTCTTTGAAACAAGCCTGCAGGCTGTTCTGGTGATTCCTATGGCTATCGCGCTGGGATTTGCTGTAATGTACGCCACACTGGTGACGCTTATTCTGGTGCCCTGTCTGTATCTCATTCTTATTGATTCAGGCAATGCCTTTAAATGGCTGTTTCATCACATTGTCCGGATTGCGAAGCATGTAACGCCCGGACGAAAATCCACCGGCCAGCCACGCACGGAATAATTTACGGAGTTTCTTTGATGAGCCAACTTACCATCCGTCCTGCAGTAGTGCAGGACAGCCAGCAAATACTCGATTTCATTACCGAACTGGCGGTATATGAAAAAGCAGAGCATGAAGTAAAAGCAACCATAGCGCATATTGAGGATACCCTGTTTTCAGATCAACCAAAGGCACACTGTGTGCTGTGTGAAAATGAAAACGGCCCGGTTGGCTTTGCCATCTATTTTTTCAGTTATTCCACCTGGCAGGGACAATACGGCATTTATCTGGAAGATTTGTATGTATCACCGGCATCCAGAGGCTGCGGTGCAGGCAAAGCTCTGCTGAAACATCTGGCAAAGATCGCAACAGAACAAAACTGCGGCCGTTTTGAATGGAGCGTACTGGACTGGAATCAACCCGCTATTGATTTTTACGAGTCTATTGGCGCCAAACCACAAGGTGAGTGGATAAGATACCGACTGGACGGCGACGCCCTCAAACAGTTCGCCGCAGATTAATTTTGTTGCCTGGCGGTTACCTTGTCTTCCATGTAGCGAAGAATATCCCGCCAGGATAATACCCCGACAGGTTCGTCTTTTGCATTGATGACCGGCAGGCATGACAAGCGGTGACGGTTAAAGGTGCTGATGGCGTTAAGAACGGAACTGTGTTCTTTAACGGTAATCACGTCACGGGTCATGATTTGATGTGCCCGCCGTTCCAGCGTCGCCCTGTCTTTCGCCCTTTCTGAAATCGTATCGATAAACGGGCTCAGAGCTTTCAGTAAGTCTCTGTCAGAAATAATCCCGGTGAGTTTGCGGCCCTCGACAACCAGTAAATGATGAAACCCGGTGGCTTCAAACAGCTCCTTAATGGTGTGCAGGCTGTCGTCCATTTTCACGCTCACCACCCGCTGACTCATAATACTATTAACGCTCACAACGCTCCCCCGCTTATCTCTTTACGTTCTGAGTATACGGCATATAACCGCTTTACAAAGCAGACAGAAAAATAATTAGATAAATTGCGGATTAAGCGGTTGAAATCCCGCCTGACTCCATCAATATAGATCATGAACATTCACTCCAATTATGAAGGAACTTCCATGGCAACAGTTACATTACAGGGCAATCCGTTAGAAACTCTGGGTGATTTACCCGCCGTTGGCACACCTGCACCGGCGTTTGAGCTGGTAAAATCCGATTTATCTACCGTAAGCTCTGCAGATTTGTCAGGTAAGAAAGTGGTACTGAACATCTTTCCGTCTGTAGATACCGGTACGTGTGCCATGTCTGTACGTAAATTCAATGAAAAAGCCGCTTCACTGGACAACACTGTGGTCATTTGTGTATCTGCGGACCTGCCATTCGCTGCCGGCCGTTTCTGTGGCGCAGAAGGGATTGAAAACGTTCTGACCGGTTCAACGTTCCGCTCAGATTTTGGTACAGACTACAAGGTGACTTTCACTACCGGTCCTCTGACAGGCCTGTTGTCACGCAGCGTTGTGGTAATTGATGAAGAAGGCAAAGTGGCCTACACCCAGCAAGTTGCTGAAACGGCTGATGAGCCGGATTACGAAGCAGCTATTGCCGCTCTGTAAGCATCATTTTTCTTAAGCGAAGCAGCCTCTGATGGCTGCTTTTTTGTATTTGTCACCGTTAAAATCTGATCTCCCTTCCGTGCTGACCGGGTAGAAACCTGACAGCCACTGCAAGAACCGCTTCTCCACTGCAACGGCCCTCAGATTTCATTTACACGGAGACTTCATGAAAAAATCAGCCCTCGTTTTATCTATGTCATTATTTTTCGCAGCCGGTAGCATTGCTGCAGAAGACGAAGAATTTTTCACTGTTACCTTGAAAGACCCTGCCACCGGTGAATCAGCCGGCACCGTAAAAATTGAAGAGAGCGAATACGGACTCGTGTTTACACCGGCATTATCCGGTCTTGAGGCAGGCGGACACGGCTTCCACGTGCATGAAAATCCGTCATGCGATTCTGCCATGAAAGACGGAAAGAATGTTCCCGCCGGTGCAGCAGGCAGTCATATGGACCCGGAAAAAACCGGTCAGCACGGTTATCCCTGGGCTGATAACAGCCACATGGGTGATTTACCCATACTGCTGGTTGATGATGAGGGCAATGCCAGCCATCCGTTACTGGCACCACGGTTATCACTGGAAGACGTAAAAGACAAAGCACTGATGGTTCACCAGGGCGGTGATAACTACTCGGACGCGCCGGAGAAACTTGGCGGCGGTGGCGCAAGAGCATTGTGCGGTGTGATTGGTGCCTGATATTCAGTTTTAAGCCTGAAAAGCAAAAACCCGCAGTGAATGCGGGTTTTTAGTATCTGGCGGAGAGAGAGGGATTCGAACCCTCGATACGCTATTAACGTATACACACTTTCCAGGCGTGCGCCTTCAGCCACTCAGCCATCTCTCCGGAATTGTCTGACGAAATTCGTCAAAGCGCGCGTATAGTAGGGAAAGTCTCCCGCTGAATCAAGTACTCACCGGGAAAAAATCCTCAACTGCGCTTTTATTAAGCAATTGCCAGCTTTTTCTGCTTCAGTTGTGCTGAAAAGTTGAGCATTCTGTCCAGCGGAATGAGGGCTTTGTGACGCAAAGCTTCATCCACATGGATTTCGTGATCATTCACACCCTCTGTCAGGCTGTTGTAGATGGCCTGTAAGCCGTTCATTGCCATCCACGGGCAGTGAGCACAACTTTTACAGGTTGCGCCGTTACCGGCCGTTGGAGCTTCAATAAACGTCTTCTCTGGCATCAGTTGTTGCATCTTATAGAAAATGCCTTTGTCTGTTGCCACAATAAACGTGTTGTTAGGCATATCCTGAGCGGCCTGAATCAGCTGACTTGTCGAACCGGCAGCATCCGCAAGATCAACAACACTGGCAGGTGATTCCGGATGCACAAGAATGGCTGCATCAGGGTACACTGCTTTCATATCACTCAGTTTCTGCGCTGAAAACTCGTCATGAACAATACACTCGCCCTGCCACATCAGCATATCAGCACCGGTTTTCTTCGCAATGTATGCACCCAGATGGCGATCAGGGCCCCAGATGATAGGTTTACCCTGCTCGTCCAGATGCTCAACAATTTCCAGTGCAATACTGGATGTCACCACCCAGTCGGCTCTTGCTTTTACAGCAGCAGACGTATTGGCGTAAACAACCACGGTGTGATCAGGGTGCGCGTCACAGAAAGCACTGAATTCTTCCACCGGGCAACCGATATCCAGCGAACAGGTTGCTTCCAGGTTTGGCATCAGTACGGTTTTTTCAGGACTGAGAATTTTTGCTGTTTCACCCATGAAGCGGACACCGGCAACGATTAACGTTTGCTCAGTGGCATCACGGCCAAAGCGTGCCATCTCCAGAGAGTCCGCAACGCAACCACCGGTTTCCTCGGCCAGCGCCTGAATCTCGGGGTCAGTGTAATAGTGAGCTACCAGAACAGCATTACGATCACGCAGCAGTTGCTTGATCTGTTCCTTCAGTTCGGCCTTGCGCACATCAGTAAGCGGCGCAGGCTTGGCCGGGAACGGATAATCAACTTGATCGACTCTGAAAGCAATAGTCATAACAAATAGCCTGAATAATCGACAATAGGGCGACGGATTATACCCGACTGTCATAAAAATTACATAGGGATACGCTATGAATAAAAGTGTTTGCCCGGATTAAAGCGCTATGACTTATAACAGTGCAATGCTTTTGCGGTTGATAAAGCTGATAACGGATCGGGATAATATCTAACAGGAAGTATTTAAGAATTTTAAGAGGTTCCGGATAACCGGAGCAAAGATAAGATGGTGGGTCGTGCTGGATTCGAACCAGCGACCAATTGATTAAAAGTCAACTGCTCTACCAACTGAGCTAACGACCCATCTTATGGTTGCGGTAAAAAGCGACATTCTCACAGAGGAGAAAGTGGTGGGTCGTGCTGGATTCGAACCAGCGACCAATTGATTAAAAGTCAACTGCTCTACCAACTGAGCTAACGACCCTTTCGCCTTTCTGCGTCACCACTCTGTGGCAACGGCGGCATATAATACTCAGATTCTGAGGCAGTGCAACCTTAAATCCGGATTTATTTTCACTTTTCTCGTTTTTCTTGTTCAAACGGTCAAAATGAAATCAAATCGTACAGTATTCCCCCGCTTTTCGGAGAGTTATTTTGAATTTAACCCTGCCCGACAGATAAAAATGTAGCATCCGGACGCGAAATTGCAGTGGGATTTGCCTGAATTTTTTCTCATCTTTAAAAAAAATTTTGTGCAACTGCCGGATTATTCACCAACTTTCTCAAAATAATTTTAATTATTTTTGAGACGCCGGCAACAGATGGTTATTTTACGTTCTCAACGTCACACTTCGCAGACAAATTTGTAGTGAGGAAATTGAGTACATCACCGCTAACTTTTGATTTTCCGTATAAAAAACAGGCAGGCGTATTTTACGCAGAATTTCGCGGGCAATAAAAAACCTCCCGGAGGAGGTTTTTTTAATCAGCTTATAATCCGGATAAACGGGACTGGGCAAGTTTGGTGGCTGATGAATCAGGATATTCATTGACCACTTGCTGAAACAGGCTTCTGGCCTGCCCTTTGTTGCCCTGTCTTTCTGCTATCACTCCAAGCTTAAGTAATGCGTCAGGTCGTTTGGGAGAGTCTGAGAAGCGATCAATAACAATATTGAACTGTTCAGATGCATCAGACCACTTTTGCTGATTAAACAGCAACTGCCCTAACCAATAATGCGCGTTGGGCGCGTATTCACTGTTTGGATAAGATGACAGGAAAGACTGAAAAGCCGGAATGGCTTTGTCGTATTCTCTGGATTTCAGGATCAGATTGACTGCAGCGTCATAGGCATCACTCTCGCTTTCTGCGCTGGCCGGTGCCGGTGACTGAGGTTTCGACGGTGCTGGCTGAGACGGCGCAGGTGATGAATAATCAGAAGCTGAACCGGATGCACTGCCCACACCAGCCTGCTTTAACGCTTCAACACGCTTGTCAATTTCCAGATACAACTCGCGTTGGCGCTCAAGCACTTTCTCAAGTTGATTGGTGTGCACTTCTACAGCCCCGCGCAACTCGTCAATTTCACCCTGCATGGTGTCGAGTTGTTGCTGTAAACGGTGCTGCATTTGCGTGCGACTGTCTACCATTCGCTCCAGTACAGTGATGCGTTGCTCTAAAGTGCTGGAGGAATTGCCTGAATTAGCCGTTTGCTGCGAGCTGCTGTTACCGACATCATAAACAGGTGCCTGAGCTTGCGCTGCGGCTGAAATACAAAGGGCGGCACACATGGTGACGCCCTGAATCATTGGTTTAACCAAAGCTTAACCCTTATTGGTAAACTACGATACCACGACGGTTTTGTGCCATCGCGTATTCAGTTGACCCCATAACTGCTGGCTTCTCTTCACCGTAAGAAACAGTAGAGATTTGGCTGCTGCTTACACCTGCGTTCATCAGGTAAGTTTCAACAGCTTGTGCACGACGTTCACCAAGAGCAATGTTGTACTCTGGTGTACCGCGCTGGTCAGTGTGGCCTTCGATAACCACGTTTTGATCCGGGTTGTTTACCAGGAACTCAGCGTGTTTATCCAGTAAAGCCTGGAATTCTGCTTTAATCGTTGCACGGTCGAAATCAAAGTAAACGGTTTGCTCTTTTTTCAGCGCCGCTTTCTGCTCTTCAACCATTTCCTGCTGACGTTGCATGCGGGTAGCAGCTTCTGCCTGTACACGCGCCTGTTCAGCTTCACGAGCCTGACGTTCCGCTTCTGCCTGCTCCTGGGCAACACGGTTACGTTCAGCGGCCAGTTCTTCTTCAGACGGGCCGGAAGAACAAGCCATCATAGTCACCACTGGCAAGGCAATAATGAAGCTTTTCATCACTTTATTCATTTGCATCCTCTTAATCCTTATATTTATTTGTGTATATCTGTTTTAAAACAAAAATGGTGACCAACTCGGCGACTTCACTTGTCCATTTGTGGCTGGTAACCTGGCCTTAAAGCGCCCGTCTAAAGACACCAGAGATAAAACCTGTGTGCCATTGTGAAGGGTACTGTAAATAATCATGCTTCCATTCGGCGCAATACTCGGAGACTCGTCCAGAAAGGTCTTCGTCAGTACTTGTATTCCGCCATTTTCCAATCCAAGTTTAGCGATACGGTAATCACCCCGTGTGCGATTTACCAATACCATTTGTTTACCGTCAGGTGTAATGGTACCGCCAAGATTCTGTTCGCCTTCAAATGTAAGGCGTCTAACCTTACGAGAAGATAAATTTACGCTATAAATCTGAGGTTTACCACCCCGTTCCGAGCTAAATGTTAAGCTCTTGCCATCCGGTGTCCAGGCCGGCTCCGTATCGATGGCACGATTTCGCGTAATGCGCTGTAAATTTTTCGTCGCAATATCCATCACATAGATTTCCGGATTGCCATCTTTTGACAACACCATTGCCAGACTTTTACCATCCGGCGAGAAAACCGGGCTGCTGTTGATGCCGGGGAAATCCGTCATCTTTGTGCGCGCCATGGTGTAAATATCCTGGATAAAAATCTGCGGACGTTTGTTCTCGAAACTGACATAAGCCAGTTTCTCACCGTCAGGAGACCATGATGGTGACATTAACGGCTCAGGTGAAGACAATAATCTCGTCTCATTTTCACCATCATAATCTGAAATAACCAGCTGGTACGGCAGCTTTTCTTTATTTCTGTCACGCACCACAACATACGCTAAACGGGTGAGGAACGCACCGCGTTCACCTGTCAATTTTTCGTAAACCACATCACTGATGCGGTGAGCGTACTGACGAAAATCCGCAGAGCCGATTACCGACTGGCGGGCATCAATCACATGATCAGCACTGTCAACCAGTTTGCCATTGCTCATACCCTGACTTTTGCCGCCGGTAACCTGACCACGCAACACATCAATCAGCTCAAACGATACTCTGTATCTGTCAGCCCCTTCCGGCGCCACGCTGCCCACGACAATGGTGTCCACACCGGTAGCCGCCCAGGCACTGTAATTAACCTGCTTATCGGTTGCCGGCTGCTGTGGCATTTTTGCAACGGCAATCGGGTTAAACTTACCACTGCGCATTAAATCTGCCATCACCACTTCGGAGATGTTCTCCGGCATCTGGCCGGCTCCTTCCCATTTAAACGGGACAACACCTATCGGGCGCGCACTGTCTACCCCTTCAGTGATCACTATTTCCAATGCTGCCTTTGCCATACCACTAGCGCTTAGTATGACAAGACCTAATAACATCCTGATTTTTTTCATCGTCACTACAGTCTCACCGTTATGTTTATATCTCTTATTTGTTCGTACACGGCCGGATCATCCGACATAGGCAACTTATCCGGCCGGCGCACGGCTGCTTCTGCTGCACGGCATAACGCATCATCACCACCCAGGCGTTTAACCTGAGTCACGTAACCTGACGTTGCAAGGCGAATGTTCAGACGACATTCTTTACCCTTAAAGCTGTCATCTGCATACAGGAAGCTTTGCACCTTAGAGGTTATCAACGCCCGGTAGCGATCAACTTCAGACATCACCTGTTTCCGGCGACGCTGAGCCTGAGCTGCGCGTTCAGCTTCGGCTTTCTCCTGCAAAATCCTTTCCTGTTCTGCTTTTTCACGGGCTTCTTTTGCTTTTCTTTCCGCGTCGGCTTTTTCTTGTGCCTCCCGCTGCTTACGTTCTTTCTCCTTTTGCGCAGCAATACGCTTAAGTTCCTGCTGCTTTTGACGCTCAGCTTCTTCGCGGCGCTTCTTATCTGCCGCTTTCTTTTCAGCTGCCTGTCTGGCCGCCTGCTCTTCTTTCCGCTTGCGCTCCTGAGCGGCTGCTTCTCTGGCTTTGCGCTGACGGGCATCGGCTTCCGCCTGAGCCTTCTCAGCTGCAGCCTCTTCAGCACGCTTCTTATCGGCAATGGCCTGCGCGTCGATGAATGTTGCCTGAATGACAGGCGCATCACTGTTGCTTACAGGCTCGAAAGGATCGGGCGAAAAACTGACGCTAATTAGCAACACTACAGCAATCGCCACGTGAACGCCAATGGCTTTAGCTAATGCCTGCTGATTAGAATTTAATTTACGCATACTTTTTTATGATTCGTCCACCGGGTCTGTCATTAATCCCACTGACGGCACCCCTGCTTTTTGCAGCAAGACCATCAACTGAATCACTTCGTTATATGCAACCTGTCCGTCCCCTTTCACCACCACCGGCGTTTGCGGTTCAGACTTTAATTTTTCGGCCACCAGTGCAGTAAGTTCCTGCGTACCCAGCGGGGTTTCCTGGTCGTTGCCAACGTTCAGGTAATAGTTACCCTGTACGTCCACCGAAGCGATGAGCGGCGGCGTATCTTCCTGCTCAATCGGCTGGGCGCTGGCTTTCGGCAATTCCACTTTCACGCCCTGGGAAATAAGCGGCGCGGTAACCATAAAAATGATCAGCAGTACCAGCATCACGTCGATATAAGGCACCACGTTAATTTCGGATACCGGACGACGCCGTTTACGAATGTACATAATCAGTCTCCGGACATCGTTACTGTGGCTGTGCCGTCATCGCCTGACGGTGCAATATGGCAGAAAACTCTTCCATGAAATTCCCGTAGCTGTTCTCCAGTTTCTCAACTTTATGGCTGAAGCGGTTGTAAGCGATAACTGCCGGAATAGCAGCAAAAAGACCGATAGCTGTTGCAATAAGGGCTTCTGCAATACCCGGCGCCACCATAGCCAGTGTGGCCTGCTGCACTTCACCCAGAGCAATAAATGCATTCATGATGCCCCATACCGTACCGAACAGACCGATGTAAGGACTGATAGAGCCGGCAGTAGCCAGAAAGGGCAAACGGCTTTCCAGCTCTTCCACCTGACGGGACATAGATACACGCATTGCACGGTAGGTACCGTCAACAATGCCGTTTACTGCGGTGTTACCTTTGCGCAGACGCACAAACTCTTTAAAACCGGCGCAGAAAATGTTGGCCATCCCTGTTACATCAGAACGGGCGGATAATTCCTGATAAAGACGGTTGAGATCTGCGCCTGACCAGAATTTGTCTTCAAACTGGCGCATTTCTTTATCTGCTGCATTCAATGCTTTGGTACGCTGAAAAATGAACGTCCATGAAGCCACTGACACACTGAGCAGCAACAACATAATAAGCTGAACAACAAAACTGGCCTGAAGGAACAGACCGATAAAGGTTAAATCAGATTCCACTAGCTAAATCCCCTGATAAAGTGGCTGGTAATTTCCGTGGCTTCATTGCCACAGGGTCTACACATGCAATTTTTATGTCCGCCGACACTAAACAGTTGTCTTGCGGATCTTTTATTTCTTGTCTGAAAGTCAAACTTGCGCCCTTCAATTCTACAATTTGCGATTCAATACTCAACAATTGATTAAATCTGGCCGGCGCATGGTTATGCATTTCAACCCGTTTGACGACAAAGGCTATGGATTGTTCCATCAACTTGTCCTGTTCGTAGCCCAGCGATCTCAACCACTCGGTTCTGGCCCGCTCCATGAACTTCAGATAATTCGCATAATACACAATACCGCCGGCATCTGTGTCTTCGTAATAAACCCGCACCGGCATGGTATGTTTTGCAGACATGCAATACTCCACTTTTAAAAATGTAATGAAAACGTCATAAAGAAAAACTTACCGAGGAACTCACCAAATGGTCCATTTATGCCGTTGAAACGCTTTATTCCTGCGGTAAAAACAAATTCCACGGCCAGTCATTAACAGCAACTTAACACATTAATTTTTCTAATGGTAAAAAATAATTTTCCTCAATTGTCAGGTTCATAAACTACTCTATAATGCGCCCATCTGTCGAACAGAGTGAAGCGGTTCTGGAACGGTTTCACACGAGTTTTCTCCTGATTGACATGAGTTCCCTGGATTTATTTCCTTCAACACTTGTTGTTTTAGCCCGTTCAATTTGAGCGGGCTTTTTTTATGCCCGAAAGAAAATATCATAAATAGCAGCAGAAAGAAGAAATGGCCGGCCAATGAATCACTGACCGGCAAGAAAGGATATTTTAGCTTTTTGGTTCAAATCCGAAATGCAGGTAAGCCCGCTGAGACACAATACGGCCTCTCGGGGTGCGCTGAAGGAACCCCTGCTGAATAAGAAACGGCTCAATGACGTCTTCGATGGTTTCCTTTTCTTCCCCGATTGCGGCTGCCAGATTATCGAGCCCCACCGGACCTCCGTCGAATTTATCGATAATAGCCGTCAGCAGTTTTCTGTCCATGTAATCAAAGCCTTCTTTATCCACATCCAGCATATCCAGCGCTTTCGCTGCAATGTCTGCATGTACTTTTCCGTCGGCTTTAATTTCTGCATAGTCTCTGACACGGCGAAGCAAACGGTTTGCGATCCGCGGCGTACCACGGGAGCGCCGCGCCACTTCCTCAGCACCGGCGGCATCCATATCCAGATTCAGATAACTGGCGCTGCGCTGAATAATGGTGGTGAGATCTTTGATATTGTAAAACTCAAGACGTTGCACAATACCGAAACGGTCACGCAGAGGCGAAGTCAGAGAGCCGGCACGGGTGGTCGCCCCCACCAGCGTGAACGGTGGTAAATCCAGTTTAATAGAGCGGGCAGCCGGGCCTTCACCTATCATGATATCAAGCTGATAGTCTTCCATAGCCGGATACAGGATTTCTTCCACCACAGGGCTCAGTCGATGGATTTCATCAATGAACAACACATCATTTTTTTCAAGATTGGTAAGCAGTGCTGCCAGATCACCGGCCTTTTCCAGCACCGGACCGGATGTGGTTTTAATATTCACGCCCATTTCATTAGCAACAATATTTGCCAGCGTGGTTTTTCCTAATCCCGGAGGACCGAAAATGAGCAGGTGATCAAGGGCATCATCACGATTGCGCGCCGCCTGAATAAAAATTTCCATCTGTTCACACACATGGGGCTGACCCGTATAGTCAGCCAGCATTTTCGGCCTTATGGCACGGTCGATAACTTCATCTTCGGTGGTGGCAGCCGGCGCTATAAGTCTGTCTGCTTCAATCATCACTTATTCCCGTTAAATCGCAGCTTTCAAAGCTTCGCGGATAAGACTTTCGCTACCCATACCGTCCTGATAAACAGATTCAACCAGCTTACTTGCCTGAGCAGGTTTATACCCTAAGGCAATCAGTGCACTTTGTGCTTCTTCTCTGGCATCGTTTACCGGCACAATAGTGTTCATGAATTTGGCGTCTACGTCTACGGGCATGGGAACAGCTTGTTGTTTACCGAATTTGGCCAGCCGGTCTTTCAGTTCAACCACCAGCCGTTCGGCAGTTTTCTTACCGATGCCCGGTAGGCTGACCAGTGCACTCACATCTTCATTCTGCACGCTAATCAGGAATTGTCCTGCAGACATGCCAGACAGAATGGTAAGGCCCAACTTCGGCCCCACACCATTGGCCTTAATCAGTTCGCGGAACAGCTCACGTTCCATTTTATCGGCAAAACCAAACAGCAATTGTGCGTCTTCGCGCACCACAAAGTGGGTATAAACCGCCACACTCTCACCTACTGCTGGTAGTTGATAAAAACTGGTCATCGGCATCTGAATTTCATAGCCAATACCGTTCACATCGATTAATACTTCCGGGGGCTGTTTTTCTAGTAATCGCCCTTCAATTCTTCCAATCATTTTTTTGATAACCAAATTAGGTGCCGGACTATAATGACCGCCTTCATTTCGCAGCCAATTCGTGCTCAATTGCAAAAATAGCCAAGCATCATTTTTTAGGTGCAAAAGGCTCGCAGAGACACTAGTCGGGGACGTTTAAAACCTTCTGCAGCATGGATGCTGCAGCAGAGCCCCCAGGGATGGGTTCACGGCGTGTTTTAAACGGCACCGGCATGTGTCTCCAGAAGAGCCTGCTAGCACCGATTCAGCGTAGGCGGCGACGGACGGTTTTACTGGCCTGTCCCGCCATGTTAATCAGACTTTGTTCCGTGTGTGCATGGCACAGCGCTACAGCAAGGGCATCGGCAGCATCGGCCTGAGGCGTTCCCGGCAAATTAAGCAAATGTTTAACCATATGCTGTACCTGGGTTTTCTCCGCACTACCCTTTCCGACAACAGCCTGTTTGATTTGTCTCGCCGAATATTCAGCCACCGGCAATTCAGACTGCGTTGCCGCCACAATGGCAGCCCCTCTTGCCTGCCCGAGCTTCAATGCAGAATCCGGGTTTTTCGCCATAAAAACCTGCTCTATGGCAAATTGCTGCGGCGTGAATTCACGTATTACTTCACCCACACCGGCAAAAATTTGTGCCAGCCGGTCAGCCATAACATCGCTTTTGACACGAATGCATCCACTGCCCAAATAAACAATTTTTCCCTGTTTTCTGGCAATCACACCATACCCTGTTACACGGGAACCTGGATCTATACCCAGTATAATCATCTTCGGCACTCCGGTACAAATGCTTCTACTGCATCACGGTTTGAAGGCGACCATAATTTAGCCAGGGCATCAGGTTTGTCCAGCCATTCAAACGCCAGATGCTCAGTTAGCACAAGCTCACTGGCCGAAGAGACACAGGCACTGAAGACATGCTCAGTATTAAAACGGGTACCCTGCGGGTAACGGTGCAGCCAGCGCCGGCGGATTTCGTAGCGGTTAATATGAGAGCAGTCATTAAGCTGCAAGGGAGTCAGAACGATGCCTGTTTCTTCGGCGACTTCTCTCACAGCAGTTTCTGCAGGAAGCTCACCGGCTTCGACAGTCCCTGTTACAGACTGCCAGAATGAAGGGTCATCGTTGCGTTGTAGTAACAATATACGGTGGTGCTCATCATAGAGCACCACCAGCACAGATTCCGGTCGCTTTAACGCCATCCGGAATTATTCAGCGTCTTTCTTAACAGTCGCAATGGCCAGTTCCGCCAGCGCTGCCGGATTCGCAGGGCCCGGTGCATCTGTCAGCGGGCATGCAGCCGTGGTGGTTTTCGGGAATGCCATTACGTCGCGAATTGACGTTGCACCGGTCATCAGCATCACCAGACGATCCAGACCGAAAGCGAGACCAGCATGGGGCGGCGCGCCAAACTGCAGAGCTTCTAACAGGAAGCCAAACTTGTTCTGCGCTTCTTCTTCGTCGATACCCAGAATACTGAATACCGCAGACTGCATGTCCTGATTGTGAATACGCACAGAACCACCGCCCAGTTCCACACCGTTCAGTACCATGTCGTAGGCATCAGAAATCGCTTCAACCGGGTTCGCTTTGAGCTCTTCAGCGGTCAGGCCGCGGGGTGCTGTGAACGGATGGTGACACGCAAACAGCGCGCCGTCCGCTTCTTCAAACATAGGGAAGTCAACAACCCACAGTGGTTTCCAGTCACCTTCCAGCAATTCGAAATCTTCACCCAGCTTCAGACGCAGTGCACCCATAGCTTCAGTTACTACGTTTTTGCTGTCCGCACCGAATAACAGTATGTCGCCAGCCTGTGCGCCGGTACGCTGTAACAGCGCATCAGTAATGTCTTCAGACAGGAATTTCAGGATGGGTGATTGCAGACCCTCCTGACCAGGCTTGTCTTCATTCACCTTCATCCATGCCAGACCTTTGGCGCCATAGATACCGACGAATTTAGTGTATTCGTCAATCTGTTTGCGGGAAAGACTGGCACCGCCGGGCACACGGATAACCGCCACACGGCCTTTCGGATCGTTGGCCGGACCGGAGAATACTTTAAACTCTACGTTAGCCAGCAAATCAGCCACATCTACCAGTTCCAACGGGTTACGTAAGTCAGGCTTATCACTACCGAAACGCTGCATCGCTTCTGCGTATGTCATACGGGGGAATTCACCCAGATCGACATTCAGCATTTTCTGGAACAAGTCACGGATCATGCCTTCGGTGATAGACATTACGCCATCAGCATCAAGGAAGGTGGTTTCCAAATCGATTTGAGTGAATTCTGGCTGACGATCAGCACGTAAGTCTTCGTCACGGAAACATTTTACGATTTGGTAATAGCGGTCCATACCCGACATCATCAGCAACTGTTTAAAAAGCTGAGGTGACTGTGGCAGCGCAAAGAATTCGCCTTTGTGAGTCCGGCTTGGAACCAGATAGTCACGGGCACCTTCCGGCGTAGCTTTCGTCAGAATCGGGGTTTCGATATCCAGGAAACCTTCTTCTTCCAGATAACGACGTACCGCACCGGTAACACGGGCACGAAACTTCAGGCGGTCGCTCATTACCGGACGGCGCAGGTCGAGGTAACGATAGCGCAGACGTTGTTCTTCAGAGTTTTCCTGATTCCAGTCCAGCGGCAACACCGCAGACTTGTTAATGATTTCCAGTCCAGTACCCAGAATTTCAATTTCACCGGTACGCATTTGTTTGTTGATCTGACCTTCAGGGCGGGCACGCACTTTACCGGTCAGCTTCACGCAGAATTCATTACGCAGTTTATTGGCTACGTCCAGTACTTCCGGTAAATCGGGATCGAATACCACCTGCACGATGCCTTCGCGGTCACGAAGATCGATGAAAATAACGCCGCCCAAATCACGACGCTTGTTAACCCAACCACAAAGTGTGACTTCCTGGCCGGCGTAAGATGAATCAATATTCCCACAGTAATCTGTGCGCATGGTCCCTGAACCTCTGGTAATGTGTTGTCTGCCTGGCGATGCTGACTTGCAAGGCATTGCGGTCAGTGCTTCAATGCAGCCGGACGGTGACTTGTCTCAGTCAGGCAACTATCCGGTTAAGCCTCAGACTTTAGATAAAAATAAGGTCGCATAGTATAAACAAATGCATCGTAAAGCCCAATGACTAAAAGCGATTTCCACAGCCAACTGAACAATTCTCTGCCACCTGTGTACATTGGTGTGCCTCAGTGGCAACACAGCCGCTGGCCGGGGGACTGGTTTAACGATACCGGAGCACGAAAAAATGCCCTCGGATATTATGCAAAGCAGATGAATTCAGTGGAAGGCAACACCACCTTCTATGCCCTGCCCTCACCGGACACTGTGGCCCGGTGGATTGAGCAAACCCCGCAGACCTTCCGCTTTACGTTTAAAGTCCACCAGACCATCACTCACAGCGGTGCACCGGACCCGAACCACCCTGATATTGAAAAGCAGTTGTTGCTGCTGGCCCCGCTGAAAGAGCGGCTGGGCATGCTGATGTTGCAACTGCCCGCCAGCACCGGCCCTGACAGTTTGCAGGCCATTTCCGCCATGTTGCAGCAATTTCCGGCAGACATACCTCTTGGCGTTGAAGTACGTCATCCGGCATTTTTTGATAAAGGTGGCGCGGAACAACAATTTAACCGCATGCTCATAGAACAGAAGGTAAACAGGGTCATTATGGATACGCGGGGATTATTCGCCGGTCCGTCTGACAGCGAACTGACCACAGAAGTACGGATGAAAAAGCCCAGACTGCCGGTGAATGTGATTGCGACATCCACGGCACCGGTTGTGCGCTTTGTGGGTGGTAATGACGATGCCGCCAATACCCGCTGCTTACAACCCTGGATAGGAAAATGCCATCAGTGGCGGCTTGAAGGCCGCACACCATACATGTTCTTCCACAAACCGGAAAATGGCGATGCGCCCTGGCTGGCAGCAAAATTTATCGACAGTTACAACGCCTGCTATCCTGATGCAGCATTGCCTGCTCTGACTTTCGCACCACCATCTGCTGAGCAAACTTCTTTGTTTTGAAAGATTAAGAACCGGGTTGTAGAGAGGAAATAAATATCCGCACTCTGCTCATTTAACAGAGTGCGGCGGGGCATTATCAGAAAATAATGTTGGTGAAGTTACCGGCTTCTAGCGGAAATCACCGGCATCAAGCTCATGTTTTTTCATCAGCTTGTGCATATCGGTACGGTTACGACCGGCCAGCTCGGCGGCACGGGTCACGTTGCCATCGGTCATTTTCAATAATTTGTGCAGATACTTCTGTTCAAATGCATCACGGGCTTCGGTCAGTGTTGGCCAGCTCTGGCGGGTAGCCGACAGAGCCTGTTGCACCAGATGCAGCGGGATCACCGGCGTTTGTGTCAGCGCCACACACTGCTCAACCACGTTAACCAGTTGCCGCACGTTACCGGGCCATTCTGATTTCACCAGTAGCTGCATGGCATCATCAGAAAACTGCGTCACATTCACACCGTGACGCTGACCGCTTTGCTGAAGCAATGTACGGGCAAGCAACGGAATGTCTTCACTGCGCTCTTTCAGGGAAGGTAGTTTCAGATTCACCACGTTAAGACGATAGTACAAATCTTCACGGAAGCTGCCCTCTTCCATTTCTTTATGCAAATCTTTGTGTGTTGCAGAAATAATACGTACGTCGATGTCTACGTGTTTAGCACTGCCCACAGGCCGGATTTGACGTTCCTGCAACGCACGGAGCAATTTGACCTGTAACGTCATTGGCATGTCGCCAATTTCATCAAGGAACAAGGTACCGCCATCCGCTTCACGGAACAAACCGGGATTTGCATGCACCGCACCGGTAAAGGCGCCTTTTGCATGACCAAACAATTCTGACTCCAGCAGGTTTTCCGGCAATGCACCACAGTTAATGGCAATAAACGGCTTGTCACGGCGGTTACTGGCACGGTGAATAGCATTCGCCAGCAGTTCTTTACCGGTACCGCTGGCACCACTGATAAGCACACTCACTTCACGCTGGGCAATACGGAAAGCCTGGTCCATCACACTGGTCATTTCCGGTGCACGGGTGATGATATCTTTGCACCACTCTTCCGGCTGAACAGATAACGACTGACTCAGGGCTTTTTGCAATAACTTGCGTAATTCATCGTGATCCACCGGCTTAGGCAAAAAGCCGAATACACCTCGCTGGGTTGCCGCAACGGCGTCAGAAATCGTACCGTGGGCTGTCATCAATATCACAGGAATATCCTTACGGACCCCCATGATTTCTTCAAATAAGCTCAGACCATCAAGGCCCGGCATACGTAAATCAGACAACACCACGTCGTAGTCATCACTACGAATTTTGCGTAATGCCGCCTGACCATCTTCTACCGCCGTGACCTGATACCCTTCACCTTCAAGGCGAATGGTCAGCAGGCGAAGTAAACTTTTATCGTCGTCAACGAGCAATAATCTGGCGTTTCGCGCTCCGGATTCATTCATCGCTGCGTACTCCTGTTTTTATCCATCAGCGTTGCTTCAACTTTAAGCAACTCTTCCATCTTCTTTGTTTGTGATTCCAGTTCTTTTTCAAGCATCTGCAACTGCTTTTCTTTATCGGTGTTCACGCGGTTTAAGATCACCATTGCCGATTCAAGCTCAAGCATTTCATCGTTAGGGGCATTAACAATAGTGGCCACCACGGTTTGCATATCCGGCGTCAGCTTATCCTTCACTTCAGTCAGCCAGTGCCGGGCACGAAGGCGACTCTGATAAGGGGTGTCTACAGGCAGTGATAAAATGATTTTTTTAATTTTATCCTCTGTGGAATCGGACAACCCGGCGATAGCATCTCTGCGCACAGGCCAGCGGGTATTGTCGGCCTGAACCCACAGGTTCACCCAATAGAGCAAATCGCACTGGTGCTCAAAAGATTCTGTGTCTTTTTCTACCAGACAAAGGGAATCACTCTCCACCAGTTGCGGTGCGACCGTATTTTCCTCGACCGGAATAACTGGTGCAGACTCATTCCCTTCTATCGCTGCACATCCACCCAGCATGGCGGCCAGTGGCAGCAATAATTTGATTTTCATTAACGTTTTTCCTTCTGCGGAATGCTTACTCTAAAACAGACATCGGCATAATCTACATCAACAACAGCCACATCGCCGTGCATCAAACGGGCACAGTCTGAAACAATGGACAGGCCCAAACCCGTACCAATGACATTGTCGTTTCTTGGATCGTCACCCCGGGTAAACGGTTCAAAAAGTTTACCCACTTTTTCCGGCGGAATCTTTTTCCCCCGGTTAGCTACATCAAGTACTGCTACCTCCTCCTGTTGATAAATTCTGACGGAAATAGGTCTGCCTATTGCACCGTGTGCCACAGCATTCGATACCAGATTATCAAGTATACGACGATACAACTCCTCGTCGACACTAATGGTTTCTACTGTTACATCCACAGTAACCTCACGGTCCTGCAGTGCCAGAGCGTAATCTTCGATACAATCTCTGACCGGATCCTGCGGATTGATGTCCGTAAATTTGGGTTCAGCCTGCTGCAGAAGCAGGTTGTAATCCAGCAGCTTTTCTACCAGCGTATTCAGGCGCTGGGTACTGGAACTGAGCAAAGACAGTACTTCAACCTGCTGGGGATTCAGCTCACCGACAACATTCTCAGAAAGCAAACTACACCCTTCTTTAATGCTTGCCAGCGGCGTTTTAAGTTCGTGGGCGGCATGTCGCAAAAGCGCAGTGCGTATATGTTCAAGCTGCTGTAAACGTTCCGCCAGCCAATGAAGATCTCTTTCTACCCCAATTAATTCGTAGGGCGCCTTCGTAGACAATGGCGGCAGCTCACCACGCTGATGGGCGAGGATCTGAATGATTTGCTTGAGCTTGCGCACCGGATTCACAATCAACTGGCTGCCGAGCAAAATCAGCAACAATGACACACTGACCAGCAGCGCCGTCGACCATGCCTGCTTGGCCTGCATATCAGTCATGTCTTCCTGCTGCACAGCCAGACGGGTTTGAATAGCCTTGTCCACGTCTTTACGGATGGCTGTAACACCGTTACTTAATGAAGCGAGATACGCATTCAGTAAAAGCTGATCGTTAATAGTGCGGAAATTTCGTAATTGCTCAATTTGCTTTTTCAGCAGCCCGCAATTTTCACTCGCCGGAACGATACCGCAGAGCTTGCTTTGCGCGCTGGCAAACTGAGCAATTGCATTGTCAGTTAAATCAGCGACGGTGGCGTTCTGGATAATGGCGTACTGACGGAGGGTACGTTCCAGATCTATGGCAGCACCGTCCAGATTTTGCAGGTAACCCACGACCGTCACGACGAAACGTGTCTCTTTGGTGGTCATCCTGCTGACTTTGGCAAGATCGCTCTGGCTTTGCCAAAGCAGTGCTATAAGGGGAACCAGCGCAAGTAAAAAACTACCTAACGTAAGTTGTCTGAGGGAACCAACTCGCAAAATTCGATCACTAAATAAAGTCCGGTTTTTCAGGATCGCATACCCCTTTCAATGCCGCAATAGATGATGGCACCAAATACCCTGTGCCATCGTTAAAAAGATTATTTAGCAGATGCGCGCATGCTGAGTAGTTCTACTTCCTCGCTGGCTTTCAGCTCGTCAATGCTCAACTGACCATCTGCATTATCGTCAATGCGACTGAAAAGACGTAACAAACGGGTATCAGCAACAGCCTCTTTAAGTGAGATATAACCGTCCTGATCTTCATCCAGTTCAGACATCCATGCTTCACCGGCATTGGCCTCTGCAACAGCGATAGCCTGAACAGCAATAATGGTAAATAACAATAAAAATACTTTCTCAATTCGCTTCATAACAACCTCCTGTGCTCGCGGGTTGTGAGCGGATGTAAAGGACTGAGACCCGTCCGGTTATACAGAAGCTCACGTTAAACAGGAGATTGCACAAGTAGTGCCAAAATACCATTAACCAACAAAATCAGTAACTTGCGGTTTAACACTACGAATAAGAAGTTGCAGGTGTTGCAAATTATCTACACTGGCGGCGCAAATTTTTATCCCTGCGCCGCATCCGGAGCATTTAATAAATGCAGATAATTTTGGTCAATAGTCAGCAGTTTGGAGAGGGGTACAGGCTTGCTGAACAAGTATCCCTGAACATGATCACAGCCATGCTCAATCAGATACGCCCATTGACCGGGGTGCTCTATACCTTCGGCACATACGGTTAGTGCCAGTCGTTTAGCCAGATCAATGATGGTACCGGTTACCAGCCGTGAGCGCTCAGAGGTGTCCAGTTCACGGATAAACTGACGATCAACCTTAAGCGTATCGATGGTGATTTGCGTGAGGTAACTTAACGATGAATAACCGGTACCAAAATCATCCAGAGAAATAGCACAACCGAGATTGCTGAGACGCTTGAAGAACTTATCAGCAAAAGCAAAGTTTTCCAGATAGGCGGATTCGGTGACTTCAAATTCGAAATACTCAGGATTCACCTGATAACGTTCAAATAACCCGTAGATATCGTCGAACAAGCCGGTGTGGCGTAAATCGTGGCCGGACAGATTGATTGCGACTTTAAATTTACGGGAGATCAGCATTTGCAGATCGGGCAGTTCCATACATACCCGTTCAATCATCCACTGGGTGATGGCCGATATTTTACCGCCCTGCTCTGCAATGGGAATAAACTCTGACGGCATCACCAGACCAAATTCAGGGTGCTGCCAGCGTATGAGCGCTTCAAGGCCGATAATTTCACCCTGCTGACTAATTTTGGGCTGATAGTAAACCAGAAATTCATCCTGCCGGATGGCACCGTCAATGCTGTTAGCAATAGACATTTTACGCTTGTACGATTCAACCATATCAATGGTGAATAATGTGTAAGTCCCGCGTCCTTTCGCTTTAGATCGGTACATGGCAAGGTCAGCATTACTCATTAACTGACTGAGCTCGTACTCCGCATCACTGGCTCTGGCAATCCCTACACTGACACCAACGGTCAACGCCAGACCTCTCAGCATGAAGGGGTCGGTGAATGCGCTGACCAGTTTATCTGCCAGGTTTTTCAGGCTTGCATCCGACACGTCCCTGTCAGGCACAATAATAAATTCATCACCGCCCAGCCGTGCAATTAAATCGCCTTCCCGCAACAGGTTCACGACACGGTCCGCCACTTCTATCAGGATCAGATCACCGGTTTCATGTCCCAGCGAGTCATTAATCCCTTTGAATCCGTCGAGATCAAAGAAAACCAGTGCCAAATCATCTTTGGTGCGTCTTACACGGGCCAGCTCAAGCCTGAGGTTATCCACCACGAATTGCCGGTTAGGGAGTCCTGTGAGGCTGTCGTAATTCGCCAGCCGCATCATTGTTTGCTGCTGTTCCACCAGCGTATCGTTCTGTTCTTTATTGATGATCAGTTCGACTTCGATTGTATCGAGAAAACTGTTGATACTGGTGCCCAGCCTGGCGACCTCGTGATTATGTTTATCAGAAAATCGCTTTGAGTAGTCTTTGTCTCTGGCGATATCACGGGTAAATTCGATCAGGGCCTGCAGGGGTCTGAGCAATCTGCGGCTTACCAGCAGCGCGACAATCACGGTGAGAAAGATGGTGCCGGCAAGCCAGGGAATGACAGAGAAAAATAATGTCTTCTGCGACTGCGCCAGCAGCCCGTTCATATCACTGACCATCACCACTTTGCCAGTCAGATAAGGCTCTTTACCGATATTGGCTACGGCATACATAAGTCCGTCAGCCGCCTGAATGCCGGCTGGCAATGTGGCAGCAAAGGAGTCACTGGCCAGGTTATTCTGTTTAACCGAAGAGGTGATGAGGTTTTTTCTTAAATCAAATACGAAAGCCGCAGTGACCTGACGGTGTGATAACTGCAGAGCAAGTTCCTTTCGTGCTACTTCGCCATCGATGTCACGGTTATCCTGCGCCGGCTCCAGGCGGGCCGCAACATTCTGCACGAGTGCTGACAACTGCTCCTGCTGCATGGAGGTAACACGGGCTTGCTGCGCGTTCAGCGACACGATGTAGACAACGATTACTGACGCCGCTACCGCTGTGGATATCAGCAACGTCAACGGCAACTTCATGGACCGGAACAAACTAACCTGCCTGATTGTTTACACCAGTCGGACGACTCAGCTATGCAAACTGCTCAACCGGCAGACTGTTCCGTAACGGAAAGCTTTGTTTTAATAAACTGGCTGTGAGGTAAATGTAATAAGTCGGCTATACGTCTGATGGTATGCTCTTCAACAGGAGCAATATCTTTATCGGCATAGGCCACTTCCCATAAGCCCGTTAGAATAGCCTGCTTTTCATCAATATTACACTTTTGATTAATAACATGTGTGAACTGCACCATATCGACCGCTTCTTCTGCCGACGTCTGACCTTCGTTCATTAATGCGTTCAGCTCATCAGTATCCAGAGAAAACTGCCTTTCCAGCAAGGCGCGGTATGCCTCAAGTTCTCTCGGGTCTGCTTCGCGATCTGCGCGAATAATTTCACTCAGCAACACGGCGGTGGCCAGTTCTGTTGTATGGGTTTGCGGTTTGTCTGACGGGTTATCCCTGAACAAATCAAGTACGGCTTTTAACATGTGATATTCCGGTTTGGACGTTTAACTGTTTATACGCGTTTTCAACCAGAATGTTTCACCCCGTGAGATAAGCAATCAAGCGCCGGCGATAAATTACCGGTCAACAGACAACCGGACCTTCAGTGTGTTGCCGTTACCTGAGTAAGTCACCTGCTCACAAAGCTCGTTGAGTAGTGTCAGTCCCCGGCCAAAACTGTTGTCTTCACCAGTATTTGCCGGCGCTGTATAATCAAAACCCTCTCCGGAATCGCTGATTGTGATATCCAGTGCAGCATCTTTGGGCAGAAACTGAATTAAAAAGCTGACCGAGCCTTCCTGCAGTTGTTTAAGCCTGATTTCCCGCGCCTGATAATATTCCAGAAAGCCGTCCGGTGAGGACTTTAACGCAGAGTCCAGTTTCAGAATGCCATGCTCGAGTGCGTTATTAAACATCTCCGAAAGTACAGTGTATAGATCTGATCGCAGTAACGTCATACCGGGTTGTGAATTAATCATTTCGATAAGCGACGGTACGATATGCTGATTTTTAAGCTCTGCCCCGCTGAGAGACAGACTGATGCTGTAAGGCAGCTCATTGAGGGTAAAATCATTTTTCACTGTTGCCAGTGACTGACAGGTATACAACACAATGGTCATGTCGTCGGCCTGCTGCAGGTCGCCACGGTAATTCACTGCCCTGTCGTGCAAATATTGTGAAGTTACCTTTGCCTGTTCGGAAAACCACTTAATAACGCCCTGTTCGTCAGCCATTTCTCCGGCAGCATTCATAACCTCCATCAATCCGTCGGTGTAGACCAGTAGCTGGTCTCCCTCTGCCGCTTCGAACACCTCGCAGTCATCTTCAAATTCATCAGACTCCAGGATACCCAAAGCCATATGCCTTGGCGGTAAGGAGCGTACCCGGCGTGTGCCTGCTTCCTTCAGCAATAACTGAGGCATGCCGCCATTCCAGACGGAAAACCGCTTGCCGCTGGCATCTATTTCCACAATGACAGCGGCACAAAACATATCTGCCGGAAGTAAAGATAATAGGGTGGTATTCAGTTTTGCCGCCATTTCCCCGGCAGAGAGACCACGTCTGGCCATAGAACGGAAAGACCGGCTGACAGGCAGCACGCCGATAGCAGATGCAAGACCATGACCGGTGAAGTCACCCACCATGAAATACACGCCGCCGGCAGGACTGGCCTCACACAGAAACACATCTCCGTTAAACACCGCCGCCGGTGACAAATCGAAATCGAAGAAAGCGGTGATGTCAGACTTGTTTACAATGGCATTATTAAAGATATGCTCAACAATGGTATGTTCGCGGTCAACATTCTGCTGAAAATACCGTAAGGCACGGTTCTGCATTTCAATTTTGTTGCTGAGTTGCCTGATACGCCCGTGAGCACGGATTTTCGCTGCCAGAATGACTTTATCAAAAGGCTTGGCGACAAAGTCATCACCACCCACTTCAAGACAACGGGCCAGACTCTCTTTATCATCCAGTGAAGTGATGAAAATCACCGGCAGATAGCTGTCACCATACATTTCCTTTAAATGGGGAGCGACCTCGTAGCCGTTCATCTGGGGCATGATCACATCAAGCAAAATGAGATCAGGCTTAAGCCGTGAGGCCATCTCCAGTGCTTCTGCACCATTTTTCGCTTCGTAGCAGTCGGTATACCCCTCCTCTTCCAGCATGTGCAGAAGCAAAAAGCGGTTCAGCGACTCGTCATCGACAATCAGAATTTTCATGGCTGTGAGCCTTTCTGTTTATCAGGAAATGGCAAATTTCTTGTCGAACCGGGAGATAGTTAAGATGCGCCCGACCTGAGGACGACAATGGGTAATTTTGTATTTCAGCGATTTGTCTGCCAGAGTTTTCTGCATGTTAAGCAACATGCCAAGAGCCGAGCTGTCCATGTATTCTGTTTTGCCCAAATCGACTTCTACGGTTTCAACAGTTTGAGGTAGCGACATGTACGCATCTCTGAATTCCTGCACCTTGCCGAAATCAAATTTATCGTCCAGTTCGATTACCCAGGTGACGCCATCATCAGATAAACCAGCTGCAATTGTCATTCATTCTTCCTTTGATTAAATCTTGTTTAAGCGTAGTCCGTTATTAACCGTTTATAAAACATAAACAACGGAAAAAGCCGGAATCCATTGGGATTTCCCTGTAATATTTCTTATCATTACCTTAGCAGGCACACTAACGTACTGAGATGCATGCGGAAATAGCGAAAAGCGCACTGATATTAGACTAAAGACTAAATCACCCGTACGGTGCCATACAAACGTAATCAGAGACATACATATGCAAGACTCAAAATTAGTATACAGTACCGACGGTGGACGTATTCAGGAATCGAAACCACAAATGACCCGCTCATCTTCCAAAGATGGTGTAGTCAGAATTCACCGTGAAACAAAAGGACGCAAAGGTAAAGGTGTGTCTGTTATCCACGGTCTGGACCTGGATGCAAAAGCCCTGAAGGCCTTGTGTACCGAGTTGAAGAAGAAATGCGGCTGCGGTGGCGCAGTAAAAGAAGGCCTGATAGAAGTACAAACAGATGACCGCGAAAAACTGCGGACTTTACTTCAGGACAAACAATATACCGTTAAACTGGCCGGTGGATAAACCGAATCCTTACTACAATTAGTCTCATTCAATAGTGACGTCAGGTGAGAAAAAATGGAAAAGCTTTCAATCTCTGACTTGCACATAGTGCTGGTCGAACCTTCAGATACACAACGAAAAATAATTACAAACCTGTTTCTCAAGGAAAACGTCAGAGAAATTGACGCTGTCAGTTCAATTAAGGAAGCCCGCGAGGCTATCGAATCCCACAGTGCAGATTTAGTTGTCAGTGCCATGTATTTTGAAGACGGCACCGCCATTGAGTTATTAAAATTCATTAAAAGTCATCAGGAATATGCATCCATTCCTTTCATGCTGGTGTCCAGCGAAAGCCGTACTGTGAAACTGGAAGAATTTAAACAGGCAGGGGTGGCCGCGATTTTGCCTAAGCCTTTCGAACCCATTCACCTGTCCCGGGCACTGAACGCAAGTTTAGATTTAATTAATCACGATGAGCTTGAACTGGAATTGTTCGACGTGCATGAAGTCCGCGTGCTGCTGGTTGATGACAGCCGTCTGGCCCGTAATCATATCCGCCGGGTGCTGGAAGGAATGGGTCTGAAGAAGATCACTGAAGCAGAAAACGGTGCCATGGCCCTGACGCATATAAAAGATGCCGAATTTGATTTGGTAGTGACAGACTACAACATGCCGGAAATGGACGGCCGTGAATTATCTGAATTTATTCGCTTTAATCCGGAAACTGCGCATATTCCAATTATCATGGTGACATCTGAGTCTCAGGACAGTATGCACATGGCTAACATTCAGCAAACCGGGGTTAATGCCCTGTGTGATAAACCCTTCGAACCTACCGAAGTGCGGGCTATGCTGGCGGCACTTTTAGGCGAGTAACAGGTAAACCCCGGTGCTGTTAGCACAACCGGCACTAAGATTGAAGATGAACGGTGATAACGACCGGTGCAAAACTGTATAAAACTATTGACACTCACCGGTCATCGTCATAAAGTCGGGCATATGAAAACGAATATAAAGCACACTAACGCATTCTTTTTTGGTTTTATCACCTTCATTTGAGGGAGGATACGCTGTGTGTATAAACCTCCCGCACGGGAGGTTTTTTTTTGCCACGAATACGAGTGTAGAACTATGTCAGAACCCGCTTTAGACGCAATACGAAAACGCATTACCGAACTGGACAGCCAGTTGTTAACCCTGCTGGCCGAGCGGCGTCAGCTGACCAATGAAGTAGCAGAAACTAAAATCCGCCACCACATTCCGGTGAGAGACGTTAAACGGGAAGAACAACTGCTTATCCGTTTAATCAAAGAAGGCCGGAACGCTGGCCTGGATCCCCACTACGTCACCCAGATTTTTCACGTTATCATTGAAGACAGTGTACTGAATCAGCAAGCCATGCTGGCCGAACGTGCAAATCCCGGCAGCAGCCTGCCGCTTAACCGTGTTGCTTTTCTTGGCGACAAAGGGTCGTACAGCTATCTGGCAACACAAAAATATTTCTCCCGCCGGCCCGGTGAACTGATGGAAATGGGCTGCCAGAGCTTTGCTGAAATTGTTCAGAAAGTAGAAAGTAATGAAGCTGATTACGCTGTACTCCCCATTGAAAACACCAGCTCAGGCAGCATCAATGAAGTTTATGACCAGCTGCAACACACTCACCTGAGTATCATTGGTGAACTTACCCACCCTGTCCGCCACAGCTTGCTGGTAGCTAAAGACACCAGTCTCAGCAAAATTAAAACCTTGTATGCCCACCCTCAGGTATTTACTCAGTGCAGCCATTTCCTCGCGGAACTGGGCAATGTTGAAGTGAAAACCATGGATGCCACCTCTTCAGCGATGCTGACTGTTAGTGAGTTACAACGTGACGATGTGGCTGCTATCGGCAGTGAAGCCGGCGGAAATCTTTACGGATTAATGGCTATTAAGTCTAATCTGGCAAATCAGAAAGAGAACCACAGCCGCTTCTTTGTTGTATCAAGAGATCCGGTAAAAGTACCGCTACAGGTTCCGGCTAAGACCACGATTATTATGTCTACTGTACAAAAGCCGGGGGCTCTCGTTGAAGCTCTGACGGTGCTCAAAGACAACCAGCTTAATATGACCAAACTGGAATCACGGCCGATTACGGGTAATCCCTGGGAAGAGATGTTTTACATCGACTTCGAAGGAAATCTGGAAGACGGACCGGTACAGAATGCCATTGAGAGCCTGAAAAAGATGACCCGCTACCTGAAGGTGCTGGGTTGTTACCCCACTGAAGAAGTCAGTCCGACGAAAGTAGCCGCCGCCAGCGCGCTCATCGACAGCGAGTAATCGCCAGCCTTTAATTCAGCCCCGTGCAGGGGCTGATTTGCCTTTTCCTCTCATTTCTGCGACCATGCGCCGCGATTTTTACTGCGTTTTTTTCTGCTGAAGTTCAGCATGCTATCTATATGATACAGAAAGCTTTCAAATTCACTAAATAATAATTAAGCGTCATCACACCCGTTTGACTTCAAACGAAAGTGAGCCAAAACACCCTCTCAGAAAGTATATAACGCGATTTCGAACTGAATGATACCTGCACTGCGGGGGTATTTTGCTACCCGTATTTTGGCCGGTGTCATCGTCATTTTTTATTTTTACTGAGGTATCTAATGTCTGAAAAAAGACTTCTGAATTTTATCCACGGCAAACCTGTCAGTAACCAGTCCGGGGAAACCTTCTCTGTTACTAACCCGGCCACCGGAGAAGTCATTTACGATGTTGAAGTTGCTGATGATTCAATCCGTCAGGCAGCAATAGAGAGTGCCAGAGAAGGTTTTAAGCAGTGGTCCTCTATGACTGCAATGGCACGTTCACGAATACTGCTTAAAGCCGTCGCTATTCTACGTGAGCGCAACGACGAACTGGCCCGTTGCGAAGTACTGGATACCGGAAAGCCTATTCAGGAAGCAGATTGTGTGGATGTGGTCACCGGTGCTGATGCCATCGAATACTTCGCCAATCTTGCCCCTGTTCAGGTTGGTCAGCAACAGGATCTGGGCGGGGATTTCTACTACACCCGAAAAGAACCTCTGGGCATTTGTGCCGGGATTGGTGCGTGGAATTATCCAATCCAGATCGCCTGCTGGAAATCCGCGCCGGCACTGGCCGCCGGTAATGCCATGCTGTTCAAGCCATCAGAAGAAACGCCACGGGGAGCTGTTGAGCTGGCTAAAGTCTACATTGAAGCCGGCGTACCAGCCGGTGTGTTTAATGTGGTTCATGGTGATGGCGACACAGGTAACTGGCTGACCACTCACCCGGACATTGAAAAAGTGTCGTTTACCGGCGAAGTAGGCACGGGCCGTAAAGTAATGGAAGCCGCTGCCGCCAATTTAAAAGATGTCACCATGGAGTTAGGTGGCAAGTCCCCCCTTATCGTTTTTGACGATGCGGATATTTCTCAGGCTGTGAGTGCAGCCATGCTGGGGAATTTCTATACCCAGGGTGAAGTATGCACAAACTGCACACGGGTATTTGTTCATGAAAGTGTTTATGACGCTTTTGTCGGTGAACTGAAAACCCGCACGGAAAACAATATCAAAGCCGGCGACCCGATGAACCCGGACGTCAATTTCGGCGCCTTGATTTCAAAAAAACATCAGGACCTTGTGATGGGATACATCGAAAAAGGGAAAGCTGAAGGCGCGACACTGCTCACCGGCGGCACGACGTTGCAACCGGACGATGCCCCCAACGGCTATTTCGTGGCCCCAACCATTTTCACTGACTGTTCGGACGACATGACTATCTGCAGGGAAGAAATCTTCGGCCCTGTCATGAGTATTCTGACCTTCAATGATGAAGACGAAGTAATAGGCCGTGCTAATAACACCCCTCTGGGCCTGGCAGCAGGCATCATGACCAAAGATGTACAGCGGGCTCACCGTGTCATCCACCAGCTGAAAGCCGGAATTTGCTGGGTCAATAACTACGGCGCTTCTCCTGCTGAAATGCCTGTGGGCGGCTACAAGCTATCCGGCATCGGCCGTGAGAACGGTATCGAAACCCTTGATCAGTATACCCAGACAAAATCGGTATACATGGGCATGACACCACTTGAAGCACCGTTTTAAGGGGTCACTATGAAACAGTATGACTACATTATCGTCGGTGCGGGCTCTGCAGGCTGTGTGCTGGCAAATCGCCTGTCTGCCAATACGCAGCATAAGGTATTACTGGTAGAAACCGGCGGCAGTGATAAAAGCATTTTCATTCAGATGCCCACTGCCCTGTCGATTCCGATGAATACCGACAAATACGCCTGGCAGTTTCACACGGAACCGGAGCCTTATCTTGATGACCGTGAAATGCACTGCCCGAGAGGAAAGGTGCTGGGTGGCTCATCATCAATAAACGGTATGGTGTACGTACGGGGCCACGTCCGTGACTTTGACGAATGGGCAGAGCACGGTGCTGAGCAATGGGATTATCAACATTGTTTGCCCTATTTTAAACGTGCTGAAGACTGGTACGAAGGTGCCAACGCCTACCGCGGAGAAGACGGACCGCTGGGAACAAATAACGGCAACCAGATGCAGAACCCCCTTTATACTGCTTTCATTGAAGCGGGCAAACAGGCGGGTTATGCAGAAACGCTCGATTACAACGGCGCACAGCAGGAAGGTTTTGGCCCGATGCACATGACCGTGCAAGGCGGAAAACGCTGCTCTGCCGCAAGAGCTTATCTGGATCCGGTTAAGCACCGTGATAACCTGACCATTGTGACCCTGGCGACTGTTGAAAAAGTCCTGCTGGAAGGCAAAGTCGCAAAAGGTATTCAGTTCACCGGCAAAGACGGCACTGAAAAAGCGTTTGCAAGCAAAGCTGTTATTCTCAGTGCCGGTTCCATCGGATCTCCTCATTTGTTGCAACTATCCGGTATCGGTAACCGTGAAGTACTCGAAAAAGCCGGTATTGATTGTCAGCATCACTTACCCGGTGTGGGAGAAAACTTGCAGGACCATCTGGAGTTTTATTTCCAGTTCTACTGCAAAGAACCAGTCACACTGAACAGCAAACTGGACTGGTTTTCAAAAGGACTGATCGGAGCCCGCTGGCTGCTGTTTAAAGACGGCCTGGGTGCCACCAATCACTTTGAGTCCTGCGGTTTTATCCGTTCGAAAGAAGGTGTGGAATGGCCTGATCTGCAATACCACTTTTTACCCGCCGCCATGCGTTACGATGGAAAAAGCGCAGTGAAAGGTGACGGGTTCCAGGTGCACATTGGCCACAACAAACCAAAGAGTCGCGGGTTCGTGCATGTAAAATCAGCGGATCCGTCACAGGCTCCGGCAATACAGTTTAATTACCTGCAACATCAGGATGACATAGAAGGCTTCCGCGCCTGTGTCAGACTGACCCGCGAAATCATCAATCAGTCTGCGTTCGACAAGTACCGTGGCGAAGAAATCCAGCCCGGCAAACAGGTGCAGACTGATGAGGAAATCGATGCATTTGTCCGCCGGGCGGTGGAAAGTGCCTACCACCCCTCCTGCTCATGCAAAATGGGTGAAGATGATATGGCCGTCGTCGACTCGCAAACCAGGGTACACGGTATCGCTAATCTGCACGTGGTTGACTCGTCCATCTTCCCCACCATTCCTAACGGCAACCTGAATGCACCGACCATCATGGTGGCTGAGCGGGCAGCCGATCTGATCCTGGGTAATGAACCACTCGCCTCAGAGAACCGGGATGTGCTGGGCGATCTTAAGTGGAAGCAACGTCAGCGCAGCAGAGATATGGGTGTAATGGGCGTTGAATCGCCGGTGAACAATCAGGAGTAACCTATGAATTTATGGTTAAGCGCCGGTATCGCGCTAACCCTTATCGCCATTGTTTTCATTTTGTGGAAGTGGGGCAACTTAACCATGATCGGTGTGACGCCGGTGAAAACACTGACCTTCATTTCCATTCTGTTTACTTCAGGACTGGATGTAGGACTTATCATGTTTCCATTGACGGAGTTCAGCACCTATGCCGATACCCCGGCAAACCCGGAGTATGCCTTTACCAACCCTCTCGCCATTGAGTTCGGGTTCTGGGGCTTCTTCATCTGGGCTTTTTACTTTGTTACCTGTTTTTACTTTTGTGTCATCGAGCCGAAGGTAAAATTCTTTGAAATCAGCTGGGTAAAGTTCATCAATAACGTGGTGATCATCGGTACCTGTGCATTTACGGCGTTCCTCCTTCTTAAAAACCTGCCATGGTATTTGCCGTCCCTCGGAGATGGCGAGTCCATAGTACCTGTGTTTTATCTTATCGTGTTCGCAGCCATCGCTTTTTCGGTGTACAGCAGCACAGATATTAAATACGTCAGAATTTTAAGTGTTTCTACGACCTGGTTGTTTATCTCGCTCATCGCATTCATGTGGGGCGGTGCTTTCTTGTGGGGTAAAAGTGACATTTCAGAATACTTCGCTGCCACATCCCTGCTGGGCGGCTATTTCGCAAATATTGAGCACTTTCTGTTCCCGCTGAATAACTATCACGCGTTTTATCTGTTCTGGTGGTTTGCCTGGAGCATCATGATTGGTCAGTTTACTTCCCGCTTCGTCGGCGGCTTAAAAACCTGGCAGGTGCTGTCAGCGATGTTGATCTTCCCCTCGATTCCCATCGCACTGTGGTTTGGTGTGCTGTATCACTATCACGAGGCCGGTTTAGACACCACCGGGATCCGCAACATCGCCATGGTGTTTGTGGGTATTGTGTTCGTGATCAACTCGCTGGATTCCCTCATTCGTTTATATACCGACAACCTGAATCTGTCGTCAGGACGACTGGGTAAGTGGAAGTACTTCTTCCTGAACTTCATCGCACTGGCAGCACTGACCATGCTGTTCAAAATCGACTTCCTGAAAATTCAGTGGGTCGGCGCCCTGGTGATTGCCCTGTTCTATTGCTGTCTGGGCTATATTCTGTACAAGAAATTCACACCGGTCAGAAAAATAGACAGCTCACCGAAAGAAAATGAACTCGATTTTGAAAAAATCGAAACCATGCAATAAGGAGAATATATGCAGTTTACATATTCAAAAATGGTAGCGATTTGCTCACTTGCCGTTGCACCGGCCGCGCTGGCGGACTGGTCAGCCACGGTAACCGGCGCCTCTGATTACATGTTTAACGGGGTAAGTCAGACGCAAAATGATCCGGCCCTTCAGGGCAGTATCGACTATGCGGCTGACAACGGCTGGTATGCGGGCAGCTGGACATCCAATGTGGATTACGGCGATGCAGCAAACCGCGAACTGGATTTTTACACCGGTTATTATCAGTCACTGAATGATTCAACAGATGCTGATTTCGGTATTGCTTACTACAGCTACTATGGCAGCTCTGCAGCCAGCGAATATAACTACCCGGAGATGTACGGAAAACTGATTTTTACCCACCGTCTGGGTATAACAGAAACCACACTGTGGTATTCGTGGGATTATTTCGGTACCGGCGCAGACCATGTCATCGGGAAAGTCGCCCATACCTTCAGTATTGCAGACAACCATGCAATACAGCTGACGGTTGATAACTCTCATTCACTGGATGAAGATAAATATCAGTGGGATACCGGCGACAGCAGTTACGTGCATTACAAAGTGGCATATCAGACGCAGTTTCATGGTTTTGACATCGAGATTGCAGCAGAGGATACAACACTGAGTTACGATACGGCGGATGCTAGATTGTTTGCCAGTGTCAGCCGCACATTCAGCTTTTAACTAAAAAAAAGCGCAACACGGTACCAGGGAGACGACCAGTTGCGCAGTTCAATCAGAGTAAAGCAAGCATGTTTGAGGACTTGCTTTACTCATATTGCACAAAGCTTAGAAGCGTGCAGTGATGCGGGCGTGTAAATAACGGCCCAGCACGTCGTAAACTTCCGGTACGGTGTTCATATCGTTGTACGAATACAGGTACGGAGGCGTTTTATCAAACAGGTTGTCAATACCGGCAGACACTGACCACTGATCATTGATGTAGTATTCACCTGAAACATCGTGGTACACCACAGTACCCACATCTGTCATCAGACCGTACGATTCCAGATAGTAATCGTCTGTCATGCCACCGATGTAACGCATCTTCCAGCGCAGCTTCCAGTCATCGGTACCGGCTTTAATCGCAAAGTTAGACTTCCACTCTGCAAATCCACCGTTGTTACCGTCGATTTTACCTGTGTATTCCACATTGTCTTCAGTATACTCAAGCAGACGGGTGGTATCCCAGTTAACGTTCCAGTTGAGACCCAGTGCGTCGAAGTTATAGGTCACATTGGCATCAACACCACGGGTTTTCAGGGTACCCACGTTAGTTAGCGGTGATTCCATGTAATCAATGTTACCGGTGATATCGTCACGGACGATGCTCAGGACACTACAAGCTTCTTCATCCCCACCGTAACAGCTGTCCAGATAAGACTGTGTATCGATACGGGAAATTGCATTGCTCAATTCAATGGTGAAATAATCCAGTGTCATTGATAAGCCTTCCACAAAAGACGGGCTGTACACCACACCTAATGTATAAGTATCAGCCTCTTCCGGGCTCAGGTTATCAATGGTCACGTAGGTATTCTCAATCTGAGAATCCGTGTACGCATAAGAGGTGTTACCAATCTGCGCATTACAAGCCTGATATACGTTTGACGCGGTATCCAGGCTGCCATAGCCTGAGCACGGATCAACCAGGTAATCGAAAGAACCCACGTTACCGCCGTACAGTTCATCGACGGTGGGGGCACGGAATGCAGTAGACGCCACACCACGGAACATCAGATCTTCGTTCACTCGCCAGGTCAGACCCAGCTTCCAGGTGATATCAGAATCAAACGTGCTGTAATCAAACCAGCGGATAGCGGCATCAAGAGACAGCTCTTCTGCTCCGGGGACGTCAGCCAGTAAAGGCACAGCAAATTCTGCGTAAACCTGCGTGGTGTCGTAGCCGCCGGATGTAGGATCCTGCGCCGAGGCGCTGCCATCACCTGCAACAGTTACCGCATCAGGCTGATACCAACCTTTCTCTTTACGGTATTCCGCACCACCGGCAAAGCCGACGAAACCGGCTGGCAGTTCAAAAAGCTCTCCCGACAGGTTTACATTCCAGGAAGTAAACTGGTTACCTCCGGATGCCTGGTCGGTATAAGTGATGTAATCCAGAGTTTCCTGAGTAATATTGCCTTCAGTGGCGAACCAGTCCTGACAAGGAATCGTGACATCGTCACACACATCAGTGTCCATGGTCTGATAAATTTTAGTCAGGTTGATGTAATTGGAAGAACGGTCTGTGGCATCGTTACGGCCGTAGGTGTAAGACACATCCCAGTCAAAACCGTTACCGATATCCAGATAGCCCTGGAATCCGACGACTGAACGGATGGTATCTGTGGTCTGATCGAAAACCCGGTCACCCACTTCTGTCATACGACGACGCATGGAGGTTGCGACACCGAAAGGGTTACCTGTCGCATCAGCGGTCAGGGTTGCACTGATCGGAGACGGTGCCATTTGTTGCGTGGATGTACGCTTGGTATACAAAAATTCCATGTATGCCTGTGCATCATCAGTCAGGTTGTAATTACCGTTCGCGAATAAGCCGATACGTTCCTGCGGCGTGTACAGATAAGAACGCTCAGAGTAGTTGTAAGGCGTGTAACCTTCAGAGAAGTTCTTATCACTGTCCAGTGTTCCCCAGCCGTCGCCCGCATTGTATGCACCACCCGGTACATAGGAACTGCCTGACTGGCAGTTACCTTCTGCATCATAATCGTTGTCAGGACAGGCAGAGAAACCACGGTCGCCCTGCATGGCAGAGCCACGGTCAACATAGCTGATACCCAGAACGATATTGCCTTTATCACCGCCTGCACCGGTTACAATACTGATGTTACCTGTGTTGGCATCACCCTCATCACTGCCTGCATAACCGACATCAATCTGAAAACCTTCAAAGTCGTCTTTTGTAATGATGTTAACCACACCGGCAACAGCGTCTGAGCCGTATACCGCAGAAGCACCGTCTTTCAGTACTTCAATACGCTTGATTGCCGCCAGCGGAATAGTGTTAAGGTCAACCGAAGAGTCTGCGCCGGTACCGGAATTTACCATTCTGCGGCCATTAACCAGTACCAGTGTACGGTTGGCGCCTAAACCACGCAGGTTAATGCGGGCAGCCCCCACACCGCCGTTGTTCGATGCGGCACCTGTTGCCATACCACTGGCAGCAGGACTTTGTTGTAAAACCTGTTCAACCGACGTGTAGCTGCCTAAAGAAATGTCTTCAGCGCTGATGATTGCAACGGGACTGGCCGTTTCCATGTCGGTACGCTTAATGCGTGAGCCGGTGACCTGCACTTTTTCAACCTGCTGTTCAGCTGTGGCTGTATCCTGTGCGAAGGCGTGTGTTGTCGTTAGAAGGGTTGAAGCTGCTCCCATTGCAAATGCAATTTTAATCGATTGGGCGATTTTAGGATTGATGTTCACTTTTTAGTTCCCCTGAACTATTTGCATTATCTGAAATCAGACAATTACGAAGTTCTGATTATTGATGGTTATATTTGTGCGACTGAAATCGCGGCGGGGAATAAACCATAATCCAGCTGTGTAAATCAATTTACAAAAGGGGAAATAGCGACAAAAATTCCATTTTTTACTTTTAATTACATTTTAAAGACAGTGGGTGAATAAGTTTTACACACATCAGTGAAACCTAAATAAAGCCCAACTAAACAATCACTTTATTGATAGTGAATACTAACCTTGAATTAATTGTAAAATGACCTTTTAATTCGACGAATTTGAGTTAAATATCATACAAAACAAAAAAGGCAGACAAACGTCCACCTTTCTCTATTAATTAAATATCAAATAAAGATAATTAATTTTTCCTCAACATCTCATCATCGTCGGCTTTTAATAAAAGCTGTTTACTGTCGACAAGACATTTTTTCGCGTAATCTCCGAACCAGCTGCCAATGCGGTTAAACTCATCGATAAATGCCTGTTTATCGCCTTTTTCTAATAACGATAATGCATGTCCGAAACGCTCATGAAAACGCTTCAGCAACGCAAAGTTATCAGGATTATTGAAGATAATGTCTGCGTAGAGTTGCGGCGACTGAGCGAACAGGCGGCCTACCATTGCCAGTTCAAGACGATAAATCGGTGAGCTGAATACTGTCAGAGTTTCCAGATCCGGGTTTTCACCCTGCAAATGTGCGCCATAAACAAATGTATTGAAGTGGCGCATTACCTGAATAAAGGCCATTGCCCGGTCGTGTTCTTCTGCCGTGCTGTGATGAACAGTGGCACCCCAGGTGCGCATTTGCTCAATCAACCACTGATAGCTGGCTTCTCCCCTGCCATCACATACCACCACAACCTGCTTTATCATACCGGGCGCATCGGGTCCGAACATGGGGTGTAAACCCACCACCGGACCTTTGTGGCACGACAGCATGGTGGTCAGAGGCTTCACTTTAATACTGGTGATGTCAGCCAGCACACAATGTTCAGGCAATGCATCCAGTTGTCTGATCACCGCTTCAGTCAGTGTAATAGGTACGGCAACGATCACCACATCTGCCCGCGCAAAAAGCTGTTCCGTTTCCGGTTTTGACCAGTCGTCTTTTTCTACCACTGCCACCGGATAACCGGACTTTTCAAACAGACTGACGATGACTTTACCCAGCGCACCGGCACCACCGACAATAACAACCTGCTGAATATCAGGATTAATACAGCGGTAGCGGTTATTCTGGGTGTGATAAGACTCACGCATGATCCTGCGCAGTAAATCTTCGGTTAAATCAGGCGATACACCGGCAGCTTCTGCATCGGCACGTCTTGAGGCAATGAGTTCTTTTTCCCGCTCGGGCACATACACAGGCATGCCTGTTTCCGCTTTGATTTGACCAACCTGAGTGGTCAGTTTTGCCCGCCGGGATAATAAAGAAACGAGCTCAGCATCGAGCTCGTCAATACCTGACCGCAACGCGGCCAGTTTACTGGAATGATCCATCATGTTGCGACTCTGAAGAGAGGCGCTGCAGCTTCAGGCTACAGCAGACCGTTTATTTTGGCGCAATGGTAACACAGTTATCAGCTTATCTCTGGTTTGGGTAATAAGCGTATCTGTGGTTTCCCAGTCAATACATCCGTCAGTGATTGACACACCGTACTCCAGCTCGTCAACAGGCACACCATCACCTTTCTGGTTACCGGCATTAATATGACTTTCAAGCATGATACCGATAATCGACTGGTTACCTTCCAGAATCTGGTTAACCACGTTCTGTGCAACCAGCGGCTGACGACGGTAATCTTTGGAGGAGTTAGCATGACTGCAATCCACCATCAATCCTGCAGTCAGACCGGCTTTTTCCAAATCAACTTCGCAGTCAGATACACAAACGGAGTCGTAGTTTGGTTGTTTACCGCCACGCAGAATGATATGGCCGTCAGGGTTACCACTGGTAGAAATCACCGCTACCTGCCCCTGTTTGTTAATACCCATAAAGCTGTGACCGGAAGCAGCTGATTTCAGAGCATTTACTGCAATATCCAGGCTGCCGTCTGTGCCGTTTTTGAATCCGACTGGCATAGACAGACCTGATGCCATTTCACGGTGGGTCTGAGACTCAGAAGTACGGGCACCGATAGCACTCCAGCTGAACAGCTCTGCCAGATATTGCGGGCTGATTGGATCCAGCGCTTCTGTCGCAACAGGGATTTCCAGCTCTGCTAACCAGATCAGTAACTCACGGGCTTTACGCAGGCCGGTTTCAATATCAAACGTACCGTCCAGGTGCGGGTCATTTATCAGCCCTTTCCAGCCTGTGGTTGTACGTGGTTTTTCAAAATACACACGCATAACAATGAAAAGGGTATCTTTGCACGACTCATGAAGTTCTTTCAGGCGCAGCGCATAATCTTTCGCAGCGTCGATGTCGTGAATGGAACAGGGACCACAGATCACCAGTAAACGGTGGTCACGGCCATGAATAATATCGGAAATAATTTTTCTGGATTCAGAGATAGCCGAAAGGGCTTCATCAGAAACCGGCAATTCTTTAGCTAAATCATCCGGAGTGATCAGTACCTGTTCAGCACTGACGTGTACGTTGTTAACGGTGTCCTTAATCATGAGACTCTCTTCATAAAATAAAATTGGTTGGCCTGCCTGCAGTGACCTTTTGCAAAATTGCCGCCGGCGCTACACGGTATTTTAACTGCCCGCTCACGATGTAAATCTAAGTTTACAGAATATAAAAATCTTTATTGGCGTAGCTCGTTGACTTTTTATCAATTTTTGATAGAGGCCGCAACCGCCACCGGAGACTTTTTTGACACTACGCCGGCAAAATCGTTCTAAAGACCAGGTTATCGCCGGCCTGCGACTGCGCCGTCGGGGATGACTGTATTGTCTTTTATTACGGTGCCCGGCAGAATTGTTACGCCATTTCCGATAGTTACATTACTCCCTATCACCACAGGACGTGCCCGTTGCCATCCGGCAAGTCGTTTTTGGGGATCTTTATGATGCTCAACGGTGGCAATGACAACATTATCTCCGGCCATTATATTATCGCCGGTTTCCACAGAAGCGCCATCGAGAATGGTTAAATAACAACCAGCGGTAAACACACCCCTGCAAACAATTTGAAATCCGTAATCACAACTAAAGTGACGGCTTGTCTGTAAACCCGTGGCACCGGGAATAAGTTGACTGAGTACTTGTGACTTTTCCGTTCCTGAGAGAACGTCAGCCTGATGACACAGCTTTTTTGCCTGCGCCCTGGCTTGCCTGAGGCCGGCATCATTAGTGAGATACCATTCCCCTGCCAGCATGTTCAGAAATTCAGGATTGTGCTGTAAAAGTGAAGTGCCGTTTTCCATTCAGAAATGCCTGTAAAGATGGGGAAGAGAAAGCCTATCACAGACACAAAAATGCCCGCTACTCAGGCGGGCATTTTGTTACATTGTCAGCAGGAATTAATAATCCCAGCTAACCGTCAGACTGTAGTTTGTCGGTGATCCGTAGAATGCCTGCTCGGTTCTTACTGAGCTGAGGTATTTCTCGTCAGTAATGTTATCCAGATTCAGGCTGAAAGACAGATTATCACTGAAGCTGTAGGTCACATAACCGCCCAGCACAGCGTATGCATCCTGAGTAATACGGCCATAACCTGATGTGAAATAAGTTTCACTCTGATACCGGGCAGACAGACCCATATTAAGCTTTTCATTCCACACAGGTGCATAGTCCGCCAGCATCTTAAAAGTTCGACGGGGAATAAAGGTACGGGCTTCATCGCCGTTCTCTTCATCCATGCTCAGCACAGTTAAGCCACCCTGAACGGATAACTCATCAGTGATTGCACCGGACAGTTCAACTTCAAAACCGTTTGAGTCTACGGTTACACCACGGTACAGCGCATAATTAAAGTCATCTGAGTAATCGTCATCATCAACACCGTCACCATCGCCGTATTCGATGAATTCATACAGGTTTTCCTGTTCCGTTCTGAACAGTGCAACAGTCAGCAGGAAGTTGTTTGCGAACTCTTTCTTAACGCCCATTTCATAGCTGCGGCCTTCTGCTGACCCCAGAGGCTGAAGATCTTCATTCAGGTAATACTGTGGCTGATAAATATCGCTGTAGCTGCCGTATACATTCAGGCCTTCCAGAACTTCCCAGGTAAAGCCGATATACGGGCTGCTGCCATTTTCAGTCGTAGAGGTTGACGCGCCCCAGGACTCACCCTCGTTTTCATAGTCAACAAAGCTGACACCAAGCACCAAATCAAGCGCATCGGTAACCGCAAGCTGTACTGAGCCGTAAAAACGGTTTAATGAAATGTCGGTATAACCCGCTTGATAAGGTGCCGCCCATTCAGGGAGTGCCACTTCAGTTCCCGTCCAGCCCGGCAGAGCAGGCATGTCATCAAAGCCGCTCAGTGCACCGTAATCCATGTCACTGGTTTCTGCATCAGCCAGGCTGACACCAACATTAAATGTATGTTCCCAGCCCCACGCCTCAAACGTACCTTGCAGGTTGTTATCCCAGATTAAGGTTTTATCTTCGGCATCAAATCTACCCGGATAACCCAGCATGCCTAAGCCCGTTTCAGCGTCTAAGCCGGTGTTGGAATAGGTGTAAAATAGCGCAGAGTGATCTTCATAGCGGATGTGATTCAGCTTAGACGTGTATTGCAGATTGTCGTTAATAAACCAGTTCAGTTCGGCAAAGGCGGTTTTATTCAGGGTATCCCAGTATGTCCAGTCCATTGCTGTCGTGGTAGAGCGGTCAAAGTCGACTTGAGTACCGTCTGAATAAATCAGAGGCACTGCGCCCCAGGTTACACCGTCACTGTTGTTGTCCTGATGCGAATAGCCGAACATCACAGTCACGCTGTCACTCAGCTGTCCGTCAACGATACCGTAGAACACATTACGTTCATTTTCGTACAGGTTCAGCCAGCTCTCTTTATTTTGATGGGCCACCACCACACGGGCTGCCCAACTGCCGGAATCAGTCAGTGGCGTGGATACATCAGCCACAGTTCGCATGGATGCCCAGCGGCCCAGTGTAAAGTCAACACTGGCTTCGGTTTCGTTACCGGGGCGTTTGCGCACGTAGTTTACCGTACCGGACGGATTACCCAGGCCGGTGATCAGACCGTTTGAACCACGGATAAACTCGACCTTTTCATAAATCGCCGTATCCAGATCGCCGACAAAAATATCGCCGAAAGGAATGCCCGAGCCGTCAATGTGCATACTGGTGATGTCAAAACCACGGGCGTTGAAGTATGTCCGGTCGGTTTCAGACTGGTCGACGTTAATACCTGTCACCTGCTTAAACAGGCTGTTGATATCACTTAAGCGGTAGTCTTCAATCAGATCAGATTCCAGAATCGACAGCGACTGTGGCGTATCAAAGCTGTCCAGACCCAGGCCAGTCGCGCCTGAACTGATACGCTGAACGCGACTTTCAACAATTCGGATTACTTCGATATTGTCTTCATCCGCTTGCGCACCGTTGTTGTCTGCATCAGCATTCTGCGCCTGTACAGCCATTGCCAGCATGATAGGTGAAAGCGCAAAAATGTGCTTTTTAGTCATTGTGAAACCTGCTCTTAACCAAAGTGAAAATTCGGACGACATTATAAAGAGGACATAGCGAATTTCAAATAATAATTATTATCATTAACATTAGATAATCATTATTTATCATGACATTTGTCATCTGACACTGATGATGTTTGTGACTTACAACAGGCAACCGCTCAAGCCATACTGAACATGCTTCAACATTGAGTACATTTAACCGGCACTTAACCCGCTGCAAGCCCGGCTTGCACAATAAGGAGAACACCATGATTTATGTATTACTTGCTTGCGCCATTTTCACAGAAGTTGCTGCCACACTTTGTTTAAAAATGTCGGACGGCTGGGAAAAATGGCATTATGGCTCTGCGTCAATTGCTCTTTATGCAATCTCAGGAATGATATTTGCGGCCGTATTAAAAAATATGGGTATTGGTGTCGCCTATGCAATATGGTCGGGGATGGGCATTGCGCTTATTGTCACTGCGTCAGTTGTATTTTGGAACCAAAAATTCGACACTTACGCTGTTGCGGGAATAGTGCTCATACTTTCGGGTACACTATTAATTACCAGCAAATCTGCCGTCGTATTCCAATAAGGAAGGAATTCATCAGTTATGCATGCTTCTCAGCTACCGTTACTGTCGGAAGGATCCAAGAAAAAATGGTCTTACAGTTCATTAATTTTCTCGTTATCTTATTTTGTCCCTCTTTTTTATGCTGAATCAGTTGCTCCCCGGGAGTTAGTGATCTTTGGCTGCGGATACATCCTGTTTGTGGCTCTGTATCTGCTTGCCATTCACTGCAAGCTCTCTACCCTGCCCCTGCCTTTGTCGGCTTTGACGGCCCTGTCATTTACCATCAGCTTTTACAATCCGGGAGCGTCTGTACTATTTGGCTTTATTGCATATATTGCCGGCTACTACTACCCGGTTTCCGCCGGTATCGCATTTGTACTGTTTACCGGTTTGTCCTTAACAGGCTTACAATTATTCTGGTTTGATGATCACCTGCTATTTTTTCTCGCTTCATTAATTAACCTGCTTGTACTTTTTTGCTTTGGCGTAATGGAACGTAAGGAAACCTGGAGCCAGCTCAAAGATGCCAGACACGCAGAGTCACTGAGTGCGCTCAGTGCTATTGCAGAAAGGGAACGCATTGGCCGTGACCTCCATGACATTGCCGGCCACGCACTAAGCAGCATGTCACTGAAAGCACAGTTAGCGGGGAAACTCATCGAAAAAGGCCGCACGCAGGAAGCACACCGGGAAGTAAAAGCGCTTGCACATCTTTCTCAGTCTCTTTTAAGCGAGATCCGTCATGCAGTCAGCGACCTGAAAAAACTCAGCGTTTCGGAAGAAATTACCAAAAACACCCGCGCACTCTCTGAACTGGGCTTTGCAGTCAACGCCTCTGTTCACGACGATGCATTTAGCGGTCTCAGCGCCTTGCAAGAATCTCATCTCGCGCTGGTCGTAAAAGAAGTATTTACCAATATTTTGCGGCACAGCAAGGGGAATCTTGTGAGTCTTTCAGCCCTGCGGGAAAACGGAATGTTAGCGATAACGATTGAAGATAATGGTAAGCATGCGGTTATTGATGCGGGAAATGGACTGACTGGCATCAGAGAACGCGCCGGCTTAATAGGTGCAGAGATGTCGATAACGAGTGGCGACGCAACAAGGGTCAGACTGACCTTACACACCGGAGAATAACTATGCAGGCTATTTCGTTACTCATTGTCGAGGACCAGTCACTGGTGCGGGATGCTATCGCCAGTTTACTGGATCTGGAAGATGACATCACAGTCACCGGAAAGTGTGTGGACGGGGAAGCTGCCATCTCATGGCTTAGTAACAATCCTCATCCGGATATGATTTTGTCTGACATCGAAATGCCAAATCTGAGTGGCCTGGACATGGCCCGTAAGTTACAGGACTCAGGTTTTGCCGGCACTGTGGTATTTATGACGACATTTTCTAAACCCGGTTATATTAAACGGGCTATGCAGCTTGGTGCAAAAGGCTTTATTTTAAAAGAATCTGACAGTGATTATCTTATCTCAGCGTTAAGGAAAATCAATCGTGGAGAACGTGTCATTGATCCTGAGCTGGCTTTACTGGCATTAGATGACAATAACCCCCTGTCTGAAAAGGAGCGTAAGGCGCTGAAACTCGCCAGCGACGGATTAAAAACCAAAGAAATTGCATCTCAGTTATTTCTGTCAGAAGGCACGATTCGAAATTATCTCTCAGAGTCCATTGCCAAACTCGGGGCAACAAACCGTGTTGATGCAGCCAGAATCGCAGAACAGAAAGGCTGGCTGTAAAGGTTTTTCAGAAGGTACAAAAAAGCCCGCTTAAAGCGGGCTTTTTCATAGTTAACAGTAACGCAAGGATTAGTAATCTTAGTTAAGCTTCTCTTTGATACGTGCAGATTTACCTGAACGCTCACGCAGATAGTAAAGCTTAGCACGACGAACTGCACCACGACGTTTAACTTCAATAGAAGAAACCGCCGGGCTGTGTGTTTGGAACACACGCTCTACGCCTTCGCCGCTTGAAATTTTACGTACGGTAAAAGACGAGTGAAGACCACGGTTACGCTTAGCGATAACAACACCTTCGTACGCCTGAAGACGCTCTTTGTCACCTTCAGTAACGCGAACTTTTACTACTACTGTGTCACCTGGACCAAATGCAGGAACATCAGCTTTGAGCTGTGCTTGCTCAATTTTCTTGATGATATCTTGACTGACTTTGCTCATCATATCCTCTCGTCCTAGTTAACTGTCATCTTGCTGCAACTGCGACTTGAATACTTCAAGAAGACGCTGCTGCTCCTCAGTCAGAGCTAGGTGGTTTAATAACTCGGGGCGACGCTGCCAGGTTCTGCCCAGCGATTGCATCTGTCGCCACTGTCTGATTTTTTCGTGATCACCGCTCAACAACACAGGAGGAACCGCTTTACCGTCAAGTACTTCAGGCCGCGTGTAATGCGGACAATCCAGTAACCCGTCGGTGAAAGAATCTTCAATGGCAGAAGCCTGATGACCGAGTACACCCGGAACCATTCTGGCTACCGCATCCATGAGCACAAGCGCTGGCAGTTCGCCGCCGCTTAGCACGTAATCCCCTACTGACCATTCTTCGTCAACATGGGCCTCAATGACGCGCTCATCGATTCCTTCATAACGCCCGCAGATAAAAATCATGCGGTCGTTAGTGGCAAGGCGTTTAACCCCTGCCTGATCCAGCTTTTTACCCTGTGGTGATAAGTAAATCACCTTTGCATGTTCACCGCCGGCTTGTTTCGCCGCGGCGATGGCGTCAGTTAAAGGCTTCACCATCATCAACATACCCGGACCACCGCCATAAGGGCGATCATCGACGGTACGATGACGATCGTGTGTGTAATCACGTGGGTTAAACATCTCGACATCCAGAATGCCTGATTTCACAGCCCGTCCCACAACGCCTTGTTGCATGAAGGGTGCGAACATATCAGGAAACAAACTGATAACGCCGAACCATTTCTCCGCAGTCACTAGAACCCCGGGTCCCAGTCTACCGTAATTACACTTGCAGCCTTATCTACCGATTTAATGACGGAGTCCATCACATACGGCAATAATCTTTCTTTTTGACCAAATGCGTCATTCACTTTGGCGCGGACCTGCAAAACGTCATTTGCGCCAGTGTTAAACACATCTTTCACCACACCCAAATCGTAACCTTGCGTAGTTACGACCTGCATGCCGGTGAGCTCCCGCCAGTAAAATTCACCTTCACCAAGTTTAGGTAACTGGTTTTCGTTAATTGCGATGTCCAGATTCTTGATGCGCTCTGCGTCATCACGACTCTCTACACCGACAACTTTCGCCACCAGACTTTTACCGTGGGGTCGCCACTGATCAATCCGGTATTCTTTACCATCACTGAGTTGCCACGGTGAATAGTCAAAAATACCTTCTGGTACATCAGTAAAGCTGTTGATCTTGACCCAACCTTTCACACCATACGATGCCCCGATCTTGCCAATAATCACTTTGTCAGACGCTTGACTCATCTTTACCTACCAGATTAAGGACAGCTTACGCTGCCGCTTTTTTAGCTTCTTTTACCAAGCTGTTAACGCGCTCAGATAAGCTCGCGCCAACACCAACCCAGTATTCAACACGCTCAAGATCTAAACGCAGACGTTCTGCCTGACCTTGTGCAGTTGGGTTGAAGAAACCGACGTTTTCGATGAAACGACCGTTTCTTGCGCGGCTGCTGTCAGCCACAACTACTTGATAAAATGGACGCTTTTTCGCGCCACCACGCTGTAAACGAATAGTAACCATAGTTGCCTCAAACTCGTTGTAGCGTTACCGTTAACTTACCTCGTTGAAAGCACTGAAAAATCAGCGCCAACAAGAAGGCCGCGGCATTATACGGATCTACGCTTTAATTGCAAGTTTAGTGATGAAAAAAGCGCCTCAGGACACCTTTTCCGATACGGTGTGGATGATGGGGTAAGGTAAGTTCCACATATGCAGCATAAATAACAATGCCTGTCGGGGTGAAACTTTTGCCGGGATGGTCACACCGGCCAGCAAATCCTGTTTCAACGCCATGATCATCAGAACCAGTGCATTAAGGGGGGTAGCATGGTCTTTGCACCGGGAAAGTGCCTGTTCCAGCCTGGCGCCCACTGCAGGTTCGTCTAATAACCCCGGCAGCCGCATCATTAACTCAGCGGTGAACAACAACGCATAAAATTGACTCTCCCCCAGTGTCAGTTTCAATGATGCATCCTTGAAATCACTATAATCTCCCTGCCCGAAAAAACGTTCGCCACAAAGAGACACGGCCTTTTTCATATTATCATTGATATCAGGCCGCGCAGATGCACTGAGCTCGCACAAATTGGAATTGACGCACTGCATGAACTGTTTTAGCAAGGTAAAAGAATTAAACAAAGGTGAACTGACTGCCATCGACTGACAAGCAGCACTATCCGGAAAAGTCTGATTTACTTCCTCAACAGCACGCAAATGCTGGGTCAGCAAACCATGTGAGCAGGGTTTTGTAAACCAGCAATGAGACACCTGACTTCCCTGCAGTACTAAACTCTCATTCGCCTGGCCTGATAACACGAAACGACTGATCACCGGATTGCCTTCACTCACTTTATCCAGAAATTCAACACCGTTCATCACCGGCATCATAATGTCGGTAATAACTACATCAGGCGTATCTGACGCGATAGCCTCCAGCCCTTTTTGCGGCGAGTCAGCAATACTGATTTTCCAGCCGGTCTGATACAACGCCCGTTTAAGGCCGTTGAGCACCATTTTTTCATCATCAACAAAGAGTATTTTCATCACTGAGCTCACTTTCAACGGTCTGCGGGTGTTCCACCGGTAAAACAATTTTAAAGGTAGTACCTAGTCCAATTTCACTGTTCACTAATATCTGGCCTTTGTGCTTTTCTATAATCACTGCATAGGCCAGTGAAAGCCCCTGCCCAGTTCCTTTACCGGGCGGTTTGGTCGTAAAAAACGGTTCAAAAATGCGTTTGCATACCTCTTTACTCATGCCTGTTCCATTATCGGTAATCTCAATGATCACCGTGTCATCCTCAGGATACACACGCACCTGAATCAAACCTTTTTCCATCCGTTCGCGGCCAAACTTTTCTTCTACGGCATGGGCGGCATTAACAATAAAGTTTAGTACCACCTGATTCACTTCGTCTCTGCTGCAGGTCACCAGCGGCACGTCTTCAGAAAACTCCGCTTCGAGGTCGGCCACATAACGCCATTCCCCCCGCGCAACGGTAATAGTTGAGGAGATCGCTTCTTTCAGGTCGACCTTATGCATTTTTTCGTCACCGGAATGGGAAAAAGACTTCATCGCCCCGACGATTTTTGCAATACGCTGCAAACCTTCAACCGACTGATCAAACGCCACTGGCATCTCGTCAATAAGGAACTCAATATCTTCACCCTTCATCAGAGCTTCAAGTTCTGCTCTTATTTCAGCCTGTTCGCCTTCATCCTTACTGTTGAGAAGCGCATGAACGGTTTTCATCACAGAAATGCCAGTTTCAGATGCGCCCTTTAAGAAGAAGATATTGTCTGACACATACTGCGTCGGGGTATTTATTTCATGAGCAATACCGGCAGCAAGCTGGCCGATGGATTCCATTTTCTGTGCCTGCCGCAACTGGTCTTCCAGCATAAGTCGTTGGGTGATATCACGGATAACCACGTTGAACAGATGCATGTTCTGTATAACCACGGTCATAGGAGAAAAATTCATTTCGCAATGGAAGGTAGTGCCGTCCGACCGTTTACCGTCCAGTTGCATGACGTGTTGTTGCTTCCCTTCTTCACCGGCTCCTGTGAGCAGCCGGATGTCGAATCCGGGCAGGATTTTTGTAATATCCTCGTTGCGCAACTGGTCTGCATCTTTATATCCGAACAAACTGAGACCGACGGTATTAACGCCGGTAATCCGGCCATTTTCATTGACCACCAGCAAGCCGTCAGCCAGGTTTTCCACGATGTCTTTCTCTCTGGCAGCGCTGACTTTGGCTGTAAGCTCAGCAGCCTGTAAACGCTTGTCAAAAATTGACCCCAGCAGCGTTGTTGCAAAAATGACGAACACCAGTGTTGTAATAGCCAGTGCGAGAATGGCTGGTTCAGCGTGGCCCCCGGTCTCTGAGGGAATAAATGTTACTGGCAAATAATAATGCACCGCATACATTGCCACATAGTGCATGCCCGCGATGGCCATGCCCATCACCATGGCACAGCCCACCAGTCCTAATTGCCCGCGAATGTTTTTACGCTGTATGTAAATCACCATATAAATGGCAACCATCGCAAACAGCCAGGCGCAAACGATGGAGAGTAAGAAGAAGCCAAAATCGTAGGTCATGGCAGCTTCAGTCTCCATAGCTTCCATGCCTGTGTAATGCATTGCCCCGATCCCGATCGCCAGACTCAATGAACTCAGTTGAATATTGGTAAAGGTGAATACTTGTGTCGCTATGAGTTTCGCAGCGATATAAGCGCCAACAATGGGTGGCAATATAGACACCATGGTCAATGCCACATCAAATGACATGCCGATAGGTAACATAAAGGCGAGCATGCCGGTGAAGTGCATCGCCCATACCCCTAACCCAAATGTCACACTGCCAAACCGCTTCCATTGCCGTCTTGTTGACAATAATTCGGTTTGCCACATCCGTTTTAACACGACAATTAGCGAGTAGGCCGCCAGTGTTGAAACGAGCAGAGAAAGGAAAAGAATAAAGTGATTATAATGACCGTTTACTTCCGTATATAACGCCGGCTCCGGCGTAATAAACCTCCAGAAAGTCATACTGCAATATCCTCCGCATTTCCGGCGTCACCGTTGTCTTCCAGATACACTCCGATCATCAGTGCAGGACTTAACGCACCACTTTGTATGCATACAGTGAGGATCTGTTTGAGTGTAGTGGTTACTACCTGCCCTTCTCTGGCCAGTTGCTTTCCGGCGTTGGTCGCGATTTTTTCTGATATCACCATACCGGGTTCAATGGACGATACCGGCACAGACATCAAATCGGATTTGCGCAGCAACATTCGGGTAAAGACCGACAAAATTTTGCCGTCGTACCAGCGGGCATCTGTTTCCAGCCGGCGTAATGCATCCACCGTGGACATGCCTGTCTCCCGTGCCCTGATAAAATCATTAACCACTTTAAGCATTCTCGCTCCGAAAGGAATGTCTGCACCTTGTACATCGTCAGCGGGGACACCTTCCCCGTTAAAGCACTTGTCCTGATAGCGGATGTTCCTGGCTACCGCTTCAAAGCGGGGAATTTTTTCCAGTAAATCGCTGGCCAGACTGGCGTGTTGTTCAATCAGTTCATTTTCAGCCGCCGTCAGCTTGCTGGTTTCATACTGGTCGGCCAGTACGCCCGGCAATAGAATCGTTCCCAACTGTGATAACTCAGCAACGGGTTCCAACATCCAGCTTTGTTTTAGCTTCAGTTCCCTTGCGAGCTGAAGCATGTACATTTTCAACTGTACATTGTGTGCTGCAGCCTTCGGATTCACCAACTCCAGGACTTCAGCCAGAACACTGACAATGCCTCTTACTGTCTGATTCAACAGGCCCTTTTCTGCCATAATCAGACTATGTTGATGAAATCCGGCTTCTATAACCCGCTTCAGTTCAACAACAGAACAGGGTTTGGTGAGAAACCTGAAAACATCCCCCTCGTTTACTGCATCTATGGCTGTTTGCTGATCGCCGTTACCGGTAAGCATAATTCTCACAGTGTCCGGATAGAGACGCTTTACTTCTCTTAGCAGCGATAAGCCATTCATATCCGGCATAGTCATGTCAGTGACAAGCACGGCATAATGATTTTCTGCCATCAGTGCCAGCGCCGCTTTACCGCTGTTTGCCACATCAAAAGCAAGTTGCCCCCGAAGATTGCGCCGGAAAGAATCGAGCACATTGGCCACATCATCCACCAGTAGTGCTTTGTTTTGCATGGAGGCTCCCGGAGACGGTTCACTTGTTTAACAAACACAGAACCTGACTGACTACTAAAAATACCTTTTGCTGTTGTTTAACTATGGTCAATCTCCGGTGAAATTCAAATTATGGGTCAGAAATTTATTGTGTTTTTGGTCTTGCTGAATGACGAAGTGGTCTTATCCGGCAATCCTGATAGTTAACTGTGGCGTAAAATACAAAGTTCAGTGTTTTTTGAGATACCGGCATGACTTCAGATCAAGGAAAGAATAAGGCAACAACCTGGCAGGTTGTTAAATGGATCCGGACCCTGCTCACGGGCTACCGGATACAGGTGACAGGCGCAATCATCGCCTTGCTGGTGGCCTCCGGCGCGTGGCTGCTTCTGGGTCAGGGAATTAAGCTGGCCGTCGATCAGGGTTTTATGAACGACAACGCAGACATGCTGAACCGGGCAATTATTGGTGTTCTTGTGATTACTGCGGTGGCAAGCCTGGCAACCTATGTGCGTTTTTACCTGATGACCTGGCTGGGTGAACGCATCAGTGCCGATATACGCATCAGCGTATTTTCTCATTTGCTCACCCTGCCACCATCTTTCTTTGCAAAATTACGCACCGGAGAAGTCATTTCCCGCTTCACCAGCGACACCACCATTATTCAAACTGTGGTGGGTATGAGTCTGTCGATGGCGATCCGCTCCTTTATCACTTTCACCGGCGCGCTGGTGCTGATGACCATCACCAGCCCGGTGCTGACCTTGTGCGTATTACTGGCGGTGCCTGCGGTGTTAGTCCCCATCCGTTTGCTTGCCCCTCAGGTACGCCATTACGCCCGTCTGAGTCAGGACAGGGTGGCAGATTTGGGGGCGCATATTGATCAAAGTTTACATGAAATAATGACTGTACAGGCTTTCAACGCAGCAGATTTGGAACGTTCCCAGTTCAAGGCCGGCGTGGATGCCGTTATGGAAACCGCCGGACGCCGTATCCATTACCGTTCTATGCTGATTGGATTAATTATGCTGCTGAGTCTCAGCGCTATCGTCCTGATTGCCTGGTTCGGTGCCAGACAAGTGTTTGCCGGTGATATGACCGCAGGTGAACTGTCAGCCTTTTTATTCTATGCGGTGATGGCCGGCGGCAGCGTGGCAACCATCAGCGAGGTTATCGGCGAAGTTCAGCGTGGAGCCGGCGCCAGCGAACGGTTACTGGAACTTTTACATACGGTGCCGGACATCTCCCCGGGCATAACACAGTTCAGTAATGACACGGCCAGACCACCAGCCATCATTTTTGACAATATTACTTTTTGTTACCCCGGCAGCGGCGTCCTGTTTAATCAACTGTCTTTAACTGTCAATCCCGGCGAGAAGGTTGCCCTGGTAGGGGCCAGCGGAGCAGGAAAAACGACGCTGTTTCAATTGTTGCTTCGCTTTTATGATGTGCGCAAAGGCACCATTCTGCTGGACGAAGCCCCTATAACGTCATTATCGCTGGAATCATTAAGAAGTCAGATCGCGATTGTTACTCAGGAGCCCGTGGTTTTTGCCACCAGCGTACTTGAAAATATCCGCTACGGTTGCCCGTCAGCCAGCGATGAGCAGGTCAGGAAAGCAGCTAAATCCGCATTTGCCCACGAATTCATTGAAGAGCTGGAGAAAGGCTATCACACTCAGTTGGGAGAACGGGGAGTAAGGTTGTCCGGCGGTCAGAAGCAGCGCATTGCCATTGCCCGTGCCCTGCTGGCCAACAGGCCAGTACTGTTACTTGATGAAGCAACCAGCGCACTGGATGCCCGCAGTGAAAAAATGGTGCAGGAGGCGCTGAATAAGCTGATGCAGGGTCGTACTACCATTATCATTGCTCACAGGCTGGCCACCGTGAAACATGTTGACCGGATCATCGTCATGGATAAAGGACACGTTGTAAGTACAGGAAAACACGATGAACTGATAGAAAACGATACGCTGTACAGGGAGTACGCTGAACTGCAATTGCTTAGCTGACAAGGCTGTGGTGCTATACACAGCTTATAAAAACAAAAATTTAACAACAATCACTTTACTGACTCCGGCGCGTCTCCGTTCAGCGTGCAGGAGAGTGACAAGCGTTGATGAAACACGGAAATACAATGAAAACCCAACTACGAACCTCTGTTTTTTTTAGTCTCACTGTTTTATTTTCCATAGTGAGCAGCAGTGCCAATGCCCAGTTTTTTGGCGATAATCAGGCCAAACTCGTTGTCCTTGAAGAAATTAAATTTCAATATGCCAAACGGGATGTGGAAGCTGTGGGAACTGCAGAAGCCGTCCGCTCGGTTGTATTGTATCCCGCTGTTGCAGACGAAGTGACTGAAGTGAATTTTGTACCGGGCCAGTATGTAGAACAGGGCCGGGTACTGGTAAAACTGGACGACCGCCGTCAGCAGGTTGCCGTTCGCCGCGCTGAGCTCCAGTTACTTGACGCAGAACGTTCCTATAAACGTTTACAGGAAAGCCGGGCAAAGGGCGCCATTCCCCAGAGTGAACTCGATCTGGCGCAAACCACCCGTGACCTTGCCAAAGTTACCCTTGATGAAGCCAAAGCAGATTTAGAAGACCGCACCGTTGAAGCACCGTTCAGCGGGATTGTCGGCCTGACAGATGTTGAAGTGGGCGATCGTATTACAGCCACCACCGCCATCACGACTCTGGATGACAGAAGCAAACTCTTTGTTGATTTCCGCGCCCCTGAAGCAGCGCTTACTGTATTGCTCAACCAGCCGGAAGTCACGTTACAACCCTGGACAAACCGCGATAAAACACTGCCGGCAGAAATTGCTGAAGTTGACTCGCGTATCAGCGAAACTGACCGTACCTTACGTGCACGGGCTATCCTGGACAACAATCTAGACAACTACCGCCCGGGCATGAGCTTCCGTGTAAACCTTGAGATTAATGGCAATGAATATGCGGCTGTACCTGAAGCTTCTTTGTTATGGGGTGCAACCGGTGCCTACGTGTGGATTGCTGAAAATGGTAAAGCCCGCCGCGTTGATGTGATTGTGCATCAGCGTCTGCGAGGCACAATTCTCGTATCCGGTAACCTGTCTCCGGGTGATATGCTGATTTCTGAAGGTGTTCAGCGTCTTCGTGAAGGGCAGCAAATCACAACCGAACTGGCACGCCGGAGCGACAACAATGACTAAGCACTCTCAACAGACCGGCGATTTGCCGTCGGTTTCTATTCGCCGCCCCGTATTAATTGTTGTACTTAATCTGCTTATTGTCATTGCCGGCTTTGCTGCCGTTAACGGTCTGGAAGTACGGGAACTGCCTGACGTTGATACACCACAAATCACTGTAACGGCGGAGTACCCCGGCGGTTCTCCGGAAACCGTGGACGCTGAAGTGACCAGCCGGCTGGAAGGCGCAGTGGCCCGGGTCAGCGGTGTGAAAAATATCTACGCTCAGAGCGAAGAAGGCTCCGCCCGCGTGCGGGTTGAGTTCAGACCCGGCATTGATTTGGAAGATGCTGCCAATGAAACCCGCGAATCAGTAAGCCGTGTACAGCGCCAGTTACCCGAGGATGTGGAACAGGTATCCATTATCCGTGCAGACAGTGACGCTCAGGCGGTAGTCAGTCTGGCAGTATCCAGTGACACTCTGGATATGGAAACGCTGACCGAGCGTGTTGATAGCGATCTGGCGCCGCTATTTTTGAGTATTCCCGGAGTTGCTGACGTACAGTTAAGTGGCGACCGCGAGCGCGTACTTCGCGTGTCTGTCGATCCTCTGCGGCTGACCAGTTTCAACCTGTCGATGACAGATGTGGCAAATGCACTCGAATTAGCGCCCTTTGATGTTCCTGCAGGGAGCATCCAGTCTCAGGACCAGTCTCTCATCGTCCGCGCAGATGCGACGTCTGTTTCAGCACAGGATGTTTCAGATATCGTGATCAGCGGAGATATCCGGGTTGGCGATGTCGCCAGCGTATTTTTTGGCCCCGCAGACAGCAGCAGTATGGTGCGCCTTGACGGTCGTCCGGTGATTGGTTTAGGCGTGATCAGACAAGCCAGCTCTAATACCATCGAAATTTCAGATGAAGTTATGGCCATGGTGGAAGATCTGAACAAACGCTTTGTTGATATGGACATTGTCGTAACCAGTGATGACGCTGAATTCATCCGTGATTCTGTGGGCGAAGTGATTGGCTCTTTAAGCATCACCATTATTCTGGTTGTGTTTACATTATTAGTCTTCATTGGTTCATGGCGTGCAACCATCGTCCCCGCCCTGTCCATTCCGGTATCCCTGGCTGGGGCGCTTGGCATTATCTGGATGCTTGGCTTCTCAATCAATATTCTTACCCTGCTCGCACTGGTGCTGGCAACCGGGATGATTGTTGATGATGCTATTGTGGTGTCAGAAAATATTCAGCGTCGCCGGGGCATGGGCCTCGGAGCCAGAGCCGCGGCAGTTATCGGTACCCGTGAAGTGTTTTTTGCGGTTGTAGCAACCACGGCGGTACTCGCTTCGGTGTTCATCCCCATCGCATTTTTACCGTCTACGGCGGGACGTCTGTTCAGAGAATTCGGCGGTGTACTGGCCGGTGCGGTAATCATTTCATCCTTCGTCGCACTTTCTCTGGTACCTGCTCTGACCGCACGTTTGCCGGTGAAGAAAGCCAAAGAGAAAGGCATATTTTCAGCCACGCTGGGACGTTTCGGAAATGCATGCCTGCGTGGTTATCAGCGCTCACTTTTATGGTCGCTTAAATACGCCTGGCTTATTGTCCTGTTAAGTATTCTGGCTGCTGTTGGCGCCTGGTTTACAGCTCAGAATATCAACAATGAGCTGCTACCCAGCGAAGACCGTGGCACAATCCGTATTTTCGCCCGTGGCCCTGACGGCGCAGGCATGAATTTTATGGATCGTCAGGCTCATAAGATGGAAGAGGTGCTGCTGCCTTACGTCGAAAACGGTACTGTGGATTCTATCTATACGGTAGTCGGCTCCTGGGATCCAAACATTGTATTTATCACAGTACCTCTTAAACACTGGGATGACCGCGATAAATCATTACAGGATATCGTGTCGGAAATCCGTCCTCAGTTGCAGGCAATTCCGGGAGCGCCGGGAAATGCATTCGGGGGCAACAGCCTGAATTTACGTGGACAGGGTGGCGGACTTGAACTCGCCCTGACCGGTAGCAGCTACGAACGTATTTATGAAGCCGCGATGGACTTTGCAGCCGCTATTGAAACCAACATTCCGGAATTGGGTTCACCCCGTGTGAGTTATGAACCCACCCAGCCTCAAATGCGTGTGAATATCGACCGTCGCCGGGCAGAAGAGCTGGGCGTACCGCTTAGTGACATTGCTGCGACACTCAGGGCTGCCGTGAATGGCGACGATATTGCTGATTTGAATGTGGGTGACCAGGCGATTCCAATCATGCTGGAATCCAGCAGACGAAATACCAGCAACCCGTCGGATTTAACTAATCTCTATGTGAAGTCTGATAATGGCTCACTCATCCCGCTGAGCAGCGTAGCGTACATCACGGAAGAAGGTGTTGCCGCGGAGCTGGAGCGTCAGTCCCAGCGCAGAGCTATTAAACTGGAAATGGAATTACCTGACGGCTTCCCCATCAATGAAGCTGTAGAGAAAATCCGCGCCCTCGGCAACGACACACTTCCTGATGGCATTGGCACTGTGTTCCTGGGCGAGGCACAAACATTTGAAGAAACCTCTCAGCAAGTTGCACTGACTTATGTTCTGGCTTTCATCATCGTGCTGCTGGTTCTGGCAGCGCAGTTTGAGAGTGTTAACAGTGCCATTGTGGTTATGCTCACTGTACCCTTTGGTATCGCCGCAGCGATTTATGCGCTGTACCTGACCAATACCACAATTAATGTGTATTCGCAGATTGGTCTGGTGATGCTGATAGGCCTGCTGGCGAAGAACGCCATCCTGCTCATCGAATTCGCTGACCAGCTCCGCGACCACGGCCATTCAGTTTACGACGCCATAGTAGAGGCCGGTAAGGTACGTCTGCGTCCGATTATGATGACACTGGTATCCACCATCCTGGGTGGTCTGCCGCTTATCCTGTCCTCCGGTGCCGGCGCGGAATCCCGTAACGCTATCGGTTGGGTGGTGTTTGGTGGATTAGGTATCGCGGTAGTGTTTACTCTTTACCTCACACCGGTGCTGTATCTCGCCCTCGCCCGTTTCACCAAGCCACGGGCTGATGAAACCCAGCGGCTGGAGAAAGAACTCACCGATGCTGATGAACAGCAAATAGCGTAAACAACACAGCAAAAACAAAGGCCGCTTCAAATTGAAGCGGCCTTTTTCATGTCGTCAGTACTTATTTTATCTGTTCAGAATTCAGATACCGGTCATCTCTGCAAGACGCCGTATTTTATCGTTCTAGTTCAATTCCGAGGGTGATACCGGTTTTGCACGGTTTACCAGCGCTTTCGCAAGCACCTTGTGCGTCAGCAGTGACAGAAGCTCTGTTTCTTCATCACTACGTTCGCCGTCAATGCCGGTGATGGCCATGGCCACTTCCAGCGCCTTATCAGCATCAAAGAGTAAGTCAGTTTGCAACGTACGCAGATAACGTTGCTCTTCGCCTGCATCCAGTACCTGCCGTGTCTGGTAGATAGCGTCGGTAAAAAATGCCTCGCGGCAAATGGGGCTTTGCCAGTCTAAATGGTTTATAACATCTTCCAGATAATCCTGTTCTGAAAGTGTGACCTTACCGTCAACCTGGTATAACAAAACCGATAAACGGATCAGAGCTTGATTAAAAGCCTGCTCATGGGACAACTGCATGATAATCTCCATTCGTGTGCCATATGCCTTAACAGTCTGATAACAACGACGGTTAGCCGGTATTATCAAATTCGCGCGCCACTTTAGTTCCTCTATGTGACACGCCTATTACGCATAGCTGCTACAGAAAGTTCATTATGTTACACAAATGTTAATTATATGGAAATTTAAAAAATTTTCACCCTTTGTTCAGACTAAATTGTTCTAAACCGGGGTGAATGACACAGAGTTGACGATTTACGCCGGGACTATCTGAGCCCCAGCGTAACGTCGTTTATGTAGAAATTGCCGGTGTAAACAGCGTCCGGCTGGCCGGAAGCATCCAGCGCGAAGAATTGTTTATCGTTTTCATCCAGCGACTGATAACCGCCGATAACCTGATAAATCCATACCTCTTTATCGAACTCAAGTTCCCGTTCTTCAAAGTACTCAAGGGCAGATTTAGGCTGACCGGAGTCAATAACATCACAGAAGTAATCATCCACAGCAACATGGATAGGATCCTTCTCCAGTGACACACTGGACTGCGCCGTGACTTCAATTTCCTGTGCGGCCTTGTGGGCATTTTCATCCGGCTTACGGCGATGAATGTCAGTCAGGGTGCTGACAATCATCTGATAGTCACCTTCGTGAGCTACCTGGTTCACGTCGGCTGCCGCCGCTTCAAGTACACTCTCTGCCTGATTGAACAACACGGGCACCTGACTTAATGCCGGATAATTCCCCGGCGTAAAATCCGGTTGTTGCTCCATGTGCAGTAAAAAGCCCTTAAGCAGACGGGTACGTCCCTGAAACTCACGGAAGCGCCCCAGCAGGTCGAGTAAGCGGGCCTGCACCACAGACAGTTCCTGCGCAGCTTTAGAGAAACTCTGCTGTAACGCAACAACAAGCAAATGCCGCAACTCACGGTTACTGCCGGCGAGCTCACTGAGTTCATCGAAATGGAAACTCTCCAGTTGCTGCAGTAAATCACTCACCTGTCCCTGCGCCAGTTCGTTCTCACGAATTTTTGCTTCTACCGAAGAGACATAGCCAAACTCATTGTTAATGCGACTGAACAGCACCCTTACGCTGTTGGTCAGTGACTCTGTTAACTGATACACATGCTCAGTTAAATCGGTCATATGAGCATGGGCTTCGTTAAAACGGTTGTAGTGCAGCGACTCTTTGTAGTGCTCAGCTAACGTGCGCAAGCTTGCCAGCGACGCAGTGATGTTAGTGTTGATGGTACGGTTTCTTTCATCCTGCAAACTGCCTTCCAGCAATGCACGAACCGCGTTTTTCAAGCGCAGCGGACTTTGAGGATCGGGACGCCACAACACACCTAGCTGAACCAGTTGTTCCAGCACTTTGCGGCTAAAATCCGCCTCTTTTACCGACCCGTTGACGTAAGCATGCATGATGAGGTCGCTGTGGCGGCCCAGCGCATTGAGCAACCGCGTGCCGGCCTGAACCAACACCTGACTCATATCAGGCTCCCCTGCTGCACGGCAGCCTCAGCTTGCTCAGACAACGACAGACTTTCGGTTTCGTCGATAAATTTAATCATCTCAAAAAGATGCTCAACTTTACCGGTGACCAGATAAATCTGCTTTTCGGTATTCGGTTTAATCAGGTATCCCATATCGGTCAGACGCTTAAACACCTGCTTAAGCTGACCGTCCAGATTCATACTGGTAGAGTTAAACACCCGGTAACGTGAGATTTTTTCAAGCTGTTCTGCATAAGCCGGCGTATCTTCTATGACGCTTTGCAGTTCATTTAAACGCAGTGCGTTACCCATCGTGACGGGCATATCTGACTCACTGGCTTGCTGTACCAGTAACAACCATTCTACCAGCGGCACCAGACTGGATGCAGTTTCCTGAAACTGCTGGGTCAGCACTTTGCGCTCATCGTCACCCAGCGTTAAATAAGCAGCAAAAAACACGTCGCCTTCACCGGTTGACGCCAGAGTGCGGTTGAGCACATTCAGATGAGGCTCAAGCTTCTGTGCATTGTCGCGGCTTTTCAGGTAGCGCCAGCCTTCTTCATCACTCACCTGACAAATAAACTGCCCTTTCAGCAATAAACTTAAAATACGACCCTGTTCTGACATCATGCTGACTCCTCCTGTTCGCGGCGGGCTTTAATGCGTTCTGCAATAGCGCTGACTTTTGGCTCAACCACCTGTAACTGTCTGCTGACTTTATCGATAAGGTAGCGATTCTCAAACAGCGTTAATACATCAGACTCAGGATTCGGGAAGGCCCCTACCACGCTAATATTATTGTTCTGACAGGCATCGAAGATCTTCTTCACGTTGCTCTGGTGAAGTGTGCCTAATTCATCGATAGGCCAGTGAATAGTGGTATCGGCTTCACCACGAAGCAGACGGGTAAAGGCAAGCAGGAACTTACACAAAATAAGGTAAGCCATACCGTGACTGGAAGACTCGTTCAGCTGTCTGTCGGTACGGATCACAAGATCGCTGTTGCCTTCACGTAAATGCAGTTCGATATCCAGCAGTTTACTGATGCCGCCGGTCAGCGCGGCACGGCCGAGAATATCCAGCACACGGCGCATACTCTGCCCGTATTCTTCATCCGGCAATTCATTTGCGCCCAGCCCCATCCACTCGTCGTAGAGAGCCCGGAACTGTTCCAGTTCAGGCCAGAATTCCAGTTCACTGATCCGTGAGCGGATTTTTACCGCGGAGTCAGACACGCCATCAAGGAACAATTCACCGTCAACCTCTTTGGTAATGCGGCGGCTCTGACTGACGATGCGTTTATCGATATCTGCCAGTACGTAATAGTACTGACTCAGATCCGCACCAAAGATACGTCCCTGCTCTTTCAGGCCCTGTAATTTCTGCGGCACAATAACATTCAGCAGCTGCGCCAGATGGCCGACCATGCGGCGGTGGTCAACGCTCTTCACGCCCTGGGCGTTCATCACGGCACATTCTTCACGGGCCCGTTCCCAGGTATCTGACAAACCGGTTCCCGCCTGCGCGGCGATAAGCTGATCAAAGCGTTCAACATAAGCTTTCACATCAGACATTAAGCCTTCACGCTCCTGCAGGGCACTCTGCACCTGAGATAAGCGTTGATTAACGGATAACTCATCATGGCGTACAGCCTCTTCGGCCTGTACCGCCGGCAGAGCAATTTTTGCCAGCGATTTAGCAAAGTTAACCACCTGCTCATATTGGTCGGATGAGGTTTTCAGTGCCGTTTCTAACTGACCATGCTGATCTTTAAGCTGCTCCCGCGTTTCCCGGTACACGGTTTGTTTTGCAGCCAGCTCGCGCTCAGATTCGGCCAGTGACTTACGGGCTTTCGCCAGGCTGTTTTGCCAGGCAACTTTGTGGCCGGTGAACACCGTCTGATACCAGCGTTCGTAGTCAGCAACTTTATGACGATGGGTTTCTGTGCGGTAGATATCTTCTTTAAGCACTTTAATGCGCTTTTTCATCTCACCGATTTCATCCACGTCCACGCCGCGGTTATTCAGCTCATTTTCCAGCCACTGCTCAGTGTCACGACGGTCTTTTGCCGCATTATCTCTGGCTTTACGCATATCTGAATCAAGCTGACTGATACGGGCATCAGTGTCAGCAATAAGCTGCTGCCAGTGGAAGCTGTGCTCCGTTTCGGCTTCCCGTTGCTGATCTTTAATCTCATCGCGGTCAAGTTCAAACTGTGCCACCAGCTGTTTTCTGGCCTGAACGTTATCATCCAGTTTGCTGCGTGCTTTTTGTTTGCGGGCCGACAACGCCTGCTGATATTCACTCAGTACTGCATCACGGTCCTGCTGGGCACGCTTACGGGTGGCTTCTGCACTGCGTACAGCGTTATCTTTCTGGGTCATCGCCAGCTCAGCGTTACGCACGTCTTCGTTGGCTTTCGACAATACCGCTTCACACTCGTTTTGAGCCGCTAACGCCAGCGCCAGAGATTCTTCTGCAGCACTTAAACGGGCTTTAAGCTCCTGTTCAGTATGGGCATATTCCGGCGTATCCAGTGCTTCCAGTGCCAGCTTGATACCAAACAGGCTTTCACCTTCAGCCAGTTGAGGAACGAGATCTTTGCGCTCCAGCAATTCGGGACGCAAGACCTTACCCAGCGTATGTTCCCAGTTATCCAGGTTGCCACGCAGAAACTCCAGCAGGGAGCCTTCTCCGGGGTACAGGAGCTGATTGATACCGTCGACATGCTTTTCCTGTGCCCGATGCTGGTTGCGGGCTTTATCCAGTGCCGATGAGGCTGACTGACGATGCAGTACCGCCTGACTGTGGGCCTGCTGTGCCTGACGATACTCGCTGCGCGCAGCATCTTCATTGATGCTGGCTTCTTTGATTGCGGCATCCAGTAAATCAAGCTGAGACTGCTCAAACTCGTTATAACCGGCGTTATTCAGTCCGGCTTTCAGTTCGGCTTCTCCAACTTTCAGGTCGCTGAGGGCGTTTTGATGTGCGTGATTTAACGATTGAATTTGCTGTGCATAATCGTCGCGGATGTTTTGCAATGCATCACGCTCTTTCTGCTGCAGGTCACTGCGCTTATCAGCCGCTTCCTGACGGCTGGCTGAAAGCTGCTCCAGGTTCATACTGAGCTTTTCACCCAGTTCAGCGATACGGCGGTTAAACGTGGACTCAATATCCTGATGTTTTTCGGTCAATAAGGTATACCGGCCGGATACCAGTTCCAGCTCGTTCTGCCACTGACCAAGATTCGCCACATCTTCTTTTAACTGTTCAATATCCTGTTCCTGCCAGCTCTGGAATTCTTCTTCCACAGCATCCAGTTCCGAGGTGTATTTTTCTACATCCGCACGGGCAGATGACACCGTCTGATTGAGCGTGTCACGGGTCTCAGACCACTGGTTATCATTCTGCTTGCGCTGGAACTGATTCTCTTCCAGTTGATTCTTAGCCGTTTCGACAGCCGCCGATAAATGACTCTTATCCGCCTCAAACACCTGCTTTAAACCGCCAAGCTGCTTCTCTGTCGTTCCCAGTGCCATATCGGCCTGTTCAAGTTTGCCGAACTCGGGCCGGATACGATCAAACTGCTTAATGAGCTGACATTCGCGCAGCCAGTCATCCACACGGTTACGGCTTAAATTTGAGGTGGGCGGCTGCACACCGTCTTCTTCGAGAATAGCGGCAATCATGGCCTTGATGGTTTCCATCTTGCCTTCTTTAGAATGCACGGCTTTGGCCAGCTTCTCGATGTGACGTACATGCAAATTAGGCTGACACAAACTGAAAATACGGGCGTAACCCAACAATTCCCGTGAATTGCTGCTCTGGTTCAGTACACCGTGATCGTTTTGCAAAATGGCACGGAAGTCTTTTGTGGTCAGTAAACTGGTCACCAGCACGTTGTTGCGTTTCATCGCTCTGGCAAGCTCGGCGCTGCTGATACTCACCCGTTTACCGTTTTTTTGCGGCAACAGGTAATCGTCGATATCAAAAGGCTTACCGATAAAGCGGTAATTAACCCCCGTTCCGTTAGAACTCAATACCGCCTGACATAAATCCCCTTCAGCGCGGGTGAACTCATAAATAATAAAGCTGGAGGTGCGGGGTAAATACCAGCGCTCAAAACTATCACGGGTGGCCGGTACAACGCGGCTGGGATACTCGCCGTAAAAAACGGGTATCAGCCGCTGCAGCGTGGTTTTACCGGAAGCGTTGGTACCGCAGATATTGGTATGTCCATCCAGTTTGAGTTCAACGACACCCGGCAGGTGGGTATCAATAAGAATGATGCGTTTTAAACCGGCCATAATAATCCTGTCTTCGTACCGGCATGTCTTTTTTGTTATCGTCGTGACTGCCGGTATACGTCTTGCTGAAATTGTTATACCGCTGTCGGGAGGGGAAATATGTCAGGCGTTGCAAACCAGCATTCCGGCCTGCAAGAGTCTGGCCCGAGTCTTTTCTTCAAGTCATCCCTGTCGCCAGCGATATCCATCGTTTAAGCGGGGTAGCAGTGTATTATGAATTGGCAAAATTGCCCAGTGTGGATGTGATTTTGTCGGTATTCCGGTGCACTGTTTGAGTGAATATCAAACAGTGCACCACAAACGATCGTCAGGCCTTAAAGATCTTCACCTGACAGCGTTTCCTGCAGGAAGGTGATACGCTGGATAGCCACATAGCAAAGTGTTTTCACAATAAGTGCATAGAACACTGTCAGCATGGACACGGCGAACGCCGGACCGAAGACACTAAGATCTTCCATAAATGCGCCCATGGAAATCCACCCCAGCACAGTCATCAGTATACCCAGCCACATGATACTGTTACCTAGCAAGGTAAATACTCGTAGGCTAGAAATGGCCTGCGTATTGGTTTCCATGTCTCCCAACATCACCGTTTTAATGGCCAGTTTGCAAGTTTTCCATGATGTTGCGCCTATTGTAAACAGTGCCGCGGGTAGCAATGTGAGTAGCATTGACGGTACATCAATGAACATGCTGATTTCTCCCCCCAACGCCATAGCGAAAAGGGTTAACGCTAAAAATAAACCGACGCTGATAATAAACATAATTACTACCTTTTGTGTGTCATTAATAAAGTGAATGGAGGTTAATAAACTTTGTCGCCAATACCAGAATGCGTTTGCCAGTACATTATGCTGTGCTTGCCTGGCATAAAACGTTTCATCCAGATCGCCCAGCATCGGCTCCTGCAGGTGTTGGGGTACTATTCTTGCTAACAGACTTTGGGCCAGTCGTGGTGGCTTCTGCAATATACTCAGCATTGTGCGGCCTTATCGCTTAGTGCGATGTTTTGCCACATAGTCTGCAACGCCTGACGAGAGCGTTTCACTGCCGCCTGCCCTTCAGCGGTCACCTGAAAGTATTTTTTTGCCCGTCCGCCCCGTTCTGCTGTCGCTTCTCCCATTGCACTGGTGAGCAGCCCTTTATCTTCCATTCTGGTCAACGTGGTATACAGTGCGCCGATGCTCACATCCCGCTGAATGCTGTCGTGTAGCAATTGACGAATGGTGGTGCCATAGGCTTGATCACCAAGTTTCAAAATTGCCAGCAACACATACTGCTCAAATTCGCCGAGGTATTTTTCCTTACTCATAGCGCCTCCTGTGTTTGGTTTGATCTACAATGTATAACAAATAGTTTTCACGTCAATATCCTATACATTGTAGAAGTTATATCAGGCTATACAACACAATAGTCTGGCATACCCGACACGCCCTCAACGCCATTACATTCTGACGACCCAAATTACAATTAATAACATAATTGGCTGTGACGCTGATGAATACTTAACGTATTTCTTGTGCGAGGATAAAGACATAGATAACAAACTATTGGCTCTGCTGATTGGAGCAAGTGTGGCCCTCACGGGATGTAATGGCGAATCAGACTCTGACATTAGACAATGTCGGTGTGGGCGCAGATTTGTGTCATGTTATAACACGGGAAATGACCATCGGCCCAATAAAAAAAGAGACGGCATGCCGTCTCTTTTTCGTTTTATCTCTGTGGCTTACCGTGGCGGGAACATTCCGCCGCCACCGCCCATGCCACCCATTCCGCCGGGAGGCATCATGCCCTTCATCTGGCGCATCATTTTCTTCATGCCGCCGCCGGACATTTTCTTCATCATCTTCTGCATTTGGGTGAATTGCTTCAGCAGACGGTTAACATCCTGAATTTGCGTACCGGAACCGGCAGCAATACGACGTTTGCGGGAGCCTTTGATCATGTCAGGACGCTCGCGTTCAGCCGGCGTCATGGAATTGATAATGGCTTCCATCTGATTGAACTGCTTTTCATTGGCCTGATCTTTAATTTTGTCAGCCATGCCGCCCATACCCGGCAACTTGTCCATCAGCCCCATCATGCCGCCCATATTGCGCATCTGTTCAAGCTGCTCTTTAAAGTCCTGAAGGTCAAAACCTTTGCCTTTCTGAACTTTCTTCGCTAGTTTCTGCGCTTTGTCTTTATCAACTTTACGCTCAACTTCTTCAATCAGGCTGAGTACATCACCCATCCCCAGAATGCGCGAGGCAATACGCTCAGGATGGAACGGCTCAAGGGCATCAACCTTTTCACCCATACCAATGAACTTGATGGGTTTGCCGGTGATTTTACGCACCGACAACGCGGCACCACCACGGGCATCACCGTCGGCTTTAGTCAGGATCACACCGGTAAGTGGTAATGCATCATTGAAGGCTTTCGCTGTATTTGCCGCATCCTGACCGGTCATGGCATCTACCACGAACAAGGTTTCAACAGGTTTAACCGCAGCGTGAAGCGCTTTGATTTCATCCATCATGTCTGCATCAACGTGCAAACGACCGGCTGTATCCACTAAAAGTACATCGTAAAATTGTTTTTTCGCCGCATCGATGGCGCCGTTAACAATATCAATGGGCTTTTGTTCAATAGAGGAAGGATGGAAACCCACACCCACATCTGTAGCCAGTGTTTCCAGCTGCTTGATTGCCGCAGGACGATAAATATCCGCACTGACCACCAGCACTTTTTTCTTTTCGCGCTCAGTCAGATACTTAGCCAGTTTACCCACACTGGTGGTTTTACCGGCACCCTGCAAACCTGCCATCAAAACGACCGCCGGTGGCTGAGCAGAGAGGTTCAGCTTTTCATTGGCCTCCCCCATGACAGACTCAAGTTCAGACTGTACAATTTTTATGAAGACCTGACCGGGCTTCAGGGCTTTGGTCACCTCAGTGCCTACAGCACGGGCCTTGACCTGGGCGACAAACTCTTTGACTACCGGTAAGGCAACGTCCGCCTCAAGCAGTGCCATCCGCACTTCCCTGAGCGTGTCTTTAATGTTGTCTTCGGTCAGTCTGCCACGGCCACTAACGTTGCGTAACGTCTGACCAAGGCGTTCAGATAAATTCTCAAACATAAGGCAGCTTCTTCAAATCGGTTAACTCATTATTCCCGCCATTATAGCGAAAAAGGCGTTCACAACGAACCTTGATATGTGTTTCTCTGTTTATATTGTCTTAATCTGTGTAAAAACAATGGTTCTGGTTGAATTTCCTTTGCACTTGCAGTATCAATACAGCCAGTAAAACGGGTGCAGGAAAAAGTCACACAGCACCCCTTCGTACAGGAATTGGGATGACCACCGTATTTGCCGTAGCCGGCATAATTTTTTATCTTGCTGCCGCTTTTCTTTTGATGGGCAAGATTGTCAATCAGCAAACACCAAACAAGAAACTGGCAATGATCCTGTCTCTGGCAGGTGCGGCTGCCCATATATGCTACCTGTCACAGGCCATTGTTATTGCCCCTGGCCAGAACATGAGTATTACCAATGTATTGTCACTGGTATCCTGGCTCATCACTGTATCTATGCTTATTAGCGCATCGGTCATGCCTAATATCATTCTGCTGCCCGTGGTGTTTGGATTTTCTGCGATGACAATTGCGGCCGCTCAGGTACTGCCGGTCAGTCATATCATGCACATAGAAATGCAGCCTGGTCTGGTTATCCACATTACCCTTTCGTTATTTGCCTACGGCACGCTGGTGATCGCTTTTCTTTACGCGCTACAAATGTCGTTTATTACGTTTAAGCTGAAACAGAAAGGCGCATCTCTGCTGAATTCGCCGCTACCTCCGTTAATGCTGGTAGAGGGCATGTTGTTTAAGCTACTGCTTGTCGGCACATTCCTGCTGATTTTATCGCTGGTAAGCGGGTTCGTCTTCCTCGACAATATGTTCAGTACCATGTATGCCCATAAAACTGTCCTGTCGATAATTGCCCTGGCAGTTTATATTGTCCTGCTTACCGGTCAGCATATTTGGGGCTGGCGCGGCAAACAGGTTATCGTACTCACCGTTATTGGTTTGATGCTGCTCACACTCGCTTATTTTGGAAGCCGCTTTGTCAGAGAAATACTGCTTTAAAGGCTTCTTAATGTCTTAAAATGCAGATAAAATGCCCGAAAAGGCCAGTTATAATAAAGATTCATTAACTTACACTTGAAACCCGCTGTCTGAATAACTAAATTGGATAGTCCACACAGGTAAAGGAACCCGGATTTTTGGACGACATATCAACGAGTACGCTATTTATTGCACTTGGCGTGCTGATTTTTTTATCTGCCTATTTCTCCAGCTCTGAAACAGGCATGATGTCGATAAACCGTTATCGGCTCAAACACTTGCAAAACGAAGGTAACCGTGCAGCTTTACGGGTGCAAAAGTTACTTGAACGTCCTGACCGTCTCATCGGCCTGATCCTGATTGGTAACAACCTGGTTAATATTGCGGCGTCTTCTATCGCAACAATTATCTGCACCCGCCTGTTTGGCGATTACTGGGGATTTTTTGCAACCACATTTGGCCTTACTCTGGTCCTGCTGATATTTGCTGAGGTCACCCCGAAAACACTGGCGGCGTTGTACCCTGAAAAAGTCGCGTTCCCGAGCTCAGTCATACTGCTGCCTCTGCTATTTGTACTTTATCCGTTTGTTGCACTCATCAATTCCATCACTAACAGTATTTTGTTCCTGCTGCGTATTAACCCGACAAATGGTAACGATGACTCCCTAAGCAGGGAGGAATTACGGACGGTGGTATACGAGGCCGGCACGATGATACCGAAAAAGCACCAGGATATGCTGGTGGGTATTCTTGATTTAGAGAATGTCACCGCCGAAGATATCATGGTTCCCAGAGCAGACATTGTCGCTATCGATATCAACGATGACTGGAAGAAAATCCAGAAGCAACTTACCCATGCCCAGCACACCCGTGTACTTCTGTATCGTGACAGCATTGATGATGCCGTGGGCTTCGTGCATTGTCGTGACGCCCTTCGTCTGTTATCAAAAGATCAATTCACTAAGTCGAGTTTGCTACGCGCAGTGCGTGAAATTTACTTCACACCGGAGTCCACTCCACTACATACTCTGATGTACAAATTCCAGGCAGAAAAAGAACGTATTGCTCTGGTGGTCGATGAATACGGCGATATTATGGGCCTGGTCACGCTGGAAGATATTCTTGAAGAGATCATCGGTGACTTCACCACGTCCATGGTGCCGGATCACAGTAAAGAAGCGAACATTCAACAGGATGGCAGTGTGCTGGTAGATGGCAGTGCTAACGTGCGTGATTTAAACAAGGAAATGGACTGGAAGTTGCCTGTTGACGGCCCGAAAACCCTTAACGGTCTTATTCTGGAGTACCTGGAAGAAATTCCGGAAAATCAGGTCAGTGTGCGTCTCGCCGGTTATCCTATGGAGATCGTGGATATAAAAGACAATATGGTGAAAACCGTGCGTATCCTACCCGAATACTTCACTGAGCCGCGGGATAACGCTTCAGATATTTAATTTACTCTGATTTCTCTTTGGCCTGCGCTCTGCGGGCCAGTACCTGCGCTTTCGCCGCAGCAACTTTACCCGACAACACATTCAGTTTGCCTAGGATATCTTTTAGCTCCTCATCATCTCTGAGATCGGCTTCCGCCATATGACTCTCCAGAGATCGACGGAGCAAATCCGGAATAGATTTGGTCGTCATTAGGAATACTGCCCTGCGCAGCTGGTTACACTCTCACTAACCTGTTTATCGGTTAATAAACCAACTTCTGAAGCATTTTTTTGATTTTATTGAGAAAGCCTTAAGAATCTTTGGCTTAGGGTTATCCCTGGAAATGTGCTAGCAGTTCGCCATGCTGTTTCTGCACATTATAGCGGACGACAGCAACTGAAGCGGTGGCAAACAGGCTGTTACTGGGTATGACACACACCTCATCAAGAAAATAGCTGACAAAGGGCATGTGGCTGACCAGCAGCATACGTTCAACAGGCTGACTTTTACTCTGTGTAGCGGTGAACAGGGTGTCTACATAGTCGTGTGCGAGCTTTGGATTGCCTTCCGGAATAATGTCTTCACACAACTCCGTTTTATTAGCACTGATATCCAGACTGACCATGTCAAATGTTTGACGAGCACGACGGTAAGGACTGATCAGAGCCAGATCTATTTGCCGGTCCTGGCAGTAGTTATCAATAAGCCAGTTAGCACTGACTGATGCCTGAGCCCTTCCATAATCGGTAAGTTGCCGGCTTTTGTCATCAACCCGTAATGATTCCGCCTCACCGTGGCGCATGATAAACAATAAAATGTCGGCGTTGGAATTTTGACGTGGCATAGTTTAATGAATATGATGAAAGACTACACTGTAACCATAGCAGACCGGAAAAGACTAGCCTAGTATAAATATGTAAGACTTTAGGTGATACGGACGTGTAATCAATTCAGGAAGCGCAAGCGCCGGAAAGTTACCTTTTAAGAAATGCAGTAAAAAACATAAATAAAGAGAGCATTTTGACAACACCACTGAATCTGGAAAAAGCCACTTTCCATACGCTTCCAAATGGCCTGCGGGTCATGATTTACCAGCATGAACTGACACCCTCCACCTATGTTTCCATGTCTGTCCGTGCCGGCCATTTTTATGATCCCGAACAGTGTGAAGGTTTATCTCACCTCCTCGAGCACATGATGTTTCTTGGCAGTCGCCACTTGCCTAAGCCCAACAGCATTAATGATATGGTGGACAGTGCAGGCGGCAGTATTAACGCCTGGACCGGCACTGAGTTTGCTAATTACCATTTTCATTGCAGAAGCGCGGAACTCAAACGCATTCTTCCCGCTTTTGCAGATATGCTCAGACTCCCTTTGTTAGATAAAGACACTCTGGATAAAGAAATCAACGCTATCGAGGCGGAATTTCAATTTAAACGTAAAGATGATTTGCGCCGTCTTTATCAAATCCATAAAGAAACTGCGAATCCGGCCCATCCCTTCAGTAAATTTTCTGTAGGCAATGCCAATATTTTCCGCTCTTTACCGGAAGATGAACTGCATAAAGCGTTACATGATTATCATTGTCAGTACTACACTGCCAGCAATATGTGCCTGGCCATTTTTACCAGTGAAGATCCGGAAGATGTGCTGGAACTGACACAGCAGAGCTTCAGTGCATTCCGTCAGGGTGAAGAAGCGCCAAAAGAATGGCCGCCACTTTATAACGAAGAACAACTTGCGGTAGATATTAATATCATTCCGTTGCAAACCGCGCGGCGGATGATTGTCACCTTTGCTCTGCCCGGACTCCACCTGGATTACCGCACCAAACCGCTTAACTATTTAAGTCACCTCATCGGCGATGAAGGTGAAGGCAGCTTACTGGCCTGTCTGAAGGCTAAAAACTGGGTCACCAATCTGATAGCAGGCAGCGGGATTGAAGGCGATGACTTTAAAGATTTCAATGTCAGCTTTCAGTTAACCGAAGAAGGTCTGAACAACAGAGACAGCATACTGGAAGCCTTATTCGCATTCGTCAGGCTCATTAAAAACAGCATTGATGAGAAGTGGCGGTATCAGGAAAAAGCGCATCTTGGCGCACTGGCTTATCAGTATGAAGAGAATCCCAAGCTGCAAAGTATTGTTTGTGAATATTCCCAGCATCTGTTCACCTTTGACAGCGAAGAAATTAAGCTCTTCAGAATCATTATCGACAGTTTTGACAAGCAGAAGCTGGAACACGCACTGTCCTTTTTTACCCCCCGTACAATGCGGGTAAAAATGATTGCGCCGGACCTTCCCACAGATTCGGTGTGCCGGCACTATAACGCCCGCTATCAGATGCGCCCTTTGCCTGAGGACTTATTGCACAAGCTGGCAGAGCCGGAAGCTTACGACGGTTTACAGTTACCTCCGCCCAATCCTTATCTGGGTGATGATTATCACCTTACTATTCCGGGCGATGATTATTTACTGCCAGGAGCACTGGTCAGAGAAGAACATTTCGCATTCTGGTTTGCGCAGGACAACCAGTTCCACAGCCCGAAAGGCGATATTTATATTTCTTTCGATGCACCTGCATTTACTGACAACCTGATTGCAGTAGCGGCAAAACGTATCTGGCTCGCAGCGCTGAATGACCATTTGCAGGCGAAATATTACCGCGCAGAAATTGCCGGCCTGCATTACCGGATTTACGGGCATCAGGCTGGTTTTACCCTCCATACTCGCGGATTTTCAAATCATCAGGTCAAGCTGGCTGGTCAGCTGCTGGAAACTATCCATCAATTTATGCCTGAAGCATCCCAATTTGAGCGTCTGAAAGCCATGCAGATTCAGACCCTTGAAAATGCCCTGATGAATAAGCCTACCAACCGGTTGTTTTCACGGCTCAGCGTGATTGTTCAGCGCAACACCCAGGCGCCGGTGGAACTGCTTAAGGCAGTCCGTGAATGTTCTTTCGAAAATATGACAGACATTTGCCGGCAGGCGCTGAATAAATATTTCGTCGAGAGCTTTATGCATGGCAACTGGCCGGCAGAAGAAGCCTCAACCTTTGCAGAGCATTTAAAAGGTGCCTGTCCCGGCGCCGGTTGTCAGCCATTGTCCCGCGCTGTGACCCAATTACCTGTTGGCGAAGCCCTCTATCACGAAGTCATATGTGAACACGATGACGCGGCAGTAGTGCTTTATTTACAGGCGCCGGGAAACAGCCTGAAAGACACTGCCATGTGTATGGTGCTGGAACAAATGCTCGCCGCCCCGTTTTTCAATGTACTCAGAACAGAAAAGCAACTCGGGTACGTGGTCGGCACCGGCTATGTGCCACATAATCAGCATCCGGGTATGGCTTTCTACATTCAAAGTCCGTCTCACGAACCGGAAGTTCTGCTTAAAGAAATGACCTCCTTTCTGTTTGAGCAACTTAATGAAATTGATTTTTACCGGTTCTACTGGTCAACGATTCAAAAGAATCTGCTAAAACAGATGGAAGAGCGTGATTTATCACTGTCGATGAAATCACAGAGGCTGTGGGTAAGCCTGGGCATTCAGGATCATGGTTTTGACAGGAACAGCAAGCTTGCCGACCTGATCTGCAGACTGTCTTTTACCGATATACAGGACTACGCCAACGCGCTGGCCAAACGAAGATTGTTCGGCGAACTGGTATTGTTTGCACCCGGTAAATTCAAAGGTATCGATGTACCTCAGGACAGATTGCTCAGCGACCTGTCATCGTTCAAAAAGCAAACACCTTATTTTGACTGATTTTTCACGATAAATAGGGTGTAAACTTTAAAGTGGACAAGAATTAACCTCCTCTGTCCCCTATCCGGAAAAAAACTTGTAGATATTGGCTGATTTCGGCATATTGAACCTTCGGTTTGAATGGATGCTGCCGATAATAAACGTAATTAAAACGATAAAATAATACGGCCAAAGGTGTATTGGTGCGCTCAACCTTAATCTGGATTTTTGTCAGCTGCATTCTGCTGCCGGGGTATCTACTCTGTGCGGAGAGTAAGGCTGTATCAATCACAGACATTTACTTCCAGAATATCTCGCAAAAAGATGGTATTTCAGACCATAGCATTCTGGATATTGTTGAAGACAAGAACGGAAGCTTGTGGATTGCCACACTCACCGGCCTGCACCGTTATACCGGTTATTCAGAAGGTGCTAAACAGTATCACCCTCTAACTTCAAATCCCCGCTCTCTGCCTTCGACATGGATAAACGATCTGTTTATCGATGATAAGGGCACCCTTTGGGTAGGCACAGACCAGGGCCTGGCGAAATACAATGCCCAGACTGACGACTTTACCGTCATCGCTTTTGAAGCCAATACGTCAAAATCTAAATACATCAGAAAAATAATAGCAGACGAAAACGGTCGCTTGCTTGTCAGTACCTATGACGAAATTTATCGCCTGCAACCCGATGGGAAGGTACTGATCCCGGCTTTTCGTGGCACAAAGTTACCCGACGATATGCTGGTTATTTATAATGAAGCACACCGTTTATGGATAGGAACAAAGAACCACGGTGCTTTCATTCTGAATAAAAACAGTGATCAGATATTCCCGCTTTCAAAAGTGAATCCCTATGGTTATTCAGTTGCTCAAAACCGTGTGCATGACATCCAGGTAATCGACGGGGAATACTGGCTGGCAACAGGAGACGGAATTACAAGGATTGCCAATAACGGCGAAATCTCTTATTTGGGCAGTTCAGAAGACAACCAGCCAATTAAATTATCTACCACGTCTGCACTGACACAGGTCGGAGATATCGTCTGGATAGGCACTTTCAAAGGTCTGGCTATCTACGACCTGAGAAAAAGACAATTTATCGCAGCAGGCCAGAAAAGCGCAGAACTTACCGGCTTAACACAGAAAATAATTTTTTCTATTCAGGCAGACAGTAATGGCAGCGTGTGGGTTGGCACCTATTCAGGCTTATTCAGATACCAGCCAAAACTTAGTGCTGTCCGCACGTTTGAAAACAGAAAAGAATTTCAGAAAGCTTCCATCTCGTCAACCATTTGGGCCATCGATGAAGATGCGAATGGTGATCTATGGTTTGTCACGCAAAATGAAGGATTAGGTAAGTTTGACCGGGATCTTGGAACAATCGACTACTTTATCGAAAATTCCAAGAGTAACCTTTGGGATTTGATTATTGATGACAATGGCTACTTTTGGATTGCAAGTACTAGCGGCCTGCTAATATATGAATATCAGAACGGAAAATTCAATTTACTTACAACACTTTTCAAGAACAAGGTGTTGGAAAGCCTGTATTTTGATGGCAAATATGTTTGGTTAAGTTTGAATAATGGTGAGTTGACTTCTATACCCAGTTCAATGCTAGGTGAGGCAGAAAGTATCAGCGAACTGGAAACCCTTTCTACAGATTACCAAATTGTACAAAGTGATACTGTTGTTTTTCCTATATTCACGGACAGTGAACAGAGGCTTTGGGTATCAACACCTGATAAAATACTGGTCTTCGACCCCGTTGCCGGTGAGGTTGTCAGAGTCATTGAAGACCCGACAAATAACAGCTTCAGGGCCATGAATGTTCACTATTGGCGAAATTTCTATTGGGTCACCACTTTTTATAACGGTGTTATTAAAATTAATGCCCATAGTCTCGAGATTGAAGACCGCCAACAAGTTTTGCAGGATGCAGGAGTGACCTTCTCTGCTCAGGGTCGTGACAGTTCAGTGTGGTACACCAACAGGTTGGGTATAACGCGTGTAGATCTTTTTACTCTTGAATCCAAAGATTATATTTCAAAGGAAGCATTGGGATATAATGAGTTCAGTGAGAGTGCTGCCCTACTTACCTCTGATGAAGCACTGGTTTTTGCCGGTTCGAAAGGATTCAATATACTAACTAAAACTTTTATTGAAAGAGATTTAGTTCAGACTTCTCAAACACGTCCACCACATCTTTTTGATCTTAAAATATTTGGCTCATCTTCAATTAGCGATTTTGATGATGAAACAAAATTGACTAATACCAGCATTTTAGAAAAGTCCGGGTATTCTCTGGATTACGAACAATCCCGTTTCAGTATTACTTTTGGTCTCATTAATCCGGTAACCGCTGAAGATGTGGTTTACCGTTATCGCATGCCAGGGAATGTAGATGACTGGTTCCCGGCTGATACCAGCAGACTGGCACAATTTAATAACGTGCATTTCGGCAATTATGTCTTTGAAGTGCAGGCCAAGGAAGGGGATAAAACCTGGTCAGACAGCACCAGCTTTAAAATATCTGTTGGCCGGCCTTTCTGGTTACATAGTGCAGCACTGGTGTTTTACGCCTTTATAGCACTCTCCGTACTCTTTTACATTCTGCGCCAGTACCAGTTACGTAAGCAGGGTCAGCGGGCTATACAAGAGTCGGAAGAACGGTTGAAACTTACCCTGTGGAGTTCCGGCGACGAACTCTGGGACTGGGACGTTTACCGTGGTCAGGTTTATCGTGCTAACACATGGGGCACGCTGGATTTCCCTCAGGACAACATCCGCACGTCCAGTGCTTATGATGCCAATATTCATCCCAATGACGTCATGCGTGTTCAGGAAGCCTTAAAGGCTCACCTGGAAGGTAAATCTGAATTTTATGAGCTGGCCTACCGGGCAAAAACGTTTTCTAACTCGTGGATTTGGGTACTCGACCGCGGCAAGGTTGTGCAGCGGGACCATAATCAGCAACCCATGCGGATGACGGGTACACTGAAAAACATTCATCATCTGAAAGAAGCTGAGGAACAGTTAAACCTGTTCAAACGATCTATTGAAAATATCTCCGAAGGGGTATTCATTACCGATACCAATTTCCGCTACATCTCGGTCAATAACGCCTATTGCGGTTATACCGGAGAAAGCCGTGATCAGGCACTGGCTTCGTACATGTACTTTAACCAGTATCCGGATGCCTTTACCGAAGAAATTAAGAAAACATTGCGCACTAAAGGTAACTGGTTTGGCGAAGTCGAATCAGCCCGGGTGAACGGTGAGCGCTACGAGATGGAACTGAATATCGATGCCGTACATGATGACGATGGCCGTATCAGTCATTTTGTGGGTGTATTCTCTGACATCACATCCCGTAAGAGCACAGAAAAAGAATTGCTGAAGCTGGCGAATACCGACCCGCTGACAGAACTCCCTAACCGCTCTTTCTTCCAGGCCAGCCATCAAAACCTGGTCCGTAAAGCAGCGTCTCATACCCTGCTCTGTCTGGACATGGACAACTTTAAGAAGATTAATGATTCCCTTGGCCACCAGACCGGCGACGTGCTGATTAAGCAAATCGCCAAGCGCTTACAGCGTATTACCGGCACTACGGCAACCTGTTACCGTCTTGGCGGTGATGAATTCAGTGTTCTGATGGAAGATCAGGCAGACATCCACACTATTACCCATTATGCACAGGACATTCTGGATAACCTGTCACGGCCTTTCATTATTAATAAGCAGGAATTTGTACTTGGTGCCAGTATCGGTATCGCCTTTTATCCTGATGACGGTAAAACACCTCAGGAAATGCTGAAAAACGCAGATACCGCTATGTACTTTGCGAAAAACAATGGTGGTAATACGTATAAGTTCTTCAGTGGTGAAATGAACCAGAACGCCGTGCGCCAGTTGCAGATAGAAAACCTGATCCGTCAGGGCATAAAAGACGATCTGTTCACGGTTTATTACCAGCCTAAAGTTGATATTGCCTCGGGTAAGCTGGTGAGTATGGAAGCCCTGGTGCGCTTTGAACACCCGCAAAAGGGTATTGTCAGTCCGGGTCAGTTCATTCCGCTGGCAGAACAAACAGGGCAAATTGTTGAAATTGGTGAACAGGTACTGCGTAAGGCCTGTGCAGATACCAAACGCTGGGTCAACACCGGCTTGTTCTCCGGCCGTGTAGCGGTGAATATTTCTGCCAAGCAGTTTGAGTTGCCAAACCTGGACGACCGGATTGAGCAAATCCTGAAGGAAGTAGGGTTATCCCCGCTCCATCTGGAGTGTGAAATTACCGAAGGCACGCTGATGGAGAATCCGGATCAGGGTCTGGAAATGATGAAGCGTCTGCGGGACCGGGGTATTCACCTGGCACTGGATGACTTCGGAACAGGCTACTCTTCTTTGGCGTATCTTAAGCGCTTCCCGCTGAATACGCTGAAAATCGATAAAGCGTTCATTGACGACATTGCAGAAAGCAGCACAGACCGGCATATGGCTGCCGCTATCATCAATATTGCCCATAATCTGGGGCTAAAAGTGGTCGCTGAAGGTGTGGAACAGGAAAAACAACTGACGATTTTACGTCGCTACGAATGTGAAATGTTACAGGGTTATTTGTATTCAAAACCACTGAATGCTGAACGATTTGAGAAATTACTTCAGGAAAATCAAAAGCTTTATAACCTCATCGGTCAGAATTCTTACTGAACTCCCCTGCGTCAAAAATAAGGCGTAGTACACATCTTAATTTATTGCAAATCTTTTTTTCTGGCACCATCAAAATTCAGTTTAAAAACAACACGTTTAAATTACTGAAAAATAAGAGTTTTAAAACTTTCATACTACTAAAGGTTTAGGTTGGCACGCATATAGCAATATCTCTGGTGCACCGGCGAGAACGGTGTTGTTTGTTCAAATAAAAAATCAGAGGATATTTATAATGTTAAAAGCAGCCGCTGTAGCACTAGCACTTTCCACAACTGCACCTGTCACTGTAGAAGAAGGCGCCAAGCCTGTTGAGAAACAACAGGAAGCCACGACTCAGTTCCAGAAGATGAAGCCTTGCACACACCTGAATGCTTGTGATTTAGACTAATTTTGGTCTTAACACAAAAAAGTCAGAACAGTCTGACTTTTTTTATGCCTGAAATTCGCCACGGAAGGCGATACATAGCCATTTAAGGCTAAGCGGCAAACACGGGTCCACGATACCCTGCAATTTCACGCCACAGTAAGTACCGCTTCATATTAAACAGCGGGAAAAGTGCCGGCCCCAGTAATAAACCACCTACTGCCCAGCGTTTCGCATTCATTCCGGCTTTCATTGCTGCAACGTAATATCCCGCAGCACAACACCCAAACACCATTAAAGCCAGAAAAACCATCATAGGAAAAATAACCTCTTGATTAACTACGCCAAAAAATTGACTACAAAATAACCAAACCGGTTGCAGTGTACTTATTTTGACCACGAAAGCCAGTTAAAACAGCGCTTAAAACAAAAAAGTCGGGCAAAGCCCGACTTTTTAACACTATTAAAACATTAGTAAAACGTTTTGTTTTCTTTTACCATTTCCTGTAAACATTCAGCCGGCGTGAATTTCGGATCAACACTGCCCGCAAGTTGCGTCAGCTTATTGACTACGGTATCCAGTCCCAATGTGTCCATGTAGCGGAAAGGCCCTCCGAGGAATGGCGGAAAGCCGATACCGAAGATTGCCCCGATATCGCCGTCGCGGGCACTGCGTATCACCCCTTCGTCCAGACAACGTGCAGCTTCATTCAGCATCATCAGTACACAGCGTTCCGCGATGGCCCTTTCGCTGAGTTTCTTCGACGGGCTCACACCAAGCACGGCGTAAATGGAATCATCCACTTCCTTACCGGGTTTCTTACCTTCGTACAAATAAAAGCCTTTACCATTCTTTTTCCCTTTACGGTCATCAGCCAGCACTTTGTCAAATGCCGCAGGCGCCTCGAAGCGGCTGCCAAACTGTTCAACCAAAAATGGGATAATCTTGGTCCCGACATCAATGCCGACTTCATCCAGTAACTTAACCGGCCCCACAGGAAAGCCAAATTTCACCAGTGACTTGTCGATATACTCCACCGGCTCACCAGCCAGCAGTAAACAGGCCGCTTCATTCATATAAGGAGCAAGAATACGGTTCACATAGAACCCTGCCCCGTCCTTCACCACTACCGGGGTTTTCCCCTGCTTGCGGGCAAACTCTACTGTGGTTGAAATAGTCTCGTCTGACGTTTTGTCATGAGCGATAACTTCCGCCAGCGGCATTTTGTCTACCGGAGAGAAGTAATGCAGGCCAATAACATTCTCCGGCCGTTGTGCCTTCGCAGCAATGTCAGTGATCGGAATGGAGGATGTATTTGAAGCGAAAATCGTTTCAGCTTTGCAGTTGGCTTCAACATCAGCCACCATCTGTTGCTTCAGAGCAAGATCTTCAAATACCGCTTCAATCACAATATCAGCGTCCTGAAAACCACGGTAGTCAAGACTTCCGGTGAGTAAGGAAAGCTGTTTTTGCATCTCACTTTTCAGCATGAAGCGCTTTTTCACTTTCTTGTTAAGAATGTCGTAGCTGTACTTCATCGCATTGGCGATACCTTCCTCACGAACATCTTTGATCCGTGCAGGGACACCGGCTTTGGTTGCCGTTACATAAGCAATACCACCGCCCATCAGGCCACCGCCGAGTACACCGGTTTTATGCACTTTGGCAGGCTTTACGCCTTCCACACCATGTTCTTTCTTCATCTCTGTGGTGGCAAAGAAAATTTGACGTAACTGGAATGACTCCGGTGTCATCACCAGCTTACCGAAGGCATCAGCTTCTGCATTAAGTCCGGCTTTCATACCGTCATTCAGACCGGTTTCAATGACATCAATGATCATCGCCGGTGCCGGATAGTTGCCTTTTGTTTTCGCAAAAGTTTGCTCTCTGGCTTTCTTAAACAAAAGATTACGGCCGAAACGATTTTGCTCCAGCGCTTTATTCACCAGGCCTTTTTGCGGGGCATCACGGTGTGGCTTTGCTTTAAGCGCAAATTGTTCAGCCACATCAAGCAGCACACTTTGCGGTACCATGTCATCAACAATCCCATACTTCTTCGCCTGCTTAGCACGGGCCGGCGCGCCGGTGAGCATCATTTTCATTGCCTGCTGTACACCAATCAGGCGCAGTAACCGCTGGGTTCCGCCACTGCCGGGCAGCAAGCCTAACTGAACTTCTGGCAAGCCCAACTGTGTCTTTGGTGAATCGGTACAAATACGATAATGGCAAGCCAGTGCCAGTTCTAGTCCACCACCCAGCGCAGGGCCATGAATAGCGGCAACAAAAGTAGCTTTCATATTCTCAATGCGATCAAACACAGCCTGACCACCGGCCGCCAGCGCTCTGGCATCAGCCTCGGTTTCACAGGCTGCAAGCATAGTGATGTCAGCCCCTGCAACGAAGGAAGAAGGCTTTCCGCTTGTCAGCACAACACCTTTAATACTGCTGTCGCTCTCGATTTCATCCAGTACCGCAGAAATTTCGTCTCCGAAAGCCGCTTTCAGCGTATTCATTGACTCGCCCGGGACATCCATCGTCAGAATGGCAACACCATTGTCCTGTCTTGTGAGGGTAAATGCTTTGGCAGATGAATCACTCATAACCACGTCCTGATTTTCCTGTTCGCTCATTATTCTGTCTCCACAATCATGGCTGCGCCTAAACCACCGGCAGCACATGCGGTCAACAATCCGCTTCCGCCGCCACGGCGCTGTAATTCATTCAGCATCTGGGTGATCATCCGGGTGCCGGTAGCAGCAAAGGGGTGACCATAGGCGATAGAGCTGCCCATCACGTTAAATTTGTCCATGTCGATTTCACCGGTAGCTTTATCACGACCCAGTTTTTCTTTTGCAAATTTGTCGCTGGCAAACATTTTCACATTGGCCAGTGTCTGGGCTGCAAATGCCTCGTGCATTTCAATCAAAGTGAGGTCGTTCAGCGTCATACCGGCTCTGTCCAGCGCCATTGGCGTGGCATAAGATGGTCCCATCAGCATGTCTTCCCACACATCAATAGCTGCGAAGGCATAGCTGCGGATGTAGCCTAACGGGGTATAACCCAGTGCTTTAGCTTTGCTTTCCGTCATCATCAATACTGCAGATGCACCATCAGTCAGCGGCGTTGCGTTAGCGGCCGTCACAGAGCCGTATTTCTTATCAAATACAGGGCGCAGTTTGGCGTAGCCTTCCACCTTTGAGTCAAAACGAACATTGTTATCTTTACCCAGCGCGCCTTTGAACGGCTCTGCATAGGCCGTCATTACCTCATTATCCAGCTTACCTTCATTCCAGCTTGCTGCCGCCAGAGAATGAGAGCGGTGTGCCAGTTCATCCTGAGACTGTCGTGAGATACCGTGAGTCTTGGCCATCTGCTCTGCTGTCTGCCCCATGGACAAGCCTGTGGAATATTCTGCAACTGCAGGCGGCACAGGCATTAAATCTTTTAATCCCAGCTTTCTAACAATCGCCCACTTCTGACCGACTGTCTTTGCCTTTTGCAGATCCACCAGTGCACGGGCAAGTTTTTTCGACACGCCAATTGGTGATACAGATGTTGAATCGGCACCACCGGCAATACCAACTTCTACGGTACCGGCCATCATGCTCTCGGCAATGTTAACCGTGCTTTGAAAGCTGGTAGCGCAGGCACGGGACACACTGTAAGCGTCGGTGTGCACATTCATGCCAGTACCCAGAACGATCTCGCGGGCAATGTTTGGCGCTTCCGGCATTTGCACAACTTGTCCGTACACCACCTGGTCCACCAGCTCTGGTGATACGCCATTACGGATGAGCAGTTCATTGACCACCATCTTGCCCAGATCAACGGCGGGCACACCGTGGAAATACGTTGCCATTTTCGCGAATGGCGTACGTAATCCTGCGACTATCGCGATTCTGTCACCGTTACGGGTTGTGACTGATTGTTTAGCTGTCATGTTGCACCTGAATTAAATGACCCTAAGTGGTCAGACCTGTAAAGAGTTAGATTTTTACAAACAATGAACAAAATAGCAAATTTCCCCTGCAGGCAGTTCATCCTGAAAAATTGCCAGCTTATCCAAGAGCCTGAAACTAATGTAGTTTAAGAACATCACAAAGCCCATTAACGGCTATACAATAAATTTACGCCGGTGGCTTGAAGCGCAGGATTCGGGCCTTATTATGTATAAGTACTCATCCGGCTATGTAAAAGATTGCATTGCGTTGTCTGCCCTGACGGTTCATTTGCAAGGTTGCACAGAACACAGGTACAACTGAGTGATCAGGTAGCCGGTCAACGTAATTGTGCGCTGGTTTCAAAAAATAAAAGTGGATTAAATCACTATGTCTGCAGAGCAGTTTCAACAACTTCATACTTATTTAGACTCCCAGATTATTGGTCAGAGTGAACTGACGAAAAGCCTGTTGATTGCGCTTTTAGCCGATGGACATATGCTGGTTGAAGGCCCGCCGGGGCTGGCAAAAACCCGGGCGATTAATGCACTCGCTCATGGTATTGACGGCGATTTTCACCGTGTTCAGTTTACCCCTGATCTGTTACCGGCAGATTTAACCGGAACAGACATTTATCGCCCTGAGACCGGTGAGTTTGTATTTCAGCAGGGCCCCCTTTTCCATAACCTGGTACTGGCTGACGAAATTAACCGGGCGCCTGCCAAAGTGCAGTCTGCGCTGTTAGAAGCCATGGCTGAACGTCAAATTACAGTGGGAAATAAAACTTATGCGTTACCGCCGCTGTTCCTTGTCATGGCCACGCAAAATCCCCTTGAACAGGAAGGGACGTACCCGTTGCCGGAAGCTCAACTTGACCGCTTCCTGATGCACGTGAGTATTGATTACCCGGGCGCTGACACTGAGCTGTCGATTCTGCGCCTTACCCGCGATGAAGAGCTGAAAAAAGCCACCGTTGCACCACCTTCTCTGAGCCAGCAGGATATATTCACTGCCAGAAATGCTGCCTTGTCTTTGCATATGGCACCGGAACTGGAGCAATACCTGGTTCAGATCGTTATGGCGACCCGGACGCCTGAAGCGTTTGATGCAAAAATGGCGAACTGGATAGAATTTGGTGTAAGCCCGCGGGCCACCATTGCCCTTGACCGCTGTGCCCGTGCCCACGCGTGGCTGGCCGGACGTGATTTCGTCGGGCCGGATGACATTCAGGCTGTGGCACATAATGTGTTACGTCACCGGATTATTTTGTCCTACGAAGCCGAAGCGGAAGGCATTACTGTGGATCAGGTACTGGACAACATTTTAAACCTGGTGGCAGTACCTTAAGCTGATGAACGCCGTACATGATACGCTGGCGGCACTGAAAAGCGACGGAGTAAACCTGTCGCTGAGTGAGTTGATCCGTTACCAGCAACTAACCAAACTGCTAAATCTGAAACCGGCTACACCGCCCAGGGCGCTGATGTCCGGTGGTTACCTGAGCCGGCACAAAGGCAGAGGCATGGAGTTTGATGAAGCCAGGCATTACCAGCCGGGCGACGATATCCGTGCAATCGACTGGCGGGTCACCGCCCGCACAGGCAAAACCCACACGAAAATATATCGTGAAGAGCGGGAACGGCCGGTGTTTATTTTATGCGATTTAACCGCCGGCATGCAGTTTGGTAGTCAATTGCTGCTGAAATCTGTTCAGGCTGCCCATATCGCCGCCCTGCTGAGCTGGTCTGCCGCCGCAAGGGGCGATAAAGTCGGTGCATTTATTTTTAACGACACCATGCACCGGGAATGTAAGCCGCTTTCCCGTCAGCGTGCTGTGTTATCTCTGTGTCACGAGTTGATCCGCGTGCAACAGGGGGCCGCTCAAAAAGACGCACAAACGTCACAGGCATTTTCAGATGCCTGCCTCAGGCTACGCCGTTTAGCCAGACCGGGCAGCCTGGTTTATTTAATTTCCGATTTTGAAAACCTGCAGCAAGGCGCAGAACAGCCCCTCAGTCATCTCGCCAGACATTGCGACGTACATGCTATCCGCGTAGGCGATCCCATGGATACCCATCTGCCCGACGTAGCGGTATCTCAGCAAGTCAGCGTGACCAATGGCGCAGATGAACAAAGCTGGCTGCTGGGCGATAAGTCTCTGGGTAAAAAATACAGTCAGTGGCGGGGAGAAGTAAGAATGAGTATTGAAAGCTTCTTCCAGTCGAAGATGATCAAATTCAGCCAGGTTTCCGCCGGTTTACCCCTGGAGCAACAGCTTGAAATGCTGGGGAGGCAGCCACGATGACACCTCCTGCCGGACAAAATCCGTTAGATCAGTTAAAAGCTATTCACACACCGGCAGAAGTCAGCGCGTGGCCGCTTGCCTGGGGTTGGTGGGCGCTGATTGCTGTTGTACTTATTATTCTTATCAGTGCCGTCATCATGTGGCGGAAACACCGCAGGTTTACCGGTGCGAAACGGGAAGCCCTCACCCTCCTTGCCAGCACAGATACGCAAGTAAGCACTGCCCCGGCAAATATCAATGCCATCCTGAAGCGGGTCAGCCGTCATTATGATGAAAAGGCAATGGCTTCATCCGGGTCAGGAGAAGAATGGCAGCACTACTTAACGTCAGCCCTGCCCGAAAAAGAACGCGGCTCATTTACCGCAGGATTTTCACCGGCGAACAGTAACATGTTCCGTCCGCAAGGCGTCACACCGGAACAGGCAGAAGCGATGAAATCCGCTGCCCTGTTATGGGTGCGAAAAGCGCGTATTTATACCTTTTCTTTACGCAGTTCTGTAAAGGAGTCAGCCCGCAATGTTTGAATTTGCATGGTGGTGGGCATGGTTCGCCCTTCCGTTACCTTTATTATTTATGTTGCTTCCGGCACAGCCACGCTCTCAGGGCGCGGCACTTAAAGTGCCCGCATTAATTCCGGGTAGCGAAAGCGCTGTGAATAAACACGGCCGCTCCCGTTGGCTGACGGTTATTGCCATCATAAGCTGGACTTTACTGGTCTGCGCCGCTGCCCGCCCCCAATGGTTGGGCGAACCAGTGAGTATCCCGAATGAAGGCAGGGAATTAATGCTCGCGGTGGACTTGTCCGGCAGTATGAAAATTGATGATATGGAAGTTAACGGCCGTCAGGTGAACCGCCTGGTCATGATAAAATCTGTCCTCCACGATTTTATTGAACGCCGTGTCGGCGACCGTCTCGGTTTAATTCTGTTTGCAGACACCGCTTACCTTCAGGCACCGCTTACCTACGACCGTCAGACCGTTGCTACCCTGCTGGATGAATCTGTCATTGGTCTGGTCGGGGAGCAAACGGCTATCGGCGATGCTATTGGCCTTGCTGTAAAACGTTTTAAACAACGTGAAGACTCTAACAAAGTGGTTATTCTGCTGACCGATGGTCAGAATACGGCAGGAAATATCACACCGGAGCAGGCTAAAGAACTGGCAATTGAAAGTGGCGCGACAGTGTATACCATTGGCGTAGGGGCAGATAAAATGCTCATCCGCAGCTTTTTTGGTAGCCGTCAGGTCAACCCTTCTCAGGAACTGGATGAAGATATGCTCACCGATCTTGCGGAATCTACCGGTGGTCAGTATTTCCGTGCCCGCAATGTACAGGAACTGAACAGTATTTATGAGACGCTGGACAAACTTGAGCCCGTCGAAGGGGAAGCAAGAAAACTCCGTCCACGTACTGCCCTGTTCTTTTATCCCTTATCGCTGGCCTTACTGTTAACAGTATTACCGGCACTGCTATATTGCTTTAAAAATATCTGGTACCGGGTAAACGGCCGTACACGCGCAGGAGGACAAGCATGAATTTTCCTGTTCACGATTTTCATTTTCTCCGCCCGGAATGGTTTGCCGCCCTGCTCCCCCTGTGTCTGCTGATAATGCTTATCAGGCAATATCGTCGCAGTCAGTCAGGCTGGCAAAGTGTTATTCCATCTCACCTGTATAAGCATCTGATTGCCGGCAAAGCCGTTGCAGGAAAGCAGGCTCCGCTCAGTCTTCTTGCTTTGTGCTGGTTTATCTGTGTGGTTGCCCTTGCAGGACCGGTTTGGGAGCGTTTGCCCCAGCCTGTTTTTCAGGTGCAGGAAGGCCATGTGGTGGTCATTGATATGTCGCTGTCGATGCGCGCAACCGATGTGTCGCCGGACAGATTAACCCGTGCCAAATATAAAGCGATTGATCTGATAAACAGCATTGATGAAGGCGAAACGGGACTGGTCGCCTACGCCGGTGATGCATTCACTATCAGTCCGCTGACTGCGGATGCCGGCAACCTGGTTGCCCTGTTACCCGGTTTAAGCCCTGAGATTATGCCTGTCGCCGGCAGTGATCCTTACCGGGGCATTCAGGAAGCGGCAGATTTGCTGCAAAACGCCGGCTATCAGCAAGGGAATATTTACTGGCTGACCGACGGTATTACCCTGCCACAGGCTCAGGATCTGCGCTCTCTTATCAGTGAACTGCCTTATACGGTCAATATTTTAGGCGTAGGCACGGAAGAAGGTGCGCCAATCCGTCAGCTTGACGGGCAGTTATTAAAAGATCAGCGCGGTCAGATTGTTATCCCCAAACTACGGGGTCAGCAACTGCAAAATCTCGCCAGTGCATCAGGCGGTGCGTACAGCAAGCTGTCTGCAGGCGACGGTGATATTAAACGTCTTACAGGCCGGAATTTACTGCACAACAACGCAGAAGAAACCGGAGAACAAACGTCTCAGGATGGCGATCAGTGGGCAGAGCTGGGCCCCTGGCTGTTGTTGATGATTTTACCCGTTGCCGCTTACGCTTTCCGTCGCGGAGTTGTACTCACCCTATTACTGGTTCCATTGCTTGCAGCCACGCCGCAACCGGTCTTTGCACAGGCCAGCGGGCCGGCCACAGACGGGGAACCGGAAGCAGAAACTCCTGTAATCACCTGGTATGAAACGCCGTTTCTGAATGCCGACCAGCAGGGAGAAAAGGAATACGACGCTGGCAATTTTAGTACCGCTGCTGATACCTTCAAATCTGCGGAATGGCAAGGTGCAGCAGCTTATGAGTCCGGTAATTATGAGCAGGCACTGGATGCATTTTCCCGCTCAGACAGTACAGATGCCGTGTACAACCAGGGCAATGCGCTGGCGCAACTGGGGAAGCTGGATGACGCCATTGCCCGTTACGATGAAGTATTAAAGCGGGATCCGGAGCATGCTGATGCGAAAGCCAATAAAGCCCTGCTTGAGCAAATGAAACAGGAGCAGGAAAAGCAACAGCAGGAGCAGCAAAACCAGCAACAAAATCAGGACCAGCAGGATCAGAACGGGGATAACCAGCAGCCTCAGGACGGCCAGCAGGGTCAGAATGATGAGAATAACGGCAGCGACGAACAGCAACAGAACGATCAGTCACAATCTTCCGGTGACCAGCAACAGCAAGGCGGTGAAGGAGAAGATCAACAGAGCGAAAATCGCGATGAAGAGTCTCAGTCGCCCGGCCAGGAACAGCAGAATGAACAAGCTGACGGTCAGGAAGAGGAAAGCAAAGAAAGTGAGTCACAGTCTCCTGCACAGGCAGAAGAAGGTGAACAGCAGCAAAATCAGTCAGCGCAGGCTCAGACCGGCGAACTGACAGACGAAGAAAAAGAAAAAATGCAACGTTTGGATAATTTGATGAAGAAAATCCCTGATGATCCTGCATTTCTGCTTAAACGCAAAATGCAACTTGAAGCACAACAACGACGTCGTCAGGGACCGCCATCAAACCGGAGCGAGTGGTAATGAAACAATCTCTCTTTTCAATCTTTCTCTTTCTGTGCCTGGCACATCCGGCCCTGGCTGACGTCACCCGGGTTGAAGCAACCATTGATAAAAACCCGGTGATGGTGGACGAAGCGATACAATTAACTGTCACCGCTCAGGGCGATCCTGCCAGAGAAGCATTCGACAGCTCCCCCTTACTGAAAGACTTTGTGGTTGGCCGCACATCGGTGAGTACACAAACACGTATTATCAATTTTGATAAAGAAGAAACCGTTACCTGGACGACTACTCTGTTTCCCCGTGGTGAAGGTAACTTTACGATTCCTGCGCTGACTGTAGAAGGAAAACAAACAAAACCTTTGACGGTAAACGTGATTCCGGTACAAGCCGGTCAGGATGAACCCGCCAGAGATTATTATCTGACGACGGATGTGGACACCAGTGAGGTCTATCTTCACCAGCAGTTACTTTACACTGCCAAATTATATCTGGCGTCCAATATTGAACGTGGCAGCCTGCAGGCACCGGAACTTAAAGATGCGCAAATTCAGCAATTAGGTGACGACAAGCAATATTCTGATATTGTGAACGGTAAGCGGTATCAGGTTATTGAGCGTACGTTTGCAATTGTGCCGCAAAGCTCAGGCGAATTTACTATTAAGGGACCGGTATTCGCCGGTGAAGTTCTGGCTCAGGATCCGAATACCCGCTTTGGTTTCTTCAACCGCACAAAGCAAATCAACCGCCTCGGTCCGGATATTACTATTCACGTTAAGCCCGTGCCTGCTGATATTGATTACCACTGGTTACCCAGCGAATATGTGTCACTGAACGAAGAGTGGCCGCAACAATCGTCTTTTACTGTAGGTGAACCGGTTACCCGCACTATCACCCTGACAGCAATGGGTGTAGTGGAAGAGCAGTTACCTGAACTACCTCAGATGTATCCGCCCGGATTCAAGCTCTACCCTGACCAGGCCAGTACGGCTACCGTAAACAAAAACAATACGCTCATCGCCCAGCGGGTCGAGACACTGGCGATGATCCCCACTCAGGCCGGCGACTTCATTCTACCTGAGGTAACTGTGCCCTGGTTTAATGTGCTGACCGGTAAAACGGAAACTGCCCGGTTACCGGCGAAGAAAATTACCGTAGCGCCGGCTTCAGCAACGGCAACGCCAGTTCAGTCTGCACCGCTTACTCAGGCGCAATCTGATAATACAGCCCTGCCCGCCCCCGCTACACAGCCGGATATACCGCAAGGTGCTCAAGGAACGGTGCCGCAATCTGCACCGGCAGAAAGTAACGATACCCTGCTGTGGATTGTCTGTGCATTATGGATAGTGACGCTTGCCGGCTGGATTTTTACTGTTATTTACTTCAGACGTCGTCCGGTGATGCAAGGTGAAAAGCCATCAGATGGGCGCGGCTCTGCAGGCAATGACGAAAAGCAGGCGTTTAATACGCTGCAAAAAGTCATTCAGTCCGGTGCACCGGGAGAGGTACAAAAAGCGCTCAGACAGTGGGCATTTCTGGCTGGCAAACAACATAGTCCCGCCGTGCCGGCAGACATTTATCTCAGAAAATCCGGCCTTCAACCGCAAATTGATGCCATGTTATCGAGTCAATATAGCGATAAACCACAACAATGGGATAGAAAGGCACTGTTACAGAGTATTCAGGCCATCAGGCAACAGAACACGAAGCAGAGCAATTCAGCGCTGCCACCTCTGTATCCGGAAGGCCAGTCATCCTGATCTCTGCGTCTTCCGTACAAGCACAATATTTACCGGGAGACTCAGTTTGAAAACACTTTCATCATTTAAATTTACGCCGCTGGCGCTGATTGTTGCAGCGTTGACGGCCTGTTCACCGGCACCGGAAACTGCTGCACCAGCACAACCGGAGCCACCAGCCGGCACCCTGGCCAATCAAAGCGAATCTGAGCGTTTAAACGCGTTTTTTGAACGGACGTTTGAAGAAGATTTGAAGCGCTCACCGGAATTTCAAAGCCGGCTCGGGAAAAAATGGAATTACGGCGAATGGAATGATCTAAGCGAAGAGCATAAAGAGCAGACCATCGCCATTAAGAAAAATCGTCTTGAAGAACTGGACAGCTTTAACCCTGAAACACTCACTGAGCAGGAAAAGCTCAGTTTACGTCTTTACCGTACGGGCATAGAGCGTGAACTCGCTAACGATGAATTCAGACACCATACTTATGTTGTTCATCAGTTCCGTGCGGCGCACACCAGCGTACCAAGTTTTTTGATCAATATTCATCGCGTCAGTGATGTGTCTGACGCTAAAGCCTACATTTCCCGTCTGGATAAGGTAGATGAATATTTCGATCAGGTTATAGAGCAAATGGCACTGCGGGAAAAAGCCGGCGTGTATCCACCGAAATGGGCCTACGACCAGATGATTGCCGCCGCGCAAAATGTCATTACCGGCGCGCCTTTCGATACTTCAGAGACACCTTCGACCATTTGGGAAGATTTTCAGAACAAGGTAAACGCGCTGCCCATTGATGATGTTGAAAAACAGACCCTGCTGGGCGAAGCCAAAGCTGCTCTGGTTACCTCTGTTAAACCGGCTTATGAAGCGATTATGGCCGCTTTCGCTCACCAGAAAACCCTTTCACCGGAAGGTGACGGCGTGTGGCGCCTGCCCGACGGTGACAAATGGTATGCAAACCGCCTCGCCTGGTTCACGACGACAGATCTTAACGCTGAAGAAATACATCAGATCGGGCTGGATAATGTAGAACGAATCCACAAAGCTATGGAAGCCATCAAAGACAAGGTCGGTTTCGACGGGTCGTTACAGGAATTTTTCGAATTCATGCGCACCGATCCTCAGTTTTATTACCCGGACACGGATGATGGCCGTGAAGAATACTTGCAGGCAGCAACGCAGGCAGTTGATGAAATGCGAAAAGCGCTGCCGGATTATTTCGGCTTAATTCCGAAAGCAGACATGATAGTAAAACGTGTTGAACCCTTCCGCGAGCAATCTGCCGGCAAGGCGTTCTATCAAAGTCCTTCTCAGGATGGCAGCCGTCCCGGTACCTATTACGCCAACCTTTACACCATGGACGCCATGCCCACCTATCAGCTTGAAGCACTGGCCTACCATGAAGGGATCCCGGGTCACCACATGCAGCGGGCTATTGCTCAGGAGCTTGATGGTATTCCTGAATTTCAAAAGTATCTGAGTGCCACAGCCTATACCGAGGGCTGGGGCCTTTATACGGAAGAGCTGGCGAAAGATATGGGCTTTTATGAAGATCCCTATTCAGATTTCGGCCGCCTTGCTATGGAGCTCTGGCGCGCATGCCGTCTGGTGGTAGACACGGGCATGCATGCTAAACAGTGGTCACGGGAAGAAGCGATTCAGTACTTACTGGAAAACACCCCCAACCCTGAACCTGATGTAGTCAAAGCAATTGAGAGATACATCGCCATGCCGGGCCAGGCCACAGCGTATATGATTGGCAAACTGAAAATCATGGAACTGCGTAGCAAGGCGCAAGAGGCGCTGGGTGATAAATTCACTTATGCGGGCTTCCACGATGAAGTGTTAAAAGACGGTCCGGTGCCCTTGTCAGTACTGGAAGAAAAGATTAACCGCTGGATTGAACAGCAACAATCTTTGTAAAAAAGCCAACACGTTAAACAGGCAACCATTTAAGGTTGCCTGCTTCTCTCAATCCTGCCAGGCTAAAAATATTCTCTCACACTGAAAGTTTTCTGACATGCGACAGGTCTTAACTGTCATGAAAGAAAAACAACAACGTTACGAAGCACTGGTTCACGCATTTCATGGCGATATTTATCGCTATGCGTACTGGCTCACCCGCGACCCGGCGGTGGCTGAAGATATTGTTCAGGAAACTTTTCTGCGGGCATGGCGTTCACTGGACGGGTTGAAGGATGAGAAATCAGCTAAATCCTGGCTTATCACCATCGTCAGGCGGGAGAATGCCAGACGATTTGAACGCAAACAGCTCGAGACGGTGGATATTGATGATGTGCCGGTGGCTGACGAAGCATTTCATGCCGGAAACGGGGATGACACAGAAGAACTCCGGATACTCATTGCCAGATTACCGGCAGATTACCGGGAGCCATTGATCCTGCAGCTCATTTTCGGCTATTCCGGTGAGGAAATCGCAGAGCAACTGTCGCTGAATAAGAATACCGTGATGACGCGGTTATTCCGCGCCCGTAATCAACTCAGAGACATGCTGGATAGTGATTCAGCACACCAGAGAGGTCGCCATAATGGATGATTTAGAATTCCGCCGTCGTATTTATGCCGATCCCAATACGACAGACAAAGACATGCTGGATGCCATTAAAGGCGACAGCGACAAAGCCGCTTTGAAATCGTCACTTCAGCAACTTGACGGTAAATTGCTGCAGGCAGCCAAAGTACCTGTACCCGACGATCTGGCGCATAAGCTCATATGGCAACAGGCTACCGGCGAATTCAACCGTCATAAGCGCCGCAGCCGGTGGTTTATTGCCATGGCCGCTTCCGTGGCATTTATGGCCGGTGTTACCGGCACCATGGTACTTAATCAGGCGCCTGCAGATATCGGCTCAGAAGCACTGGCACACATGCGCTACGCAGAAATTGAAACACCTCATTCCGGCATTGAGGTTGGCATGCAGCAGGTCAATGCGAAACTGGCCGGTTTCGGCGGTACATTTTTACAGTCTATCGGTGATGTGGCTGTGGCCAACTACTGCCATCTTAACCGTCAGCAAACCTTGCACCTGATTTTAAACACAGACCAGGGGAAAATGTCGGTGTTTGTTATGCCCCATAATGACAGCAATCCGGTGCCGTCTGCTTTCGCCGATGAAAAGTATCACGGCGAAAGCTGGTCCCTGCAAAACGCCAGCATTATGGTGGTAGGCGATAAAGGTGCTGATCTGAACCCGCTGGTGAAAAAAGTAAAAAGCAGTATCAGCTTTTCTGCATAATCTGCCGGCTTGTGTGAATTTCATGCAAACCGGTCAGGTGCAAAGTTAAATGCCCGATTGAAAAGACAGATAAATCAGACTGCCATAGAGACTGTATCTACTTCCTGTTAGCATAAGAGAAAAAACAGGAAGGAATAATATGGAAACAGGTACGCTGATTTCTCTGGGCATTTATTTTGCGGCCATGCTCGGCATCGGACTTTTCTCTTACCGCCAGACTAATAGTGACGTGGAAGGTTACATGCTGGGCGGAAGACAATTGGGCCCGGCGGTAACCGCACTGTCTGCCGGTGCATCTGATATGAGCGGATGGATGCTGATGGGCCTGCCGGGCGCTATGTATGTTTCCGGGATCTCCGCAGGCTGGATTGCACTTGGTCTCATCATTGGTGCTTTCGCAAACTATATACTTGTTGCCCCGCGCCTGCGCTTATACACAGAAATTGCTAACAACGCAGTTACCCTCCCCGACTATTTCGAAAACCGTTTCGCAGACAACTCCCGGTTGCTGCGTGTTATTGCCTCGGTGGTGATTGTCATATTCTTTACCCTTTATACGTCATCCGGCGTGGTTGCAGGGGGTAAACTGTTCGAATCATCCTTTGGTTTGAGCTATGAAACCGGACTGTATGTCACTACCGGTGTAGTTGTGGCTTATACCCTGTTCGGCGGCTTTATGGCAGTGAGCATCACTGACTTCGTCCAGGGCTGTATTATGTTTGTGTCTCTGGTGATGGTACCGGTAGTCGTCGTGATGCAGTTAGGCGGTCCGGGCGAAGCGGTAGATGCAGTTAAATCCATCGACCCGGCGTTATTTGACGCCTTTACCGACGCCAAAAGTGGTGACGCACTTTCACTGATAGGTATTCTGTCACTGATGGCATGGGGTGTTGGTTACTTCGGACAGCCTCACATCATTGTGCGTTTCATGGCTATCCGTTCAGTCAAAGATGTGCCCACTGCCCGTAACATTGGTATGAGCTGGATGATCGTTTCCATCATCGGTGCGTTAATGACAGGCCTGTTCGGACTGGCTTACGTGACGCAAAACGGTAATAGCATCGATCCGGAAACCATATTCATCTATTTATCTCAGTTACTGTTCCATCCACTTGTGGGTGGTTTCCTGCTGGCAGCTATTCTTGCCGCCATCATGAGTACCATCTCATCACAGTTACTGGTTACATCCAGTTCCCTCACCAGCGATTTTTACAAAGCGTTCCTGAGACGTGATGCGTCAGATAAAGAGCTGGTACTTGCCGGGCGGATTTCCGTTGTTATTGTCGCATTAGTGGCTATTTACCTGGCCTACGACCGTGACAGCACGATTCTCTCGCTGGTCAGTAATGCCTGGGCAGGTTTCGGTGCGGCATTCGGCCCGCTGGTGCTGTTCAGCCTGTTTAAGCGTGACATGACCCGCCGTGCAGCACTTGGCGGAATGATTGTGGGCGCCGTCACTGTATTGCTCTGGATTTACCTGCCTTTCACCATTGACGGACAAAGTTTAAGCAGTTGGATGTATGAAATCGTACCAGGCTTTATTTTATCCAGCTTAACTATCATTGTGCTCAGTAAAAGCGGTTCCCCCCGGGAAGGTGTTACTGAGGTTTTCGACAGCTTTAATGAAAAGCTTCAGGCCTCAAAGCACGTCTAGCTTAAGCACGAATTACACCGTTAATACGCAACCGGAAAGCCGCTTTTTATAAGCGGCTTTTTGTTATGACAAATTCGTTTCAAGGTAATAAAACGGCTATTTCGTATAGCAAATCGGAATTACTACTTTGTGATCTAAATATGTTAGGGTTCTATATATATAATCGTTTAGCATATAACCTTAACTATCGGACTCGAAAATGACACTTGATATACCGTCTATTACCCATTTGAAACAACTCGAAGCCGAGAGCATCCACATTTTCCGCGAAGTTGCTGCGGAATTTGATAATCCGGTCATGTTATATTCTGTCGGAAAGGATTCCTCAGTGCTGTTACACCTTGCCCGCAAAGCCTTTGCGCCAGGCAAAATCCCCTTCCCTTTGCTACACGTTGATACCACGTGGAAATTCCACGAAATGATAGAGTTCCGTGACCAGCAAGCAGAAAAACATGGCTTTGATCTGTTAGTGCATATCAACCAGGAAGGTGTTGATGCCGGTGTTGGTCCGTTCAGCCACGGTAGTGCAAAGCACACAGACATCATGAAAACCGCTTCTTTGAAGCAGGCACTGAACAAGTATAAATTCGATGCTGCATTCGGTGGTGCCCGCCGTGACGAAGAAAAATCACGTGCGAAAGAGCGTGTTTACTCATTCCGTGACAGCAACCACCGCTGGGATCCGAAAAACCAGCGTCCTGAGCTGTGGAACATCTACAACTCATCCGTAAACAAAGGCGAAAGCATCCGTGTATTCCCTATGTCTAACTGGACTGAGCTGGATATCTGGCAGTACATCTACCTGGAAAACATCGATATTCCTTCTCTGTATCTGGCGAAACCTCGCCCGGTTGTAGAGCGTGATGGTGTATTGATTATGGTTGATGACGACCGTATGCCGCTGGAAGAAGGTGAAACGCCAGAAATGCGTTCAGTACGTTTCCGTACCTTAGGCTGTTATCCGCTGACCGGTGCTGTTGAGTCTACTGCAGCGACCCTGCCTGAAGTTATCCAGGAAATGCTGCTGACCAAGACTTCCGAGCGTCAGGGCCGTGTTATCGACCACGACAGCTCTGGTTCTATGGAGAAGAAGAAAATGGAAGGATACTTCTGATGTCGACGGATATCGTATGGCACAAGTACGAGGTCAATAAAAAGACCCGTGCGGAAAGCCTTGGTCAGACGCCACGTGTACTGTGGCTGACAGGCTTCAGCGGTTCCGGTAAATCCACCATTTCGAACCTGCTGGAACAAAAATTCCAGGAACAGGGCAAACACACTTATCTGCTCGACGGCGATAACGTTCGTCACGGTTTATGTGGCGACCTGGGCTTCAGCGATGAAGACCGCGTTGAAAATATTCGTCGCGTAAGTGAAGTGGCCAAATTGTTTGTCGATTCCGGTGTGATTGTACTGACTGCATTTATCTCTCCGTTTCAGGCTGACCGCGACTACTGTCGCAATCTGCTTGAAGAAGGTGAGTTTGTGGAAGTGTTCATTGATACCCCGCTGGACGTGTGTGAGTCACGGGATCCAAAAGGGCTATACAAGAAAGCCCGTGCAGGTGAAATCAAACATTTCACCGGTATCTCTTCCACTTATGAAGCACCGGTGAACCCGGAGATCCACCTGACGTATAAAGACGAACCGGCAGAACAAACTGCGGAACGTTTGTACGCCATGCTTGAAGAAAAAGGACTTGTGTAATGGCATTACCTGATCCATTAGCAGAAAAAATTCTCGCCATCAGCAAACAAGCTGGTGACAAAATCATGGAAATCTACGAGAAAGATTTCGCTATTTATGAAAAAGAAGATACCAGCCCGCTGACAGAAGCGGACCTGGCTGCACATAAAGTGATTGTTGCCGGCCTGGAAGCAGTATCTCACCTGCCAATCCTTTCAGAGGAATCTGCGGATATTCCCTGGGATGAGCGTCGTGGCTGGGATAAATACTGGCTGGTTGACCCTCTGGATGGCACTAAAGAATTCATCAAGAAAAATGGTGAGTTTACAGTGAACATCGCGCTTATCGATAACGGTAAACCTGTGATGGGTGTGGTTTACGCGCCTGCCCTTAAACGTTCTTACGTGGGTATTGATGGTCAGGGTGCGTGGATGGAGTCCAATGGCGAATTCACTTCAATTTCCGCGAAGAAACACGCAGACGGTGAAGTCTGGAAAGTGGTAGGCAGTCGTTCTCATCAGAGTCCTGAAATCCAGAAACTGCTGGAAGATCTCGGCGGTGAAGCGGAACTGGTTGCCATGGGCAGTTCATTGAAACTGTGCCTGGTCGCTTCTGGCGAAGCCCACCTCTATCCCCGTTTAGGTCCGACATCTGAATGGGATACCGGCGCAGCCCACGCGGTTGCCACTGCAGCGGGAGCAAAAGTCACCGTGCTGGATGGCGCAAACCCGCTGGCTGAAGATGCCCCGGACCTGACGTATAACCAGAAAGAATCTGTGTTGAACCCCTATTTCTTAGTGAGCGCATAAGCAATGAATGTAGATAACGAATTATTGAAAGAAGACGTTCTGGGTTACCTGGAACAGCACGAAAAGAAAGACCTGCTGCGCTTTCTGACCTGCGGTAGCGTAGACGATGGTAAAAGTACGCTGATTGGCCGTTTGCTTCATGACTCAAAAATGATTTATGAAGATCAGCTTGCTGCTATTACTAAAGACAGCAAAAAGAGCGGCACCACCGGTGACAAAGTTGACCTGGCGCTGCTGGTTGACGGTCTGCAGTCTGAGCGTGAGCAAGGTATCACCATCGACGTAGCGTACCGCTATTTCTCTACCGATAAGCGTAAGTTCATCATTGCGGATACTCCGGGACACGAACAGTACACCCGTAACATGGTTACCGGTGCGTCTACCTGTGACCTGGCCATCCTGATGGTTGATGCACGCGCCGGAGTGAAAACTCAAACCCGCCGTCACTCGTTCCTCGCCAGCCTGCTGGGCATTAAGCACGTTATTGTTGCTGTGAACAAAATGGACCTGATGGGCTTCAGTGAAAAAGTATTTGAAGACATCAAAGCTGACTTCCTGAAGTTCTCGGAAAATCTGAATATCCCTGATATTCAGTTTATTCCGCTGTCAGCCCTTGAGGGTGACAACGTGGTAAACCGCAGCGAACAGTCGCCCTGGTATACTGGCAAACCTCTCATGGAAATGCTGGAAACCATTGAAATCGGTAACGATGACAACAAAGACGACTTCCGCTTCCCGGTTCAGTATGTAAACCGTCCTAACCTGGACTTTCGTGGCTTCGCGGGTACCGTAGTATCTGGTCAAGTTGCACCTGGCGATGAAATCACTGCACTGCCTTCAATGAAAACGTCTAAGGTTAAGTCAGTAGTGACTTTCGAGGGCGATCAGGAACGTGCTTACGTACCGCAGGCGGTTACCCTGACACTGGAAGATGAGATCGATATTTCACGCGGTGATATGATTGTTAAGTCTGATAATTTGCCGCTGCTGTCGAGCCAGTTTAAATCTCACCTGGTATGGATGGCTGAAGAGCCGATGATGCCGCATAAACAGTATCTGTTTAAATTTGCGACCAAATCGACTTCAGGTTCTGTATCAGAAGTAGAATATCAGATTGATGTAAACACCATGGAACAGAAGCCGGGTGCGCATCTAAACCTGAACGAAATTGGCGTAGTTGACCTGAAATTCACTCAGCCAGTTGCCTGTGACAGCTACGAGCGCAACCGTGCGACCGGTGCTTTCATTGTAATTGACCGCCTGACTAACGGTACCGTTGGTGCAGGTATGATCATCGACCAGTTGGCCGAAGACAAGCAACACAAAACGCCTGAGTTCTCTGCTTTTGAGCTGGAATTCAACGAATTGGTTCGCAAGCACTTCCCACACTGGAACGCGATCGACATCAGTAAACTGTAACGAGCCGGAACGGTTTATATGGATGTCAACCAATTGATGGTGCTGGGGGTTTTCTTCAGCACCATTTTTGCACTAGTTGCGTCGAATATGCGTCCTTCCACCATTTTCGCGGTGGCGATGCTTATTTTACTTGTATCCCAACAAATCACCTTCGATGAGATCCTCAATAACTTAACCAATAAAGGCCTGATCACACTGGTCCTTTTACTGCTGGTCAGCAGTGCTATTGATAAAACAGCATTGATTAAGCAAATAGGACGTAAGCTCATCACGCCCAGTTTTACTGTTTCCTACTGGCGGTTGTTCGGTCTGTCGTTTTTCTCGTCAGCCCTGCTTAACAACACCGCAATTGTGGCCAGCCTGATCGGGCCGGTAAAACAAAACCAGTATCACCCGGCATCGCGCCTGCTAATTCCGTTGTCTTACTCGGCCATTTTAGGTGGCACTGTCACGCTGATTGGTACGTCAACGAACCTGATCGTAGACTCATTTTTGCAGGAACACGGCCATCCGGGTTTCGCATTCTGGGACTTTACACTCTATGGTCTGGCTGCCGGATTAAGCTGTGGCTTCCTGATGTTTGTGTTGTCGACCTTATTGCCGGACATTGCCAATAAAAAAACCGACTACCGCGCTTACATTGTGGAAGCAGAAGTGGAGCCGGGCTCTGAGTTGATTGGCAAAACCGTCGAGGAAAACCATCTGCGGAACCTGCCTGAGCTTTTTCTGGTGGAAATTGTGCGGGACGGACAACTTATCAGCCCTGTTTCACCGGAACTTATTATCCATCAGGGTGATAAGCTGATTTTTTCCGGCAATGTACAGAAGCTGGACAGCTTAAGCCATATTAAAGGCTTAACCATGTTCGCTGAAGCTGACGGCATACTGCGGGAAAACCTCACAGAAGTGATCATCTCTAACCGTGCGCAGATTATCGGACAAACGATTAAAGCACTGGGTTTCAGGGCCTTGTTTGATGCCGCCGTTGTGGCTATACGCCGTGATGGTGAACAGCTTTCCGGTAAACTGGGGGAAATTAAGCTGCAAGCCGGTGATTTCCTGTTACTGGCAACCGGTCCTGATTTCCAGACCAGACAGAACCTGTCGAAGAATTTCTTCATTCTGTCTGAGCAGAAAATCTCCAGACCACTCACCAACTGGCAGGAATGGATCACTATGGGTGGTTTCTTACTGGTGGTGGCTTTGTCAGCAACGGATACATTAAACCTTGGTATCGGATTACTGTTCTTTGCTGCCATACTGGTAGGTGCGAAAGTCACCAGTAACGGAGAGATAAAACGTAATCTGCCACTGAATCTGATTGTGGTCATTGTCGGTGCCCTCAGTCTGGCCAGTGCGTTGGAAAATGCCGGGGTTATCAGTTTGAGTACTGATTTTCTGATCCCGTATCTTTCTGATACAAACTGGTTCGTCGCCCTGTGTACAGTTTATCTGGCTACCCTGGTGTTAACAGAGTTTGTGACCAACAATGCTGCGGCAGCCCTGATGTTCCCCTTCGCCTATGGCGTTGCCGGACTTATCGGTGCCCCGTTGATGCCATTCGCCCTTGCTGTTGCATTTGCTGCCAGTGCGAGCTTTATTTCGCCCTACGGTTACCAGACTAACCTGCTGGTATTTAATGCGGCGAATTATCGTTTCTCACATTTCATCAAAATCGGACTACCCATTTCCATCACATACAGCACCATTGTGCTGGTGTTATTGAACATGACGTATTTCTGATAACGGTTGAATAGCAAAAAGCCCCGTTCACCATGGTGAACGGGGCTTTTTAATGCCGGTAACAATTTACCTGATTATCTGAACAACACTTTTTCTTTGTTGAACCAGTAAACACAAAAACCGATAAGCGCCGCTGCAATGAGTGCGGTGGAACCGAAAATGGCTATCAGCTGCACATAATCCATTGTGCCTTTAATAAGCTCTTTTATCGCCAGCGCCACATTCGTTAGCGGAACCCATGCCCAGCCACCTTTCAACTCGACACCGGGTAACATTGCCATGATCACCGGCACGATGGTAAACATCACCAGCGGTGTCATATAGCCCTGCGCTTCTTTGAAGCTTCTGGCATAAATAGACAAACTTAAAAGAATGGATGAGAAAATTGCCACCACCGGTATGAGCATGAAGAAAATCAGTAAAAAATCTGTGCCGCTGATGGCCCCCATAAATTCAGCCACCAGTTGTATGGCCATGCCCTGACTCAGCACAATGCCCCATACAGCCATACTTGCTACCGTAACCATGGCTGAGGTCACCCCGGCAAGGGCAATGGCAAAAAATTTCCCCATCACCAGATGATGGCGGGGTACAGGCGATATGAGTAGTGTTTCCAGGGTACCTCTTTCTTTTTCCCCGGCGCCTAAATCTGTTGCCGGTATCATGGCGCCTTGCAGGCACAACATAAAAATAATATAGGGAATAAAACCACCAATCTTCTCACCCCAGTTTTCCCGCTGGTCAGCGACATCTACTTTTTCAATGACCATGGGCTCAATGAGCGCTGTCTGCTGACTTTCGATGAGACCCAGTTGCGCAAAAGCAGCCTGCTGATTGCGTTCTGAAATTTCGTTTACGATAGCCTGCAGGCGTGAGAGGACTAAATTGAGACCTGCATCATTTAAGTAAACCTTAAGGGTAATCTGTCCGCCGGAGAGAATATCGTCATTATAGTTTTCCGGGATCACAAGCACGAAATCAGCCTGTTCATTCTTAACCCAGCTTTCTATGTTTTCGTTTTCCGGTAACGCTACCAGATTAAAGTCTTCTGACTCCGCAATTTTTGATACCAGTTCGGGCGCGTATTCTGCACCACTGATGGCATAGTCAAGCACTTCAGACTGAGCATCTGATATAGCCTTTGAAGAAACAAATGTTACCACCCCGAAAATAGCAGGAAACACCAGCAGAGGCAGAGCAATCATGAAAAACAGTGTTTTTCTGTCCCGTACTAACTCTTTAATTTCTTTTAAAAATACCAACCACATATTACGCCTCCGTCCCTAAAGCCGATAAAAATGCACTGCTCATTGAACCCGGCGACAGCGCTCTGAAAGTGGCAATATCATCGTTAAATACCGTACGTCCATGATTGACGATGGTCACCCGGTCACACAGTTCCGAAACTTCCTCTAAGTGATGGGTGGAGAAAATCACCGGGATCCCCTGCTCTTTCAAACCGCGGATAAAGTTCAGTACTGTCTGCGCGGCCATGATATCCAATCCCGTGGTGGGTTCATCCAGAATGACCACTTCGGGACTATGGATAACCGCCCGGGCAATTGCCGTTTTTTGTTTCATACCGGTAGAAAAATTCTCACACCGTCGATCCAGGAAACTGTGCAAATCCAGCAAATCGGCCAGCGACTGAATTCTTTCTTCAATACGGGTTTTCGACATATTGTGAAGCTGGCCGAAATAGGCAATGTTCTCTCTGCCGGTAAGACGACCATACAGGCCGGTTGAGCCGGATAAAAAACCGATTTTCTGGCGTGCCAGCACCGGCTTTTTAAGTACATCAACACCATTAATGGTGATGCTTCCTGTATCGGGCTTCAGCGCTGTCGATAGCATACGTAATGTGGTGGTTTTTCCGGCACCGTTAGGCCCGAGTAGCCCGAGTACTTCACCGGAAGCACAATTTAGCGAAACATCCTGCACAGAATGGAAAAATTTCCCTTTCAGCCGGGGATCCTTTTTCTCCTGTTCACTCAATTTTTTCGGGTTTTCGATGGTGAATTTTTTCGCCAGCTGACTGATTTCAATCATCGCGTTTCCTTTGTTGATATTATTAATTCCGTTATCTGTTTACCGGAAGAGAAGTAAACCTAGTCTACTTTGAATCAACTTTATTACACTCTTCAAGCAAAAAAATGCGACAGAATATTTCTGTACAGGGTCAGTATACAAAGGCAGCATTTTTCTCTAAGGTAACAAAGAAAGTTCCCTGTGCCAGCATTGTTAATTAAGGAAAAAAATGGCATCTGTACGCAAATAAAGGAGTAATTATGCAGGAAATATCTAATCCCTTTCAGGCCATCAGCGAGACTTTCTTTCGCCCTAACGGCGTTTTCAGAAAGCTGGCTACCACTGACAACTGGTCATGGGTTCCGTTTTTCATCTTAATGAGTATGAGCCTTGTTCCGGTTTATCTGTATTTCCAGACCATTGATTTCGACTGGTACAGAAACTTTATTGCAGACATGCAACTGGGCGACGTGAGTCCGGCAGAAAAAGAGGCGTTTACAGAACGGATGACTCAGGGATTCGTAATGTGGAGCACGATCGTCAGCGTATTTCTTGGCGTCATAATCCTGAATGCCATCTATGCCGGATACCTCACATTTATGGCCCGCAATGATGAAAAATCAGTGCAGGGTTTTACCGACTGGTACGGAATGACATGGTGGACCGCACTTCCCTCTCTGCTTACCAGTTTTGCGGCACTGCTGGTTCTGGTGATGGCCAGCACTCACGAAATAGACCCGGCCAGTCTCAGCCCGCTTACCTTTACATGGATATTTGGATTGACACCGGACTCAGCGTTTTACAATATCGGTCAATTCCGGTTCGATATGCTATGGTCAATTTATCTTACCGCGGTGGCAATTGGTCAGTGGACAAGTTTCAGCAACAAAAAAGCCTGGATGGTTGCAGCCGCCCCTGTCACCATCATTTACGGAATCTGGCTGGTTTTCGTATTGCTTTAACCTTGTACTGGCGGGTTGAAAGCACAGCAGTGACTTTTAAACCCGCCGGACAGTACTAAATCAGTGGCATCTGCAACTGCTTTTTAGAGGATACAGCCCGAAAATAATCCGTATTAGCGTAGAACTGCCGGTCCTGCACCGGGTACCAGCCGGGCACGCCCAGTAACGGTAAAGGATGAAGCATGCCTTTACTCTGAAAGACATCACAGGAAGCGATTTTCTGCTCCATTGCGCAATCCGTCTCCCTGCATTGTTGTTCGAATGACATAGAAGCAAATCCCCGGGGCACTGTGACCGCCATCCATTTACCCGTCAGGCCGGTAAACGGGTTCAATAACATTTCGAGATTGGCATGGCCGAATATCACCGGAAACAATAACTGACCCCATTTGTCTCTGTGTTCAACCAGAACCTGTTGCCAGTTATGCATCGCCAGTGCATTGAGTAAAGGTTCAGCCTGAGCCTTCATATCGTCCGGTACAGCAATTACAACACCACATTCATCAAAATGGGTAATACGATTTCTTGCCGGTGTACGGGGGCTTACGCCGAAACGACTGATATCCTGCATATGCAGATTATTCAGACATCGCTTCGTTAGTGGAAACTGCAACCAGATCAATGCATTGAATAGATCATGCCAGCTGTTTTCCCTCGTGGGCACGACATTATCTTCAAAGATGATCTGTTCATAATAACGTTGTTCAGAAAGCGCAAAAGAAGACTGTCCTTTAAATTCAGGACCCGGCCAGTTCACAGGGTGATGCCGGCGGACAACGTCATTTAAAACAGCCGCTGACGGAAATTCTGTTTCAACGTCAAGGCCGGTGCGGGTTAACAGCTCACGGACAGAAAAAGCAAGATTGGAACGATTTATGGCAGATGACCAACTCTCTGCGGTGGAATTCATAAGCGATGTATTGGTTCGGTGTGTTTGATTCTCTATACTGGGACGTTATTGTAGAGCAAACAGAGACTAACAATGAAAAAAATTCTTTTGCCATTTATGGTACCGGCGCTGGTCGGTCTTTCTGCAGCAGGACTTTCTGCCTGCAGCAGTGATCAACCCGCACCGGCGGATACCGCGCAGGCTGGCAGCACAGCCAATTTTGACAGCGTATACGCAGGGATCACTGCTGAAGACATCAGCGGACCGTTGCAAACACTGGCTTCTGATGAGTTTGAAGGCCGCCTTCCCACCACACCGGGTGAACAGAAAACACTGGACTTTCTGGTTTCAGAATTCAAAGCCGCCGGGCTAGCACCGGGTAACGGTGACAGCTATCTGCAACCTGTGGATTTAATGGAAATCACTGCCGATCCCGACATGACGATGACCATTGGTGATAACACGTTCCGTTATAAAGAAGACATGGTTGCCGGTTCTAAACGGGAACAATCAGTTATCGAGCTGAAAGACTCCGAACTCGTCTTCGTCGGCTATGGTGTCAATGCACCGGAATATGACTGGAATGACTATGAAGGTCTGGATGTAGAAGGCAAAACTGTGGTGATTCTGGTAAATGACCCGGGTTTCGAAAATCCTCAGTCCGGTAAGTTCCAGGGCACGACCATGACCTACTACGGCCGCTGGAGTTACAAATATGAAGAAGCCAGCCGTCAGGGTGCTGCCGGTGCGATTATTGTGCATGAAACAGCACCAGCTTCTTACGGCTGGTCAGTTGTTGCCAACAGCTGGAGTGGCCCTCAGTACGGCCTGGTATCTCAGGATGGCGGCGCCAGCCGGGTTGCAGTAGAAGGTTGGCTCACACTGGATGCGGCAAAGAAAGTCTTTGCCGACGCAGGCCTGGATTTCGATGCTGAGAAAAAGGCAGCATTGCAGGGGCCCTATCACAAAGACATGGGCTTAACCGCATCTGTGACAGTGAAGAACACCTTTCAGAAATCTGTCAGCCATAACGTGATTGCCACCCTTCCCGGCGCTACAAAACCTGATGAACACGTCATTTACACTGCTCACTGGGATCACCTGGGTAAAGATGAAAGCCTGAAAGGTGATCAGATTTACAATGGTGCCCATGACAATGCCACCGGTTCAGCAGCCGCTATTGTGATGGCGAAAGCATTCGGTGAACTGACGCCCCGCCCTGCCCGCTCAGTAACGTTTCTGATTGTGACTGCTGAAGAGCAAGGTCTGCTGGGTTCAAAATACTATGCTGATCATCCTGTAATCCCGCTGGAGAAAACCGTTGCAAACATCAACATGGATGCCATGAACGTGTTGGGTAAAACGAAAAATGTCAGTGTTGTCGGTATGGGTAAATCAGAAATGGAAACCTATCTGGAAAAAGCAGCAACCCGTCAGGGCCGTTATCTGACACAGGAAGACCGTCCGGAAGCCGGCTCTTACTACCGTTCTGATCACTTCAGCTTCGCCAAGAAAGGCGTACCGGCTCTGTACGCAGAAGGCGGAGACGAACCCTGGGATGCTGAAACGGCTAGCTACCGCAAACGCATGAATGTCATCGTAACCGGTTGTTATCATCAGGTTTGTGATGAATTCCGCAAGGAGTGGGATTTATCAGGCATCGCCCAGGATACGCAAATGCTGTTTGAAGTGGGTACCGATGTGGCCAATGCTGACAGCTGGCCGAAATGGAATGCAGCCAGCGAATTCCAGCGCTAAGCACTTACGCAAACAGGCTGCCTCCGGGCAGCCTGTTGCTTTTTTAGCCATCCGTTTTGCAACATTTCTTTCAATATTCCGCGAAAATCGCCACTACCCGCCCTGAATAACGGATAATTTGAGTTTCCGGCAAGTTATTCCTTGCTTTTTTCTCTCATACTGGCACATTCAACAGACGCGGAGTTTGCACCCTTCAAAAACAATAAAGTCTCACCCGCGGCCGCGTTAAGCGACCCGACAGAATAAACAATCCTTTTTTTCAACAAGTGACAAGAGAGAACCCGTTTTATGTGTGGTATTTTCGGTATCCTTGATATCAAAACCGATGTGTCTGAACTCAGAACCCAAGCGCTGGATTATACAAAGTTGCTGCGTCACCGCGGCCCTGACTGGTCGGGTATCTGGAATAATGACAATACCATCCTGTGCCATGAACGGTTGGCCATCGTCGATGTAGACACTGGTGCACAGCCGCTCATCAGCCAGGATAATAATAAGATCCTGGCCGTTAACGGTGAGATCTATAACCACAAGCAACTCGCCAAAGATCTGGCAACGCCTTATGATTTCAAAACCCGCTCGGACTGCGAAGTAATCCTTCCTTTGTACGAGCAGAAAGGCATTGAGTTTATCGATGAGCTTGAAGGCATGTTTGCTTTTATCCTGTACGACGAGTCTCAGGATGCGTATCTGATTGCCCGTGACCACATCGGCATTATCCCGCTGTATACCGGTTACGACGAACATGGCAACTTCTATGTTGCGTCAGAAATGAAAGCGCTGGCGCCTATCTGTAAAACCATCAGTGAATTCCCTCCGGGTCATTACCTGTGGAGCAAAACCGGCGAGCTGACTAAGTACTACAAGCGCGACTGGATGAGCTACGATGCAGTAAAAGATAACGAAACGAATCTGGACGACCTGAAAGTGGCTTTTGAAAAAGCCGTTAAGTCGCACATGATGTCTGACGTACCTTACGCAGTGCTGCTGTCCGGTGGTCTGGATTCATCGCTGGTTTCTGCCGTTGCTGCTCAGTATGTTGCCAAGCGTGTTGAAGACGAAGACAAGTCTGACGCCTGGTGGCCACGCCTGCACAGCTTCGCCGTTGGCCTTGAAGGTGCACCGGACTTAAAAGCAGCTAAACAGGTTGCTGATATGATTGGTACTGTTCACCACGAAATCCACTTCACGATTCAGGAAGGTCTGGATGCGATTCGTGACGTTATCTATCATCTGGAAACCTACGATACCACCACCATCCGTGCGGCAACGCCGATGTACCTGATGACCCGTAAGATCAAAGCCATGGGTATCAAAATGGTATTGTCCGGTGAAGGCTCTGACGAAATTTTCGGTGGCTATCTGTACTTCCATAAAGCGCCAAACGCAAAAGAACTGCACGAAGAAACGGTACGTAAACTGGATCGTCTGCACATGTTCGATTGTGCCCGCGCCAACAAAGCGACCAGCGCCTGGGGTGTTGAAGCCCGTGTACCGTTCCTCGACAAGAACTTCATGGACGTAGCAATGCGCCTGAACCCGCAGGACAAAATGTGTGTTGATGGCCGTATGGAGAAATGGATCCTCCGTAAAGCTTTCGACGACGGTAAAACACTGCCACCAGAAGTACTGTGGCGTCAGAAAGAACAGTTCGGTGACGGTGTAGGTTACTCCTGGATAGACTCTATCCGTGACTTCGTAGAAACAGAAGTGTCTGATCAGCAACTGGCGACAGCAGAATTCCGCTTCCCGGTGAACACACCTGATACCAAAGAAGGTTATTACTACCGCACTATCTTTGAAGGCTACTTCCCGCAGGAAAGCGCTGCACGCTGTGTTCCGGGTGGTAAGTCCATCGCCTGTAGTACCGTTGAGGCGCTGGAATGGGATGCAAGCTTCAAGAACAATGCTGACCCTTCAGGTCGTTCGATGAAAGACGTGCACTCAGGCAAAAGCCACTGATTCATGAGTTAAAAATGCAAAAGCCCGGTGAATCCGGGCTTTTTTGTATCAGCTTGATAACAAACTCTGTTTAAAGCCGGCGCGTTGACTGCCAGATTCACCAGATTTCAGGGATTCTCTTCCGTAGCATCGATGGTGGCATCAATACTGGCGGGCTTATACCACAGGGCATCGTTTTGCACGGGTGTCAGAGGTGGTAAAAGCGGATTATCCAGCTCTATCGTGGTGCGCTTCTCGAGCTCCAGTGCGTTCAACGTATCTTCATAGGTAGACAAAAACAAAGCGTCGAAAGAACCATCTTCAATTGCCATCTGCAGACCCGTCTCGATAAGCCGTGCCAGTGTGGTATTGCCTTTATTTACGAAAAAATACAACGCCGTGGGATAGTAAATCGCTGTATTGTTTTCCAGTACGGTGTCTGAAGACAAATTCCCCTTCTCAAGCTCATTCAGCGCTTCCATCACTGAACGGGGGAAGAAGTCAGCCTTGTTCGTTTCCAGTACTTCCGCTGCATCACCATATGCCGGCACAGTGAACACGTTAAACCCGTTCGCCTGCAAAATTTTGGTATCCGGCCACTCTTCACCGGAAATAGGCACAAGTTTCAGCAAGGCAGATTTGCTCAGCGCTTGTGGAAAGCGGCTGCGGTTCATTTCATTGATCAGAAATACGCGCCAGCCAATCAGCCCTTTCGCCAGCGGGATGCGCACTGGTAACAGGTCTTTTTCACGCTGGGCATCTGTCATACTCCAGACGACGTTCACTTCGCGGTTTTCCCGCAGCTGACGCAGTGCTTTCCCTTGCAGCATGATCCGGTCTGACGGCAGTAAACTGTATTTTACGCCTGTCTTTTCCAGCGCCAGGGTAAGTAAAGCCAGCGGATATTCAGTGCGCAAATCACGCTCATCTATGGGCCGCGGATAGGTTATCGACCATAGTGCAGCATGCACATTCGCACTTAAGAGCAGAAGAACCGGAAACAACCATTTTCCCATCGTTAAAATCCTTAGTGTCGTGCCTGAACAGACAGTATAAATCTATTCAATGCCGATATATTTATGTGTTTGTAACGATAAGCGCCAGTTTCGCGCAATACAGGTGGCGATAGCAAGATCCGTCGCACGTTGCTGCTGACTGATAGGTTGCAGACAAATATGCGCCGGTAATTTTCCGTCCAGCCGTGCCAGCAGACTATCCAGCTCATCAATATGCTTTTGCATAGCCACAGGATGCTTAATTTCATCCGCCCGCTCAAGCGCCTGAGTCAGCACCGGCATTCCGCCTTTCATGTCGACTTTAGGCGATACCGTAACCCAAGTATCTTCATGACACAGTACCTCAAAGGTACCACTGGTTTCTATTTGCGTGGTGTAACCCCGCGCATGCAGCAGTGAGGTGAGCGGACGCAAATCATACATACACGGCTCACCGCCGGTGATCACGATGTGTTTGGCCTGATATCCGTTTTCTTTAAATAAGGTCAGTAACGCTTCATCTTCAATACTGAACCACGCTTCACTCTCCTGAGTTTTCGACAGGACTTCATCTGATGTTGTCAAAAACGCCTCGTCCAGCGTCCATGTATGTTTGGTATCACACCAGGGACAACCCACCGGACACCCTTGTAAACGCACAAACACTGACGGAACGCCGGTTTTTACGCCTTCGCCCTGAATCGTTTCGAACATTTCATTAATTTTAAGACGGGTGTGATGCAATGTGGTGTACCTGTTGTTGATTCGGCTTGGGATTTTACCAAGAATCACATAAAATTCTGGCATCTTTTCGCGAAAAAAACGAACTTATGTCTGAAAAAGTCATTGTTATCTATTCCGGCGGTATGGATTCTTTCACCGTACTGCATAAAGCCATTGCTGACGGGAAAAAACCTTATGCCCTATCTTTTAACTACGGTCAGCGGCATAAAAAAGAACTCGATTACGCCGCAGCCGTGTGTAATGAGCTGAATGTGCCTCATAAAGTGGTGGATATTTCTGCCATCAATTCACTGGTCGGCGGCTCGGCACTGACTGACGACATTGATGTGCCGGAAGGACATTATGAAGAGCCGTCAATGAAAACCACCGTGGTGCCGAACAGAAATATGATCCTGTTGTCACTGGCAGTAGGTTATGCGGTCAGCGAGAATGCCACCAAAGTGTATTACGGTGCTCACTCCGGTGATCACGCTATTTATCCGGACTGCCGCCCTGAATTCGTTGAGAAAATGAATGACGTGTGTGCCATTGCGAATTATGAAGCGGTTGAAATTGTCACCCCTTATCTCAAAGTGAGCAAAACGGCCATACTCACCGATGGTCTTAAAATGGGACTGGATTACGGTAAAACCTGGACCTGCTATAACGGCAGAGAGCATGCCTGCGGTGGTTGCGGTGCTTGTCAGGAGCGTCTGGAAGCGTTTCGTGATAACGGTGCTGTGGACCCTCTCACCTATGAGTAATGTTGTCCTGAAATGAAAGAAGAAGGCCCCGCAATATTGCGGGGCCTTTTCAATTCAATCTGACCGGCATGATGCCTGTTACTTCTGACTTTCTGAAATAAAGTAAGTCAGTTCTTTGATACAGTGACGCAGTACCGGGTTCAGGCGGGTATTTTTACCGTTCATCACAAACAGCTCGTGGTCAAAGTTAAACAGACTGCCTTTAGCAATAGGCACCAGTCCTAAACTTGCGCCCTGCTCTTTAGCAATATAGTCCGGCAGCAGACCAATATATTCACCGGTCATAATGGCAGAAAGCGCCGCCTCGAAAGAATCGGAGAACGTCTGAATAGCCAGACGCTGATCATCTTCAATATAATTGGCAGATGACAGACCGGATATGCCGATAGCCGGATACTCACCAATTTTTACGTCTTCCGGCAGGGACACATCGCGGAATTTTGCCAGTGGATGCGTCGGTGAACAGTACAGGCGGCCTTTGCAGGAAATACCAACCGGATGGAACGTTACAGATTCGGGTTTCACCATGTCGTAAGTAGAAATCACCAGGTGACACTCACCGGATAACGCAACGTGCTCTACTTCGTTGTAAAGACGGGTCTGAATATTGACATGGATATCATCAAATTTCTTCATGGTGCTCTTAACAGCCTTACTGACTGCAAGATGCATGGAAAGCGGCAGGCCTGCCATCATTACCAGGGTAATGTGACCGGAGTAATCGTCGTGAAGCGATTTCAAGTTAAAAACAAAGTTATCGAATGCATTGAAGATTCGTTTGGTTTCCTGGAAAACCACTTCACCTTCTTTTGTCATTTGAAAACCGCCACGGCCCCGGTGACACAGCACCAGATCCAGACGTTCTTCTAACTTTTTAATCGCAGCACTGATATTAGGGCGTTGCATTCGTAACACCGGCTCAGCGGCAGTAAATCCATTACAACTCGCAACCGCATAAAACACCCGTAACAGCTTAATATCTGATTCTTGTAAACGATTCAACATGGCGCAATCCGTGAAATTATAGGTATAGTTATAAATACTTTAGAATCATAATAGGTAACTGTTTGCCCGATTACAACGGCAAATTGCAAGTTTATTCACCGGAATTAACGATTTAATTAAACTGAAACAAAAAAAGCGCCCCGAAGGACGCTTCTGATATGTCTGACATAGCTCTTAAGACACGGCGACGACCTGCTTTCGTAATGTTTCGATGTCATCACGCACTGATGCGGCCTTTTCAAATTCAAGCTCACGGGCAAACTCAAACATTTTCTTTTCAAGATCAGCAATTTGCGCCATAAGTTCCGTGGCACTGGCAGCCTGCATTTCCTTTTTCTTCTCGGCAACTTTACGCAGTTTCACTTTACCGGAAGCAGGATGGGCACTGTCACCTAAGTCCATAATGTCCGTAATGGGTTTGTTTAACCGTTGAGGCACTACACCGTTGGCCTTATTGTGGGCTTCCTGTTTCTCCCTGCGCCGGTTAGTTTCATCAATGGCTTTTTTCATCGACTTGGTGATCACGTCTGCGTACATGATGGCGCGGCCATTGACGTGACGGGCTGCACGGCCAATGGTCTGGATCAGTGAGCGCTCAGCGCGGAGGAAGCCCTCTTTATCCGCATCAAGAATCGCAACCAGCGACACTTCGGGCATATCCAGACCTTCCCTGAGCAGGTTAATGCCCACCAGCACATCGAACTTACCCAGACGGAGATCGCGGATAATTTCAATACGTTCAACGGTATCAATATCGGAATGCAAATAACGCACTTTCACGCCATGTTCATTCAGATATTCACTTAAATCTTCGGCCATGCGCTTGGTCAGCGTAGTAATTAACACCCGCTCGTCTACGGCAACCCTTTTCTGGATTTCAGACAGCACATCATCAACCTGCGTCGCCACCGGACGCACTTCAATTTCAGGGTCGAGCAAGCCGGTGGGACGTACCACCTGCTCCACAATTTCGCCGTCAGATTTTTTCAGCTCATATTCACCCGGCGTCGCGGAAACATAAATCGTCTGTGGAGAGATCTGCTCGAACTCCTCAAACTTCAAAGGCCTGTTATCCAGGGCAGATGGTAACCGGAAACCGTATTCCACCAGAGTTTCTTTCCGCGACCGGTCGCCTTTGTACATCGCCCCGATTTGCGACACAGTAACGTGTGATTCATCAATAAACATCAGGCCGTCAGCAGGAAAGTAATCCAGCAGTGTCGGGGGCGGCTCACCCGGCGCTCTGCCGGAGAGATAACGTGAGTAGTTCTCAATGCCCGAGCAGTAACCCAACTCCAGCATCATTTCGATATCAAACTGCGTGCGCTGGGAAATGCGCTGGTCTTCAAGTAATTTGTTACTCTCCTGCAACTGCGCCTTGCGATCTTTAAGTTCAACTTTAATATCTTCGATGGCTGCCAGAATCTTTTCTCTGGGTGTAACATAGTGGGTTTTAGGAAAGACCGTGGCACGGATCACCGATTTATCCACCGCACCGGTCAACGGGTCAAACAGGCTGATTTTATCAATCTCACTGTCGAACAATTCTACCCGCACGGCCTGCTTCTCTGAATCCGCAGGGAAGATATCAATCACGTCTCCCCGTACACGGAATGTGCCCCGCTCGAAGGCCAGGTCATTACGCTTATATTGCAGTTCGGCAAGACGGCGCAGAATATCCCGCTGATCCATAGTATCGCCCTGGCGCAAATGCAAGAGCATTTTCATGTAGGACTCAGGATCACCCAAACCATAGATGGCAGACACACTGGCCACGATAACAACATCGCGCCGCTCCATCAGTGCCTTTGTCGCTGACAACCGCATTTGTTCAATGTGGTCGTTGATTGACGCATCTTTCTCAATAAAAGTATCGGTACTGGGAACGTACGCTTCCGGCTGATAATAGTCGTAGTAGGAAACGAAATATTCCACCGCATTGTTCGGAAAGAACTCTTTCATTTCACCATAAAGCTGGGCCGCCAGAGTTTTATTGTGCGCCATGATCAGTGTCGGACGCTGCACCTGCTTAATAATGTTTGCCATGGTGAAGGTCTTACCGGAGCCGGTAACCCCCAGCAATGTCTGACTGGCAAGACCGCTTTCCAGCCCGTCAACCAAAGCTTCTATGGCTTTTGGCTGATCCCCTGCCGGTTGATATTTGGATTCCAGTTCGAAGCCTTTACTCATTGTGCTACTTCTTCTCCCGGTTGCCGGCGATGCTCAGACAGCGCCCGATTAAAATAAACATAAGAGATGGTCGCCATACACAAATTGGCAATGACGACGCCCCAGAACAAGCCTTTCAAACCAAAGAACAAACTTGCCACATAGGATACAGGTACGTAAAAAACGAACAGCCGGATGACACTCAGGATCAACGCTGCCATTGGCTTGTGCATGGCATTCAATGACGAATTCGTTAAAATCACAATACCCTGCATCCCGTAGCCCAGCGGGACTATCATCAGGAACAGATGAATGAGCCAGGCCACTTCAGCTTCCTCAGCAAACATTTGGGCTATCCAGCCGGAAAGCAACCACATGAGAGCGAACACGACAAGTTGCCAGCCAATCACAAATTTCACAGTTAACCGGTAAGCTTCTTCAACCCGTTGATACAAACCGGCCCCCACATTTTGCGAAATGATGGGTGGCAGGGTCATGGACAATGCCAGAATAACGATAGACGCAATGGACTCAAGCCGGTTCCCTACTCCCCATGCAGCAACGGCCTCTGCACCATAATTTGCCACTACTGCGGTCATCACACCACCGGCAACAGGTGTGAGCATATTCGCCCCTGCAGCCGGCAGACCGATTTTCAGGATGGGCGCACAGCTTCTGCGCAATTCCGCAATGGTCAATAAACGGGGGACCATCAGGTTTCGTTTCACTGCCAGCAACCAGATGATATAACTGGCTCCCGCCACCCAGGCGAGGAACGTCGCCAGTGCCGCTCCCTGAATCCCCATCGCCGGTACCGGTCCCCAGCCAAAAATAAAAATAGGATCAAGGGCTGCATTCAATGCGCCGCCAACCGCCATAATAATACTGGGAGTGCGGGTATCACCGCATGCCCGCAGCACACTGTTCCCCACCATGGGAAGCGCCAGAAACACACTTGATAAATACCACAACGTCATATAGTCATGAATGTAGGGCATCAAGGTTTCACTGGCGTTCAGTGCTTTGAATATCGGGTCAATCAAAAAATAACCTGCAACGGCAAGCAAACCCACCATCACGAAAGACAAAGTTATCGAGCTGGTTGCATACTCCCGGGACTCAGAATAACTCCCGCTACCCTGCAACTTACCGATAATGGCTGACGTACCAATCCCGAGGCCGATATTTAAACTGATAACCGTAAAGGTAACCGGAAACGTAAAACTGATAGCTGCCAGAGGTTCAGTGCCCAGTAAACTGACGAAGAACGTATCAACAAGGCCAAAGCTCATCATCATAACCATACCCATGATCATCGGTACGGTCATTCGCTTTAATATAGTAGCTACATTACCTTGCGTTAAACTGGAAGCGCGCGTGTTATTTTTTGATTCGGTCACGTCGGTCTCTTAACTGATTCGCCATGAAGTGACGATGGGAAATAAAACAGGCTTAGTCTACTTGAGTGACTGCCCGGTTGCACGACTATCCGCCACGGCTAACCCCCGTATTATCCTTTATTCTTTTTTAAGAAATATTTTTATTTTTTTATTTGACAGATTTTGGTTTATCGCCTTGTCAGTCACTAAGCCGTCAAAAGTTTGTCTTTTATAAATGAAAAACACCCATGATTTTCCACAATTTTAAATGACAGTGGGATGACAGCTATTTGACAGCTTGTGTCATATAACCGGCGTGGGAAAACCCTTTTAATCCCTGTGCGGATCCGGCGAACTATGTTAATTATCCGTTAACACTAAAAAAGATCGTCAAAATCCTGTTGTCTTATTAACCGCTGTTAGCGAATTAACACACAAGTGTGTTAATGTGTGACCAATGCAGATCATATTATCCACTGGGCACGATCAAACAATATAAACAGTTGAATTTAATAAACAAACCAAACAAACTCACTCCGTCACATCAACGAATCAAACTGATTTATTGCTGCAAATTCCAACGATCCCCCCACCTATCAACATAGTTATCCACAGATTTAGTGGATAAGTGCGTAAAGGCCAGTATTCACGTGTATTTTCCAGGATCCCGTCGATTTTTTTGTAAGTGAAGACTAACCTTATGATTGGCTGATGCACGTTACCGTTACATTAATAACTGTACTTTAATACAGTAGTCAAAGCCTTTTTAATACCCTTTAAGTTACTCTTCTAACTTTTTAGTTATAAGCTTTGTTTGTGTTTATTCGATTTCAGGCATAGTCAAAAATCTGACTTATTTTTCAACAACCTGTCTGTACCTGGTGTAAACAAGTGTATTTTTTAAGCGCTTTGAGCAATTTTTGTCTCGGAAATCAGAAAAAAGCTATTTTTTGAGCGAACGGAATAAAAACCTTAAAACGTTTGTTGACAGTGACAACATACGTCATTAATATTCGCCTCCGTTGAAAGCCGGTCCCCCTTAGCTCAGTTGGTTAGAGCGACGGACTGTTAATCCGCAGGTCCCCCGTTCGAGTCGGGGAGGGGGAGCCAACTTTCGACAAATCCGGTTCCCCCTTAGCTCAGTTGGTTAGAGCGACGGACTGTTAATCCGCAGGTCCCCCGTTCGAGTCGGGGAGGGGGAGCCACTCTTATTTCCCCTCTTTGTTTCATCGCAGAAATTCATTTCTTTAAATTATTCTCATTTGTATTAAGTTGTTAATCGCGCGACAAAAAGCGATAATACGCAACGTGACAGACACTGCTGTTTTTTTAAATTTTTAATGTCCAATATGCGTTCACTGCTTTTACTATGACAGATTTTTTGTTACTCCTTGTGGGTACAGTACTCGTTAACAATTTCGTGCTGGTTAAGTTTCTGGGTTTATGCCCCTTTATGGGCGTGTCCGGCAAACTTGAAACGGCCATTGGCATGGCCATGGCGACATCCTTTGTTTTAACACTGGCATCTGTCACCAGTTATCTGGTCGAAACCTGGCTGCTTGTGCCCCTGGGCATCGGTTATCTGCGAACACTGGCATTCATCCTGGTTATTGCCGTCGTGGTTCAGTTCACTGAAATGGTCGTGCACAAGACCAGCCCGACCTTATACCGGCTACTCGGAATATTTCTGCCTCTTATCACTACCAACTGCGCGGTATTGGGTGTTGCCCTGCTAAACCTGACAGAGCAACATAATCTCATTGAGAGCCTGATTTACGGCTTCGGTGCTTCTGTTGGTTTTTCTCTTGTGCTTATTTTATTCGCTGCAATGCGTGAACGTCTGGCCGCGGCAGATGTTCCGGTGGCTTTTAAAGGCGCTTCTATTGCCATGGTTACCGCCGGCCTTATGTCGCTGGCATTTATGGGTTTCAGCGGTCTGGTGAAATTATAATGACGATATCAGTAGCACTTATCGCCATCGGCGTGCTTGCGGTCGCATTCGGCCTGCTTTTAGGCTATGCCAGCATCCGCTTTAAAGTTGAAGCCGATCCACTGGTTGAGCAAATCGATGAAATCTTACCGCAAACACAATGTGGTCAGTGTGGCTATCCGGGTTGCCGCCCCTATGCAGAAGCGATTGCAAACGGTGATGACATTAATAAATGTCCGCCGGGCGGCGAGTCCACGATTAAAAAACTTGCCGACCTGACCGGCAAAGAAGCCAAACCCCTCGATTCAGCCCACGGTGAAGAGGATGTGAAAAAAGTCGCCTTCATCCGCGAAGATGAATGTATCGGCTGTACCAAATGTATTCAGGCATGTCCGGTAGATGCCATTCTGGGCGCTGCAAAACATATGCATACGGTGCTGACTCAGGAATGTACGGGCTGTGATCTCTGCGTGGACCCCTGCCCTGTTGACTGTATCGACATGGTGCCCGTTGAAACCACAACGGCGTCATGGAAATGGGATTTTGATAAAACGCCCAAAGGCGATATTCCAATTAAGATGGTGTCGTAATCGTGATGTTTCCTGTTTATGAAGACGTTCTGGCCCGGCTGGATAAGGGTCAGCTCAGCAGCTTTCCCGGCGGCGTACATCCTGAAGGTCATAAAGGGCTTTCGAACCAGACACAAATAGTGGATCTGCCGCTGGCAAAGGAATACGTTGTGCCGGTACGGCAGCATATTGGTACAGAAGGCACCTTACTGGTGCGCCCGGGCGATAAGGTTCTCAAAGGTCAGCCACTGACCCAGTCCACCCAGCCTTTTTCTGTGCCTGTCCATGCGCCAACTTCCGGTACCATAGCCGGCATCGCGCAGCATGTTACCGCTCATCCCAGTGGTCTGGATGAACTTTGCGTTACGCTGAAAGCCGATGGCCATGATACCTGGTATCCTCTTTCTCCCTGCCCCGACTATGCAAAAGAAGAAAAGGTATCACTGACTGAAAAGTTATGTGATGCAGGAATTTCAGGTATGGGGGGCGCCGGCTTTCCCAGCCACATTAAGGTGAATACCAACAAGCCTGTTGAGTTTCTGATCATCAACGGCGTGGAATGCGAGCCTTACATCACGTCTGACGACAGGCTGATGCGTGAGCACGCTGACGGCATCATGGCCGGTATTGAAATTCTTGTACACCTGCTGTCACCCAAATGCGTGGTGATCGCCATTGAAGACAACAAACCAGAAGCCATCAGGGTTTTATCAAAACAGATTGAAACCCTGCCCCACATCCGTGTGGCAACAGTAGAGACAAAGTATCCTGCTGGCGGTGAAAAACAACTTATTCAGGTCGTAACCGGCCGTGAAGTGCCCCGCAAAGGATTACCTCTTGATGTGGGTGTGACCATGTTCAATGTGGGTACCTGCTTTGCAGTTGCACAAGCCATTATTGAAGGTAAACCCCTGATCGAAAGGATCGTCACTGTCACAGGTCAGGCAGTTAAACGCCCCGGAAACTATCGTGTTCGCCTTGGGACACCAGTGAATCACGTGTTGTCTCAGGCGGGTTACCTCGGTGAAAAACAGACAACGCCACAGGTCATAATGGGCGGCCCGATGATGGGCTTTACCTTAAATGACGCCGCGGTACCGGTGGTAAAAACCACCAACTGTCTGTTGGTACCGGCTACAGGTGAACTCACCAACGGTGACGACGAACGCGCCTGTATCCGTTGCAGTGCCTGTGCTGATGCCTGTCCGGCAACATTGCTTCCGCAGCAGTTGTACTGGCACAGTAAAGCGAAAGAATACGATAAGGCACAGGAATATAATCTGTTTGATTGTATCGAATGCGGTGCCTGCGCTTATGTATGCCCCAGTGAAATACCGCTGGTTCATTATTACCGTAAAGCCAAAGCTGACATTCGCCTGGAGCTTGACGAAAAAGCTAAAGCAGACAAAGCCAAAGAACGTTTCGAAGCCCGCAAAGCCCGCCTTGAACGGGAAAAAGAAGAGCGGGAAGCGAAGCATCGTAAAGCCAAAGAAGCAAGGCTGGCAGCTGCCGCACAACCGGCAACTGACGCTCCGGCCTCTCAAAGCAGCGATGCAGCCACCAAAGATAAAGTAGCGGCCGCTCTGGCACGTGCCAAAGCCCGCAAAGCGGCAGCACAAAAAGCAGAAACACAACCGGAAACGGCGCCGGCTTCACAGGAAGAAGCTCCTGCTGCAAATGATAAAAAGGCTGCAGTGGCAGCAGCCATCGCCCGGGCGAAAGCTAAGAAAGCAGCTCAAAATGCAACGCCTCCTGCTGATTCCGCTGACGCCGCTCCTGCACCGGAAGGCGAAACTGACAATAAGAAAGCCGCAGTGGCAGCAGCCATAGCCAGAGCGAAAGCCAAAAAGGCGGCCAGAGAAGCGCAACAGTCTGCAGACGACAACAGCGAAAAACCGCCGGTACAAACAGAACCGGCTCAGCCAGAACCGGCACAAAAAGAACCTGAAGCAACCCAATCCTCCCCGGCAGCACCGTCTGCTGAAGAAGCCAGAAAAGCGCGTATTGCAGCCGCTGTTGCCAAAGCAAAAGCGAAAAAGGCGGCAAAAGACAATGATGGCGCACCGGAACAGGATGCAAAAACTGGCACAGAGTCTCAGGAAACGACTGATAAACCCGACGCTGACAAGCAAACAGATGCACAGGCTGATTCAGACACAACACAAAAAAAAGCAGACCCCGCGGATGAAAAGAAAGCCCGTATTGCTGCTGCGGTTGCCAAAGCAAAAGCGAAAAAAGCCGCCAGAGACAACGGGAATAATGACTAAATGAAACTAAATCTTGCCAGTTCCCCTCACTTACGCACAAAGCGTGATACCAGTCAGGTAATGCGCCTGGTGCTATACGCCATGTTGCCGGGCATTGCTTGTCAGGTTGTATTCTTTGGCTGGGGCGTCGTCATTCAGGCGTTCCTTGCTGTTGCGACAGCACTGGCAACGGAAGCCGCGATTTTGTCTCTGCGCAATAAACAGGTTAAGCGCAATCTGTCTGATTACAGTGCCGTACTCACAGCCTGCCTGCTGGCAGTCAGCATTCCTCCTACTCTGCCCTGGTGGATGACAGTCACCGGCACTTTTTTCGCCATAGCAATCGTGAAACAGCTCTACGGCGGTTTGGGCTACAACCTGTTTAATCCGGCGATGGTGGCTTATGTCGTGCTGCTGGTGTCTTTCCCTGCGGCAATGACTCAGTGGCTGCCACCGGAAGGCGTAAGAGCGGCAGCATTATCCTTTACAGATACATTGAGCCTGATTTTTACCAGTTATACGCAAACCGGACTGGATGTCACTCAAATCAGGGATGTGGCTGACGGCATGACATCCGCGACGCCATTGGATCAGGTGAAAACCGGACTAACCCGTTCATCAACCTATTCTGAGTTACTGGCATCGCCAATTTACGATAGCGGCCTTTTTGCCAGCGGTGCCGCAGGCTGGTCCTGGGTAAGCGCAGCCTGGGCTCTGGGCGGGCTGGCGCTGTGGCGTCTGAAGGTTATCAGCTGGCACATTCCGGGCAGCATGATCGCCAGCGTAGCCCTGTGCACCTTATTTCTTCATCTGCTCAATCAGGATATCTACGCGTCACCGGTCTTTCACCTTATCAACGGCAGCGTGTTATTCGGTGCGTTTTTCATTGCCACTGATCCTGTTTCTGCCTCCACCACAGCACGAGGACGGATAGTATTTGGCGCGCTCATCGGATTCTGGATTGTGATTATCCGTACGTTTGGCGGTTACCCTGATGCAGTCGCCTTTGCGGTCATTATCATGAACATGGCTGTGCCGCTAATCGATTATTACACCCGTCCTCGCACATACGGCCACCCGCGGGGTAAAGCATGATGAACAGTATTGTGAAAAATGGCGTCATGCTGGGCGCATTTGCCATTGTGACCACCGGTTTAATTGCCACTACTTTTTTCGGCACTGAGTCGCGCATTGCAGAGCAGGAACAGCAAAAATTGATGTCTCTGCTGAACGAAGTGGTCCCCCAATCGGTTTATGATAATGAACTGTATGCAGATTGCACCGCCGTCACTGATCCGCTGCTTGGTAAGCCGGGCACTTTACGCCACGTTTACCGTGCACGGTTAAACGGAGAGTCCGCCGCCCTTGCTATTGAAGCTGTGGCACCGGACGGTTACAGTGGGGATATTGCCATTGTTATCGGTGTCACTAACGACATGACGGTAACCGGCGTGCGGACTGTGAGACACCAGGAAACTCCCGGACTGGGTGACAAAATCGAATTGTCAGTCAGTGACTGGATAACGTCTTTCAGCGGTGAGTCCTTTGATAATTCGGCGCTGAACAAATGGCAGGTAAAAAAAGACGGTGGCAAATTTGACCAGTTTACCGGCGCAACGATTACTCCCCGTGCCGTTACAGGTGCAGTAAAACGGGCCCTGTTGTATGTGGAAGCAAACCGTGAGTCTTTATTTGCCCTGCCAGTTAATTGCATGGCTAAGCAACCCGGAGGTTCAGAATGAGTGAGTGGAAAAATCTGACCATCGAAGGTTTATGGAAAAATAATCCTGCACTGGTTCAGCTTCTGGGTTTGTGCCCCCTTCTTGCGGTCACCGCAACAGTTATTAACGGGCTTGGCCTGGGGCTGGCAACCACACTGGTGCTGGTTGGTTCAAATATTACCGTGAGTCTGGTACGTAATATTGTCAGGAACGAAATCCGGATCCCGGTGTTCGTGATGGTGATTGCAGGTTTTGTAACCGTTGTTCAGCTACTGATGAACGCCTTTACTTACGAACTCTATTTAACACTGGGCATTTTTATTCCGTTAATTGTGACAAATTGCGCCATCATTGGCCGGGCTGAAGCCTTTGCCTCGAAGAATCCGGTCCTGCCGGCAGCCCTTGACGGCCTGATGATGGGTGCAGGGTTTACTGCTGTGCTGATGTTACTAGGCGCCATGCGCGAAGCCTTAGGTTCCGGTACCCTGCTAAGCGGAGCTGATCGTCTTTTTGGCAGCATAGCGACCAACTGGACCATTACTTTATTTGATACAGACCAGCCTTTCCTGCTCGCTATTTTGCCGCCGGGCGCGTTCATTGGCATGGGTCTGCTCATTGCTCTTAAAAATGTTATCGACGCGCGGATGGCTGCCAAAAAGGTTCCGGAAGCCAAAACCGTCACCCGAATCAGGGTAACTGCTGAAAGTTAAGTGTTGCTATGAATAATACGAAAAGAAAGGAAATTCTGACCCGGCTGAGAGATGCTAATCCTCATCCCACTACTGAATTGAACTTCACTACACCCTTTGAATTGCTGGTCGCAGTGACCTTATCAGCACAGGCCACCGATGTGGGTGTGAATAAGGCGACGGCCAAACTGTTTCCCGTGGCCAATACGCCGCAGGCTATCGCAGATTTGGGCGTAGATGGCTTAAAGGAATACATCAAGACTATTGGTCTTTACAATGCCAAAGCCGAAAACGTGCACAAACTCAGTAAGATCATTGTTGAAAAGCACAATGGCGAGGTACCGGAAAGCCGGGAGGCGCTGGAAGCTTTGCCGGGCGTTGGCCGTAAAACGGCGAATGTAGTACTGAATACAGCATTCGGCTGGCCCACGATTGCGGTAGACACTCACATATTTCGGGTATCAAACCGCACTAAGTTTGCCATGGGCAAGAACGTGGACAGAGTGGAAGAAAAGCTGTTAAAAGTCGTGCCTGCTGAATTTAAGGTCGACGTTCACCACTGGCTGATCCTGCACGGCCGTTATACCTGTATCGCCCGCAAACCCCGCTGCGGTTCCTGTATTATTGAAGACTTGTGTGAGTTTAAGGATAAGACCGGGTAGTTTTATCCAAATTGGGTGTAGAAGCTTTCCAAAATTGTCATTAACGCTTTATTCTTCTCTGAATTTGCAGCATCAACGTGAGGCACCGAAAACGTTTTAGAATCGTTATCGAAATACCGGCCGGAGCTTTCTGCAAACTTATCAGAGAGCGATGCTTTAACTAATATTTCAGCACCGATCCCGATATCGTTTCCTGCCAAACCAAAACCTTCTTTAACCATTTTACTAGCCAATAATGAACCGGGGTTAACCGCTAATACAACCTGGTCTGTCTTTAGTTCCCGGGCTAACTCTTGTGACCATATAGTAATGGCCAATTTACTTTGAGCATAAGCCTGAAAGTCGTCTGCAATCGTCAAACTCCCGCGCATAGCTTCGAGGTTGACCGGCGCTTGTGCAGCAGATGACAAATTAATAATCCTCCCATTATCTTTTAGCACTGACAGTAACCCTTTGGTGATGATGAAAGGGCTAATCGTATTAACGACAAACCTTACATCCACCCCGACACCGCTAACAGGCTTATCCGTCTTGAATACGCCTGCATTGTTGATAATAATATCTAGCGATTGATGACATTTTTTTATATTGTCCACTAACTGCGCCACTTGATAAAGGTCCGAGAGGTCAGCCTTATAAGTATCTATTTCAATATTTGGAGCAATCTCTAACAGCAATTTGTGAGTCTTTTTCAGCTTGTCTGCATTTCGTCCGTGAATAACCAGGTTGTGTCCTAAACCAGCCAATATCTGCGCGGTTTCTAAACCAATGCCATCAGTCGCACCTGTGATTAATATGGTTTTCATTTCATCCCTCTTCACACGCTTATCACAACTTTGCCCATGGCTTTTCCACTAGATAATCGTTCATGTGCTTTTCCCGCTTCATTTAGTGAAAATGATTGACTGTCCAGAACAACTTCAAGCTCTCCCGCTTCAACAATTTGGGCTAGCTCCGTAAGTATGTCAGAGTGATCTTCCCGATTTACATTGTGGAGCATGGGTATCAGCATAAATACCACATGCAAAGACAAACCTTTGAAATGAGCTAACGATAAATCTAAGTCAAGCATTGCAACAGTTGTGGCAACGTGTCCGTTTAAAGCAGTCGCCTCAAACGAGTTCAGCATGTTTTCACCACCAACCGAGTCAAATACAACATCAAAGCCAATTCCTTTAGTATATTTTTCTACATATTCGGCCACGTCTTCTGTTTTGTAATTTATAGCAGTGGCACCTAACTTACTGATAAGAGCTAGCTGCGCATCTCCCCCTCCTGTTGAATAAACCTCAGCGCCAAAATATTTTGCAAGTTGAAGCGCTACGTGACCAACACCTCCTGAGCCACCATGCACCAGCACTTTTTGGCCTTGTTTAACACCCGCACGGGTTAGCCCTTCATAAGCAGTAATACCCACTAATGGCAGTGCGGCAGCTTGTTCCATGGATAAATTCCCTGGCTTCTTAGCTATAAGTCGAAAATCCGCAGCGATATATTCTGCTAATGTCCCGGGCAGATCAGCAAGCCCACCAGCACACCCATACACTTCATCTCCTATTTTGAAATCTGTCACGCCATCGCCCACTTCTTCTACTATTCCGGCGAAATCCATTCCCAAAATAGCAGGCGCTGAAGGGGACAAAGGTAACTCGCTGCCCATTTGACGGATCATTGTGTCCACGGTATTCACACTTGTGGCTTTTATATTCACCAACACATGCATCGGTTTCACTTCTGGTTTGCCGACATGTTTAAGTTCAAATACCTCTGGTCCACCAAATTTGTTAACTACCATTGCTCTCATTTTGACTCTCCGGTTACGCTCTGTTCATGTTTAAGCTAAAACGAGTATAATCTTCAAAGGAGATATTGATAATTACCCAAAATAAATAATCACTTTCAACAAAAAGTTTATAATGAATATTGAGTATCTAAAGCTATTTGTTAGAGTAGCCACTACAAACAACATAAGCTCTGCAGGCGCTGAACTTGGCTTATCTGCCGCTGTGGCGAGTAGCCATATTAGAAAGCTGGAAGAAAGTTTGGGCGTAAGGCTTTTTCATAGAACAACAAGAAAGATATCTTTAACTGAAGATGGCGTCGCATTTCTTCATCATGCTGAAGACGTAATTGCTAGCGTGGAAGCGGCTGAAGCATCGGTGGGAGTTGGGAACTTAAAGCCAAGTGGAACGTTGCGTGTTGCTGCTCCAGCCTCATTTGGTCGCATGCATATATTGCCTGCGATGAAAGGCTTTATGAATGAATACCCTAATCTAAAAATAGATTTAAAACTGTCCGATACCATAGTTGATTTAGTAGAAGGCGGTTTTGATATTGCCATCCGAAATTCGCAATTAAAAGACTCAACACTAATAGCCAAAAAACTAGTAAACGATAGACGGATTTTATGTGCGTCCCCTGAGTACATATCTAAATATGGTTCTCCTGCCTCACCCATGGAACTGAGAGAGCATAACTGTATAACCCTCTTAAATTTAGATCATTGGGCATTTAAGGGTGGCAATGAAACGCTAAATATTAAAGTCACCGGCAACTTTAGTACCGACAACGGGGAAGCAATACGTGACGCTTGCTCATATGGCATAGGTATAACTGTCAATTCAACCTGGAGTGCCTATCAACAATTAATTAATGGTGAGTTAGTAGAAGTATTATCCGAATACCCATTGATTTCTGAAACCGCTATTTGGGCGGTTTACCCAAGCTCCAGACAATTAGCACCTAAAGTCAGAGCGTTTATTGATTACTTTTCGAGTTACTTTAATAGTGAACCGTATTGGGATGAAAAGCTTAAACAGCACCCCCAGCCACACTCTGTTTAATCAATAGCTACTTTAATTATCCTTTAGCTGGCCCACTATCGCTGTAGACACTCACATATTTCGGGTATCAAACCGCACTAAATATGCCATGGGCAAGAACGTGGACAAAGTGGAAGAAAAGCTGTTAAAAGTCGTACCTGCTGAATTTAAGGTCGACGTTCACCACTGCACGGCCGATATACCTGCATCGCCCGCAAACCACGTTGCGGTTCCTGTATTATTGAAGATCTGTGTGATTTTAAGGAATAAACAGAAGTCTGATTTACTAGCGGCAACCGGAAAGGGTGACAGACTCAGCCGTGATGGTCATCGGTGCCGCTTTGAGCAGTGTGTTGATACCCAGAATATTGTTTCCTCCCGGCATCACGGCAACTTCTACCGGACCCAGTTCGCAAGCCTGCCCGATACGGATTGAACTGAGCTGATACTGCGACACAGTGAGAATTTTACCGTTCGCCAGTCTGGCTGCCGATTTACCCGATTGTTTCAGCTTCCGGCCTTTGGTTAACGCCTCAAAAGTTGCTTTATTTAAGGTCAGCAAGCCGGAGCCGGTGTCGAGGAGAAATGAAGCTGTGACTGCCGATTCAAGCGTCGCTTCAAGGTACAGGGTACCACCGGCACTCTGGTCAAGTGGCACCGCCTGTTCACTGGCAACTACGGCAGTTGTAAGCAGCATTCCTGCTACCCATAAAATGATGCTCTTCATAACTGTTCCGGCCCTGCTGACGATACCTGTACAGTTACAGCAACTTAAACGCCATTCCGGTAAGTTACTGATATTTCATTACCCTGTTCCTCTCAGTGCCCATCCAACAAACCAAATAAGTGCACAACCAGCCAAATTGCACCACCAAAAAGCATGAAAAGAAAAAAAGTAGTGAAATCGTCCACATTTGATAGCTAAGCATTCTCTAAACCCTACAGCTGATAGATTAAAACTATCTCCAGATAGTATTGTTTCATTTTTATTCAGCCATACAATGGAATAAAGCACCATTTTGATGCAAACAAAAGGACACTGTTATGAAAAGAACCCTCTCTCTGCTGAGCTTATGTGTTTTACCGGCCCTGTTTACCGGAGCGGCTGCCGGCGAAACACGAAATAATGAAATGGTTGATATCCAGGTTGTGGATTATGCCGGTAAACCACCGTTTAAACGCAAAATAGTCAGCCTGCCGGTACATGACGTGGCTCAACTTGAGTTGGCAGGTGGCGAACCTAAAGAGTATGTGGAAGTGAAAGAGGTCATCATGCGGGGTAAACCTCCCTACCGCCGCATCACAACAACGATGCCTGTATACGATGTCGCTCAGTTTGAACTGCTGGAAACGGAACAACAAAGCGGAAAACAGGGCACTCGTCCCCCGTTTAAGCGCTTCTGAACATAATGTCAGGGCGGCGTAGAATTGACTAGGCCGTCCTGTTCCCTTTCCTCGTTGACCATTTTTTCAGTACCTTCCGCTTTTACAGATCTACGTCACACGAATGTCTTCTTTCCCCGCCAGAATAGAGGTTTTGGTTCCGGCAAAAACATCCTGTATGCTTTTCTTTTGCTGTCGTTACCTGTGTCGTTCACCAATAAAGGATCTGTTTGTGTTAAAAAACACTTTGCTCTCTTTCACCTTTTCTACACTGTGTTTGAGTACCAGTGCTGCTGCATTCGATATCATTGCTCACAGAGGTGCATCCGGCTATCTTCCCGAGCATACACTGGAAGCTGCAACACTGGCGTTTGCCCAGCAACCGGATTACATCGAACAGGATGTGGTAGCCACTAAAGATGGTGAACTGGTTGTACTTCATGATATTCATCTGGATACAGTAACCAATGTGGCCGCGAAGTTTCCTGACCGCGCCCGTGACGATGGCCGTTGGTATGCGCTGGATTTCACGTTAGCGGAATTGCGCACTCTTCAAGTAAAAGAGCGGGCGGATACCGCTGGAAAACAAGTGTTTGCCAAGCGCTATCATGGCAATAAAGCGCTGTTTACCATTGCTACGTTAGATGAACATATAGAACTCATCAGTGAATTAAACCGCGAATTTAACAGCAACATTGGCTTTTATACTGAAATCAAGTCGCCAGCCTGGCATAAAAAAGAAGGCACAGATATCAGCCAACTTCTGCTTGATACACTGGCGCGCTATGACCTCAATGGCGGGAATGCCAATATTTATGTGCAGTGTTTTGATTTTGCTGAAGTTAAGCGTCTGCGCGACGAGCTGGGTTTTAAAGGCAAGATAGTTTTGTTGCTGGCTGACAACAGCTGGGGTGAGTCTCCCACTGATTACCAGGCACTTCTGACTGAACAGGGCATGCATGATATTGCAAAATATGCTGATGGCATTGGTCCCTGGTTACCACAGTTACTGGACATGAAGGCAATACAGCAAGGTAAGGTTGTCCCTGCTTCCTGGCTGGCAACGGCGAAAAAAGAAGGGCTGATTATTCACCCTTATACATTCAGAATTGATGCACTGCCAACAGGTATGACAGCAGAACAGATCCTCGGACTGCTAACCGGACCGTTGGCGGTTGATGGTGTTTTTACCGATCAGGTCCCGCCGGTAAAAAGCTTTTTACAACACAGCGGAAAATAACCAGACGTCTACCCCCTGGATAACCGCACTACAACGCGGCGGTTGAGCGCACGGGCGTCACTGTTGTCATTTGGCGAGATGTGACGCTTCTCGCCGTGGCCAGTGACTTCGATACGGGAGGCATCCACACCCATGGCTGTAAAATACTCTTTCACCTGATTAGCACGGCGGACAGATAACTGCTCGTTGCTCCAGCGTCCGCCATAGCTGTCGGTATAACCGTCCAGTAACACCAATTCCAGTCCGCTGTCTTCTTTCAGATATTCCCCAATCATGTTCAGACGCTTTTCTGAGTATTTGGTTAAATCCACACTGTTTTTCTCGTAAGACAGCACGGTGTAGGCAATATCATCAAAACTGTAGGGCAACAGTTGTGACACGCACTTCACGAAGTTGCGGTATACCGGTGTGAAGTTGCTGGCATTCAAGGCAACAGCCACTTTGTCGTATTCGTTGTACCAGTCCTGATAGTAGATAGTCGGCCAGTAGCCCTTTTCCAGTTCACTGAGCATTGTCCAGGCAGCTTGCTCAGGCAGGTCGCCGTTGTACTGGGTTCGCAGGGTCATATCAGCAATGTTTTTAGGTGCTGCGCCGGGCATCCATGAAGGAGGGACTGAATAAACGGCGGCCACGCCAAATTTCTTCGGCAGCAGTTGCATGTCCAGCTCGAATTCCATATTCAGTTGCTTCGACGCTACGCTGGAGAACTCGGCATCGCCGTAACCGGGTACCGCATGAGATAAAGTGCACTGCAGACGGCTTTCATCTTTCAATTGCCAGTCAGAGGATTCCACAGTCGCAGAATACTGGCGCATTGCGCCGTAACCCGGTGCACTTATCAGCAAAAAACACAATAAAGCCTGTCGAAACATAATATGCCCTGAAACTAAGAGAAAAGAGGTGGCTCTTTCTTTATCGCCGCCCTGCGCAAAAAGTTTAGCACAATGGTCAGTATAATCCCCTTCCCTCACAGGTAACAAAGGTAGATACATACGGCGTATCTTGCGATAATCCATTTTTGCTCTGCCCATGCACTTGTTTATTCAGAGGCTTCTTCGATCTATGTCTGAAAACGCGAATTTGTTAAAGCACCGTTTCCGTGGTTATTTTCCTGTCATTATTGATGTGGAAACTGCCGGTTTTAATGCTACAACTGATGCACTGCTGGAAATCGCTGCTGTCACTTTGCGTATGGATGAACAAGGTGATTTGCACCCCGACAAAACCGTGCATCACCATGTCAATCCCTTCGAGGGCGCGAACCTGGAGCCGGCTGCACTGGAGTTTAATGGCATTGATCCTCATTGTCCGCTAAGGGGCGCACTGGATGAAGCCGATGTCATGAAAGACGTATGTAAGCAAATCCGCAAACTGCAGAAAGATGCAGACTGTCAACGCTCAGTGATTGTGGCCCATAATGCCACCTTTGATCAGAGCTTTGTAAATGCCGCGATTGCCCGCAGTAACATTAAGCGCACTCCGTTTCACCCGTTTGTGTCTTTCGACACAACGACACTGGCAGGGTTAGCCGTCGGTCAGACAGTACTGGTAAAGGCATGCCGTGAAGCCAGGATTGCGTTTGATCAGAGTGAAGCACACAGTGCCCTTTACGATGCAGAGCGGACAGCAGAACTGTTTTGCTACATTGTGAACCGCTACAAACATTTAGGTGGCTGGCCAGTCGCGCCAGCGGAATGACCGGTCACAGGAACAACTATCCGGTTTCTATTTGACGTCGCCTCTTTCTTGTTAACAAATTGTAACGTACACTGAGAATAACTGAATCGTTTAAGTCGTGTACGTTATGAAACACCCCGTTGTCCTCTGGACCCTGACCGTCGCCTTCGCCGGTTTTCTTTTCGGATTTGATACCGCTGTTATTTCCGGCGCTGATCAGCTTATTCAGGCTTTATGGCAAACCTCAGATCTGACTCACGGATTGCTGGTCATGTCTTCTGCCCTGTGGGGTACCGTTGCCGGCGCCCTTACCGCCAATATTCCCTGCGATAAATTTGGACGCAAACCAGTACTTGTTGGCATTGGTATTTTGTATGTGGTGTCAGCCATTGGCTCCGCACTGGCAACCGATCCTGTGTTTTTCAGCATTATGCGCTTTATTGGCGGGTTTGGGGTCGGCGTGTCTTCCATTGCGGTGCCCGCCTACATTGCTGAAATTGCACCGGCGCAGAAACGGGGCCGTATGGTAGCCACCTATCAGTTCCAGATTGTGTTTGGTATTCTCATCGCCTTTCTTTCAAATTTTATACTCTCCGCCTGGTTCAGCCTTGACTGGCGATGGATGCTGGGTATAGAAGCCATTCCGGCAATGATTTATCTGTTACTAGTACTTAATGTACCGGAAAGCCCGCGCTGGCTGCTCCTGCACCGGAATGATGAAAAACAGAGCAGGGATATTTTGCTCCGCGCCGGTGAAACTGACCCGGATGCTGTGCTGGCTGCGGTAAAGCGGGATGTTCAGAATCATCGCAGCCCGTCACTGTTCAATGCTGCCTACCGTTTACCGGTGTTGCTGGCTTTTCTGGTAGCGATGTTTAATCAGTTGTCAGGCATTAATTTTGTTATCTACTTTGCACCCAGAATATTCTCACTGGCCGGCCTGGATGCTTCTTCGGCTTTGTTATCCAGCGCCGGTATAGGTCTTGTTAATCTCATATTTACCCTCGCCGGACTGGCACTGATCGATAAAATGGGCAGACGACAATTGCTTTTTGCCGGCTCACTGGGCTATCTGGTGTCTCTGAGTCTGCTCACCTGCGCGTTCTGGTTGCAATGGCAGGGAATACTCGTGGTGGGTCTGATATTTTTATTCATTGCTTCTCATGCCATGGGCCAGGGTGCTGTGATTTGGGTGTTTATTTCGGAGATCTTTCCTAACAGTGTCCGCGCCAAAGGTCAGGCCCTGGGCAGCAGCACTCACTGGGTGTTTGCAGCGTTGATTGCCCTGCTGATGCCCTGGTTGCTGAGCCAGTTTTCAGCATCCGCTCTGTTTGCGTTCTTTACCGTTATGATGGCCTGCCAGCTTATTTGTGTGATTACCTTTTTCCCCGAAACACGGGGAAAGACGCTGGAAGATTTGGGAGATGCGCTTTCCCGCTCACAGCGTTAAATCATAACGCCACTACAGAAATAAAAAAACGCCGCAGGAGCAGTGCTCCGGGCGGCGTTTTCCGGTATTTCAGGCTTTGCTTACAGCTTGTCTGCTTCTTCAGACAGGTATTTAGCAACACCGGCAGGAGATGCATCCATACCCGCTTTACCTTCAGTCCAGCCAGCAGGACATACTTCACCGTGCTCTTCATTGAACGTCAGCGCGTCAACCATACGCAGCATCTCATCGATGTTACGGCCCAGAGGCAGATCGTTAACGACCTGGTGACGTACGTTACCTTCAGCATCAATCAGGAATGAACCACGGAAAGCAACACCCGCTTCAGGATGTTCCACATCGTAGGCCTGACAAATTTCGTGCTTAACGTCAGCAACCAGAGTGTACTTAACCGGACCAATACCGCCCTGATTTACCGGTGTGTTTCTCCACGCATTGTGTGAGAACTGAGAATCGATAGAAACACCGATCACTTCCACGCCGCGCTTCTGGAATTCTTCATAACGCTTATCAAATGCGATCAGCTCAGAAGGACACACGAAAGTGAAGTCCAGAGGGTAAAAGAACACAACGGCTTTCTTACCTTTGATAGCTTCACTTAACGTGAAAGAATCTACAATTTCACCACTTCCTAAAACAGCTGCTGCAGTAAAGTCAGGGGCCGGACGGCCTACCAGTACGCTCATTGTTCGCTCCATTAATCTTTTAAATATTATCTGTTTGCCCGCAGGCATAACCAATATAGGTGCAGTTATCTGAAAGCCAAGGTTTTTCAGGCCTAAATCAAAAATAAATCCCTTTGTTTTCTTAATGTAGACTAAAGATTAATCGAAAGATTGTTGCAGAAGTATTGCTAATTATACAAATAACAACTATTATCATTCACGTTGAAGTTAATAAGGTTTGTTGTATGTTCGTTTGTATGTGTTACGGCGTGACGGATAAAGACATCATGAATGCAGTGGAACAGGACGGTGTGGGTAACATCCGTGAAATGCGTCAGCATTTGGAACTGGGAAACCAGTGTGGAAAATGCATTCAGATGGCCCAGCAAATTATCGATTCGACTATAGTCGATGAATCTCTTTTCAAAGAAGTGTGTTGATCCTCATAGTCACACTTCTCTGACGTTTATTCTTCCCTTTCTTTCTTAAAAGTCGTATCGCGACTGCAGATAATAAAAACCACCATTGATGCCGGACGGCGCTGTAGGCGGATACAACGCGCCGACGACCTCACTGTAAGGATTCCGGTCCGGATACGTATTAAACAGATTAGATGCGCCTAACGCGAAGGTCAGATTTTCTGAATAATGCCAGCTCAGTTCTGTATCCAGCGTAATCATACTGCCACTGTTAATGTCCATGTCTGCTGCGGCGTCTACATGATCCTCATAAAAACCACCATAATATTTCAGGCGCCACAACAGTGACCAGGCCTGCCAGTGCTGTTTTAACGTGCTGGTTACCCGGACAGCTGGCAGGTTATCTTCCAGCATTCTGACCCGCTGCGGGGTAAGACTGGGTACCAGCACCACTTCACCGTCACGGTTTCGTTGCGGGAATGCCGATAACCGCTTCACTTTGGTGTCAGTCCAGTTCATCGAGGTAGTAAGCGCATGGGTAATACCGGCGACGTCAAAACGATAATTCACTACTACATCTATACCCTGTGTTTCGGTATCGAAATCATTGGCAAAAAACTTTATCGCATTAAAATTATCCGCTTCACGGTTGCCCTGACTTAACAGCAGGTCGATATCACTGTCAGTGAGAGGGATGGCAGATGTTGTGCTAATTCTGTCCTGCAGGCGGATATTGAAATAGTCCATCGTGAGGTAAAAATCTTCATCCCAAAAAGCAACAAAGCCCACACTGCCGTTCACAGACTCTTCCGGCGTCAGTGGTTCTGCTCCCAGTTGCACGGAAACAGGATGGGTAGGCGGCAGGGTTGCCTGATCTTCCAGACCGGAAGAGGCATAGGCAGTGGTAATATTAATGACGTTGCTCTGCCCTACCGTAGGCGCTTTAAAACCGGTACTCAGCGAGCTGCGAAAAGAAATCACATCGTTGAGGACATACCGGAGGTTAATCTTGCCATCCAGTGTTGAGCCGAAATCTGAAAAATGTTCTCCGCGCAGCGCCGTTGCTACCTGCAAATCTTCAGTCAGGTGTAACTCCAGATCGGCATACATGGCCCAGTTATGACGACTCCAGTGGCCCGCAGACATAGGCTGATAGCCGGGAAAGCCATTGGAACCCACACTGAAGCCGGCGGAATCGTTGCGGGAAGCGTCGTTGGCAAAGGGCCCTTCCACCCACGATGCTTCATCGCCGGCGATTTGTCCGTAGGTTTCCCGACGCCATTCGAACCCGACAGCCACGCTGGCCGGTTTGGATGTCCAGCCATCATAGAAGCGGGAAAAATCAAGATTTACCGTCCGCTCGACCTGGCGTACTGCGCCGGGGGAAAAGGATAAAGGAGACGCATCGCCCAGGGACGGGTTAACGGTGTTTTCCAGACGAAAACGCACATTGGAGTATCCGACACTGCCAGTGAGATCAAATAGCCAGTGCTTGTTCAGTTCGCCCCGAATCCCTGCGAATAAAGAGCCGTCTTTGATCACACCGCCGAAGCGGGGAGTAAAACCACCGGGGAACCACTCATTGAATGCAAAACAGTTTGCCCCTGTAGGTGTAGTGTTATCTGCAATCAGCTGATAAGCAGGATTGTCCAGCACATTTGCGCCGGAAATGAAGATATCCGGACAGGCTATTCCCTGTCCTATGCCGTCTTTATCGGCAATTAACAGTTTATCCTCTGACGACTCCGGATCACTGAACACACCCAGCCGGGTATGCGGATGACGGTAATAAAAGCCGCCATCTACCGCACGCCGTGCCGCGGTGCCGAAAAAATACAATTCAGTGTGATCATCCAAAGGCAAACCGGCATTAAAAGCCAGTTTCATATCACTGCCTACATCCAGCGCGCCCCAGATTTGCGAGGGGTCAGTAACATAGGGATTACCGGCTTCGGTCAGTGCCAGTGCATCAGAGCGCTGCACAGACCGGCTGGTCGCATTCTGTTGCTGATATTCTGCCGTAATATTAAAAAAACCGTCACCCAGTGCCAGACCGGTATTCGCCTGCAACTGCACGCTTTCTCCGTCACCTTCGTAATACTGCCCGGTTTTGCCGGCGATATACCCGCCCTCACGGCGGTTATCCAGTACAAAGTTGATAACACCGGCGATCGCATCAGAGCCATATTGCGCAGCAGCGCCGTCGCGCAGTACTTCCACCTGACGCATGGCGCCTGCCGGCAGCACTGAAATATCCGGTCCCTGAGCGCCGTCTGACAGTCCGCCACCTAAAAATGTGATCACTGCAGAACGGTGTCTGCGTTTGCCATTCAACAATACCAGCGTGTGATCAGCCGCCATTCCCCGCAGGTTTGCCGGGCGAACCAGACTGGCGGCATCGTTAATGGGCTGGTCGTTAACATTCAGCGACGGCACCACGCCGGCCAGCATGGTTAATACATCTGTGCTGCCCTGCGCCTGCAGTGCATCTCCGGCAACAATGTCTAAAGGTACCGGTGACTCCACAACTGAACGGGGTGCACTGCGAGTGCCCACAATAGCAATCCGTTCAATAGAAAAACCAATATCGTCATTGACTCTGGGGCGTGGCGGACGCGGTGGCGGTGTTTTCAGCTCGTTGACCGCTTTCACCGTTAACATGCCGGTTGCGTCAATCTGTACGGCAAGCGCAGTGCCGCGAAGCAGCTGCAATAACCCTTCCTGCAAAGTAAACGAGCCGGTAAGACCATTGGCGCGGACTTTCTCTGCCAGTTCGTAGGGAAAAAGTAATGTGGTATTTGCCTGTTTGGCAAATTCAGTGAGAGCAGCATCAGCACTTTGAGGAGGAATATCGAAGTCGATTTTTTGCTGCGCAAACACAGGCGCGGTATAACTGGCTGCGCAAAAGCTTGCAGCAGTCAACACGCGGATTAGCGATAAGCGAAGAAGTGTTTTGCGCATGAAAATCTGACAGTCGACAATATCTGTGTTGTAAAAAGAAAACCGCCACCCATACCGGGAGGTCCGTTTTCAGCCCGTTTTATTGTTATTTTTGTGAGTAAACAGGACGTTTAGCAACACAACTACTTTTCTTTTATTCGTTAATAATAGTAAAACCAGAACCCTGTACAATAATAAACGCGAAAACATCAAACCGCTCAGTTAAATATTTTTACCGGATCACTTCCTTTATACGCAACGCTACAGAATTCTGTGCTTTTACACAATATGGAAACAGCAGGAAAAGTGGGAATAAAGAGTATAAAGCGGAAATATAGGGTTAAACGGCGGACCCGGTATTATTTCTCCGGAATATTCATATGACAGTCAAAGCGTTAACTACAACACTGCCCGTCTTAGCGGGCAGTATAGATTGTGTTATCCCTGTTGTTCAGACAACTGAATGGTCATCGCGTCAACACGTTTATGTTCAATGTGGAAGCTGTTCTTTAACGCCGACAACAAGCCACTGATGTCGCCCACTTTAAAATATCCGGCAACCCGTTTCTGCTTCAGCGCTTCACCTTCAATGGTAAAATCAACAGCGGTGTAGCGTTCAATTTCACGTAAAGCATCTTCCAGCGCCTCGCCTTTAAACACAATCATACCCTGTTGCCAGGCCAGGTCCTGTTCCATTGCATCGGTATCGAGATTTTTAAGGCCGCTAAGTTCGCCGTCGACGTTCGCTTTTTCGCCGGCAGTAAGCAGTTTCAGATTGCCAAATGCATTGCCTTTCTGAATCATTTCAGCAATTTCTTCCCGGCTCACAGAATTTTGTTTGTCCTGCACCAGCACTTTACCTTCTGTCACCACCAACTCAAATGCTTCGTTGTTTGTATACTGCATATTAAAAGCGGTACCAATGGCTGTTACCGTATTTATGCCGGCTGTTACGGTAAATGGTCTGGAAGCGTCGTGAGCCACCGTGAAGTGTGCTTCGCCCTTAATTAAATCAATAAGGCGGCGCTCGCCGTCAAAGTTAATCTGAATGGCCGAATTAGTGTTCATGTGCACCACTGAGCCATCATTTAAGGTCAGTGTTTTCTGTTCGCCAATGGCCGTTCCGATGCGTTGCGCCAGATGATAGCCGGTGTCATTCTGACCCAGCCAGTAAGAATCAACCATCATGGCAGCTGCTGCTGCCATAAGCAGAAAACCGGCCGCTACGCTCCAGCGTGCCTGGCGAAGTACTTTTCTGGCTTTGCCCGTTTCCCCTTTAATCTGCGGTCGCAGGGGGAACATGCCTTTTAATTCATTCAGTACACTTAAATCATCCCAGACACGCGCCACGTCAAATAAAATACGGCGGTGGCTCTGACTGGCATTCAGCCAGTCCCTGAGCGTGTCTGTTTCTTCGCTGGTTAAGCCACGATCGATACGGCTTACCCAAAGGCAAGCTTCCTCGTGTATGTCATCCTTACTGGTGAATTTGCTCACATTACTCATGGCTTAACTACTTGTTTGTCCTGATCTTGTCTGCCCTGTTGTACCTTTACCACCGGTACCGGCACTGGCTGCCAGAAAACGTGAACATTGCAACAGCCCTTTGGCTACATGTTTTTCGACGGTACTTTCACTCAGGCCCGTCAGATCTGCAATATCCCGCTGGCTCATGCCATAGACTTTCTTTAATAAAAACACCCGCTTCACTTCAGGCGACAAGGACTCTGTTGCTCTGCAAAAATGAATAAAGCGCTCTTTACTTTCGACATGCTTCTCAAGGCTGTAACCCACTAAATCGTGAGGAAGCATATCCATATCATCTACCGGCTGGTTTAACTGGCTCGCCGCACTGTTCACGTGATTAAGCGCGAGATTTCTGGCCGTTTTCAGCATGTAGGTCCGCTCATAGCGGATTTCTTGTTTTAATTCAGCCTCATAACTTTTAATAAAGGCTTCCTGCACGATGTCTTCAATATCATCCGAACTGACAATAGCACTCACCGCCCGCATCATCTTTGTGCGGTATTTTATAAAAGTGGCGGCGATAGTCGATTTGTTGGACATAATCTCTTTACAGGCAGTGTAGCTAAACCGTTACAAGTCGCTCTATGATGCCAGTTTTTTGCTCATGAAGTCATGCATTATTTTTTATACTTAAGTTGGGTACAAAGGGGGCAACTGCCCCCTTTTTGTAACCCTTTGCTACGCTTAGAAGGTATAAATACCGCGAACGTAGTAGAAGCCACCGTTGATACCCAGCGGAGAGGTAACCGGATAAGCTGCACCGGCAATCTCATTGTCATACTGCGTATTGCGGTCCGGATATTCATCCAGCGCATTCTTCGCACCGACAACCAGTTGCAGGTTTTCGCTTACGCTGTAACCCACTTCAACATCCAGAGACAGCTCAGAACCGATGTTATCGATTGGTAAGCCTGAATCCAGGTGATCTTCAAAGATGCTACCGTAGTAGTTCACACGACCCAGCACGCGCCAGTCACCATTGGTGTGGTTAGCAGTGAAGCTCCAGCGGGTTGCCGGCAGGTTGTCTTCAAGCATACGCACACGCTCTGGTGTGATGTTCTCAGACGCCTGGTCTACAGTAGTTGAAGTCCAGTTGTATGCCAGAGAGTACTTAGTCTCGCCGCCGAACATGTCCTGGCTGTAGTTAGCAACAACGTCAAGACCTTCAGTAGTGGTATCGAAGTCGTTGGTGAAGAACTTAACCGCGGAGAAGCTTGATGCGTCAGAAACGCCTTGCGCCAGCAGCGCAGCAATGTCTTCTTCTGTCAGTGCGATAGCAGATGTTGTACTGATACGGTCAGTCACTTCAATGTTGTAGTAGTCAGCAGTCAGGAACAGACCGTTATCAAATTCAGCAACGACACCGAAGCTCATAGATACAGACTCTTCAGGCGTCAGCGGCGTACCGCCTTTCTGAACAGAGATAGGATCGGTAGGAGGCAATGTAGCCTGATCTTCCAGCTGGCCGCTTGAACCGAATGCTGTGGTTACGTTACGTACTGTGCTCTGACCAATCGTTGGTGCTTTAAAGCCTGTTGAGTACGCACCACGGAATGCAATGCTGTCAGTCAACTGATAACGGGCAGACAGTTTACCTTTCGTGGTATTACCGAAGTCAGAGAAGTCTTCGTAACGTACTGCTGCTGCAACCAGGAAGTCGTCAGTCAGATATAATTCTGCATCCAGGTAGAATGCGATGTTGTTACGTGACGCTTCACCCTGACTCTTGTTAGACAGACCCGGGAAACCGTTTGAACCGATACCGAAGCCCTGAGAAGCCAGCGGGCCGATAGTGTAAGACGCAATGTCACCGGCTTTCGCTTCGTAGCTTTCATGACGGTACTGGAAACCACCGGCAAGGTACAGCGGATCATTCAGACCCACTTCGATTGGCTTAGTCAGGTCAATATCCAGAGTCTGTTCAGACTGTACATAGGTACCCGGCTTAAATGAAGTTGGTGTTTCCGGACCCATAGACGGGTTAATGGTATTTGAAATGGCAAAATCAATTTCATTCTGACCCAGGTTTAAGCTGACGTCATAACCGATTTCGTTAGCCAGTTCACCACGGGTACCGAATACCAGTGACATATCCTGAACGGTACCACCGAAGCGCGGCGTGAAGCCGCCCGGGAACATTTCGTTGAACGCAAAACAATCAGGATTGTTTGCTACTTCTTCAATGTAACGCGGGTTCTGCAATACGTTGTCACCGACCAGAATGTCTGTCGGGCAGTTACCGGACATATCGCCGGTCAGATCACCAACCAGCAGTAACTGGTTGCCGTCAGCATCTGTACCACCGTCGTTAACACCACCACGGTTATGCGGATTACGGTAGTAGAAACCACCTTCTACTTCACGTTCTGCGTAGTTACCGAACATATAGGCTTCGGCATTGTCGCTCAGTTCCAGACCTAAGTTTGCGAAAACTTTGATGTCGTCTTTGATTTCAGGGCTACCCCAGATTTGAGCAGGGTCAGCAACAAAGGTATTTCCGGCAGCAATCAGTGCAGCCGCATCATCACGCTGTACACTGCGTGACGTTGGATCAGAAGTACGGTATTCAGCAGACAGGTTAATAAAACCTTTCTCGCTTAATGGTAAACCAATATTACCGGAAACCTGCATCATGTCACCGTCACCTTCATAGTATGAACCGTAACGGGCTTCGAACATGCCGCCTTCATCAGCGTCTTTGAGTACGAAGTTAACAACACCGGCAATCGCATCAGAACCGTACTGTGCAGCAGCACCGTCACGCAGAACTTCTACCTGTTTCAGAGCAGATGAAGGAATAACTGAAATGTCAGGACCCTGTGCACCGTCAGACAAACCACCACCCAGGAAGGTGATAACTGCAGAGCGGTGACGACGCTTGCCGTTTACCAGCACCAGAGTGTGGTCTGAAGCCATACCACGCAGGTTAGCCGGACGAACCAGTGTTGACGCATCGTTGATAGGCTGGTCATTTACGTTAAAAGAAGGTACGACGGTTTGCATCATCGATACCATGTCAGTTGCGCCCTGGTTCTGGAACTCATCACTGGAGATGATATCTACCGGAACAGGAGAGTCGCCGACTGAACGGGGAGCGGCACGGGTACCGACAACAGCGATTTTTTCAACATCTTTCGCTTCAGCTTCTTCACTTTCCTGCGCATAAGCATTCACAGAGGCCAGCATACTTACAGCAGCAGAAGCTGCCAGTGCAGTACGCACATTTTTTGTCAGTTTTGACATTGACGTTTTCATAGTGGTTTCCTGGATTTTGCGATTTTTCCCCCGGCTGAATCAGCACTGAAAATGACGTGTCAATTTAGCCGGAATTTTTATATTTTTAATAATACACACACTAACTTTTACCGCGTTAGTTGGGGAACTTATAGACCGCAAACCCATAGAAAACAAACCTTTTTAGCCAAATTAAAAATATTTTTTAAAGTGATGGAGGATTTTGATTTCTGACCTGTCTATTACAATATTGGCGGGGTTTAAGCGCAGTGAAAACCAGCCCGATCCGGCTAATTTATATACAACTTTTGGTTATCTCCCTTTCGACCGTATTGTGGTTTTCTGACACAAAAAACCCGGCAAATGCCGGGTATTTTTTTAACTTTTTTCAGACTCTGAAAACCGGATTATTCTTCTTCAGTTTTATACTTTGCAGCAGTGTCTTTGATCAAAGGTTGCAATTCATTTTGCTGGAACATTTCGATAATGATGTCACAACCGCCAACCAGTTCGCCATCTACCCATAATTGTGGGAAAGTTGGCCAGTTAGCGTATTTAGGTAATTCCGCACGGATATCCGGATTTTGCAGAATATCCACATATGCAAATGGTTCACCACATGACATCAGCGCCTGTACGGCTTGTGCAGAAAAACCACAACTAGGCAGTTTAGGAGAACCCTTCATGTATAAAAGAATTGGGTTTTCGCCAATTTGCTGCTTAATTCTGTCTACGGTTGATTCGGTACTGTTTTCCATCCGATCCTCTCTGGTGGTGGGAGATACGTTCAGTGCATTATGGGTATCTTAACGCCGGATTCAAGGGCTGAAAGCGGTTTTTCTGTCATAGCATGACTATCTTTTCATTAATGTGATCTGAAATGGCCTGTTAACCTTAACAGTGAGTATCGCTATTTTTGGCAAATCAGATGATGATTTTTTTGCATTGCACCACTAAAAATGCATAAATTTGTCATTGAGTTATCAAAATCTACCCTTATATCTGTATACAGCTTTGACCGTTGTCGTTTTCCCGCGCCCATGTTGTGAACAAAGTGGGAATATCGACGTTAATACATTGAAAAGAATGGAGAATTCAAATGGCGTTTGAACTACCACCACTGCCGTACGAAAAAAATGCACTTGAACCGCACATTTCAGCAGAGACGCTGGAATACCACTACGGTAAGCACCACGCCACCTACGTAACTAAACTGAACGGTTTAGTGGAAGGCACAGACCTGGAAAGCAAAGATTTAGAAGAAATCATCAAAACTTCAGAAGGCGGTGTTTTCAACAACGCAGCTCAAATCTGGAACCACACGTTCTACTGGCACTGCCTGAGCCCAAATGGTGGCGGCGAAGCCACTGGTTCTGTTGCTGAAGCGATTAAAGCAAAATGGGGCTCATTTGAAGACTTCCAGGCTGCATTCGACGATAAAGCAGTAAATAACTTCGGTTCGAGCTGGACCTGGTTAGTGAAAACTGCTGATGGCTCTCTGGACATCGTAAACACCAGCAACGCAGGTACGCCTATCACTGAAGAAGGTGTAACACCTCTTCTGACAGTTGACCTGTGGGAACACGCTTACTACATCGACTACCGCAATGCCCGTCCTAAGTATCTGGAAAACTTCTGGAAACTGGTTAACTGGGAATTCGCGAACGAAAACTTCGCGAAGTAATTGCTGAGCGAAAGCTGAATCCAAAGAAAAAACCCGCAATCGACTGCGGGTTTTTTGTTACACAAATTTAACGTCAACCGACTGGCATTAAAGACAAAATCTATTCGAAAAGGTTCATTCTTTTATTAGACTAATTATTGAGCGTTTATTACCAAATATCCTGAAAATTTCCTTTTAAAGTTGCCAAAGAGGACTAAGCTGTAAAGACGGGAATCCGTTTTTTGGGGAAATCTATGGGTATTTTCGAGCATTACCAGCAACGTTACGAAGAGCGCCAACAAGAAGAATTCACCATCCAGGAATTTCTGGATATCTGTAAAAGCGACCCGACAGCCTATGCGAACTCTGCAGAAAGGTTGTTACAGGCAATAGGCGAGCCTGAAATGGTCGACACCTCTAATGACCCGGCACTCAGCCGCATATTTTCGAACAGGGTCATTGCACGCTATCCGGCCTTCCATGAGTTTTACGGTATGGAAGAAGCGATAGAGCAAATTGTCTCTTATCTGAAGCATGCTGCTCAGGGCCTGGAAGAAAAGAAACAAATCTTATATCTGCTTGGCCCCGTCGGTGGCGGTAAATCCTCTCTTGCAGAACGGCTCAAAGAGCTGATGCAAAAAGTACCGATTTACATGCTCAAAGGCTCACCGACCAACGACCATCCATTTTCACTGTTCGACCTTGCCGAAGATGGCAATATTCTCGAAAAAGAATACGGCATTCCAAAACGCTATCTCAAAACCATTATGTCACCCTGGGCCCGTAAGCGACTGCATGAATTCGGTGGCGATATATCTAAATTCAAAGTAGTACGGGTTTATCCGTCTGTGCTCGACCAGGTGGGTATTGCTAAAACAGAACCCGGTGACGAAAACAATCAGGATATCTCATCACTGGTAGGCAAAGTGGATATCCGCCGTCTGGAACAATTCGCACAGAACGACCCGGATGCTTACAGCTATTCCGGTTCACTGTGTAAAGCCAATCAGGGCCTGATGGAATTCGTGGAAATGTTCAAGGCGCCAATTAAGGTGCTGCACCCGCTACTGACGGCCACACAAGAAGGCAACTATAACCCGACTGAAGGGTTTTCTGCCCTGCCCTTTGACGGCCTGATCCTGGCTCACTCCAACGAATCGGAGTGGCAATCTTTCCGGAATAACAAGAACAACGAGGCATTTCTCGACCGCGTATACATTGTAAAAGTGCCCTACTGTTTACGGGTATCAGAAGAGATGCGGATATACCGCAAGCTTCTCGATAGCAGTGAGCTAAGCGGTGCGCCCTGTGCTCCGGACACGCTGGAGTGTCTGGCACAGTTCACAGTATTGTCCCGTCTTAAAGAGCCTGAAAACTCCAGTGTCTACTCTAAAATGCGGGTTTACGATGGTGAAAGCCTGAAAGATACCGATCCGAAAGCCAAGTCTTATCAGGAATACCGTGATTACGCCGGCGTTGATGAAGGTATGGAAGGGCTCTCTACCCGTTTCGCCTTTAAGATTTTATCCCGTGTGTTCAATTTCGACCATCAGGAAGTGGCAGCAAACCCGGTACACCTGTTCTACGTGCTTGAGCGGCAAATTGAGCGTGAGCAGTTCCCTCAGGATACGGCGGACAGATATCGCGAATATCTGAAGGGCTACCTTATTCCCCGCTATGTGGAATTCATTGGCAAAGAGATTCAGACAGCCTATCTGGAGTCCTATTCTGAATACGGCCAGAACCTGTTTGACCGTTATGTCACTTATGCTGACTTCTGGATTCAGGATCAGGAATACCGCGATCCGGAAACCGGTCAACTGTTTGACCGCAGCTCACTGAATGCCGAACTGGAGAAAACAGAAAAGCCGGCGGGTATCAGTAACCCTAAGGATTTCCGCAACGAAATCGTCAACTTTGTGCTGCGGGCCCGTGCTAATAACGGGGGCAAAAATCCTGCCTGGACGAGCTATGAAAAACTACGCACTGTGATTGAGAAGAAAATGTTCTCCAACACAGAGGACTTATTGCCAGTGATTTCTTTCAACACTAAAGGCTCCACTGAAGATAAGAAAAAACATGATGACTTCGTTAACCGTATGGTGGAGAAAGGCTATACCTCCAAACAAGTCAGATTGCTATGCGAATGGTATCTGCGGGTACGCAAAGCGTCCTGATTTGTCGCTTCAGGCAAACCAGACTCACGCATTGTTGTTGCAACCAAATAGTAGGTATCTATGGCGCATTTTATCGACCGAAGGTTAAACAGTAAGGGAAAGAGCACGGTAAACCGTCAACGCTTTTTACGCCGCTACAAGCAGCAAATAAAGCGTGCGGTATCCGATGCGGTCGGCCAGCGTTCAGTCACCGATTTGGAGACCGGCGAGCAGATCAGTATTCCCGCACGTGACATCAAAGAGCCGGTATTTCATACCGGCCAGGGCGGCCAGCGCACCATCGTTCACCCCGGCAATGATCAGTTCACGGCCGGGGACAAGATTGAGCGCCCTCCCGGCGGGGGCGGCGGACAAGGACAGGGCGAAGGTGATGCCAGTGACAGTGGCGAAGGCCAGGACGAATTTGTATTCTCAATTTCCAAAGATGAATACCTTGATTTATTATTTGACGATCTCGCCCTTCCCAATCTTAAAAAAAATCAGTTTGATAAGGTGGTACAGTACGAAACCTATCGTGCCGGCTATCAGACTGATGGTGTCCCCAGTAACCTGGACATTGTCCGTTCGCTAAAAGGTTCAGTTGCAAGACGAATCGCGCTGACCGGCAGTGACCGGAAAAAACTCCGCGAGAAGGAAGCACAACTTGAGGCCCTGAAAGCTGACAAGCATGACAATGCACTGGCCATCATGGAACTTGAAAAGGAAATATCAGCGTTAAAACAAAAAATTGCCAGTGTGCCATTTATTGATACGTTTGATTTACGCTTCAAAAACTACGACAGGCGGCCGGTGCCCACCAGCAAGGCTGTGATGTTTTGCCTGATGGATGTGTCCGGCTCAATGGATCAGGCAACCAAGGATATGGCAAAACGGTTTTACATTTTGCTGTACCTGTTTCTTACCCGCACCTATGAGAACGTTGATGTGGTGTACATCCGTCACCACACTCAGGCTAAAGAGGTCGACGAACAGGAGTTTTTCTACTCACAGGAAACCGGCGGTACCATTGTGTCCAGCGCGCTGAAGCTTATGGATGAAATCATCAAAGAGCGGTATACAGAGAGCGACTGGAATATCTATGCTGCACAGGCATCAGACGGTGATAACTGGGCCGATGATTCGCCGCAATGCAAACAAATACTCATGAAGGAGTTGCTACCGGCAACCCGCTATTTTGCTTATATCGAAATAACAGAACGGCAACATCAAAGCCTGTGGCGGGAATACCAGCAGGTCGAGAACAGTTGCGATAACTTTGTCTGTAAACACATTCAGAGTGTCAGCGATATTTTCCCTGTATTCCGCGAACTCTTTAAAAAGTCGGAACAGGAAGCAGCCCCGGGAGGATAGTATGGCAAAAACGACGAAGCGGGCTAAGACCCCTTTGAGTGACGGTCCGGACTGGACTTTCGATATGCTTGAGCAGTATGAAAGCCATATCGATCGTATCGCCAAAAACTTCAAACTGGATACTTACCCGAATCAAATTGAGGTTATTACTGCTGAGCAAATGATGGATGCCTATGCCAGCATCGGTATGCCCATTAATTATGCGCACTGGTCTTTTGGCAAAAAATTCATTCAAACCGAGCAAAATTATCGTCGCGGCCAGATGGGACTGGCCTATGAAATTGTTATCAATTCCGACCCTTGCATTGCGTATTTGATGGAAGAAAATACCATCACCATGCAGGCACTGGTCATGGCCCATGCCTGTTACGGTCATAATTCCTTTTTTAAAGGCAACTATCTGTTCCAGACGTGGACGGATGCCAGCTCTATTATCGATTACCTGGTGTTTGCCAAAAACTACATCGCCAAATGCGAGCAACGCTATGGCACCGATGAAGTAGAGAGTATTCTGGACTCCTGCCACGCCCTGATGAATTACGGTGTAGACAGGTACAAACGCCCGCAAAAAATATCCATGCAGGAAGAACAGGCCAGACAGGAGCAGCGGGAGAAATATCTGCAATCTCAGGTTAATGAACTCTGGCGCACCCTGCCCGATGCCCACGCCAGTGAAAAACCGAAACAACAGCGTTTTCCGTCAGAACCTCAGGAAAACCTGCTTTATTTTATAGAGAAAAATGCCCCCCTGCTTGAGCCCTGGCAGCGGGAACTGGTGAGAATTGTGCGTAAAGTCTCCCAGTATTTTTATCCGCAAAAACAAACTCAGGTAATGAACGAAGGCTGGGCTTGCTTCTGGCACTATCATATTCTGAATCAGATGTACGATGAAGGACTGGTCACTGACCGCTTTATGATGGAATTTCTGCACAGCCACAGCGGCGTGGTAATGCAGCCTGAATATAACAGCCCTTACTATTCCGGAATTAACCCTTATGCCCTGGGTTTCAATATGTTCATGGACATCAAACGAGTGTGCCAGAACCCCACGGCGGAGGATAAATACTACTTACCGGATGTTGCCGGAAAAGACTGGCTTGAAACGGTGCATTTTGCCATGCATAACTTTAAAGATGAAAGTTTCATCAGCCAGTTTTTATCTCCCAAGCTCATACGGGACTTTAAGCTGTTCGCCATTGAAGATGATGCACGCGATAATTTTGTCAGTGTCAGTGCCATTCATGATGAACAGGGATATTTGAAGATCCGCGAGAAATTGTCTGCTCAGTACAACCTGAGTAACCTGGAACCCAATATTCAGGTATACAACGTAGATGTCCGGGGCGACCGCTCCCTGACGCTGCGGTACATTCCGCAACGGGGCATTCCGCTGGCAGAATCGAAAGAGGAAGTCATGCGGCATTTATTCCGTCTGTGGAAATTTGATGTATTTTTAGAACAGGACGGACCGGAAGGTGCTGAGGTGATTGCCAGCTGCACCCGCCCCGCTAACGCCGCCTGATATGCGCCTGCAGCAGGCTGATGACAGTCTGCCTGCCGCGCTTAATCTGCAGATACCCGGCGAACCTTACTCTCTGACGAATGAATATTTCCCGCCGCCCTGCAATAAGTCAAAGGCGGGCTTCTCCTTTTCTTTACCGGACGATTTGAACATCATCACAATACCGGCAGGCTCAAACTGAAACTCCGTTGGTGAAAACGCTGTCAGCGGAAAGGCATTCTGGCCTGTGGCTTGCGCCATTAATATCCCGTCTTTAACCGTCAGCGTGATTTTAAGAGGAATAGCATCCGAGCTGTATGTGCCCTCGTAAGTGGACAGTTGCGACTCACTTAGGGTCACAGGTTCTTTTGAAAAATCCGGTAACTCATAGGGCAGTCCGAAGTAAATACTCAGCACCGCAACACTGATTTCATTTAGCGTGTAATTCACGCCGTTTGCAGTTAAGGCAAACCCTACGTTCCCCATCTCAAAATAGCCGGACTGAGAGGCAAAGCCGTCAATGCTGCCATTGTGGCCCCACAAGGTTCTTTCGTAGAAAGGAAACGGAAACAACCCGTGGCCCAACCCTTTCTGCACCCTCTTCATCATAGCCAGTGATGACGATGATACTAATTTGCCTTCAAACAATGCCGTCAGGAATGTCGCTACGTCTGTGGGCGTGGAAATAACTGCACCGGCACCATGAGGCACACTCATGTTTGTTTCGGTAGCCGGCTGCCAGCCACCGTCATAGTAATACGAATTAGCCTGCCCCTGCTCAACGTCAATGGCATCACCGTAAGCCGTACGCTTTAATCCCGCCTTTTTGACAATACGGCTTTGCAGCTGGCTGGCATAACTGTCGTTCCCCAGCTCTTCAATGATATACCCCAGCAAAACATAACCAGTATTGGAATAACGGGTGTCTGTACCTGGCGGGAAATCAGCGTCCAGCGCTTCAAACACAGACAGCATCTCAGTCTTACTCCGGGGAGATGTCATGTATGAGCGGTATGCCGGTAAATTTGTGAAATTGTGCAGGCCGCTGCGATGACTCAGCAACATGCCGATAGTGATAACACCGGCATTTTTAATATCTGGGAAGAACGTGGAGAGGGGTGTATCAAGGCTCAGTTTTTCTTCTTCAATTAATTGAAAAATCATCACTGCGGTAAACACTTTGGTGATCGAGCCCACGCGATACTGCGTATCCGCTCCGGCTTTACGGCCAGAGGCGACATCAGCAAAGCCAATGGAGCGTTGATAAACGGGCTCACCGCCATCAACAATCGCTACACTCAGCATCGCCTTGTCTTCTTTTTCCAGTAACGCGAAGTATTTGTCCAGTTTTGCACTGTCAAAATCCTGTGCACAGACGCCCCACGCAGCGAAAGCCAGCAGTAAAACAAAAACCCTTTTCATATGCACTCCCTTGCCAGAAAATACGGCGATGATAAAAGTCAGAATGACACAGAATTCACCGCCAGGTGCAATCTACACTGACGGATTTGCAGACGTATTTCAACGTGTATGGCTATTTTAAATGCAACAAATTGTCATCAACGGGGAAAGTGGCAAAAAAGCACAGGGACGCTAGGATGCGCCCTGTGTATTAATTGTCGGACGATGGCAGAACAGCAGACAAACAGCGCCCAGGAATGCCGCACCGGCAGCAAAGGCAAAGGTTTGATAAGCATGAACTCCCTGGTCCCACAGCTGACCGGCCACATAGTTGCCCAGCGCTCCGCCCATACCGAAAGCAATACTGACGTACAGGGCCTGACCGCGACTCTGGAAACGGGACGGAAAAAAGTGCGTGATGAAGTGCATAGCAGTAACATGCGCCAGGCCAAAGCTGAGCGCATGAATAAGCTGACTGATCACCACAACCACGCCGTGCTCTGCCCACGCCGCCAGTGCGTACCATCTGCCTGCTGTTAACACCATACACCACAATAACAACTGCCATACACCCACTCTGGCAATCAGTCTGCGGGCGATAAGGAAAATACCGATTTCAGCCACAACGCCAATGGCGATGAGCATACCGGTTTGCTGACCGCTGTAATCGAGATCACGCATGTACAAAGCAAAGAACCCGTAATAAGCCCCAAAACTTACCTGCAATAAAGCGGCGGAGGCCAGAAATAACAAAAAGGTTCTGTTGCGGGCAATTTGCCACAGCGTACCGGTTTCTTCATCCTTATACGGCACTTTGTCCGGCTGACGAATAAACAGAGAAGCCAGAAATAACCCGGCCAGCACAAATAAACTGGCATACACCGGCGCCTCTGAGGAAAAGATATCCAGCGCTTTTCCTGTGGACACAGTAAGTACTATAAAACCGATACTGCCCCACAGACGAACCTGGCCATAACTTATCCGGGTGGGTTTTACTGACTGAATGGTGATCACCTCAAGTTGAGGCAACACCGCCGTCCAGAACATCATCATTAACCCGAAAGCCAGCGTGAGTCCCCAGAAACTGCTAAACCAGAATACAGATGTAAAACACACCACAGACAACAGGCAACCCAGGCGGACAACATTTACCGCTTTACCGGTTTTGTCCGCCACACTGGCCCACAGAGACGGACCGACAATACGGGATAAGGTAATCACTGCCCACAATTCACCGATGTCTGACGAGGTAAACCCGCGGCCATCAAGAAAAATGCCTAAATAAGGCGTGAGTACACCAAGCTGACCAAAATACAACCAGTAGGTAACCGCAAGCAGAATGATATTGGTGCGCGAATGAGCATTCATAACACGCACCACAGATTAGAATTGTTCAAAGAGAGGCGCTTATTTCGCAGAGTTGCCCGGAATGACAGGGGTGCCGGACGTGATACCGGCATTCTGTGCGCGGTGGCGCAGCACGTGATCCATTAACACAATCGCCAGCATTGCTTCAGCAATGGGCACAGCACGGATACCTACGCACGGGTCATGGCGACCTTTCGTCACGATATCGATTTCGTTGCCGTCCACATCAATGGTTTTACCGGGCACTGAAATACTGGACGTTGGCTTAAGCGCCATGTGCACAACCAGATCCTGGCCACTGGAAATACCACCCAGCACACCACCGGCGTGGTTGCTGCTGAAGCCATCTGGTGTCAGTGTATCGCGGTGTTCACTACCCTTTTGTTCTATCACACCGAAACCATCACCAATCTCAACGCCTTTCACCGCGTTAATGCCCATCATGGCACTGGCAATGTCAGCATCGAGGCGGTCGAAAACCGGCTCGCCTAACCCTACAGGCATTCCCGTCGCCACTACCGAGACTTTCGCACCGATAGAGTCGCCTGATTTTTTCAGGTCACGCATGTACTGGTCTAATTCGTCCAGCTTACTTTCGTCAGGACAGAAAAACGGATTGGTGTTTGTCACGCTGTGATCAACGGTCTCCACTTTTACCGGTCCAAGCTGGGAAAGATAGCCATGAATTTCGATGCCGCAGCTCTCTTTCAGGAATTTCTTGGCAATACCGCCTGCCGCAACACGAATAGCTGTTTCACGGGCAGAAGAGCGGCCACCACCACGGTAGTCCCGCGTGCCGTATTTTTGATGATAGGTGTAATCCGCATGACCGGGACGGAAACGGTCTTTGATATTGGAATAGTCACCACTGCGCTGATCGGTATTCTGGATCAACAGGCCAATGCTGGTACCGGTGGTTTTACCTTCAAACACACCCGATAAAATTTGTACCTCATCACCTTCCCGGCGGGCGGTGGTGTAACGGGAAGTGCCGGGTTTTCTGCGATCTAAATCAACCTGCAGATCGGCTTCTGAGATTTCCAGTCCCGGAGGACAGCCATCAACCACGCCACCTATTGCAATCCCGTGGCTTTCACCGAATGTGGTGACAGTGAATAATTTTCCAAAGCTATTACCAGACATCTGTATTAACTTTCCTTCCCGTTAAGATATGAAACCAAAGACGCACGGGAGACGGCAAAAATACCGTGTCCGCCGTGTTGAAGTGCTACCCATTCCACGTTTAACCCGGCAAAACGTTCAGCCATATGCACCTGACTGTTGCCAACTTCCACCAGCATCCAGCCATTTTCTTTTAAATACACCGGTGCCTGCTTCAGCATCTGCTCAACCAGATCCAGACCATCTTCTCCTGCCGCAAGGGCTAATTCAGGCTCATGCTGATATTCGTCCGGCAAATCATTCATGTCTTCTTCATCGACATAAGGCGGGTTCGACACGATTAAGTCGTACCGCTGCCCTTCCAGACTGGTAAATAAGTCTGAATGAATGGGGAAAACACGGTCGCCCAACTGATGTTCCTGAATATTGAAATCTGCCACTTCCAGGGCGTCGTGGGAAATATCCACAGCATCCACCTGAGCTTCAGGAAATGTATGGGCCAGCGCAATAGCAATACAACCCCCACCTGTGCACATGTCCAGAATACTGGCCGGCTCAGATGACAGATAAGCGGAAAAGCGGTCTTTGATCAATTCGGCAAACGGTGAACGGGGGATCAACACTCTTTCGTCAACGTAAAAAGGCATGTCGCAGAACCATGCCTCACGGGTAATATACGGCAACGGCATGCGTGTTTGTACCCGCTTTAAGACTAAATCTGCAACTTTCTCTTTTTCTGAAGTGGTAAGACGGGCTGAAAATAAGCCGTCACCGGTTTGCGATGTAATATCCTGTGGCAAATGCAGAGCATGCATTACCAGGCAAACAGCTTCATCCCAGCTGTTATCAGTGCCATGCCCGTAGTACAGGTGTGCATCGTTAAAACGGCTCACAGACCATCTCACCATGTCCAGCATGGTGTGCAGTTCACGGATGGCTTCGTCTAAATAAATCTTATCGGTCATGGAGTGTGGTACATCGCCAGAAATAAAGCTGGTATCATACCGAAACTCGCAATGACACCCAACACAAATTGCGCGATAACAGACGTGCAGATGAACACAGGTTAAAACAGACAGGAGAAAATGGTTGGCTGATCAGTGGAAACCGGAAGACGACGACAATGACATGTCATTATTCCGGGAAGCGGTAAGTGGTATAAAGCCGCTGTCACAGGACAAAATTGTGCATAAACGCCGTCATGTGCCGGCGAAGCGCCTGCATTCCGCCACCCGCCCGGACAGCCGTCAGCAAAAGCTGCTGGATGCCAGTTTTGCCTTTTCAGATGTCTATCAGGCCAGCCTGCCCCATCTGGGCCCTATGCGGTATTGCCGCGAAAATGAACCGACACACAGTTTGAAGCGATTACGGCGGGGGGATTTTTATCCTGAGCTGGTACTGGATTTACACGGTTTGAACCGCGAAAACGTAAAGCTGGAATTATCCGCACTCATTTACACCGCGCGCAAGGAGCTTATTGACTGTGTTGCCATTGTGCATGGCATCGGTTCCGGCGTACTAAAAAACGCCTTGCCTCACTACCTGGTTCAACACCCCCATGTCAAAGCGTTTCACCAGGCTCCCCTGGAGTATGGCGGGCAAGGCGCGTTACTGGTGCTTATCGAAACCCTTGATCCGGGCCTCAGTAAACAATAACAAACTATTTATCCGGTCCCGCGCTGTTGTGCATAAACAGCCACGTGTAATAACACATCATCAAAACAACGATGAAAATTCCAAGAAGTGAACCCCATACTACAGGGTCTTTAAGCATGGTTAGCCACATCTGATTACTCCCTAACATAGATAACTTTTTACAGTGTTAGTGTGCATGGCCAGGGCAGGTAAATCTGTGATCTGAATCAATGGGAACAGTCGATGCAGAAGAGGCCCTTGATGCAGATCAAGCAGGTCAAAAAGGGGCTTTTAAGAAAAATAGAAATTAATTCACAAAACGCTATTGCAAATCATTATCATTTACACTATATTAATCCTGCCTGTTCGACGTTGGGTGATTAACGGTCTTGGCTTAGCGTCGATTGTAGGCAGGTGTGTGGTGCGCCTGCCTACTTCTTTTCTCTCCCGGTAACCTTCGTATTGAGTCCTTCGTATTGAAAACACTGCCGCGTCCGGTACTTTCACATCAAGAATGCCAGCCCCTTACGCAGTCACATCATCATTATGTGAACAGTTTCCAAAACCAGCTTTTCTGCAAGTCTTCTTCGCAGGTTTTTAACTGGGTAGCATAACGCAATGAGCGCGCTTTAACCGTTCCGGCCACCTTTTTCAGCCAGGGCTTACTGTTGTAGGTACGGCGTTTATACCCGCCCCACCCTTCATGGTAATTCAGGTACTGGGCATAGCCGTCCCACTTTGATACACCATTAATTTTATATGACTTGGAAATAAACCAGCCCATGAAATCCATGGCATCATCAAAATCATCCCGGTCCGCCCAGCTGTTGCCGGTTTCGTTGACATAGTCAGACCAGGTAACCGTTTTCGCCTGAGAATATCCGTAAGCGGAACTGACCCGCCCCCATGGAATAAGACCAAAAAATACATAATCTTTTGGTGGCAGTGCATCATGCCGGAATGAGCTTTCCTGATACATGATTGCCATAGGAACATGGATTGGCACGCCCCATTTATCGCGGGCATCAGCGGCCGCATCATACCAGTCTTCTTTTTCGTAAAAGATTTCGCAAATGTTACTGGTGTCCTGAGGAGGCGACGTGGCACAACCGGTGATACCACTTAAAAGCAGTACAATTCCGGCACCTGCAAAAAATCGTTGTGAATTGTTGAACTTTCTCACTGCCCGCTGTCTTAATAAGTGTTCTGGTAATAAATGTGTGTGTTTCCCTGGAACATTCTTATGCCTGGCCCCCTTGCCAGGCATTTTTTTATCCCCGGCAAGGTCAATTCAGGCTTCAGCTGTCCCGTGTAGCCATCGGTTCTGCGAAATAACCGGCAATAAAATCTGCAAAAGGTACTTCATCCGTCGCCTCAACAGCGTGCTGCGCAGCCAGTGAATCAGCGGCCATTTTTTCAAATGCTTTCAAATCATAGTGCAGATATTCATAGCCTTTAAAGGCTTCCGCGTACTGCTTAGCCAGATTAAGCCCCAGTACGCCATTATCCATATCATTTTCAAGCAACGTTGCCAGAATTTTACCGGATGGCGTTTCATCAGCATTAAGTACTTTTTGCCACTCAGCTTTGACAGCATCGCTGTAAGCCGATGTTCCGTTGGCGTTATCAAGCACTTTTGCCGTTTGCTCAAATACAGCAAACAGCCCTTCACACCATTCGCGGAAGGCAACACTGCCGTCTTTGTTTTCCAGCATCAGGTCAGGATTACGTCCTTCCAGAACCACTTTATCCATATTCTCCCTGCAAACGGTGAGCTCCTCTGCCGTCATTTCAGGGCTGTCTGTCAGCAGGCAAGAAAGCATGAAGACATCGAGGAAATCCATCTGGCCTTTGTCAATGCCCACAGGCGAGAAAGGATTCACATCCAGTACCCGCACTTCCACATAGTTAACACCGCGGCGCACAAGGGCATCGGTAGGTTTTTCCATGGAACGCGTGGGCTGCTTGGGACGAATGGGAGAATACAGTTCATTTTCAATCTGCAGAATATTCTTAGATAACTGCTGAAAATGCCCGCCCTCACCGGCGGCAAACTGGCCGAACCGTGAAGACGGCGTGTACATGGCACTACGAAGCTTTTCCACATAGGTATCGATGTGGTTATAGCAAATTTGTAAAGCTGACTGCTCTGAGTTGGTGTAACCCAGATCGCTCATACGCAAAGAGGTCGCATAAGGTAGATAAACCGTACCTTTACCCACTTTTTCAAAATTCAGCGTCGTCGGCTTCCCTTTCAGGAAGGACTGACACAGCGCCGGCGATGCCCCGTACAGATACGGCAATAACCAGCAGAAACGACGGTAATTACGGATCAGCGAGAAATAATCAGCAGAAACCTGATCCTGAGAATATTCTACACCGTTGAGTTCTGCCCACGCCTGCCAGAATGTATCCGGCAATGAAAAGTTAAAATGCACACCGGAAATCGCCTGCATCATACTGCCATAGCGATTTTTAAGTCCCATACGGTACACGCGCTTCATTTGTGCAACGTTAGATTCACCGTAATAAGCCAGCTGAATTTTATTTTCATCGTCAATGAAACACGGCATGCTCATGGGCCACAACATTTCGCCGTTCATATTTTCGCTGGCGAATTTGTGTATATCCCTTAGCTGGGTTTCTGTTACCTGACTGTCTGCCACCGGCGGTGTAATAAATTCCAGCAAGGCTTCAGAAAAGTCGGTAGTGATACACTCGTGGGTCAGTGCCGAACCCAGAGCCTGAGGATGGGCTGTTTCCGCCAGCCGGCCATTGGACTGTATACGGAGGCCTTCACGTTCGACGCCATGTTTAATGTCTTTTAGTGCACTTGAAAACGCAGTCGCGTTCATCGCCGCAAGGCGACGGGAGAAAGTTGGCTCTGATGAGGTCAATGTATTCATCCATAGAGGAGGGTCAGCACCACGATGTGGGGCGTAACCCTCAAATTTCAATAAAAATTAATTCAGTGACAGCGGGACAACGGGCAAATCCAGTGTAGCAAGCTGTGGCGCCAGTGTCTCAGCATCGCCTACCACAATAATTTGCATCTCGTCCAAATTCAATTCCCGCTGCGCCACAGCATTCAACCTGTCCGTTGTCATATTCCTGATAAGGCTGGTCTGGGTTTCACGGTAATCATCTGCCAGATCGTAGGCCAGCAGTTGACGCAGAAATGCTACCTTGCTGTTCGGCGTTTCGTATTCCAGCGCATCACTGAGCGTAAAGGCGTTCTGCATGAAGCGGAGTTCTTCTTCCGTCATGCCCTGCTCTCTGTACAGCTTAATTTCTTTCATCATTTCTTTGATGGAGTCAGCGGTATTCGCCGCTGTCACATTTGCATGGGCTTCAAACCAGCCCAAGGTTTTACCGCCAATGAAAGACGTGGACGCACCGTAGGTATATCCCTTATCTTCCCGCAAATTTAGATTAATGCGGCTGTTAAATGCTCCGCCCAGCGGGAAATTCATCAATCGTGCTAAAAAGTAATCGCCGGTTGCATCGAAGGTCAGCGCCCGTTTCACCAGATATACCACCGACTGTACGGCCTGAGGATTATCTACAACGAAGATCTGTGTTTTATCATACTCAGGAAAATCGCTGAACACAGGAATGGTGTAGTCCGCAGGCTGCCACGTTGACAGGAATGATAAAGCAGAAGCCATCTGGATCTGCGTTAAATCACTGACTGCCACAATGGTGGCATGGGACGGCGTGTAGTACTTGCTGTAGAAGTCTTTAATGTCAGCCAGTTCGATATTAGCCAGTGTTTCAAGGGTACCGGAGGCCGGCAGACTTACCCGGTTTTCTTCTCCGTACAGTACTTTTTCTTTTGCACGGTTTGCCAGGTAATCCGGATTACGCATACTTTGCTGCAGACTCTGCGCCATGCGGGCTTTCAGCCGGTTGAAATCGTCTTCATTGAATGCAGGATGAAACAGCTTTTCCTGCACCAGTGCCATGGTTTCATCCAGATTCTTTGTCAGCGACGATACTGATACCTGGGTGTAACGGCCGGACGCACTGAAGCTCACCGAGCTGCCCAGTTTCGCCAGTTCATTTGATAACGCTTCGTTGGAATAATTTTCCGTTGATTCATTCATCATCGCAGCTGTGAGATAAGCCAGACCGGCCTTATCCTGCGGGTCGAGCAGCATGCCGCCTTCCAGATTCAGCGTCAGTGTCACCGTTGGCGTTTCTGCGCTGGTTACACCGAGCATATCGATACCCGGCGCAAGCTTGGTTTTCCAGAACTCAGGCACATGCACCGTCGGCGCAGGACCCGCTTCCGGTACCACTGTCCGGTCAAACGAATCTTTAATTTCCGCCGTCATCACGTCACCGGCAGACTCATCAGGTCCGGGAATACTACGGGGCGGAAGCGTGAAGTTTTGCGGGGCAGCCGCCATTTCCGGATGTCCTTTGGGTACCACAGACACGGTCACAGCATGCTTGCCTTTAATATACTGACGGTAAACCCGCATAACATCTTCTGCTGTCACGTTACGGTAACGGTCAAGATCAGCCTGAACCAGGTCAGGTTGGCCGTAAAAGGTTTCTCCGCCGGACAGGGCACTGACTTTACCCGATACACTTTGCAGACCGAAAATGGTTGATGCTTCAATCCCGCCTTTGGTGCGCTGAAGATCATCTTCATTAACGCCGCGGCTTTCAAACTCTGTCAGTGTTTCATCAACCAGCGTGTTCAGCGTAGCAAGCTTTTCTACCTTCTGCGGGTTCGCCAGTGCCAGTAACTGAAACTCGCAGGCCAGTTCACGACAGGGGTGAGAAACACCCGCCTGAACCGCGACGCCTTCTTTCACCAGGTTTTTATAGAACAGCGATGTTTTACCGCCGCCGAGAATGTCAGCGAGTACATCAAGGGGCGCTTCATCAGGGTGTCTGGCGTAAACCGTTGGAAACGTAATTTGCAGTAAAGGCAGATGCACTTTGTCTTCTACCGTCACGTACCGGTCTTCCGTCAGGGTTACCGGCTGAGGTTCAGGATCTGCCACCTCAGGACCACGGGGCACCGGGCCAAAATATTTTTCCACCCACGCTCTGGTCTGCGCAACATCTATGTCGCCACCAATGGTCAGCACGGCATTGTTAGGGCCATACCAGCGTTTAAAGAAGGCTTTCAGATCGTTGACATCAACACGGTCTAGATCTTCCACATAGCCGATGGTAGACCAGGAATAAGGATGGCCTGCCGGATACAGGGCTTCACCATTTTTCTCAGACCGCAATCCGTAGGGTTGATTATCCACCCGCTGCGCCCGCTCATTTTTCACGGTATCGCGCTGGTTCTCAAACTTCGTCTGATTTACCGCCGGCAGCAAAAAGCCCATGCGGTCGGCTTCAAGCCACAGTACTTTTTCAAGCTGATTAGCCGGTACACTTTCAAAGTAGTTGGTCCGGTCTGTATTGGTGGTCCCGTTAAGAGTACCGCCGGCTTCAGTGATGATCCTGAAGTGTTCTTCATCAGCAACATGCTCTGAGCCCTGGAACATCATGTGTTCGAAGAAGTGGGCAAAGCCGGACTTACCGGCATCTTCCCGCGCACTGCCTACGTGATACGTCACATCCACGTGTACCAGTGGATCGGAATGGTCCTCATGCAAAATAACGGTAAGACCGTTATCCAGCGTATATTTTTCGTAAGGGATATGGACTTGCTGCTCCTGCACCGCAACGGTTGTCTGCTCAGCAGGCTTCTGAGACTGACATCCGCTTAATGACACTGCAACGCTCGCACACACTAAAACTTTTGTGGCCAGAGATAACGCCATCAGGCTTCCTTTTTTCATTGTAAGTTCGTCACTGCTAAGACAATCCGTCTTAAACAGGTCTGCCCCGTTGTGCCGGAACAGAATACAGATTGTTACTGAGACTACCAGAATTTGGCTCAGAAAGCCCAGGTCTCCTTAACCCCTTTGTATCAATTTATTTATTAATGAAATACACTGGTGTAAACACCTGGAGAGACTGTATGGATTCTGCCGAAAAGATAATCAATCTCGAATTTGGCCTTTCTCAGTTAAGTGGGAATAAAACGCTGTTTCTGCGACTTTTGCAAAAGTTTGCCGACGAATACCAGCACGCCTCAGATAAACTTCAAACTTTACTCGATAACTGTGACTGGCAGGAAGCCAGAGTGTATATTCATACCATCAAAGGGGTATCGAGTAATCTGGGGATTAACCAGCTTCACCTGACCTGTAAAGAAGCAGAAAACGAGCTTAAAGCGCAGGAAACGGTGCCGGCTTCCCTCCCCGCCCTCAAGCAAACAGTGGTTGTTACCCTGGACGCTATCGCAACATTACAGGCTAATCCGGCCTTGCTTGACGACCTGCAAGCCGCAGAAGCCGCTATGAATGCGCCGGCAGCCGGTCATCAGGACAGCGAGCCTGCTGTAGCCACCGCCGGTACCGCTGAATCCCCGGCTTCTGCTCCGCAAACCGGTCAGGCGCCTGCAGCCTTTATTCAGGCGCTGGAACAAAGTGAATTTATTGCACAGGACCAATTGGACAGCTGGCTGGCCGCCACCACGCCGGATCCGGCATTACAACAAACCCTGCGCGATGCCATTGACGAACTTGATTACGATACCGCACTGAACCTGATCCGTGGATAGCCCCGCAACCTCTGTCGGGATGTGTTTTGAACATCCCGACTTCTATGTCATTCATAAACCTGTCGGCATGCCTATGCACGATGACGCGCTGGGCGTAATACATGCAGTCCGGGCACTCACTGGTGAACAGCAGCTTTACTTATGTCACCGTCTCGATACTGTGACTTCGGGCTGCCTGTTGATCGCCCGTAATGCTTCTGCAGCCGCACAGTTAAGCGGACTGTTTGCCGGTCGTGACATACAGAAATATTATCTGGCCATCCTGTCGGGAAAACCGGCGAAGAAACAGGGCACCATAGCCGGTGATATGAAAAACCGGCGCCGTGGACAGCATGTGCTGATGAAAACCCGTGACAACCCCGCTGTCACCCAGTTCTTCAGTTATCACCGGGCTGAAACCGGACGCATTGCGCTGGTTAAACCGCTTACCGGGAAAACCCATCAGATTCGTGTTGCCATGAAAAGTCTGGGTGCGCCTATTCTGGGTGACACGTTATATGGCGGCAAAGAGGCTGACCGGGTATATCTGCACGCGTGGCAATTACACTTTTGCTATAACGGCGAGAATTTCAGCATCACCTGTACGCCTGAGGAAGGCTCGCGCTTTGTCTCTGAGGCATTTTCCGGCTGGCTTGCGGAACAACCGGACAACCGGTCACTGCCCTGGCCATCTTTCACCCTGCCGGAAATAAAGAGCCGGTAATGTCAGTCAGGCTCTGTGTTATAGGCAGCGGCGCTGTAGGTTCACTCTTTGCTGCAAAGGCACTGAAAGCCGGCTTTGATGTCACCCGTGCAGTGAGACAGCCCCGCTCTGGTGCGCGACAGACCACCGTAAAAACGGTGACATTGCAAAATGACAGCACGGTTTCCTTGCCTGACGCCATTATTACTCCTGACGGTCCGGTGGATATCCTGTTCGATCTGATTGTTATTCCTGTGAAGGTTTATCAACTGAAAGAAGCGTTGACACAGTGGTCTCACCTTTTCACGAATAATACGCCGGCCTTGCTGCTGCAAAACGGTATGGGAGGAGATGAGATCTTTCGTTCTGTTTTGCCTTCTGTGAGACTTTATCAGGCAACCACCAGCCACGGCGCTCTGCGTCAGCAGAACGCTGTGCGCCATACCGGTTTTGGTGAAACGCTGGCAGGCCCGGCAGCAGGACAAAACAGGAATGACAGTGCGGATGAAAAAGTGTTTCATATCCTTGAGCAGGCATTTCCGCCGGTAACACGCTGCGACAATATTGCCCTGGCTCTCTGGCAGAAGTTGTCTGTCAATCTGGTGATTAATCCGCTCACGGCACTGCATAACATCCGAAACGGGCAACTTCTGGAGCCGGCATATGACGCAGTGATTTCATCGTTATGTCGCGAAACCAGCCTGGTCATGCAGGCTTGCGGTTACAAGGAAAGTGCAGATGTTGTGAAAAACCGTGTATTACGGGTTGCCGGGGCCACAGCGGCTAACTACTCCAGTATGCATCAGGACGGTGCTCACGGCCGCCCGCTGGAAACCGGCGCGATTACCGGATACCTGTTACAGAAAGCTGCAGCGCATCACATTCCGGTTCCCGCTCATCAGTCTTTGTTTGATGCACTGACAGACCGCTTTCCGCCTTAATCGATTTCGTGGGCGACCTGCCCGTGAGCCAGCATGGCAAATAACCCTGTCCCGCCGGCAATATTCCCCAGCAGCGTGGCAAAAATCAGCGAGCAGAGTTGGTACAGTGTGACTTCCCCCTGCATCGCAAGCAGGAACAATTCCGTAGACCCGGCAATCACGTGGGTGAAATTCCCCATAGCAATGAGATAAGTAAACATAACGATGACGAAGAAAGCCGCACTCTGCACCGACGGTTTCATCCAGACAATACCGGCAATAATGAAACCTGAAATGACCCCGTAGGAAAAGGCCTGCCCGAATTCCAGCTCCACATAATGTCTTGAAATAGCGTTCATCCCCTCAATGTATTCCGCCGGCACGGTATGTAACTGATACATTAACGTCGCGGCCAGTAATGTACCCGCCATGTTGGCGGCAAACACGATAGCCCACAACCTTGCGGTGCAGCCAAGCATGGCGAGAGAGCGGTGGTTAAGCAGCGGTAAAATGACAGTGAGAGTATTTTCAGTAAACAGTTGCAGCCGGCCCATGATCACAAGAACAAAACCGACGGTATACCCGAAGTTCTCCAGCGCAAACTGGTAGTCTGAACCTTCAAACACCGTATGCAGAATGCCCTCTGCAAGTACTGAGGTTGATATGCCAATGCCGGCAGCCACACCGGACCACCACAGCGACATACCCGGCCGCTCAAGCTCTTCAAGCCCCTCCCGGTGAATTACCGCATACAGAGAAACTGAACTCAGACTCTGGTGATCACGCACATCCTGTTCTTCTTCCTTAGTAAGCGGCGAGTCAACATGACGCTCGTCTTCGTGTTTCTCTTTCCCTGTCATATCCGGTTCCTGCAAAAGTGTTCTTAAATACGCCTTGTTACGAGTGATACGACAGGCCGGAGTAAAGCGATTGAATCAAAGACATAAAAAAAACGGTATGGGCTTACGCGCATACCGTTTTTAACAATCAGCAGAGAAATTTATTCCTGTACTTCCGGCTTCATGTGCGGGAACAGGATAACGTCTTTGATTGTCGGGCTGTCAGTGAACAGCATCGCCAGACGGTCGATACCGATCCCCTGACCCGCTGTTGGCGGCAAGCCATATTCCAGCGCACGGATGTAATCTTCATCGAAGTGCATGGCTTCATCATCGCCGGCATCCTTTTCTTCAACCTGCTTACGGAAACGGGCTTCCTGATCTTCAGGATCGTTAAGCTCGCTGAAACCGTTAGCCAGCTCACGGCCGCCCACGAAGAACTCGAAGCGGTCAGTGATGAACGGGTTGTCGTCGTTACGACGGGCCAGCGGAGACACTTCCCAGGGATACTCAGTGATAAACGTAGGCTGGATGAGTTTCTCTTCAGCTGTCGCCTCAAAGATTTCACAAAGGTACTTACCTGCACCCCAGATCCCGTCTACTTCAGGCTCTTTAATGTGCAGCTGTTTCGCCATGGCTTTCATTTCATCAAGGTGCGCTTCCGGGTCGCGGATAGCAGCCTCGTTGGCTTCTGGCCAGTATTTCAGGATAGCCTCGCCCATGCTCAGACGATCGAAAGGCTTACCGAAATCATAGCGGGTTTCAGACGTCACTTCGCCTTCGCTGTCACGGGTAGTATTAACCAGTTCTGTCGTGCCAAGAATGTCCTGAGCCAGCTTGCGCAGCATGTCTTCAGTCAGATTCATCAGGTCATTGTAATCAGAGTAGGCCATGTAGAATTCCAGCATGGTGAACTCAGGATTGTGACGGGTCGACAAACCTTCATTACGGAAGTTACGGTTGATTTCGAATACCCGCTCGAAGCCACCCACAACCAGACGCTTCAGGTACAGCTCCGGGGCGATACGCAGGTACATGTCGATGTCCAGCGCATTGTGGTGAGTCACGAAAGGCTTGGCCGTTGCACCGCCGGGAATGACCTGCAGCATAGGCGTTTCCACTTCCATAAAATCACGTTCGGTCAGGTACTGACGGATGCCGTTAATCAGGGCACTGCGGATTTTGAAGTTGCGGCGGGTATGTTCACTGGTGATCAGATCCACATAACGCTGACGGTATTTGGTTTCCTGATCGCTCAGACCATGGAATTTTTCTGGCAGCGGACGCAGTGATTTGGTCAGCAGTTGCCAGTTTTCCATGTTCACGTACAGGTCACCTTTACCTGACTTGTGCAGGTCGCCGGCTACACCGATGATGTCACCGATATCCAGGCTACCGAATTTCGCTTTAATTTCTTTTTGTGTTTCTTTGTCGGCGTAAGCCTGAATACGACCGGTCATATCCTGCAGCAGCAGAAACGGACCGCGCTTGGCCATAATACGGCCGGCCACGGAAACCTTATTACCCTGTTCCGCCAGCACTTCTTTTTCCACTTCACCGAACTGCGCCTGCAGTTCTTCAGCGTAGTTTTCGCGGCGGAAGTCATTGGGGAAACCATTTGCACGGCAGTTTTCCCGAATCGCGCTCAATTTAGCCCGGCGCTCGGCAATGAGTTTATTTTCGTCGAGTTGTTGGTCGGTCATAACCTGTTCACTTTTTAGTGTAATTTACAGGCCAGATTTCAAACTGGCTTGCAGGAATTTATCTAAATCACCGTCGAGGACGGCTTGCGTATTACGGGTTTCTACACCTGTACGTAAATCTTTAATACGGGAATCGTCCAGCACATAAGAGCGGATCTGGCTGCCCCAGCCGATATCAGACTTGTTATCTTCCAACGCCTGCTTCTCAGCATTCTGCTTCTGCAACTCAAACTCATAAAGTTTGGCTTTCAGTTGCTTCATCGCCTGATCTTTATTCTTGTGCTGTGAGCGGTCATTCTGACACTGCACTACGATGCCCGTGGGTTCATGCGTAATACGAACCGCCGAGTCTGTTCTGTTAACGTGCTGACCACCGGCACCGGAGGCGCGGTAAGTATCAATACGTAAATCAGACGGATCGATATCGATTTCAATATTGTCATCAATTTCAGGATAAACGAACGCAGAAGAGAACGACGTGTGACGGCGGTTCCCGGAGTCAAACGGTGACTTACGTACCAGGCGGTGTACGCCGGTTTCCGTTCTAAGCCAGCCAAACGCATACTCGCCTTCAAAGCGGATTGTGGCACTCTTAATACCCGCCACTTCGCCTTCTGACAGTTCGATAATTTCTGTTTTGAAGCCGTGTGCTTCACCCCAGCGCAAATACATACGCAGAAGCATATTGGCCCAGTCCTGAGCTTCCGTACCACCGGAACCCGCCTGCAAATCGATATACGCATCGCAGGCATCGTTAGGGCCTGCGAACATACGGCGGAATTCGAGGACTTCCAACACTTCAACAAGGGAATCCAGTTCAGATTTCGCTTCTTCGAAGGTTTCTTCATCTTCCGCTTCGATGGCCAGTTCCAGAAGGCCTTCAACGTCTTCAGCACCCTGTTCGAGCTTCTGAATGGTTTCAACCACCTGCTCCAGGGCTACTTTTTCTTTCCCTAAGGCTTGTGCGCGCTCAGGCTCATTCCAGACGTCCGGGCTTTCAAGCTCACGGTTAACTTCTTCTAAACGTTCAGACTTCGTATCGAAGTCAAAGATACCCCCTAAGTGCTTCAGAGCGCACCCGGATATCTGCTATGGCATTTTTGACAGGATTTACTTCAAACATGATTTCGCCAGGAGATAAATTAAAAAACAGGACGGCGGATAGTACCGAATCTGGCGGGATTTTGATAGTAGGCGCACCGGGAATCAGGCGAATTTCACCAGATTTTCAGTGGTTATGACCGGTTACGGCGAAGGGATGTGTCCGGCAACTGCTATGTAGCCTTTACCGGACGGTATAAAAACAAACAAATCTGATGATTTTACAAAAACATGCCGCCGGAAATTTCCACGCGCTGACCGGTCATCCATGCGCAATCATCACTGAGTATTTTGGCGATTGCCGGGCCGATATCGGAAGCTTCCCCTACTCTGCCCTTAGCCGTTACACTGCTGACAAACTGGTTCACGTCAGGGTTGTCTCTTACCGTACCGCCAGCGAAATCTGTGGCAATGGCACCCGGTGCGATGGTGTTTACGCTGATCCCCCGGCTGCCCAACTCTTTTGCCAGGTACCGCGTCAATACTTCCACACCACCTTTCATCACTGCATAAGCACTTGAGCCGGGCCAGCTGAACCGGGCCAGACCCGATGAGATATTCAGAATATGTCCGTTATCTTCAATATCACTGAGCAGTGCCTGCGTCAGAAAGTACGGTGCTTTCAAATGCAAATCTGACAGGGCATCGAACTCTTCCATACTGGTTTCGCTGAATGCTTTATGCAGTCCTGTGCCGGCGTTATTTACCAGATACTTCAGCTTGCCGCCCCCGAAGTGTTGCTGCAGGCAAGTACGCACGGTACTGATAAATAAAGAATAATCGCTGAATTTCGTTGCATCAAACTGCAGCGCCACGGCCTTTACGCCCCGCTTTTCTGCTTCAGCAACCACATCCTTTGCAGCGTTCTCGTCGTGAACAAACGTGAAAATGCTGTTCACCCCTTTGTTTGCCAGAGCCAGTACTGTGCTGCGACCAAGGCCACGACTGCCACCGGTGATCAGTGCGGTATCACTCATAGTTATTTCCTTACTGTGTCCGCCTGATTTAAGGCGGAAATTAATGACAGGTTCAGAGTATCGTTCCGCACTATATTGATAAACAGGGCAAATAAAGACACACTGTTCACATAAAATGAACAATGAGAAGTGTGATGGACACTGTAGAATGTATGCGCCGTTTTCTTGCCGTGGCTGAAACCGGTAGTTTTTCTCAGGCAGCCAGCCAGATGGATGTGCCTAAATCCGCGGTGTCATCCTCAGTGACAAAACTGGAAACCCGTTTGCAAACCCGCCTGTTTCACCGCAGTACCCGCCAGGTCACGCTGACAGAATCCGGCAGACAATACCTTCCTGAGTGTCAGCGTATTCTGGCCGATCTCGATGCAGTAGAGAGCCAGTTACAGGACGATGCCGGCCAGCTGACCGGAGACATTGTGGTAGATATGCCGGGCCGGTTATATGCCTCCGTCGTCGCACCGAAACTGGCTGAGTGGTTCCGCCTGCACCCGAAAACCCGCATCCGCCTGCTCGGCGCGGACTATCGCATCGATCCGGTGAAGGAAAGCGTGGATTGTGTGATCAGGGCAGGTACGCTTAAAGACAGCGAACTCATCGCCCGCCCGCTGGGTAATTTTGCGATGGTGAATTGTGTCAGCCCCGCTTACCTGAAAGCATATGGACACCCTGCTTCACCGGCTGATCTGAGCAATCATTTCGTGGTGGGCTACTCACCGGATATGCGCCCCGCTGCAGATTCCTTTGATTATTTTCACAACGGGCATAACTATCAGGTAGCGATGACAAGCCGGGTATCTGTGGCCACTACAGACGCCTACCTGACCTCCTGTCTGGCGGGACTGGGAATCATTCAGGTGCCTCATCACGGGGTTAAGCATTACCTTGCCAGTGGCGAGCTTGTAACAATTCTGGATGATTTTACCTGCCCACCCCTGCCACTTTCCGTGGTTTACACATCAAGACGCCATATGCCTAAACGAATCAGCACTTTCATAAACTGGCTCACAGAGCAATTTGCCTGATCCGGCGTACAAATTTGACCGGAAACAAAAAACCGGCAGACGCCACAAGCGACTGCCGGTTTCTCTGATATCAGTACTGCCTGATAAACTTACATTTTTTCCAGTGTTTCGATACCCAGCAGGCTCAGACCCTGTTCCAGTGTATTGGCCACCAGCGCAGCGAGTTCAAGCCGGCTGTTACGCACCGCTTCATCAATACCGTCTTTCAGGATCGGGCAGGCTTCGTAGAAACTCATGAATGCGCTTGCCACATCGTACAGGTAAGTACACAGCACGTGAGGCGTTGCTTCACGGGATACCAGACCAATCACTTCTTCAAATTGCAGTAACAGCACAGCAAGTGCATGCTCCTGCTTTTCGGTAAAGGTCATTGCACCTTTCAGATCTGCCACCGCAATTCCGGATTTACGGAAAATACTCTTAACGCGGGTAAACGCATATTGCAGATAAGGCGCGGTATTACCTTCAAAACTCAGCATGGTGTCCCAGTTAAACACGTAATCCGTGGTACGGTTTTTACTTAAGTCAGCGTATTTAACCGCACCAATACCCACTTTACGGGCCACTTCAGCCAGCTCAGCTGCTGACAGGTCATTGTCCCGCTCGCTGATCAGTTTGCCTGCGCGCTCTACCGCTTCGTCAAGTAACTCAACCAGTTTCACCGTGCCACCGGTACGGGTTTTAAATGGCTTGCCGTCACTGCCAAGCATCATACCGAAAGGACAATGCTCGTAAGTCTGTTCTGCTTTCATGAAACCGGCCTTACGGCCCACAATTTCAGTTTGCTTAAAGTGCAGCGCCTGGCGGGCGTCGGTAAGAATAAGGGTACGGTCAGCGTTCAGTTTGCCGCTGCGGTAGCGCATAGCTGCAAGGTCGGTAGTGGAATACAGGTAGCCGCCACCGGATTTTTGCACAATGTACACCGCCGGATTCCCTTCTTTGTCCGCCAATTCAGGAATAAACACAACCTGTGCACCCTGATCTTCTACCGCAATGCCTTTTTCTTTCAGGTCACGGATGACATTCGCCAGATCATCATTATAGGCAGACTCACCCATAATATCGTCACGGGTCAGACTGACATTCAGTTTGTCATACACTTCTTCGCTGTGCTGAACGGATACATCAATGAACTGTTTCCACAGCGTAAGGCACTGCTCGTCGCCCCCCTGTAATTTCACCACGTATTCACGGGCACGGTCAGCGAAGCCCTCTTCTTCGTCGAAGCGTACTTTCGCTTCACGGTAAAAGTCTTCCAGATCAGACAGTGCGGTTTCCGCAACCTCACTTTCCAGCTTGTCTGACAGGTGTGCCAGCAACATGCCGAACTGAGTCCCCCAGTCCCCCATGTGGTTCTGGCGGATAACCTTATGACCAAGGAACTCCAGCACTTTTACGACAGCGTCACCGATGATAGTGGTACGCAGGTGGCCCACGTGCATTTCTTTAGCAAGGTTCGGGGAAGAGTAATCCACCACAATGGTCTGCTGGCTGTCTTTTGCCACGCCCATGCGGGGATCATGTAGTGCCAGTTCACACTGATTCGCAAGCCACGAATCGCTGAGATGCACATTAATAAAACCGGGGCCTGCCACTTCCAGCTTGCTGGCAACGTCATCCAGGTTAACCAGTTCAACAATTTTCTCCGCAATATCACGGGGCTTTTGTCTTAACTGCTTCGCCAGTGCCATCGCACCGTTGAACTGATATTCACCAAACTCAGGCCGCGAACTGCGTGCCACAGGCACCGGCGCATTTTCAGCACCTAATTTTTCCAGTGCTTCGCTAAAACGGCTGACTAATAAAGCATGTATGTTCATCGTTTCTTCGTCTTCTGTCTGTTCTTAATGTTCGCGGGTTTCTTTGAATTCGATATCCGGGTAACGCTCTTTAGCCAGTTGCAGATTCACCATAGTGGGTGCAATGTAGGCCAGGTTGTCACCGCCATCCAGCGCCAGGTTTTGTTCAGCTTTACGGCGGAACTCATCCAGCTTTTTCGCATCTTTACTGTATACCCAGCGGGCTGTACTCACACTGATATGTTCGTAGATTGCATCTACGTTATATTCCGCTTTTAAGCGGGCCACAACCACATCAAACTGCAGTACACCTACCGCACCGACGATCAGGTCATTGTTGATCAGAGGACGGAAAACCTGCACAGCCCCTTCTTCAGACAACTGTATCAGTCCCTTAAGCAATTGTTTTTGCTTCAGCGGATCTTTCAGGCGGATACGCTTAAACAGTTCCGGCGCAAAGTTAGGAATACCGGTAAAGCGGAAATTATTGCCAGACGTGAACGTATCACCGATGCGGATAGTCCCGTGATTGTGCAAACCAATAATATCGCCGGCATAGGCTTCTTCCAGAAGTTCCCGGTCACCGGCCAGGAAGGTCAGCGCGTCAGAAATACGGACGTCTTTATTAATACGTGAATGACGCATTTTCATGCCCTTCTCGTATTTTCCGGAAACAATGCGGCAGAAGGCAATACGGTCGCGGTGTTTAGGATCCATATTCGCCTGGATCTTAAACACGAAACCACTGAACTCAGGCGCATCAGCACTGATTTCACCGTCTTCTGTCTGGCGTCCCTGCGGCGCAGGCGCCCACTCAACCAGACCATCCAGCATATGGTCAACACCAAAGTTACCAAGTGCAGTACCAAAAAATACCGGTGTCAGTTCCCCTTCAAGGAACAGTTCCTGATCAAACTCGTTAGACGCCCCCTGAACCAACTCCAGTTCGTCTTTCAATGTTTCCAGCAAACCGCTGCCAATAGCAGTTTCAAGTTCCGGATTATCCAGACCTTTGATAATGCGTACATCCTGAATCATGTGACCCAGACCGGATTTATACAAAATCACTTCATCACGGTGCAGATGATAAACACCTTTGAATTCTTTACCACAGCCGATTGGCCAGGTCACCGGCGCGCACAGGATTTTCAGCTCGTTTTCAACTTCATCAAGCAACTCCAGCGGGTCGCGGATATCGCGGTCAAGCTTGTTCATGAAGGTAATAATAGGCGTATCGCGCAGGCGGGTAACTTCCATCAGCTTACGGGTACGATCCTCAACACCTTTTGCCGCATCGATAACCATCAGACAGGAGTCAACGGCAGTCAGTGTGCGGTAGGTATCTTCAGAGAAGTCTTCGTGTCCCGGCGTATCCAGCAGGTTCACCAGATTTTCACGGTAAGGGAACTGCATGACCGAGGTCGTGACCGAGATCCCCCGCTCTTTTTCCATTTCCATCCAGTCAGATTTGGCATGCTGACCGGACTTCTTCCCTTTCACGGTACCGGCTTTTTGCAAAGCTTGTCCGAATAAAAGGACCTTTTCAGTAATGGTAGTTTTACCCGCATCGGGGTGACTGATAATCGCAAACGTACGGCGTTTGCTGATTTCGCTGGTTAGGTTACTCATGGATATTCTGATCTGTCACTGTGTGAGGGTAGACGCGGGTTCAGAGCTTGCGGGCGGCGCCACCTTGAATTTCAAAAATTGGCGCGCATGATACCAGAATTGAGAAAAATTGCCGCCCTTTTCTCTGCGGGGGAAATCCGCCGGCGCATTTGCACCGGCAGGCAGAAAGTTTGTACGCCGGAGGCCTTACTTTTTCTTCTCCGGTGTGGATTTATCGTATTCTACCAGCTCTTCTAACGCGGCCCCGGGATCTTCTTCCCCGGCGACAGAATCGAATTCTTCTTCATCATGACGAAAGTCTTCTTCCGCCAGCGTGATTTCCCGTTCATGTTCACGGGCTTTTTTATTGCTGTCAGCCATCATATTCACCTGCTAATTGAACAAAACACACTCTTGTTAATTATACGTGAAGAGAGGAATTTGGATGAGATTTCAAATTATTTTTCTGACCGGGAGATGGTTTACTCTGTAGGATACAACCGCCGGGTATAATCGCTGACGCCCTAAGCAAGCAACATACGCATTATCCGCGCGTCTTCTTTACCGCCATCACAGGGGTAGTAATTTTTACGCACTTCGATGTCTTCAAAACCGGCTTTTTCGTACAGTGAAATGGCTTTGTGGTTTCCGGCTCTTACCTCGAGCCACAGTGACTCAGCCTGTTGTTGCCGGCACCATGCAATCACACCGTCTAATAACTGTTTTCCGGCACCCTGCCCCCGGTCAGAAACAGCAACTGCAATGTCCATTAACGTGGCTTCGCCGGCAACCAGTAATATCACTGCGTAACCGGAGAGCTTAAGCTCACTGTTCAGTGCTGCCAAACCCGCATAGGGCGGTGTAAGACAGTCCGCAAAGGTAGATAAGGACCAGGGATTATAAGTGGCTTGCTGATGAATAGCATGGGCGTCATTGATCAGGGCTTCAGAAAGTGGCTGGAGTGTGAACGACGGCATCACTTACTGACCGGCACAAATGATCTGCCACAGACGGCGCTTTTCCGCAGCGTCTGATGGCGCAGTTTTATAAGGTAATGAAAGAATATTATTATTCAGGGACAACTCTGAACCATATTGCCAGCGAACAGACTTTGCATCGTGAAACAGAGACAACGCCTGCAAGATGTCTTGTCCGGCAGTTCCGAAGCTGCGGGGATCAATGGTTTCAACCACCGGTGATGCCGGTTTTGCTTCATTGTCCTGCACTTTTTCCGGGGCAGATGGTTTTTTATCCGGTTTATTTCCCAGCATGGAACGAAGCTGCGCAATGCGGGCCTGACCATTTGCGGCGGGTTGACCAGAAGACTGAGATGGAACGGCAGCGCCGGAAGGCGTTAGTTCAGCAGTGTGACTGTTACCGGCAGCAGATGTTGCCTGAGTCTGTGATACAGCCTGAGATTGCCATACACAGATACCCATTTCCTGAAGAACAGCAATTTGATATGGATTTAAACCGGACGTCATGAAAATGGATTTACTTTTGAGTGGAAGAAAGTAGGAACACTATAACTTACTCAGAGGAAAAGTGGCAGGGGTGGAGGGACTCGAACCCCCAACCATCGGTTTTGGAGACCGCTGTTCTACCAATTCGAACTACACCCCTAGCGCGCTGTGCATTATACGTATGCGTTAACAAAGGTAAAGCCTTTTTATGGCAAAAAAACAGCAAAACCAGTGCCTTTGCCTGGCATTCGCACAATACGCACAAAAAGCGCACAGTATGGCTGTTACTCCGGTTCACTCCCCTTCTGCCGGTTAGTGGTTTCCAGTGCTGCCTGCCAGAGGGCAGCAGTGACATTTACCACCCGGCGCTGCTGTTCACAGGCAAAGATGACCTTCTCTTCAGCGGCCCCGCTTAAAGCGGCGTAGTGTTTATACAAGCGCAAAGCGGCTTCGTCATTTAACTGATTAATCGCAGCACAGGATGCCACATCAAAATAACGATTGCCGCTGGCAGCATATTCCCAGTCTACGATAACGGGTTTAGCGCCACCGGCTCCGGTTCTCACAATGTGCGGCAAAGACAGATCGTTGTGACAAAGCACCGCCTGTTCAGCAGGCGGCTGCTGTGCATCACCGGAATCAATCACGTTTCTCAATGCTTCAGCCAGGGGATGACTGCTCTCAAGATCTGCACTTTCAAAATAGCGCACCAGTCTGGGCTCAAGACACAGAGGTGGCGCGTCAATAGCTGTACAGTGAATGGTGTGTAACGCAACGGCGAGCAGAATGATGCTGTCTTCACTGTTTGCGTTGTTCGCCGGTTCCGCATCCGTGGTGACCCAGCGTTCTGCCCACAGCGTGCAGTCAGGACTCAGCCACACAGGTTCAGGCGCAATGCCCTGACGGAACAGGCTGCTCTGAAGCGTAAACTGAGCATGTTTGTTTACACCGGTAAAACTATCACCGGCAGACCACTTAACAGCGAACTCACGCTCACCGTCAGTGATATTGAACAGGCGGTTCACATCCCCGCCCTGCCGTGATTCACAGATGGCATTACCGCTAAGCTTCAACGGCTCTGCTAACGCTTTAACGATAAGCGCGGGCGTCATGTTCCTGCATCTTCCATTGTTTCAGCCATTGTGCATAACCAAATACGGCAAATCCGACATATCCCAGAAACAGACACGCTGACAACATCAGGCCGCTTTGTGCGTAAAGATAAGCTGAAGCCAGATTGATCACTATCCAGTACAACCAGTTCTGTAAAACCTTATGGGCCACCATCACGGTAGTCACCACACTGACCACCTGAATGCTTGCATCAAGCAGCAGATGTTCGCTGTTGAACTGCCCCTGTGCCCAGAGGGATAAGCCCCAGGCAATCAGGAGTAGTCCCGGCACCAGCATGGCATGGGTATACCATGGCCAGGAATGCACCCGGTCGTCGCCGGCAGCCTGACGATTCCACTGATAATACCCGTATCCTGCCATCACCATGTAATACAGATTCAGGATGGCCTGAAACGGCAGTGTGACCTGCCAGAAGAGCCAGGTATAAATAGCCGTGCTGATAAATGCACAAAGCCAGCACCAGCGGTTTTGCCTGGCAGCCAGCCAGACATAGGCCAGCGCCAGCACCACAGCAACCCACTCGGCCAGTGATGTCGCGGCTATCTGTTCAAAGAAATGCGGGATGAAATCAGTCATCCTGATCCTTACGGGCCTGCATCACATCGAAGTTCAGAAACTTGGCCACAAAAATGGCCTGCCCGACTTCTTCATGGGTGCGCTGCATTTCTTTCCCCAGTACCGCCATAACGTCGGCATACTCGCCGGTGACCTGTGTACTGGTAGAACAGGTCGTCACATCAAGGGTGTCGTAACTGTTCAGTCTGTCAATGAACGACTTTATGGGTGGAATGTATTCATTCACCAGAGGATACAGAGATAACTCAACCATGACCTGCATAGAGATTCCTTAAAATTGAAAACGGGCTGTGACGCCGAACTGTCTGCCGTCACCTAACTGATAATAAGGTTCAGCAAACTCATAGTAATCACGGGGGTCGTTACTGAATCCACCGAAACCGCGGGTGTACCAGGTTTTATCAAACACGTTCTTCACCCACAGTGTGGTGCGCAACATGCCTTTTACCCAGGTGATATCTGTGTTGTACAACGTTGTGGCCGGCGCTGTTTCATCATGGCCATCAGAGAAGCGGTATTCGTCTTTAAAGTCCATATCAGCGCGCCATACCAGAGAATCAGTCAGCCACAACTCACTGAACAGGTTCGCTGTATATCTGGGTGCCTGAGCCTGACGCTGCTTACTGACATATTCACCGTCGGCTGTCTCGTAACCTTCAAAGGTGGCACTGAGGTAACCGGCGCTGGCCTGCACTGTCCAGGACGACGTTGCCTGCCAGGAAAGCTCCAGTTCTGCCCCTTTATTTGTGCCCACATCGGCATTCGCCGTAATATCGATAAAGGCGGCAGAACCGTCTTCACGTTCCTGAACATCAAAATCGCTGATTTGGGTATCTTCCCTTTCCATGAAGAAAACTGCTGCGCGGGCTGTCAATTCAGGAACAAACAATTTGCCTTTGTAGCCTGCCTCATAGTTCCAGTTGTATTCCGCATCAAAGAAGCGGCGCTCGCGGCTAACCTGCTCATCATAGTTAATGCCGGCACCTTTGTAGCCTCTGGATACGCTGGCATACAGGTAGTCCCCTCCCATATCCCAGGTCAGTGCAAGTTTGCCGCCGGTCATGGTCGTGTCATCGTCGTACACAACCTGCGCATTATCAGCATAATCATAGGCATAATTTTCAACACGCAGCGCGGACGTCAGCAATAAAGACGGAGTCAGCTGTGTATCAAGCTGACCGTAAACCGCTGTTGTCTGCGGTTCGAAAGTACTGATAAAGTCGCCGTCAGCATAAGTATACTGACGCAGTAGATCCTGTTCACTCTGATTGATGCGGCCGCCGATAACCCAGGTCGTAGTGTCATTGAAGATTTTTTTATCTTCTGCAGAAGTAAAACGCACCTCGGCAGATTGTTGGGAAACATCCCGGTAATATGCATCAAAGGACGTATAGCCCCAGGGGTGGAAACCGGTGTAGGTCCAGTCTTCGTCGTAGCCGTAAGCGATATCATGACCGGCCATAGTCGCAATGATTTCCAGCAAACCTCCGGCAGTTTCATGATTGATATGTGCACTGACCGCTTTAGTTTCCTGCTCATCAAAGCCGGGTTCATCAGACAATGTGTGACGGTTGTTATCCAGTGAGAAAGCATCGTAACCGTTATTGATATCGTACCAGCGTAAATCCACCGCAACGGATGTTTTGTCAGTCACATCCCACAGTGTGCCCAGCCTTACTGCATTCTCATGAATCCCGTTGGTATCGTCGGCACCCAAAAAGTCATTTTCAATAAAACCGTCACTGCTGTTGTGCACAAATGCTGCACGCCAGGCCAGAGAATCAGACGCTTGTCCGCCATGGGCACCTTCAGCGCGGAAGAAAGATGTGTTTCCCACAGACAATTCAAAATGACTGTCACTCTCTTCTGAGGGGGCATTGCTGACAATCTTAACCGCACCAGCCAGGGCACCGGTTCCGAAGACTGTCGCCTGCGGTCCCCGGTAAACTTCTACCTGCTGTGTATCAAAAAGTACACCTGCTGCAGCAAGACCGGAGAAATCAAAATCGTCGACCAGGAAACTGACTGAAGGATTAATCGGTTCAGCAAACTGGCTGCGCTCACCAATCCCCCGGATCTGAATAAAACGTCCGCGGGATGCTCCGGCCGCAAAATTCACATTCGGCGCAATACTTAATACGTTGTCAATATAGGTAGCCTGACGGCTGTCCAGGCGGTTGCCTGATAACACAGAAGCGCTGGCACTGAGTTGATCGAGAGTCGCTGTGCGGAAATCACCGCTGACGGTAATACGTTCGATGTCTGCTGTGTCATCAGCAAAAGCAGGCAGTGCAAGTAGTGCGAGAAGGATTGCGTTTTTTTTCATTAGGATCTCTTTAATCATCAAAAAGATCCGGCTTTACGGCAGGTATTGAGGTTTTCAGATTGCTTTTATCACCATCCCTACGCCGGTATTATCCGGATCAGGTTTAAGGGTTCCCATGGAATGGATCTCAGCCGTAAAGACGGCACCCCTTGGCCTAATGCTTATTACGGAGTCCGCAAATTAAGCGAGGGCAGTCTAACAACTTCAGTGACTTAGTCAAGTTGCCGGCAGCCCCGAAAAAGCAATAAAAAAGCCCGCGATGTGACGTGGCGGGCAATGAAGGTCAGGCGACCTTCTGATTCTGGCGTCTTGTGCGCCATCCCATAAACCCTATTCCCAGAAGGATCAGTGACATGGCGGTTGGCTCACTGACTTCTGTAATAGAGGCATTCCGGAAGCGAACCTTCATATCTCCGCAACCGCTGGCTGCATCACAATCGTTAATGAATACGATGTCGGTAATAAGTCCTGACATGTAATCATCCAGAGTAATAGAGAAGGTCTCCCAGGCTGGTTCGCTGGTATAAGTAAAGTCATCCAGACCGAAATTCTGTGTGCCACCCAGAGCAAACGTGCGGCTGGCATCGTTATTCTGTTCACCGGCAGAGAAATCTGCCAGCCAGATCCCGCCAATCTCAGAGTAAGGGTTTGCATTAGTATTGTTGTTGCCCGGCGTCATACGAAATTCAAATGACAACAAAATATCTGAAGCAGAATTGTCTAAATCCAGGCTCTGGATCCCGAAAGCATCATCCAGATTTAGTGTGAACCAGCTGTTTTCGCGCAGGTTCAGTACGCTGCCATTATTTGTCCATGTTCCGTAGTTAGACGTGCCGCTTTGTTGATGTGCAGTCAAAGTCTGGGCTGCGAAGTCAATATCGTAGCTGCTGATAATGTTGGCGTTAGCCGTGAATGCCGCACAGAAGCCGGTTAGCAGGGCTGCAGTTTTGATGCTAAATTTCATTTATGTTCCTTGAGCAGTGTGTGCCTGAAAATAGTTAAACAACTTCACTGCAACCCGGCTGTCTTATGGCGGTATAAGACCCGTGGCTTTCCGTCCCTGCCTCACGACAGGTTTGGCAAATCTACTCTGTGGAAGTGACGTTTCCACCAATGAGTCGACGGTTGTAATGATAGGGAGAGGCCCGCAAGTAAAACAGGACACTTCTGAACGAAATCCGGTACAAATTTGTACCAACACAAAATTCACCCTTTTTCTGTCAAGCCACAGGTAATTCTTATATCCTTGACTGAAGGGATCCGGTATAGGGAGCAAACGTGCAGTATCACGGTTTTTTCTGGTCGGCAGTCATCCGCGCTTTATTGAGTCTGAGAAGGGATAACGGACTTGATAACGAATATGACACAACGATGCTCGAAAGCGTCACACAAATAGAAAATGAGAAAATGGACGATGACGGGCTGGCGTCTATTCTTCACTCTCTTTGTCCTGCCAGTGAATATGAGACAATTGGCCGCTCCCTGATTGGCTATCTTGATTTCAACAAAATGAGTAATCTGGTGGTGTATCTCACGGCCAGTAAGCATATTGATGACGCACTCCATGTACTGGGGAAACACTACCACTATATTCTGGGCAACAGTGCAGCATTGACCGTAAAAACTGACGGAAATGAAACCTGTCTCCGGTTTCAGCCGTCATCACACCCTGTTCTTACTGAATTCCGCTGCTATTTTCTCCTCGCTTTGTGTCGTCACCTCGCCGGCAGAAAATTCGACTTCACCACGGTCACCTTACCGCCATCCGGCGAACATCTGGTAAGCCTGTTAAAGCCAGTCAGCAGCGGAGATATCAGACATGAGGGAGTCGTTGTAAGCCTGGTTTTTAATAGTAAGTGGCGTACACAGGCGTCGTTTTACTATTCTCAGTCGATTAAAAAAATGCTGGCGGGAAACCTCGACACCAGCAATGATTTGCCGTTAAAACAGCAGGTTAAAGAAGCATTTCTCAAAGCCCCGAGCCCGGCACGGATCCGTTCGGAATGGGTAGCGACGCAACTCGGTCAGACGGAGTCCGCTTTTCGTCGCCAGTTAAGGCAAGAGTCAATTTCCTTCAGCGCATTACTCAAAGAGTACATTCATGACCAGTCATGTCACCGGTTACTCAGTGGCGAAAAAACGGAAGACACCGCCGCCCGCCTTGGCTTCTCTGACCGCCGATCCTTTGAGCGCAGTTTTAAGGAACATGCCGGGATCAGTGCAGGACAGCTACGCCAGCTTGGCAACCGCCTGCGTTTTCAAAAAGGTAACGGTAATCTCATTAATGTGGTGGAGAACCTGCCTCCCCTGCCCAATTCAATTCAGTCTCTGCTGAATATGGACTGCGAAACAATGACGCTGGCGGATGTGATCTCCCTGATTGAAAAAGATCCGATTTTTCAGGCCCACGTTATGAGCAAGGCCAGCAGAGCGGTTTATGGCTCTGTACCCAAAAATCTTGAACAGGCAATCGGCCGGAATCTCGGGCTCGGCAATATCCGGAATCTTGCCGTAATTTTCGCAGCGCAGCAGTTGCTAACCTCTCAATGCCGGTTTGATAAAGTTAACCTGCTCACTGATGCGATGCTGCTGAGCCTGACTATCTTTCAGCGCCTGTTCGGTTTTAACCGCTTAAACGAGGACCAAACTGAGCAGGTCAAACAGCTTTTACTGTTTGGCACATTATCCCTGTTTCTAATTTTTCACGACGAATGTCTGTTTTCCGACGGCGCAGTCACTCACTGGGACGAAAGTGCTTCATTTGACGTTTTCCTTAACCGTATCAATGATGAATACGGCGTTTGCCTGTATGGTGCAACATCGTTAATGTTACTGAGATGGGGTTTTAACAGTGCAGTGAATCAGCAATTGTGGAAACTGTGCAGCAACGACGAAAATGGAAATTCTGACAACCTGACGGGTCAGATCACATTGTGTCATACTATTGCATTTAATCTGTTGAATTCACAGGAAACACCTGAATACAGTCAGGATACGCTGACTAAGGTGCAAAGTGAGATGCTGGAAGAGATCGTGACGAGCTGGCGGATTTCAGCGGCCTGAGATCAATGATCAGTGCCGCTTACCCGCATCAGAACTTGTGAGCAGGCGGCTTTAACCGTTTATTCTGCATTCAGATTCAGGCTGCGGATTTCAGCCTCTGTTTGTGCTTTCAATATCTCCATCGTTTTACCATGGGGCGTCGGAGTACGGGAATCCGGATCGAGAGTTACAAAAACAATATCATCAGCGAGACATATGGTTTTCTTGGTCGCTTTATTTCTCACCAGACATGTTACCGTAATCGACGTACGCCCCACCGATTTAGTTTCCAGACCAAACTCAACGATATCGCCCTGTAACGCCGGGGATTCAAACGTAATTTCACCAATATGCTTTGTGACCAGACAATTTGTTTCCAGCTGACAAATAGCGAAAATTGCCGCTTCCTCATCAATCCATTCCATCGCCCGGCCACCAAATAAAGCATTGGCGTAGTTAAGATCATTGGGCATGACAAGCCGGCGGGATAAAAAGCGCATTCGAATTCCTCGTAAACAATAGATAAAATAGCGGCTGGATTATACGTTAAATGATATCAAATGGCTCAGACAACTGTGACTGACTGGCTTACAGCACCCTTGTTTTGTAATACCAGCGATTATCACCGGCAAAGACTGGTGATCCATGGCGATAAGCATCACCTTGCCACCACAGTAGAAGGCATACTTTCATCACTGCCTGAAGGTATTTCTGTTTGCATTGCCGGCGAACTTAACGCCAGGCCTGTTGATACAGCAAAATCCACGATAACGAAGATCACGCCACTCAATTTATACCGGCAGTGTTTAGGCAGTGAGTATGACATTGTTATCATCGACTTCTCGGAGCAATTCAGGCCATCTGTACTGACGGCTCTGGCCGGCACAGTAAAAGTATCCGGAACACTAATACTCCTGACACCGCCATCAGATAGCTGGCACAATCATCCGTCGGTTACCCGCCCCTATTTTTTAAGCTACGGAGAAACACTGAATAGCAGTGTGTATATCGATAAGATTCTGCGCCCTTTAACAGACACTCCGGAGACGGGCGTGATCAGCCGTGACAGCGTGTACTTCCCCTCCCCGCAGCCTGTGGAAGTTTCCCGCATTTCAGAGTCTGACAGACTGACAGTTGCCCAGCAGAAGGTGTTTGACGAGATCACGCAGAATGACTGCAGCACTTACAAGTGTGTTTGTATTGAGGCAGCCAGAGGCAGAGGGAAGTCTTTTTTATCCGGTAAAATTATCGCCCACTTTCTGAAATTGGGGTTAAATGTAGCTGTTACAGCGTATTCGCAAGCCTCTGTCTCAGGATTACTCGCGTCCTTAGAATGCGAAAGCGGAAACAGAGCGCAGTGGATGGCTACGGACAACCCGCTGTTATCCGAAGATAACATTGACGTTCTCGTCATAGACGAAGCAGCAGCGCTGCCACTGCCGCTGCTACAGCGCTTATTATCAACACCTGCGTTTGTTATCTTAAGCTCTACCACAGACGGTTATGAAGGCAGTGGACAAGGATTCAGAACCAAGTTTCTCCAGCCTCAAAATATTCCGGTGAGAAAGCTGTCAGAGCCTGTACGATGGCGCGGTGGCGACCACCTGGAAACTCTGGTATCAAACCTGACATTCAGACAACCGCTGAGCCGTGAAGAACCAGGCGACCCGCGGGAACCTGTTTCACCGGAGCACCGTGTCCTGCAGGCAAAAGACATGGAACCGTCAACACTCCGCCAGGTACTGGAAATGCTTACTGCTGCGCATTACCAGAGTAGTCCCGATGACATGTTAAGACTGACAGACTCTCCTCAAGACAACTTCCACCTTCTTACTGTGAAAGGCAAGATTATTGCTGCCGCAGCAGTAGAGCATGAAGGCAGCATTGCGCCGGTAGCCCTCACGGAGCATATTGCAGAAGGAAAACGTCGTGTAAAGGGTCATCTGACGGCACAGAGTCTGGCTTTGATGAGCACTGATGCTAATTTTGCATCCATGAAAATAAGGCGGATTAACCGCATTGCCGTGAGTCCTGGCTGGCAGTCAAAAGGTCTCGGGTCAAAATTACTCAAGCAAATTGTTTTCACCTGCCAGACTGAAGGTGCTGATTTGATCACCTCATCGTTTGGCGCTGATGACCAGTTACTGAGATTCTGGGTAACTAATGGTTTTACCATTGTAAAACGGGGCAACAAACCGGACAAAGCATCAGGATTGATCAGTGCTCTGGTCGTCAATCCGGTCTCTAAGAGGGCAGAAGAAGCTATTGACCAGCTTTTGGCACTGGAAGAAAACGATGAGATCCCCCCGCTACTGCGTAGTCGCCATTTATTAAGGATCCGCCAGTTCGTTGAAGGCAGCCGGAGTATCGACCATTTATATTCCTCGCTGAATTATTTAACCCAACTGGCTGATAAAGCCCATTCCGGCACTGATATCGAATTAGCTGCAATACTTCGCAGATTATCTGCAGGTGACTCTTTGAAACAGTTAGCGGACCGCACGGGACTGCAAGGTAAGAAAGAGATGGTTAATGATCTGAGACACCGGTGTGAAAAACTACTGTCGTCGGTGCAAGACGGTGGTCAGGTGTGAAATCAGGTTCCGGGCCGGATACAAAAGATAAAATTAGAAGTACTGAAACAAAAAACCCTGCTGATGCAGGGTTTTTTAATTCTAATTAAGCATTAAATCTTAATGCCGCGGTTTTTAGCCTTATCTTTAATATAAGGTTCCCACGCCATCGCATTTCTACGTAAAGACTTATCTTTCTTAGCAATCTGAATGTGATCGTAAGCTGCTTTGTAGTTACCGATATAGAAGTTCGCTTCCATTAATGAGAAGTGAATCTTAGCGGGATCTTCAGCACCACGTTCCAGAGCATTGTTAAGAGCTTTGATAGCACCTTTATAATCTTCAGCTACGAGTAACAAAGTACCCTGCTTACGATAATATTCAGGATCGCTATCTGCTTCTGCAGCTTTGCCGTAATAACTGGCCGCATCTTTATAGTCCTTCGCCTGGTGATAAGAGTTAGCGATGTTTGCATACATCTCCGCATCTTTCTTCAGCAGGCCGCTCTTAACATACTTAGACAGTAGTTCAGCAGACTTATGTGGATTACCCGCATTTGCATATAGGGAAGCAAGCTGTTTGATTTGACTGTCTTTCTCAAGATAACCCGCCGTGTAAGCGATATCCAGAGTTTGTACAGCTTTATCAAAACGCTCAACCATCATATAGAAGCTACCCAGTTGAACCCAGTAAGTTGGATTCTCAGGGAACATGTTAACAAGCACTTCAGCAACGCTTACCGTTTCAGGATACTTTTTGTCTTCAAAGAAAGCAGAAAGTTTCAATAGATAAGGGTTCTTGTCTGGCTTGCCAGCTTCAGAATTCAGTTTGATAGCTTTGTCAGCAGTTGCTGCAACCTGGCTAAACTTCTTCTGCTCATACAATGCTTGTGCTTTACGTGTGTAAACCTGTGCATCTTCTTTACAGGTAAAGTCCATCCACTTGTCATAGTACTTAACAGCGTCGTCGAACTTTTGTTCCTGCATGCTTAAGTCACCAAGTAACTTCAGCGTGCCTGCGTGCTCAAGGTCATTCAGTACTTTAGTTTGTACCGCTGACTGAAGGTAACCGAATGCTTCTGCACCCTTACCTTCCTGAGACGCAATCAGGTTACCCAGGAAGCGGTTTACGTATGCCTTATCGAAGTCGTCACTTGGATCCACTTCTTTAAGGATATCGATAGCTTCCTGAACACGGTCTTCATTGTAGGCTTCAAAAGCAGCCTGAACTTTCTTACCGGTACGCTCGCCAACAAGAGTAGTTTTACCCTTGACATAGCCAGGACACAGTACAGGGCCAGAAGGTTTAGCCGCTGCAGGCGCTGTTTGCGCTGCGGCCATTGGCGCTGCAATCGCAGCACCAATACCCATGACCAAAGCAACGGCGGACATTTTAAATGTACGTAGTTTCATGATCATTGCTCCAGTTTAAAGTCCAGTTGAACGAACATGCCTTCTTGCTTAACCGCTTTACCGTCAACAATTTTTGGCTTGTACTTCCACTTGCTCAGCGCGCGACGCGCTTCACGGTCGAAGATACGCTTGGGATCTGCATCGATAACACTGATGTCATCAACACCACCCTGTTCATTAATAGTGAACTGCAGTTTTACCCAACCTTCACGTCCATCACGGGCAGCATCAGGTGGGTACTTAGGATCGATACGTACGATTGGTGTAGCGTCACCATCGCGTTGCATCGCACCAACACCGCCAATATCTACACCAACACCACCGGTATCAACTGACGGAATTGCCAGACTGAAACCATCTGTGTTTGGTTCAGCAGCTTCCGGTTCAACAGGTTGAACTTTAGGTGGCTGCTGAGGTGGCGGCGGAGGCGGAGGTGGCTTACGCGTACGCGTTTGCGTCTCATCATCCGGCTCCTGCATCACGATATCAATAACTGGTGCTTCCGGTACCTCGTCTGCAGGTCTGGCAGAGTTCTCAATGAGCTTTGCCATAACAACAAACAGACCAAAGGCAACTAACGCACCTAATAATATAGAAACGATTATCCTTACCATCTTAACCCCTTGCCGCTACCGATATACGGTCAATGCCTGCGGCTTTAACCTGGTCCATAACCTTGACTACGATACCATGCTTGGCTTTGACGTCAGCCTGGATAAAAACATAATCCGTTGGCTGCTCTGTAAGTAATCGCTCTAAATTAGCCCTTACGGTGTCCACAGCGACTTCACGTTTATCTAGCCATACAGTTCCATCTTCTGTTACAGCGATGAAAATGTTGGCATTCTTGTGAAGAAACGCTTGGCTCGCCTCAGGCTTGTTAACTTCAATGCCTGCTTCTTTAACGAAAACAGTAGTAACGATGAAGAAAATAAGCATGATGAACACGATGTCGAGCATCGGCGTCATATCAATTGCTGCATCTTCCTCTTCGGTTCTGACTTTTCGAGCCATAATCGTTCTCTCTAGTGATGTGGCAGGCTATCAACTAAGCCTTCTTTTGCCATCTTCGCTTTAGCTTCGAGACGAGAACTAATGAATAGTCCGGACAATGCCGCAACCATACCCGCCATTGTCGGGATTGTTGCCATTGAGATACCAGATGCCATCAAACGTGCATTACTGGTTCCCTGCGTTGCCATAGTCTCAAATACTGTAATCATACCGGTAACTGTACCCAGCAGACCGATTAGTGGACACATTGCCACTAACGTGCGAATGATTAGCATCCTGGCGTCCAGATCATCTGACGCCTGAGAAATCCATGCGTCACGGATTCTATGCGCATACCAAGAGGTAGTATCACTACGAGCGTCCCATTTGGCGATGATGTCTTTCTTCACCTTTGGAAACACTGAAGTCATATACCAGTAGCGCTCAATCATAAGTACCCACATGAGAAAGAGCGCGAGGGCGACGAAATAAAGTACGTCACCACCGGTAGCGATAAAATCCCTGACAGATTCCCATAATCCAATCAGGTAAATCATATTACGCCTTCTCCGACTCTGAGTGAGCAGCGATGATACCCGCTGTTTGCTCGTCCAGGATGTGAACGATAGACTTGCTGCGTGAAGCTACAATGCTGTGAGTAAGGATCAGAGGCAGAGCCGCGATAATACCCTGAGCAGTAGTTACAAGTGCCATCGAGATACTACCTGCCATCATACGAGGGTCACCAGTACCGAACAATGTAATCGTCTGGAACGTCGCGATCATACCAAGTACTGTACCTAACAGACCCAGCAGAGGTGCGATTGCAGCGAAAATCTTGATTACGTTGATACCGCTTTCGATAGTCGGTAATTCTTTCAGAATTGCTTCGTCCAGTTTCAGTTCAAGGCTTTCTGCATCAACAGTTTTGTTTTCTTTATAAACTGTCAGGATACGACCCAGAGGGTTGCTGGTAGAAGGATTGCCAGGGTTTTTCTGTTGCGATTTAATTTTCGCACCAACTGCACCCAGCTGAATCATCTTGAATACGCCGATTAACAGACCGATAACCAACATACCTGTGATTACATAACCTACAACACCACCTGCATGGTAGCGCTCAGACATTGTCGCTTTTTGCTTCAACAGACCAAGGATTGCACCTTGAGAAGGGTCAGCATTGAAAGCTACAAGGCCAGAAGTAGCGTTAACCAGGTCTTTTGCAGACGCTACCAGGTAACCGTCAGGTTGACGACCCAGAGGCTGAACAACTTCGTTTTCTGCATCGTAAGCCAGGTAACCTTGATCACTGATCAGGTTGAATGCACCAACACGAACAACTTCCTGCTCAGAAGAACCACCTTCAAGGCTCACAACTTCAGTGTTGAAACGAACAACTTCGCCAGACTGAGTCATTTCAGTTTGAAGAGCAAACCACAGATCTTCCAGTTCACTGATGTTTGGCAGACCTTTAGATTCTTCTGACATTTCTGCCAGGAAATCGTCACGGCCAGGATACTGTGCACTTACGATAGACGTAGAAATACGTCCGAATGCTTCAGAGGAAGCCTGACGAACAACACCGAACATTTCGCCCAGTGTACCAGTTGCCTGGTCCAGCTCAGCAGCTTTGTCGTTCAACGTAGTTTCGTTGTCAGAGAATTGTTGTGCTAAACGGTCACCACGATTCTGCTCTGCAGTCAGGTCAGATTGGGCTTTTTTCAGCAATGCTTGCTTATCAGCACGTGCAGATTGGAATTCTGCTTCACGCTGCTTGTTAATGCGAGATTCAGAGACACGGTTTTGCTTAACCTGCTCCAGTAGATCCTGCAGGCTCACTGCTTCTTGTGCCTGCGCACCGGAAGCTACCACTGCTAATGTTGCAGCGGCTACAAGAGATTTGAATACTGGTTTCATTAACGCTTACTCCGCTGCTTTGATTGGTAACTTGATCAGATCAGGTGGAATAGTTCCCTGAGCCATTTTTACTGCATTAACAGTAGAGGCCAGGTATTCGTCACCTAATTTTTCCCATGAACGGGCATCGTTGTTCCATACCCAGGCATGTGTCTGGTCAAGAGACAGAGCCAGCAGTGCAGTACGACCCAAGTTGAAGAAATCAACAGTCTGTTCTGCGCCATCAGCTTCAATAGTACCCTGGTAGGAAGACATCTTCGTACCGTACTCAACTTCTACCAGATAGGCTTCAATTACCTGACGGAACTGCTCAGAAACCGTTACGTTAGAGTTAGCCATCAGGTCACGAAGACGTTGAACACGTTCGCGACGCTCTTCCAGGTGGATAGGCGTATCCAGCTCGATGAATTTTTCAAGACTATCGATCATGCGGAACATAAGAGGAACAATGCCCTGCTTAGTTGCTTCAATGCTGTCGATTTGACGTTGCAAAGAATCGATACCACGTTGCTGGTCAGCAACCAGGCTAGCGATGTAGTCATTATAGATCTTCAGGTTTTCTGTTTGATCTACAACTTGACGGTATTCAACAAGTAGTTCTTGAGACTGTTCGAACAGCGTGTTGATTTTTTCTTGAGATTTCGCTGCAGCAGCCTGAATCTTCGCGTCTTCTTTTTGAAGATCGGATAGCTCCACTGCAGAGACAGCTGCACTACCAGTTAGTGCGAAAGCACCGATCACAGTAGAAGCAATAAGAGTTCTCTTGCTCATCTTGGACATAGTTCCCAACCAAATTTCTTATTTGAATCCTCGCGCGATACATAAAATTATGTTCGAGCCAGGGGCGTAAAAACTTTATCAATGTTTTTAAGGAAGGTAGTGATTGTCGTAAAACGCCAACACTACGAACTCTAATACTCACACGGATTAATAGAATGAGTCAAGTAACACAGTCTTAACACCGCATTTTAAAATGACTGAACGATTACTGAATAACCAATTTTGCAATGGTCTTACCAGAATAAGTTATGAAAACCGGCATATTTTGCCCTCCTTTGTAGATAAAAAGGCGTAAAATTGCGATAAATGTTGTCGGATATCGCTTTTTCCTTAATGCAGCCTCCCCGATCAAAATACCCGTGTTTAAAGCGTTTCAGGATTTGACGTTAATAAAACGTTATTCAGTTATTGTAACTTTGCTCTGTTTTCGTACTTTTCTGAAGAAAGAGGCCATTTAGAGCAGTTTTTTTGCTTTAACTCCGGCATTTTTTCTCAAGTGTTACAAATAAGCTACAAGCAAACTTCGGTTATTCATGGCCAATTATCAACCACTCACCGCACATAAATAGCAGGTTTACCAATTCGGATTCCCGTGGAAAAATGTTACCCTGCTCAATGAATTTACCCGCATTCGCTGAGAGTGCGATTCAGCAAAAGAGAACCCGATGAATATAGCTGTACTTGTTTCCAGTTTCCGTCAATTGCTTGATAAGCAACAATTTGATGAAGCAAGGCGTATGGTAGATGAGGAGCACTCTCTGACAGAACGTGAAAGGGTTTCCTTTTATTTTGAACTGGCAAAAGCACAACCGGGATCCGTTTTTTCAATACGTTTCTATGAACAACAATCAGAGCGCGAAAGTGACAATCCTCTGTGGAGTGAAAAACTGGCTGAAACCTATGCTTTCAATAACGAGGTTTTTAAGGCAGTTGAAGTACTGGAAACTTTTAATCAACGCCATCCCGATAACCATAATATTTTGTTTAATATTGCCTGGTATGCAGAAGGCTGCGGGGATTACGGGAAAGCAATTCGCTTCTACAAACTGTGTCTCGAAAAAAATATTGAACAACCGGAAGAAGTGCATCTTAAGCTCGCGGTTATCTATACAGACCATTACCTTGATAAACTAACAGCGCTTAAACATTACCGTGAGGCGCTGTCTTTGTCCCCCGGTTACAAAGCGGGGTTGTTTGACTACGGCGGATTTTTACAGAAAACCGGAGACTATCCTGCGGCAAAACGCACGTTTGAGTCGTTGCTTTCATCTCAGGAATATAAAAAGCGTGCCCTTGCCAGATTAGTTGAATTTCCGGGCGATCATCAGTCTGCGGATATTGCCCGGCTCGCAAGTCAGGTATCTTCGCATTTTGTGTCTCCGGGCGCATTTAAAGATAACGATGACGTTGATCTTGTTTATGCAGTTGCCCGCTGGTTTGACAGCAGAAATGATTACGACACAGCCTCCCGGTTAATAGTACAGGCTAACAATGTCGACCTGGCTCTGTTTCATTCACATATTCAGTCGATAAAAGAATGTCACCGGAAACGGTTGTCCGGCATACAGGCATGGCACAAAACCTATTGCAGGATTCCGCAGAACCCTGTCTCAGAATCAGATGATGTGTCGCCTGTGTTTATTTGCGGCCCTTTCAGGAGTGGCTCAACGCTTCTTGAAAAACAACTGTCAGCTCACCCTCTTCTCTGTTCAGGTGGAGAGATTGATCATTTCTTCAAATTCGCTCCCCTAATATGCGGAGGATTTCCACCTGCTGCTGAAATAACATCTGAATCTATTGACCGGATCAGACGAACCTACCTTATGCGGCTCGATGCTTTACGAACAACCGGTGATACCATGGTGCTTGATAAACGACCGGACAATATTGAAAAAATCGGATTTATTAAAACCCTCTTTCCCCGTGCGCGGTTTATATGTACCGGCCGCAATCATAAAGACATTGCGACATCTTTATTGTTTAACCGTTTTGGCCCGGCAATGTCTTATTCATTGACGACAGAAACTGCGCTGGACTACCTCGACCGTCAACAGTCATTACTGTCTTACTGGCAAACACACTATGAAGAGGACATATTGACTGTGTCTTACGAAGACCTGGTTGCAAATCAAGCGGACACCGTTAATACCGTGCTCAAATGGCTTGGTCTTGATCCCGCTGCCCGCAACAGCGGGTCAGATGATAACGGGATTATTACCACAGCTTCTATGGAACAGGTCCGTCAGCCCCTTCATAACCGGTCCGTCGGACGCTGGAACCATTACAGCGAACTATTCGGCAACTAACCGTAAACCGGCTCTATATCAAAAATCACGGTTAACCGTGAAGCCCCCTGCTCTGCAACGTCGACCTTAAACGGATTAGTGCCGTGCCAGAAATACGCCGGAAACAACATCAGATTGCCCGGCACCGGCGGGTACGAGGCATCAGGCGCAACATCCGGCACAATGTCTGAGACACCGAATTTTATCCAGCCCGCTTTTTGTTCCATAGCATGGCTATTTAATAATGACGATGGCACATCGACATACAGGCAACCTGAAAGCCAGCCTACCGGATGGACATGGTTGGTATGAAAGCCTTCACCCCGTAATCTTACTGACCAGCTTCCCGAACAACAAAAGCCGGAGCCTTTTCGTTTTAAAAACGGATGGTTGGGATCATTTGGCAAGTTTTTGAGATACTGCTCAACAGCTCTTTCGAGCACCTGTTTGAGATTGAAGATGAGGGGATCGGTTAACGAGAACAAATTGCCGGTTGTTTGTGAACCGCCATTAACACTCTGATCCAGAGGGTCATACTGATTGCTGTGTAACTGTTTGAGAAACCCGGTGAGTTGATGCCAGGCATCCTCTGATTGTACAAGCTGTTCGAAATCGTCTTTAACCTGTATGCACTTCACGAACTCATGCTGATTAACCAGCCAGTTGCGGTGTTGTGCTTTATTCTGCTGCCAGCAAACACTGAGATACCCCAATACTTCCTGATCGAATGGCGCAATATTGGCTGCCTTCATCAAAAACGACTCTGCAGCGGGAAAATCCCCTCTTCGCATGAGATAAAAAGACTTATCAATAAAGAGTCGCTTGTCAGGGCCGCTGCCATTGATACAAATATCCAGTAATTGCTCGGCTTCAGCATATTTTTCCAGCCGGCAAGCAACCACAGATTTCAAATATGTCAGCCTGAGTTGCGAGGGATAGCGCTGGCTCAGAGAGGCCAGATATTTACCGGCTTCACTGAATGATTTAATGGTAATGAGTATTTCTGCTTTAAGAAACGCCAGCGGTAGTACCTGCACACTACTCTGATTAAGACGGGCAATGTGCGCATCCAGTACCTCAAAAATATTCCCGTCAGGGTCTATGGTGCGTAATGTCTCTGCCAGCATCTTGTGCAGGGCAATACTTTGAGGATGAACTTTCAATCCCTGATGCAAAACCTCTGTTGCTTTTGCGTTCTGTTGTTGATGGAGGTGACCGTGTGCGAGTTCCAGAAAGTAATGTTCTGAAGTCCCTGATTTTGCTTCTAACGCTTCAAAAGAAGGAGACGGGTGATTAGCCAGGCGATGATAGAAAGCACTGGTAATCAAAAACTGTTCATCATGTTGAAATTTAGCTGAAGCACTTCTCAGATGATTCAACAGAAGCTCTGCCATGCCTGCTTCATGCAGCAACTGGCAATACAGTAATGCCATATTCAGAGTCACATCCGAGAGATTATACTGCTGGTACTGATTGATAGCTGTGTGTATTTTTTTTAGCTTTTTCAGAACAAAAAGAAAGTTATAGATCTCATTACATTTAATGAGCGCCGGGACCCCGATTGTAAGGTAGCTTTTCTCTGCGTCAGCATACCTGTGGGTGTATAAACATATTCTGGCGCGAAACAATGTTGTATCAGTTGATGGCCCGAATGCCCGCTCGAGTTCATTTATAGCATGAAGCGCTTTGTCGTAGTGCTGCTGTTGCATCAGCAGCTGAATTTCCTTCAGACCGTGATTGAGTGTTTCCACGTAACTACCTGCTTATATTTATTATTTTATTTTCCGGATTCTTCAACCTCTCTATTTTTGTAACAGCGGGACACACAAATCAAGTACTTTAAGCAAGTCAATTGCGACCAGTAACACTTTTTTAACGATATAAAAACAAAAAAGCCCCGACTAAGTCGGGGCTTTTACAAAGTTAAATTTTATCTTAGTAGCGAACAGTTACGCTAGCGTGCAGGAAACGACCCAGTGTGTCGTAGAAACCAGCAACTGCGTTACCGTTAGAAGACAAGCTACCACCAACCAGAGGCGGCTCTTTATCCAGAACGTTGTTCACACCAATCAGTACGCCAACGTGGTCATTCACATCAAAAGTACCTTTCAGATCAAGGTAGCTTTGTGCAGAAATGCCGTCTGCAAGCAGAGTATCTGTTGCGCCGTCATAGTTAACTTCGCCGTAGTAACGCCATTTAGCCTGTAAAGACCAGAAGTCACCGGTGGTGTAGCTAACTGTCAGAGTGTGACGCCATTCAGGCTGAGCAAAACAGTCTGTGCTGATTTCACCGGAACAGTCATATGCTTCAGTAACGCCAGGAATTGTATCGTATTCCTTAGTCATGAAGTAAGTACCTACCATACGGGCAGTGATTGTACCTTCACCCACTTCCAGCTCATAGTTCGCGTCTAAGTCGATACCTTCCCAGGTACGGCCGGCAAGGTTGATGTTAGTAGCAGCAACATAACCTTCAGTACCTAACCACAGAGAACCTGAACCAGAACGAACAACGTTATCACAGAAAGTAGCGCTGCCAGTCAGGGCACACTGACGAACTGTCAGTTCAGAGCCAACTGTACCGATAACGTCTTCCATTTCGATTAACCAGTAATCAACAGAGAAGTTCAGGTTTTCGATTGGGTTTGCAACCACACCTAAACCGTAAGTATCAGCAACTTCAGGGTCAAGGTTAGGGTTACCACCAGTGTAGTTGTTGTACTGGCTTGCAGGGCTGGCAACAACGTTACCGTACTGCGCAGCTGTAACACCAGTCAGAGCACATTGTGCTTCACTGTATTCAGGCGTTGCACCGGCACATGGATCAACACCAGACCACAGACCCAGCTCCTGAGGAGTAAACAGGTTTGCAACGTTAGGTGCACGAACCGCACGGTTATAGTTAGCACGGATCATCCAGTCATCACTAACCTGGAATTCACCGGCGATTTTGTACGTATCCGTACCGCCTGAAGTGCTGTAATCAGAATAACGGTAACCCAAGTCTAAAGTCAGTGACTCAAGAACAGGTACACTTAATTCTGTGAACAGCTCTTTAACGCTGTAAGAACCGTAGATGCTAGGCGTAGGACCGCCCTGACCAGCCAGTGCGCCGGTTGCGAATACAGTGTCAGAAGTACGTGAGAACTCTTCTTTACGGTACTCAGCACCGAATACAGCCGCGATTGGCGCGTCAGCAGTAGGTAATGTGTAATCGAACTCACCGCTTACGTAACCGTTCACGATAGTTTCAGCAGTTTCACCATTCAGGATTGCAGTACCGGTTAAGGTGCTTGCAGCTTCTGAAGTGATGCCCTGATAAGTAAATACTTCGTAAGGGATACAGTCGCCATCACAGTCCGGAGACAGTGCTGCAGCGATGTTTTCCAGGTAGAAGTCGTTGATGTAAGCAGCAGAAGAACCGGTAGTACCGTACTGTGCAGATACATCATATTCCCACATGTCGTTGATCGCACCACGAGTACCCACAACCATACGTAAAGAGTTGTGCTCAAGGTTAGAAGAACGTGGACCACCTTCAGTGTTACGCTTACCGATGTAAGTCGCAAACTGTTGACCACTGGTAATACCCAGCTCAGATGTCAGGAAGGCACGCTGAGAATCGTTCAACAACTCACTGTCGTAGTCCAGCAGATAAGTTTCAGCGAAGAAAGTACCGGATTCGGCGATCTGCGCACGTGTTACGTCACGCATGAACATGGTTTCCATGTACGGGTTAAAGTGCTCGTTAACTTCATAGTTTACGAAAGCACCGATGCTGTAACGCTCATCCGGACGCATGAAGTGGTTGATAGGCGCATAGTTATACACGTTACCCACTGAATCAATGAAATCACTGTTAGTGTCCAGGGTGTAGTAACCGTAGTTATCCCAGTCAAACGCACCGTCAGCTACGCCACCAAGGTAGAAGTTTGGTACTTCAGCGTTACCGGAACCACCACATGCAGTACCTGCAGCGTTCAGAGCACATGAAGAGTAATCACGGGCTTCCTGACGTAATTCATTATCACGACGGTAAGTTGCATAAGCAACAGCATGGCCTTTACCACCGTCGAAGCTACCACCGATCGCCAGATCATAGTTGAAAGAAGTACCGTCAATGCCAGAGCTGCCTGAAGGGTACTCGAAATCACGCTGATCCATCAGACCTTGCATGTAAGCATTGTCGTTATCGTGCTGGTAGCCCTGAGCGCCGGCAGTGAACTCGAAACCTTCGAAGTCAGTGTCCATTACAAAGTTAACAACACCTGCTACCGCATCAGCACCGTAAGTGGTTGATGCACCACCAGTCAGTACTTCAACACGCTTAACCAGACCGGCAGGGATTTGGTTAATGTCAGCAGACTGAGAGTAAACACCGCCCGGCTGCAGGCGACGACCGTTAACCAATACCAGAGTACGGCTCGGGCCAAGGCCACGAAGGTCGACAGTTGCCGTACCTGAAGCGCCGTTAGCCTGGAAAGCTGTTTGACCAGCTTCGATTTGAGGCAGGCTGTTCAGAAGGTCTTCAACACGGGTAAAACCAGACAGTTTGATTTCAACGTCTGATGTAATTTGAACCGGGCTGGAAGATTCGATGTCTGTACGACGAATACGAGAACCAGTTACCTGGATCTTCTCAACTTTTTCACCATCTGCCGTGGCTTCCTCTTGCGCGAATGCGCCATTGCTGGTCATTGAGGCAGCAGTTACTGCGCCGAAGGCACAAGCAAGCTTTACTGACTTCGCCAGTCTTGTATTTTCAAACATGTATTGTCTCCCTGGACCACTAAATAATTAGTGTGTGTGTTATTAAATCGTTTTTTCACGACTTATTATTAAAAGGTATAACACCTCAGCGATGATAATAACCACATACTTATCAGACGGTCAACTTACTTTGCGGGGGTCAGTTCCAAAAGTTCAAATTTTTTTTGAATTTTTACATTATTAGGAAATCAATCATCTTTAAGGACAATAAAGCCGCACTTAATGAGATAAAAACACTAAAAAATACAAGTACGTAAAACACTCATCCTTATAAAAGCAAAATTTGGAAATATTCTTCATTACAGCGTTAAACATAAGTCACGATCAAGTAACATTTTGATAACTTAATACGACATATTTGATCATACTGTAAATTTATCTATACAAAAAATGAAGCAAGTGCGCAGGTAATACGAATCAATGCTATTCGCTTAAATAAAAGCCACAGTACTTACGGATATTTTCCGGCAATGGAGGGAGTGAAGCCTTAGGTAATAAGAAAGATGCCATGTTGAAAAAATCAGTAAAAATGCGATTCGACTCCGTAGTCCGCTTGAGATAATGGTGTCCGGACGAACCTCCGGTTCCTATTTTGCTGCCAATCATACGCTGAACCATCATTGCATGGCGGTATCGCCATATCGTCAGCTTCTCATCAATTTCCGTTAATGCGGTAATCACCTGGAACGGAAGATTAAATATAGGTTCCTGAGAATATTGCTTGATGAACAAGGCAGCCAGCATGCCGTCATGGCTGAGTCTGAATGTCCCTTTCTCTCTTAGTGCATTATATTTTTTATTGTCGAACAGCGCGGCGAAATTATCTCTTGTTGTTTGCCAGTCATGTAATTCCTGACGCCGTGATGCTTCATCGGGTGCTGTCGATTCGATAGTGGCTTTGTCTTGAAGTAACAGTGCTTCTGCAGTTTCCTGATAATGCTGCCAGAAGGTGAATTCATCTTTTTTGAGCAGCGGTAGCCTGCTTAGCCAGCGGTCAATCAGTTCAAACAGACTGTCCTTTGACTCCAGCGCTTCAAGCAACGCACGATCCTGATCTGTCAGACGGTTATAAAAGCTCTGTTTATCGAAGTCGATTCTGAACTCTCTCTTTAATCCAAGAGATATTTCCAGACGTTTGAACTGAATACTCTGAAAACCCGAAGCAGGCACGAGGTAATCACGGAAAGACATGAAATCCTGTGGCGTCATGGTCTCCATTACTGAGATCTGGTCATTCATCAGTTGCTGAATTTGAATAATGCGGTGCAGACGGTGAACCACTTCGATAAGTTGTTCATCTTTTACTTTGTCCTGAGAAAAGGTATCAATGACCGCATTCAATTCATGCAGCACCTGTTTAAACCACAGCTCATAAACCTGATGGACGATGATGAATAACATTTCATCGTGGGCCGCAGCACCATACTTTTCACTTTGCAGACCCTGTGCGCCTAAAATTTTATCCAGTTGCAGATAATCGCCGTAATAAACCGGCGTGGTATTCCTTTTCATATTCCTGCCTTATTGGTAAGGAGATTTCGACTGTCGTGAACATCAAACTGATTGCCGCACCACTAAACATGCTGATGTGGCGGATAATTCTCGACATTTACACGAAACAAACTATAAACAGTAGAGGGAACTGTGCGCCAGACTCAGGGCATTATTGTGCTGGCAGAACAGGTTTACACCCTGTTAAGGTAAGCATGGCAACATGGGTAAGTTTAGTAATTACCGGTAAAAAGGAAAAATTATGAAGTTAGATGATGATATCCATAACTATTATGAGCACCTTGTTTTGCAGCGGCTTAGCGAACTGGAGCTTGATAAAACTAAATCATCAGACTATCTGGCAGATATTTGCTGCCTTGCGCTGAATCAGGTACCGCCACGGTATATCCGCTTTGAAGTTGACATGGCGTTTTATCTTCCTCAGAGTGAAAGACAACAAATGGAAATGAATGTGGAACACGCCGTGGACAAGGCGATAAAATATCTGGACCAGGCAAAATCGAAACGAACAGACGAGTGAGGAGATTGGGTGGCGGGCCCCAGCCACATCCCGGCACATGAGTCGTCTGCTGCGGCTGCTCCCTTCCGGGCCTGACCGGGTTCACAGAGTATCATTGCGAGAGGACCAGGGCCCACCATTGAACTTTGCGTGCTCCTGAAAACAGATACTATGCCGTGACGGCTGTCTTCAGGAGCGGCGCATTATGACGATTTGAAGACGAAGTTTCAAGCCTTGTGATTAAATCGTTCTTCAGCGATAACATTTGCCACAATATTGGTGGCTTTTTCATCAGAATCAGCACGTTGATAGATTTCTTTCAGCGTCAGGCCAATCTGCTCAATATGCTCACGCATAGCTTCACTGGATGACTCCATGCGCTGGTGATAAATATCAATCACACCACCGGCATTAATCACATAGTCAGGTGCATAAACAATTCCCTTCTGGCGCAGAACTTCCCCCATAGATTCTCTGGCAAGCTGATTGTTCGCAGCACCGGCAATCACCTTGGCCTTTATCTCAGGCACCGTTTCATCATTAATGGATGCGCCGAGCGCACAGGGGGCAATCACATCCACGTCCAGTCCGTATAGTTCTTCCGGCTTCACCGCCGTCGCACCTAATTCAGAGACAGCCCGTTCTATGCCTTCCGGGAAAATATCGGTGACGAACAATTCAGCGCCGTTGGCATGAAGATGTTGCGCCAGACGGTAACCCACGTGACCAACACCCTGAATGGCCACCCGCACCCCTTTCAGATCTGTTTTCAGCGCGTGTTCGACTGTTGCTTTCAAGCCGGTGAAGACACCATAGGCTGTTGAAGGAGCAGGATTGCCGTCAGGCTGCTCATTATTGTAATGATACTTAGCACTTACACCGGTGATGTATTCCGACTGTGTTGCCATGGTTTTCAAATCAGTCACTGCAATGCCGGAATCTTCAGCAGTGAAATACTTGCCGCCCAGAGAATCTACAAATCTTCCCATAGCCAGCATCATTTCTTCAGACTTGTGCTTACGGGGATCGCCGATAATCACCGACTTCCCGCCCCCCAGCTTCAGGTTGGCCATAGCAGACTTGTAGGTCATGCCTTTTGAAAGCCTGAGAACATCTGTCAGCGCTTCATGACTGTTGATATACGGCCACATTCTGCAACCGCCTAATGCGGGACCGAGATTCGTATTATGCACTGCAATAATCGCTTTTAAGCCCGAAGCTTCATCGTGGAAAAATGCCACATGTTCGTGACTGTCAAACTCTGGATGTTCAAAAACTGACATGGATTTTCTTCTTCTGATCGTGACTGATAACCCGGCTATCTTATCCGAACATCACGAGGACAGATTTTGCATTAATTTCAAGCTATGTTTACAAGAGGAAATATGGTTATTCACAAGAACTATAGACTAGGATATATATCCTAGTATTATGTGAGTGTTATAATAATTATCATACACCTGACGAGATGCCTGATTAATGAAATTAGATAAATTTGACCGCGAAATTCTTCGCGTGCTTCAACAGGATGCCACTGTCTCCATGGCCGACTTGAGTCAAAAGGTCGGATTGTCACATACGCCGTGCTGGCGCCGTGTTAAACGCATGGAATCAGAAGGAATTATTCTTCGAAAAGTGACGCTGCTGAACAGCAAAAAACTGAATCTCGGCGTATCGGTTTTCATATTCGTGACGTTGAAAAACCACGACGGAGATTCACTCACCGATTTCGAAGCGGCGGTACAGTCAATCGATGAAATCGTAGAATGTCATACCACCAGCGGAGAGAAGGATTATCTTCTTAAAGTGGTTGTTGAAAGCATTGAAGAGTATGAATATCTTTTGAAAACCAAGCTGACCCATCTGCCACTGGTCGATCACTTAAGCTCCACTTTTGCATTGAAGCAGGTGAAGAACACCACAGAGTTACCAATAAAAAGTCAGTAACCGGTCATCACACACGAAAAAGCCCGTTAATACATGGCAGTATCAACGGGCTTTTTGTTTTTATGTCATGGTTATTCAGGACAGTCCGGCTGATTCTCTGGTCTCGCTTTTTCAAACGCATTCAGCGCCAGACAGTTATCAACAATTTTGGAAATGAGCGGAAACGGTGTCATGTCCAGTTTAAACCGCTTAGCAATGTATACCTGTGGCACCAGGCAAACATCAGCCATGGTGACATTAAAATCAAAGCAGTACTTTCCGGCTTGTGTTTGCAAACGACGTTCAATCGCCTGAAATCCTTTTTCTGACCACTTGCGCACCCATGCGGCAATGTCTTCATCTTCCGCATTGAAATCATCCCGCAATGCATTTAGCACCCGTAAGTTTCCTAACGGCTGCATCTCCATGGCGATATCGTGGGCCAGTCCGCGAACCCGTGCTCTTTCAAGCGCGTGCTCGGGGATCAGACGGCAAGTATCAGGGTACTTTTCATCCAGATATTCGATGATGCTGAGAGACTGATTGAGTACGAAATCTTCATCGTCATCCACCAGTGCAGGTACCAGTTGCGCCGGATTCAGACGCTTAAACACCTCATGAGTTTGTTCACCGCCTTCTTTTACCAGGTGAACCGGTACATATTCGTAATCCAACCCCTTCAGGTTCATTGCAATGCGCACCCGGTAGGTTGCCGAAGAACGCCAGTAACCGTAAAGTTTCAGACTCATGTTTCGCCCTTTTTTGCTTGCCACTTCTTGTTAGCTGAGTGGTTTAATCTGTTGTTCGATCGCGCCGAAGATACTGTGTCCCTGCTCATCCAGCATCTCTATGCGGATCCTGTCGCCAAACTGCATAAAGGGAGTGGATGGCTTGCCGTCACGGATGGTTTCAATCATCCTGATTTCGGCAATACAGGAATAACCCACACCACCTTCTTTTACAGCGCTGCCATGGTCCGTACCCTGTTTATTCGATACGGTACCTGAGCCAATAATAGCTCCTGCTCCCAGATTACGCGATTTCGCGGCATGCGCAACCAGTTGCGCGAAGTTAAATGTCATGTCGGTGCCCGCATGGGGCATGCCGAATAACTCGCCGTTATAGGTTGAGCGTAATGGCAGGCAAACCTGTGCCTGGTTCCATGCACTACCCAGTTCGTCAGGTGTTACCGCCACCGGAGAAAAACTGCTGGCAGGCTTAGACTGAAAGAATCCGAATCCCTTAGCCAGTTCACCGGGAATGAGCCCCCTGAGTGACACATCATTCACCAGCATAATCAACCTGATGCGTTCAGCCGCGACAGTTTCACAACATGCCATTGGCACATCGTCGGTGACAACCGCCACCTCCCCTTCGAAATCAATACCCCAGTCATCACTGGGTAAAATAACGTCATCCCGGGGGCCGGTGAAGTCATCAGACCCGCCCTGATACATCAGCGGATCTGTCCAGAAGCTCTCTGGCATCTCTGCACCGCGGGCTTTACGCACCAGTTCCACATGATTCACATAGGCACTGCCGTCAGCCCACTGATAAGCACGTGGCAGAGGCGACTCACAGCGCTCTTCTTTGAACGCCTCACTTTCAATTAATCCATCATTTAATTGTTCATATCGTGACTGCAATGCGCCGGCAACCTGCGCCCAGTTGTCCAGAGCGTGTTGCAATGTCAGCGCAATATCATGTACCGCAGCAGTACGGGTCAAATCCCGTGAAACCAGCATCAGTTGCCCGTCACGGCTGCCATTTTTATAGGTCGCAAATTTCATTGTTCATTCTCCTTCACCGGTGTCTTCCAACTATTCACATACTCCGGATTTTCTGTCGCCAGTGCGGCATCCCCCATCTCAAGTGCGTCACGGGTATCCAGCATCACAGCGACTTCATCAGTAAATGTCTTTTTATGGGCACGACCGGCGGCAAAGGCTTTTGGATGGGGGCCGTGAGTGAACCCCGCCGGATGAAAAGTCACCATGCCTTTTTCAATGTTGTCACGGCTGAAAAAGTCGCCTTCGTGATAGAACAGTACTTCATCATAATCGTCGTTATTGTGATAAAACGGCACCTTTAAAGCGCCGGGGTCACTTTCTATTGGCCGTGGAACAAAAGTACAGACAACAAAACGCGGAGCTACAAACGTGGTATGGGCTGACGGTGGTAAGTGATAACGGTGACTCATTAAAGGTCTGATATCCCGCCAGTTCAGCTTGACCACACACACTTCACCGTGCCAGCCAATGGCATCGAGAGGATTAAAGGGATAAGTGATCACCGACACCTTGTTGCCCCGTTTCACCTCTACCTGCCAGTTATTCTCGTCTTGCTGGCCGATAAACCTGTCATTGATTTGCGGTATTTCCAGCACGGCGGGGTCGAAAATCGCCTGACCTCCCAGCATGCCTTTATCCGGCAACTGATACGCTTCGTTAGTCGCTTCAATCATTAACATGGTCATGGGCTTTGCCGGCTCCAGCCGCCATAGCGTGGAGCGGGGAATAAGCACATAATCACCGGCGGTTACCGGCAGATGTCCGTAATCACAAAAAAGTTCTCCTTCACCTTCATGAATGAACAATAAGTCGTCACCGTCAGCATTACGGGCCAGGCGCGGCATGGCAGTATGGCAATGCCATAAGCGGTATTTACAATGAGCATTGCCGAGGATCAGAGGAGCGGAAAAAGGCCCGTGCTCTGCATCACGGGGCAACTTATTCAGGTCGAAGGCGCGGGGTCGTAAATCCCCCTCCCAGTCAATCCAACCGGTCGGCGCATGCTTATGATGTAAATGACTCGCAGGGCCAAAAAAGCCACTGCGACCAATTTCACGTTCATAAATGCCCTCTTCCGGAAAATCGGCGTGGGCCTGCTTCGAGTGCGTCCCCTGCGCAGCCGGAAACCGGATCCAATTACGCATTTTCTTTCTCGTCCTGCGCCTGGCCATCTAAAACGCCACGGCGGATCTGGTCGAGTTCTATGGACTCGAATAACGCTTTGAAATTCCCCTCACCGAAACCTTCGTTACCTTTGCGCTGGATAATTTCAAAAAATACAGGGCCAATGACTGTATCGGTAAAGATTTGCAGCAGGATGCCATCTTTCATTGGTGCACCATCGATTAAAATGCGCAATGCTTTGAGCATATTCAAATCTTCACCATGCCCCTGCACACGGGCATCCACGCCTTCATAGTAGGTATCCGGCGTGTCCATAAAGCGCATATCTCTGGCTTTCAAATCTCTGACGGTCTGATAGATATCGTCAGTGGCTAATGCGATATGCTGAATACCTTCTCCGTTATATTCACGGATAAACTCTTCAATCTGTGATTTATCGTCGGACGATTCATTAATAGGAATACGAATTTTACCGCAGGGAGACGTCATCGCTTTGCTCACCAGGCCGGTGAGTTTGCCTTCTATATCAAAGTAACGGATCTCACGGAAGTTGCCGATGTTCTCGTAGAAATTGGCCCACAACGCCATGTTACCCCGGCGGACATTGTGAGTGAGATGATCGACAAAACTCAGGCCGGCTCCGGCTTTTTCCATGCTTGCCTGCCAGTCGTCATAAAAGGTGAAATCTACGTCGTAAATGCTGTCATCACCGTAGCGGTCAACAAAGTAAAGCGTGCTCTCGCCGATACCATAAACGGCAGGAATATTCAGTTCCATGGGTCCCAGATTGCCCACGAATTGCTTCGCGCCGTTTGCCAGTGCGTGCTTCATTGCAATTCCTGCATCTTTAACACGGAACGCCATGCCGCAAACACTGGGGCCACGCAATTTGGCAAATTCTTCTGCCTGTGATGCCGGTTCAGCATTCACAATGAAATTGATATCCCCCTGACGATACAACCACACACGCTTGGAACGGTGGCTGGCTACCTCAGCAAAACCCAGCGATGAAAAAAGGTCTTTAAGGGCCGCAATACCTTTCTCATCAGCAGCGGTATATTCAACGAATTCGAAACCGTCTGAGCCCAGCGGGTTATAAGAGTAATCGACTTGTGACATGGTGTTTCCTCACACTTGTAAAAGTTATGTGATCAATAAACACCAAATTTAACAATCAGAAAAGACAGGGCCTGCGGATAGCATTGAAGGTCTGACGGAGGAAAGCCGTAAATAAAACTGAACAACAGGCGGACACCATTAAAATGCCCGCCTGTGAAGCCCCCTGCCCCGGGATTTTTGTAAAGCGGGCAGTACAGAGCGTATCTATAACTTTACAGTACCTTTATTAATGCCATATTCACGCAACTTGTTGGCAATGGCTGTATGGCTCAGGCCTAATTTTTTCGCCAGCTGACGGGTACTCGGGTAGGATGGATACAAACGTTTCAGCAGATCCCGCTCAAATTTCTTCACCTCTTCATCCAGCGTGCCGTCAAAGTTTTCATCGATGTACGTGACACTGGGTGCACAGGAAGGCAACTGAATATCTTCTTTTGAAATTTCATTGCCATCGAGCAACGACAGCGCACGGAATAAGGCGTTCTGTAACTGCCTGACATTTCCCGGCCAGGGGTACTGCTGCAGGAAATCCACACAGGATTTGCTCAGCTTGGCCGGCCGGCGTCCCAGTTTACTGCTGTGTTGCAAAATGAACGCCTCGGCCAGTGGCAATATGTCCGGTCTGCGTTCCTTTAATGACGGCATGACCAGGCTCAGTACATTCAGGCGATAGTATAAATCTTTGCGGAACACGCCCTCTTCCACCATCTGCCCGAGATCCCGGCCGGTAGTGCAAATGAAACGTACGTTTACCGCTACGGGTTTATCATCACCAACGCGTCTGAATTCGTTGTGCTCCAGTACGCGAAGCAATTTAGCCTGCAATTGCGGAGACATATCAGCGATTTCATCCAGCAAAATTGTACCGCCTTCTGCCAGCTCTAGTAAGCCTGCTTTACCCTCCGGTTGATTATATGCACCGGCTGCATAACCGAATAACTCAGATTCTGCGACACTGTCAGGTAACGAAGCGCAATTCAGTACAAGGAACTCACCTTTGTTTCTCCGGCTTGCCTGGTGACAGGCTTTAGCAATCATTTCCTTTCCCGTACCGGTTTCGCCGAAGATCAGTACCGGCGCATCGAGATCGGCAATTTGTTTGGCATCGTTAACAACCTTTGCCATAGCCGGTGACCGGATGATGAAGTGATCGAAAGAATCCGTTTCAGTTTGATGAAAAGCCGTAAATTGCTGACCCAGGCGCATTTCTGATTTCAGGATCACCACCGCACCGGCAAAGATGGCACTGTTCTGACCATCCGGCACTATCACCGGCAAAATATCCGCCAGATAATCCTGCTGGATAAACTTCACCTTCACTGAAGTGGCCGCATTGTCCTTGCTCTCCATCCAGCGGTTAAAGTTAAACCCTTTAACCAGCTCACTGATTTCTGTGGACTCAATATCGGAAAACGGTAATTCAAGACCACTGATCACCGCTTCATTGCACATAAGTACACGACAGCGGTTGTCGATGGAAAATACCGGGTCAGGTAAAGTACGCAAAATGGCCGAAAGCTGATTCCGCTCCCGCTCGCCGGGCATATACGGCGTGGTTTTTACGTCATCAATACCATTGATCCTCCGGATTTTTGGCATGAGATGCTGAAAATCTTCGAATTCGAGATTAGGGAAATTGAGGAAAATTTTGCCCGCTTCATCGATTTCAATGCCCCGTAAATCGATTTCATGAGCCACCAGGATATCCAGGATGTCCTGAGTGATCCCAAGACGGTCCTGACAACTGATTTCTAAGCGCATAGTATTCTGTCATTTTTGTTGTAAATATATATTTACAGGATATCACAATATACTAACATTGGAACGCTTAAATTTGTTTAACTCACCCGTCTGGGCGCAGGTTCAAACAGGGGGTCATAGAGGCCAAGCCGCATGGCCTGACGCACTAAATGCATGATATCGCTTTCTGCCAGCGTAAAAAGATCATCGAAATCGGACAACTCATAATACAGCGGCTGCATAATATCGATGCGGTAAGGTGTACGCAGGGCATCCAGCGCATTCATCGGCACTTTCACAGGGGCATCGCTTTCCAGCGCATAAAGGGTTTCACCCGGCGATGACAAAATACCGCCGCCATAAATACGCTGCCCAGCGGGGGTATTGACCAGACCAAATTCAACGGTAAACCAGTACAGGCGGGCCAGATAGATACGCTCTTCTTTCGACGCATCCAGACCCAGCTTGCCGTAGGTATGGGTAAAATGCGCAAAAGAAGGATTGGTTAACAGCGGGCAATGGCCGAAGACCTCGTGAAAAATGTCCGGTTCCTGCAGATAATCGAATTCTTCCCTACTTCTGATAAATGTTGCCACCGGAAATTGCTTATTTGCCAGTAGCGAGAAAAAGGATGAGAAGTTGATGAGTGCCGGTACCGGCGCGGTTTGCCAGCCTGTTGTTGCTTGCAGGATCCGGTCAATCTCACCTAATTGTGGTATGCGGTGCGCTGGCAGGTCCAGTAGTGCCAGCCCGTGCATATACTGTTTACAGGCTCTGCCCTGTAATAACGAATCCTGACGTTGATAAAGCTCAGACCAAATCTTGTTTTCTTCTCCGGACCAGGAGATCACACCGTTTTCGTCCGGTTGCCTGGACTGATAAGCAGATGACTTCGCCATAAAAAACCTTAATTGCTGTTACTCATTTTAGTCTAAGGAATTTATGATACTGTGGAAGTCTCAGGCTGATTCAGCCTGAGACCTCCGATGTAACATTAATTTTACAAATCAATATAAGCCACTGAATTATTGAAAGTAAATAAAAAGGCCGGTGACACTGATGTGTCACCGGCCCTCATTTGAGTTCTTTAACTACCGGTCGGCTTCTGCCGTCATTTTATTCAGAGCTGGCTGATTTCACGGTTTAACTGAAACTCTCTGGAGGTTACATATTTTTCCATTTTGCGCAGACGCAATTCTGATTCTTTGAACCTCGAGGCGATATCATGCACTGCCTGCTTCGGTGGCTCACCGGCCTGCCAGACTTTCGTCTTTACCGACACCTTGCCGGATGACTCATGCTGCTGTGCGCCGGTATTGCTGTTCGTCCAGCCTTTACCCTGGTGCCCTTTAAACTGGCTTAGCGGATCATCCTGCTGAGCAGAAATATTGGCAGGTTTCGGTTCCAGAATAAACCAGCAGGCGATGTAGCCGATGAACACGAAGGTACCGGCCAGCAAGAAAAAAGCAGACACAACCAGAATTCTGACCAGCCATCTTTCCAACCCGAAATAGTCTGCTATACCACTGCATACCCCTGCAATTCTGGCATTTTCGGTGTCACGATAGAATTGACGGTTCATGCTCTGTCTCTCCACTGAGGCGCTTCACTATCAAGAATGGCTTCCAATGTTTTGATGCGGTCAGACATTTTTTCAGCCTTTTCCGCGAGTTCATTGATCGTTGCGAACTCTTCTGCGCTTAACCCCTGACTGACTTGCTTTTTACTGCGATAGTGCAGAATAAGCCAGATGGGTGCGACAAATATCAAAAACAAAAATAAGGGTACCAATAGCAGTGCCAGTATTCCCTCGTCCATAACCATAACCTCCGATTTCTAGTGAGAACTGCCCACAAAGCCGATTGTCCGGCTTCCTGTGAGCAAGGAAACCGGCACCGGGCGCGCATTATTCTGCGCTTTTATTTTCTTTTATTTTAGCTTTTAACGCCGCTAATTCTTCGTCAATTTTATCGCCGGCTTCCAGCTCGGCAAATTCATCATTCAGCGTTTTCTTACCTAAGTCGTACGCTTCTACCTGAGACTCCAGGTCGTCGATTTTACGCTCATATTGCTCAAACCGGCCCATAGCAGCATCTACTTTACTGCTATCCAAAGTACGTTTCACTTCTAAACGTGAACTCGCCGTTTTCTGGCGCATGATAATCGCTTTCTGACGGGCTTTTGCATCGGCCAGCTTGTCCTGTAACTGTCCAACCTCATCCTGCAGTTTCGAAATCTGCTCTTCCACTACCGCCAGCTCTTTACCCAGAGCAACGGCAGCTTCTGCAGCTTTCTTACGTTCCTGTAACGCCGCACGCGCCAGATCTTCTCTGTCCTTACTTAAAGCCAGTTCCGCTTTGGCCTGCCAGTCCTGTGCATCGGTTTCGTATTTACTGATTTGTGCAGTAATTTCCTTTTTACTGGCGATGGTTTTCGCAGATGCTGAACGCACCTCAACCAGTGTGTCTTCCATTTCCTGAATAATCAGACGAACCATTTTTTCCGGATCTTCAGCTTTATCCAGCAATGCATTAATATTTGAGTTCACTATGTCGGTGAAACGCGAGAAGATACCCATATTCATTACCTCCAGCTCGTATGGAATCATGCAAAAGTGCATGGATTTTAATGCTCGTAGTTAATACGCATCTCTGTCTTAAGCTATTCAATATGCTTGCCAACTAGCTAAGACTTTTTAATTCACTGAATTCATTCATTTTTTCTGAATTAAATTAATGTTCGATTCTGCGAAGTTTTTCATCTACACTAATTATTGGTCTAAATGACTAACAATTGAGGGACTAAATGAGTAGATTTCGCCAACAGGATAACTTGCTGGGTCAGGCCAACAGCTTTCTGGAAACACTGGAACAAATTTCCCAAATCGCACCACTTAATAAGCCGGTGCTGGTTATCGGAGAACGGGGGACGGGTAAAGAGCTTATTGCCGCCCGTCTGCACTTTCTGTCTCAGCGCTGGGATCAAAATTACATCAAGCTGAATTGTGCCGCGCTGAATGAAAATCTGCTCGAAAGTGAACTCTTCGGTTATGAAGCGGGAGCATTTACCGGTGCAGCCAAACGCCGTGAGGGCCGCTTTGAAGTCGCCAACAACGGTACCCTGTTTCTGGATGAGTTAGCGAACACATCAGGTCTGATTCAGGAAAAATTACTCCGGGTCATTGAGTACGGTGAATTTGAACGTGTGGGCGGTACTAAAACACTCAAAACAGATGTTCGCCTGATAGCAGCAACTAACGAAGATTTACCCGCGCTGGCGGAAAGCGGCGAATTCCGCGCCGATTTACTCGACAGACTGGCATTTGACGTTATTACCATTCCACCGTTGAGAGAACGGAAAGATGATATTCTGTTACTGGCTGAAAACTTTGCCATTAATATGGCGAGGGAACTGGATATGGAATTATTCAGTGGCTTTACAGAGAAGGCCCGCCGCACCTTACTCGATTATCACTGGCCGGGTAACATCCGTGAGCTCAAAAACGTGGTGGAAAGAGCCGTGTACCGCTGCAATAACCCTCACCTGCCTGTCCACGAAATCATTCTTGACCCGTTTGAATCCCCCTTCAGACCAAAAGGTCGCATTAAGACTCAGGACAGAATTACCGCTCCCCAGCCGGCATCTGAAATCAACGGCATTCAGCCTGATTTACCCCCGCCTCCCAACGACGCTGTATTTACGCCGGTGCCCGAGGCTCCGCAAGCTCCGGTTTATCCGTTGGATCTGAAGGAGCGCTCCCAGCAATTTGAAATTGATATGATCAGGCAAGCACTTGAAGACAGTCAGTTTAATCAGAAAAAGACTGCAGAAAAGTTGAGTCTGACTTATCATCAGCTCAGAGGCTATTTAAAGAAATACAATTTACTGGATTCTTCAGCGGAATCTGTGGAGGCATAACGGTGCGACGGGGTTTTCGGTGGGCAACTATACTGGTCGCACTAACAGGGCTTCAGGCCTGCGATAAATCAGAGCAGGTTGCTTTTTACCAGTCAGGTATCATCTACTGTTCTGAAAGTAATCCGGTGAATTTTAACCCGCAAACCGATACTTCAAGCACCACCGCCGATGCCACCGCCCACCAGGTTTACGACCGGCTGATGGATTTCGATCCTGAAACCGGTCAGATTGTGCCAAACCTGGCCAGCAGCTGGCTGGTATCTGATGACGGACTTACCTATACATTTCAGTTAAATAAAGATGTGGAATTTCACACCACGCCTTACTTTACCCCGACCCGGAGCTTTAACGCCGACGACGTCATTTTCAGCATTAACCGCTGGCGGCTGGAGGCTAATCCTTATCACAGCGTGTCCGGTGGACGCTACCCTTATTTCGAAAGTCTCGGCATCGCTGCCAATATTGAAGATGTGAAGCGCATCAATGGCTACCGGATTGAGATCACCTTAAAACAGCGTGACAGCTCTTTCCTGGCGAACCTGGCGACAGACTTTTCCGTTATTTTATCAGCCGAATATGCTGATTTTCTGTTGAGCCGTGGCACGCCGGAGAGAATTGACTATTACCCTGTTGGTACAGGCCCGTTTAAATTTGAAAGCTACCGCAAAGACCACTATATCCGTTTTCTGCGCAACGAACATTACTGGGGTGAACAGTCGCTGCCGGAGGGCCAGACAAACACGGAACACCTGATTTACGACATCACGCCGAAGAGCTCAATCAGGCTTGCCAAACTGATCACCGGAGAGTGTGATGCTATCGCCTTCCCTGCCCAGACAGAATTGGAGGTAATCCGTAACCGTGAAGAGCTTGAGTTATCTGAAAAACCCGGTCTGAACATCGGTTTCTGGGCGTTCAATACCAACCGGCCTCCATTCGACAATCCGGACGTGCGTAAAGCGCTGGCACTGGCTATCGACAAAAACACCCTCCTTGAAGCTGTGTACTTTGACAGTGCCACACGGGCAAAAACCCTGCTTCCTACAGCCAGCTGGGCTTTCCAGAGTGATGCCGAAGACACCGCTTACAATCCGGTACTGGCGAAAAAATTACTCACTGAAGCCGGTATTGAACCGGGCTTTACCATGACAATTTGGGCAATGCCGGTGGAGCGCGCTTACAACCCGAATGCCACCAAAATGGCTGAGCTGATCCAGCGATATTTGTCAGCGGTGGATATTCAGGTGAATATTGTCACTTATGACTGGACCACGTTTCGCCGCCATCTGCGGGAAGGCTTACACGATAGCGTGCTGATTGGCTGGTCCGCAGACAACGGTGATCCGGACAACTTTTACCGGCCTTTGCTCAGTTGCGGCGCGATCCCGTCCGGCACCAATCGCGCAATGTGGTGTAACGAACGATACGATTCACTGATTAATGAAGCCCTGCAAACGCAAAATATGGAGCGGCGCAAAGCAATCTATGAAGAAGTGAACCGCTTGCTGTATGATGAATTACCCATCGTGCCTATTGCTCATGCATACCGGTATCAGGCTTACCGTAAAAATCTGAAGGGCATGAGTATTAATCCGTACGGTGGTGTACGTTTTGCCGGAGTGACGAAATCCCTGTGATACAAATTCTGATCCGCTATGCGACCCTGTTTATAACCACTATGCTCGTGCTGGCGGCATTGTCCTTCGCCCTTGCTTATTTGTTTCCCGGCGACGTACTGGTGAATCTGACAGGAATCACGCCGCAAAATGAGGCGCAGCGTGCTGCACTCATCCGCCAGTTTCAGCTCGATAAACCCTATCTGTTTCAATTTATCTATTATGTTCAGCAACTGCTTCAGGGGAACTGGGGGTACAGTTTTATATCCGGTCTGCCGTTAAGGCAGGAAATCGGTATCGCCATGCCCGCCACAATAGAGCTCAGTGCCTATGCGCTTTTTATCGCCATTTTTGTAGGTGTGCCTCTTGGCTGTTACGCGGGGTTACGCAGTTACACCAAACGGGATTACCTGATTAACTCAGCCAGTATGGTCAGTTACTCATTTCCGGTATTCTGGATAGCACTGGTTTTCATCTTGTTTTTCAGTCTGAATCTTGGTGTGGTACCGTTATCAGGGCGTGTGAGCCTGCTATTTGATGTGCCTCCGCAGACCGGCTTTATCCTCATCGACATCATCATTGCTGACAGTGTGGACAGCGGCCTGGCACTCAGCGATGCACTCATCCACCTGCTCCTGCCCACGGTATCTATCGCGCTGGTTTCCACCGCCTCCATGGTCCGGCTGACAAGGCGTTCAGTGATCGACGTGCTGAAAAGCCCGTACATTGCAGCGGCAGAATCCCGCGGACTTTCCAAGCGGCAAATCTTTTTCCGCCATATACTGAGAAACGCTTTACTCCCCATTCTGCCACTGATGGCGATCCAGATTACGACGCTCATCACCAATGCCATGATTGTTGAAACCTTGTTTTCCTGGCCGGGTATTGGCAACTGGCTGATCCAAGCCATTTACCAGCGCGATTATCCGGCACTGCGTGTTGGTATGCTGGCAGTAGCTACAGTGGTGATCAGTTTTACAATTATGATTGATTTGTTTAACCGCTTTATCGATCCAAGCAGGGAAAAGTACGAACGTGGCACGGTTTAGTTTATATCAGGAAGAATCGCAGCCCTCTCCCTGGCAGCGCACCTGGGAAGAGTTCCGCAGCAGTCATGTGGCCTTTGCCGGCTTCATCGTGCTCGGACTGTTTTTTTTCGTGTCTCTGTTTGCGCCGCTGGTAGCGCCTTACGACCCGTTACAACAAAACATCGATGCCCTGCTGGTGCCGCCGAGCTGGGAACCGAACGGTACCATCTCTCACCTGTTCGGTACTGATGCACTGGGCAGAGATGTATTTTCACGCATTATGTACGGCTGCCGTGTTACCTTCGGTTCCAGCCTGATGCTGGTGCTTATCGCTATGCTGGCAGGTGTAACAATCGGCACCATCGCCGGCATGACCAGCGGTGTTCGCTCCAGTGTGATAAATCATACTCTGGATGCACTGATGGCCATCCCTACTCTGCTGATAGCCATTATTATCGTGGCCATTCTGGGTACTGGTCTCGTTAACAGTATGTGGGCAATTACGCTGGCACTTATCCCTCAGTTTATCCATCACACCCGCTCTTATGTGCGCAGTGAAATGAAAAAAGAATACATTCTGGCGTCCAGGCTGGATGGCGCCCGGCCTTTGCAGTTATTTTTTCACTCGGTGCTGCCGAATATGATTGAAATGCTGGTGGTACAGGGTTCACTCGCCTTATCCATTGCTGTCATCGACATTTCCGCACTGGGTTTTCTGAATCTCGGTGCACAGCCGCCCCTTCCCGAGCTGGGCGTAATTCTGGCAGACGGACTGGATGTGGCTTATATCGCGCCCTGGAATGTGGGCCTTCCCGGCCTGACGATATTTTTGATGGTACTGGCGGTGAACATTGTCGGTGACGGACTGCGCTCTGCACTTCGACGGAGGCTGACACACTAATGCCCATGCTCGATATAAAGAATATGACGCTTGAGATAGACAACGGGAATACCCGTGTTAAAGCGTTAGATAAAGTGAACCTGACCGTTAACAGCGGAGAAATCCGCGCGCTGGTTGGCGAATCCGGTTCAGGCAAGAGTTTGATGGTTCAGGCAATTTCCGGTTCACTTCCCCAGCAGTGGCGTATCACCGCTGACAGAATGAGCTGGAACGGCAAAAATATGCTGTCCATGTCAGCAAAAGAGCGGCGTGAACTGATGCGCCGGGATATCGGCGTGGTATTTCAGGATCCGGTATCAGCCATGGATCCCTCCACCACATTAGGTGAGCAGTTAGAGGAAGCCATCCCGGATGAACTGGTAAACGGTAAATGGTTCTGGCAACGTAAGCAGGACCGCCGGAAAACTGCTATCAGTACTGTGCACAAAGTCGGGATTAAAAATCATAAGCACTATCTGAATGCGTATCCCCACCAGGTGCCTACCGACATTGGTCAGAAGTTCATGATTGCTATGGCGCTGATTTCACAGCCCAGACTGCTAATTGCTGACGATCCCACCCGTGGCATGGAAACGACCACGAAGACCAAAGTACTGAAGTTACTGACACGTCTGAATCAAACAAAGTCTTTATCCATATTGTTTGTCAGCCACGATTTGCTTGCCATCGCCAGTATGTCTCACACCATGACAGTGCTGTACTGCGGACAAACTGTTGAATCCGGCAAGATGAAACATATCCGTAAACGGCCGCTTCACCCGTACACCAAAGCTCTGCTGGACAGTGCGCCGAGTTTCAGGAATGACTTACCGCCTAAGTCAGTGCTGCCGGCACTGGACGGCACCATTCCTTCATTGCAGCACGTTCCCATTGGCTGCCGGCTGGGCCCGCGCTGCCCCCGCGCCCAGCGCGCTTGTGTCAGTACGCCCGGCGTGCGTCGTATCCATGACCACACTTACAGTTGTCACTTCCCACTGCACATGGAGAAGTTATGAGTGAGATCATGCATGTCAGCGGCCTGACATTCCGCCACAGTGATAAGAAACGCTGGCTGAAAAAGCCGGAAGTGTTTGCCTTAGGGCCTATAGAACTGAGTGTGAAGCGCGGCGAGACCATTGCCATTATCGGTGAAAACCGCGCCGGAAAATCCCTGCTGGCCAAGCTGCTGGTGGGTGCAGTGCCTGCCGATGAAGGCGAGATATTCCTCAGCAACGTAATGTATAACGCAGCCAAAAAGAAATCGACTAAGAGTTATAACGCCAGCAACGATATCCGCATGATTTTCCAGCACAGCAACGAAGCCATGAACCCCGGTATTCCTGTAGGCCGTATTCTTGATGAGCCATTATCGCTGAACACTGAACTGGATGAAACAGAACGCAAGAAAGTCATCGAAGATATTCTGGTTAAAGTGGGACTGCTGCGTGATCACTACTACTTTTACCGCCACATGTTGTCTGATGGTCAGCAGCAGCGTGTAGCCATCGCCAGAGCCATGGTATTACAGCCAAAGATTCTGGTCGCAGACGAACCCTTTGCCGCACTGGACCCTTCAGTACGCTCGCAGACGGTAAACCTGATCCTGAACCTGCAAAAAGAGCTGGGGTTGTCGTTTATTTTTATCTCACACAACTTAGGCATTGTGAGACACATTGCTGACCGGATCATCGTGATGGAAAACGGACAGATTGTTGAAACCGGCAAAACGGAAACAATCTTCCGCTGGCCGCAACATGATATGACTAAAAAGCTGATCCTTGCATATCAGTCACTGGTGCCCCAGCAAACGTTGACCTGAGTGGTCAACGTTGCCTGGGAAGACAATTAACCCACCAGCGCCAGCAGAATACCCGCTGCGACGGCAGACCCCAGTACACCGGCCACATTCGGCCCCATGGCATGCATTAACAGGAAATTATGCGGGTTACTCTGCAGACCCACTTTATTGACCACTCTCGCCGCCATGGGTACAGCGCTCACCCCGGCAGCGCCGATTAGCGGATTAATCCCGCCACCGCTCATTTTATTCATGAGTTTTGCCATCAATACGCCGGCGGCAGTGCCGATAGCGAAAGCAATCGCACCTAAACCGAGGATCCCTAACGTTTCCACCGTTAAAAATTTATCGGCAGATAATTTAGAACCCACAGCCAGGCCGAGGAAAATGGTCACAATATTGATAAGTTCATTCTGCGCCGTTTTTGACAGCCGGTCTACCACACCGCATTCCCGCATGAGATTACCAAAACAAAACATACCCACCAGTGGTGTTGCAGAAGGCAGGAATAGTATAGTCAGAATGAGTACCGCCAGAGGAAATATGATTTTCTCTTTTTGCGACACGTGGCGTAACTGCGCCATTTCGATTTTCCGCTCATCTTCACTGGTCAGGGCCTTCATAATAGGAGGCTGGATAATAGGAACCAGTGCCATGTAAGAATAAGCGGCGACAGCAATTGCCCCCAGCAAATCAGGAGCAAGACGGGAAGCCAGAAAGATTGCCGTGGGTCCGTCAGCACCACCGATGATGGCAATAGCACTGGCATCTTTTAACGTGAAGTCAAAACCGGGAATGAAATTAAGGGCAATAGCACCGAACAATGTGGCAAAAATACCAAATTGAGCCGCCGCGCCCAGCAACAACATCCTGGGGTTTGCGATCAATGCGCCAAAATCCGTCATTGCTCCCACGCCCATGAAAATTAATAACGGAAACACGCCGGAATGAATACCCACTTCATAGATGTAATATAACAGTCCACCCGGTTCACTGAAGCCAGCCAGCGGAATATTGGTTAACAGCGCGCCGAAACCGATGGGTAACAGCAATAACGGCTCGAATTTTTTCACGATGGCCAGATATAAAAGCAGTAACCCCACTGCCATCATCACCAGTTGCCCGCCCTGAAAATGCGCCAGCGCAGTGCTGTCCCATAAAATTGATAATTTTTCCATCAGTTTAACTCTATCAGCGCCTGACCACTGGCAACACTGTCACCCTCTTTCACCAGAATACGGCCAGCTGTTCCGTCAAAAGCGGAACGAATTTCGGTTTCCATTTTCATCGCTTCAAGAATAATAACCACATCCCCGTTGGACACAGCATCACCTTCAGATACTAAAACTTTGAACACATTGCCGGATAACGGAGCATTGATTGCCTGTCCGCCAGCCGGTGCGGCTGTGCTGCTTTGAGCCGGTGCGCGCGCTGTTTCGGCCGGTGTAACACTGGTCAGCGTGCCGGATTCAGCCACTTCCACGTGATACACTTTGCCGTCTACTTTCACATCGTAACTTGAGGGCTGTCCCGCGGCGTTTGGAGCAGCAACAGGTGCTGTAGCCACTTCCGGCTCCTTGCCCGGCGCAGGTTCAAAGGCATCCGGGTTGCCGCGGTTTTGCAGGAACTTCAGACCGATTTGCGGGAACAATGCGTAAGTGAGTACGTCGTCAACTTGCTCTTCCGCCAACAGGAAGCCTTTTTCTTTGGCCAATGATGCGAGGTCGTCAGTCAGGCTTTCCATTTCCGGCTTGATCAAATCAGCCGGACGGCAGGTAACCGGCTCACCACCATCAAGCACACGGGCCTGCAATTCAGCATTCACCGGCGCAGCAGTTGCGCCATATTCGCCTTTCAGTACACCCGCCGTTTCTTTGGAAATACTTTTATAGCGCTCACCGGTAAGCACATTCAGCACCGCCTGTGTGCCCACAATCTGCGAGGTGGGTGTGACCAGAGGAATGAACCCCAAATCTTCACGCACACGGGGAATTTCTTTCAATACTTCGTCAAACTTATCTTCTGCGCCCTGCTCTTTCAGTTGGCTTTCCATATTCGTCAACATGCCGCCGGGTACTTGCGCCAGCAATATACGGGCATCCACACCTTTGAGGCTGCCTTCAAAACTGGCGTATTTCTTTCTCACGTCGCGGAAGTAAGCGGCAATGTCTTCTAACCCCTCAAGCGACAAGCCAGTGTCTCTTTCTGTGCCTTCCAGAGCCGACACGATAGTCTCTGTGGCGCTGTGACCGTATGTCATACTCATTGAAGATATAGCGGTATCCAGCATATCAATGCCGGCATCGATGGCCTTCTGATAGGTTGCAGTACTCAGGCCGGTTGTGGCGTGACACTGCATGGCGATAGGTACCTGCACGGTTTCTTTCAGGCGGGTAACCAGCGTTTCACACTCGTAAGGTTTAAGTAAACCGGCCATGTCTTTGATACAAATGGAGTGCACACCCATGTCTTCTAATTTTTTAGCCATATCCAGCCAGCCGTCGATGGTGTGCATAGGGCTAATGGTATAGGACATGGTACCCTGAGCATGCGCGCCACAATCAATAGCAGCCTTAACTGCCGTTTGCAGATTACGAACATCGTTCATCGCATCAAATATGCGAAAAACATCTACACCGTTTTCATGGGCACGTTCAACAAACCGGGTAACCACATCATCAGCATAGTGGCGGTATCCTAATAAGTTCTGCCCACGCAGCAACATTTGTTGCCGCGTTTTCGGCATGGCTTTTTTCAGCGCCCGGATACGCTCCCACGGATCCTCCCCCAGATAACGGATACAGGCATCAAACGTTGCCCCTCCCCAGGATTCAACAGACCAGAAACCTGCATTATCGAGCTCGCCTGTAATGGGTAACATGTCTTCCAGGCGCATGCGGGTAGCCAGTAAAGACTGGTGTGCATCACGCAATACAAGTTCTGTCAGTGCCAGTGGCTTAGACATAAAAAATCCTCTTTAATGCTATTTTTGATTGTTTCTGTGCTGATGAATGGCTGCTGTGATGGCAGCTATGGTTTGCCCGCTTACGGCTGACTGAGCAGGTGCTGATGGCGTTCTTACCGGTGCAGCGACGTCTTCATTGCCTGGATAACGCCGGCAGTACCAGGCAATGGCTTTAACACCTGCGATGAGCAGTGCCAGAAAAGCGAACACAAATACCATGCCGGTTAACATTAATGTGGCAGCTTCACCAAGCAAACTAACTAACGAATCCGATGCCATGTCAGAACCTGTTTATATTGTGATGTGAGTATTAAGAATAAGTAACATGTTAAACATGCAGAAACAATGCGACTTCGGCCTTATATTCACCAACAAAAGCAACATTTTGCGATGAAAATCAGACAGAACACCGGACAAACCTGCACATGTGCTATGCATTCAGTGTGGGCGATATTTAAGCAATCGCAAGGTAGAAAAGTCAAAGAGGAAGGTTAAAACGAAAAAAGCCCACCTGATGGTGGGCTTTCCGGTATGGCGCGTGTGGAAGGATTCGAACCTCCGACCGCCTGGTTCGTAGCCAGGTACTCTATCCAGCTGAGCTACACACGCTTTAACTGTACTTTTACGTTTTACCGTAAAAGGTGGTGCTTTTATAAGATGGCGCGTGTGGAAGGATTCGAACCTCCGACCGCCTGGTTCGTAGCCAGGTACTCTATCCAGCTGAGCTACACACGCGCATTAAAACTTATTGTTGGCCACCACGTCCAACCTTGAACAATGGCGGAGAGGGAGGGATTCGAACCCTCGATACCAGTAATAGGTATGGTTCCTTAGCAGGGAACTGGTTTCAGCCACTCACCCACCTCTCCGTAACAGTGGTGCGCATTTTACTGATACTCGTGAGGGAGTCAAACCCTTTTTTCAATAAAATGAATCGTATGCTGCCATTTTAAACAAATCGGATAAAAAGCCCGCTCTGTCATACCTCAGAGTCAAAAAAGGCCGGTTCAACCGGCCTTTTTCTATCGGGATTATTCGGTAACACTGTTACCCGGCTGCCCGCCTTTCTCAGCCTGTATACGCATGTAAATCTCTTCACGATGCACTGATACTTCTTTCGGCGCATTCACACCAATTCGTACCTGATTTCCTTTAACGCCTAATACGGTAACCGTTACATCATCACCGACCATCAGGGTTTCACCTACACGACGAGTCAAAATAAGCATTCGCTTGCTCCTGATCCTTTACAAATGAAAATATCCTTTAACCTTATGTCACTCGCCGGCACGACCCGACGGTAACGACAGTGATTCCGTGTTTTTGTGTCACTCCAAAAACTCACTGATTACCTTACAATCTGGATTATAGCTTATCTGACAAATATGCGTTAACCGAAGCCAATGCACTTGCCAAATTTTCTGGCTGACTACCACCAGCTTGCGCCATGTCTGGTCTGCCACCACCTTTTCCGCCAACCTGTGAGGCAATAAAGTTTACTAATTCGCCTGCTTTCACTTTGCCGGTAAGCTGTTTGGTCACACCAACTATCAAACTGACTTTCGCACCATCAGCCATACCTAGTACTACGACCCCTTCGCCGATTCGGTTTTTAAGATCGTCCATCATTCCACGCAACGCTTTCGACTCAACGCCTTCCAGTTCAGAAATTAACACTTTCACACCGTTAATTTCGATAGCCTGACCCAGCATGTCAGCGCCTTGTTGAGAAGCCAGTTTTTGCTTCGCCGCTGATAATGCTTTCTCAAGCTCTTTCGTTTGCGTTTGCAGTACACCGATACGGTCAACCAGTCCTGATACGTCAGTTTTCAGCAATCCGGCTGCGGTCTGTAATTGAATTTGTTGTTGTTGAACAAACTCAACTGCAGTTGCGCCGGTTATCGCCTCTATGCGACGAACGCCTGATGCGATACCACTTTCTGACACAATCTTAAATAAACCTATATCACCTGTACGTTTGACGTGAGTACCACCGCAAAGTTCAACAGAGAACGGACCCATTGTGACAACGCGTACTTTCTCGTCGTACTTCTCACCGAACAATGCCATCGCACCAGAGGCTTTGGCTTCATCCAGTTCCATTAATTCAGTTTGCAGCGCATGGTTAGCGCGAATTTCTTCATTTACCCGGTTTTCAATTGTCAGTAACTGCTCTGCCGTCACGCCCTCAAAATGGGAGAAGTCAAAACGCAGGCGTTGTGCTTCTACCAGAGAGCCTTTCTGAGTGACATGATCACCTAAGATTTCTCTCAGCGCAGCATGCAGCAAGTGCGTCGCACTGTGATTTTGCTTCACTGCTTCACGATTACTGTTGTCGATAGCCGCAGCCGCTTTTTCGCCTTTACGTATTTCACCGACAACCTTACCTTTATGCGCGAATGCATTACCCATTTTCTGGGTATCAGTAACAATAAATTCACCGTTAGCCACTTTAAGCACACCACGGTCGCCGGCCTGACCTCCGGATTCGGCATAAAAGGGCGTCTGGTCTAATACCACAACACCTTCCTGTCCGTCGGTGAGCGATTCGCAAAATTGATTGTCATGAATAAGTTCGACAACGTTTGCCTCGCCTTCCACATCGGTATAACCGGTGAATGCTGTTTCATGTTCAACTTTCAGCAAGTCATTATAATTGGCACCGAAGTTACTGGCTTTCTGAGCACGGGCACGCTGAGCTTCCATGGCCTTTTCAAAACCGGCTTCGTCAATTTTTACATTGTGCTCGCGGGCAACATCGTTGGTTAAATCAACCGGGAATCCGTAAGTGTCATACAGTTTGAACACCACTTCACCGGGAATCGTATCGCCTTCCAGTGAAGATAACGTGTCATTGAGCATGTTCATGCCCCGTTCAAGAGTCTTACTGAATTGCTCTTCTTCAACCCGCAATACTTTCTCAATAACAGGTTGCTGATCAGCCAGTTCAGGGTAGAACTCACCCATTTCTTGCACCAGAGCCGCTACCAGTTTGTAGAAGAAAATGTCTTTCGCGCCAAGTTGATAGCCGTGACGTACTGCACGACGAATGATACGGCGCAGTACATAGCCGCGACCTTCGTTGCCGGGCATTACGCCGTCACATACCAGGAAGCCGCATGAACGGATGTGGTCAGCTACAACACGCAAAGACTTGTCTTCCAGGTCTTTAGCCCCGGTAATGTCAGCAGTCGCTTTTATCAGGTTCTGGAACAGGTCAATTTCATAGTTGCTGTGCACATTCTGAAGAATGGCAGAAATACGCTCCAGGCCCATACCGGTATCGATAGAAGGCTTAGGCAGCGGTTCCATGGTACCGTCTGCCTGCTTATTGAACTGCATGAAAACCAGGTTCCAGATTTCAATAAACCGGTCACCGTCTTCTTCAGGCGTTCCCGGAGGACCACCCCAAATGTGCTCACCGTGATCATAGAAAATTTCAGAGCAGGGACCGCAGGGGCCGGTATCACCCATCGACCAGAAGTTATCTGACGTGTTAATCCGGATGATTTTTTCTGCCGGTACGCCAATGTGGTTCTCCCACAAATCAAAGGCTTCATCGTCTTCTGAATAAACGGTTACCAGCAGTTTCTCTTTTGGTAATCCAAGCTCAACAGTCAGGAAATTCCAGGCAAAGGAAATGGCGTCTTTTTTGAAGTAATCGCCAAAACTGAAGTTACCCAGCATTTCGAAAAAGGTGTGATGACGGGCAGTATAGCCAACGTTCTCCAGGTCATTGTGCTTACCACCGGCACGCACACAACGTTGTGAAGACACTGCACGGGAGTAGCTGCGCTTTTCTGCGCCAAGGAAAACGTCTTTGAACTGGTTCATCCCCGCGTTGGTGAACAGGAGCGTAGGATCATCTGCAGGTACCAATGAGGAACTCGCCACTGCCTGGTGGCCGTGACTTTTAAAGTAATCGATAAACTTTTGGCGTATGTCAGCAGTTGATAATGTCATTGAAATCCTAACTTCCTACTCTTGTTAACGGTGAACATCGGGAGCACAAATTTACTCTGATAAAATGGCTCGTCAGATGCTGGGAATTGTGGTGCACAAGTCACTAAATCGGGCATACGGCCCGCAGGGCGCAAACATATCATGGAACACGCGCCGTTGTTAAGGCATTCGCGGTTAATTTAGTCACCATTTACGGCGTATTGGATGTGTTCCTGAGTAAAGCCCCGGTAATTGAGAAACTGCATTTGCTTTTGTCTGGCTTTGAAGTCCCGCTCCTGCCCTTCGCCAAATTTCTTCTCTTTTACCTTCAGGGCTAATTCAAACCAGTCAATATCGGCTTCGCTCATCGCAGATGCGATGGTAGCGTCATCGAGTTTATGCTGCGCCAGCTCACGCTTTATTCTGGCCGGCCCCTGACCTTTCGATGCGCAGGCGCGGACGCGCATTTCGGCGTATCTGGCATTACTTTGAATATCAGCGTCGGTGAATTCCTGCAAAATAGCCGACGACAAACCGGCGTCGAAACCTTTCTGTGTCAGTTTTGTCAGTACCTCCACATGGCTGTGCTCTCGTCGTGCCAGCATGCGCGTAATCGCGTCGATAATGATTTTGCGGTCAGGGTCTGTCATGTTGAAGAATGTTTAATTTAGCTCTAATGTAAACGTACCGGCATTCATGGAAGAGTTCGTCGCAGTACAATGCAGTGACTAACCACGATACAGCAGTGAATTAAAACGTGTTTACTGCGAAAGTAAAAATGAAATATACCACATCCTTTATCTCATCGATTAAAGACATTGATTCATCACAGTGGCAGGCACTTGCACGGGATGCAGGTCCTTTTCTGCAATATCCGTTTCTTGCTGCCATGGAAGCATGTCACTGCGTGGGTCCTGAAACAGGCTGGCAACCTCATCATTTGAGAGTCTGCGACGGTGATAAACTCGTTGCGGTGATGCCGGGGTATCTGAAAGAAGACAGTTACGGGGAATATGTTTTTGACCACGGCTGGGCACATGCTTACGATCAGCACGGGCTGAGTTATTATCCTAAGTGGATAAGTGCAGTGCCTTTTACACCGGTCACCGGCATTAGACTTCTGATATCCCCTGAGTATGAAGAAAGGGACATTCTCCAAGTAGCGGTGCCTGCTCTGAAGGCATTATCAGAACAAGGATGCTCTTCTTCCCATATTCTTTTTTCTCCATACCACAACAGCAAAAGCTGGTATGAACAAGGCTTTGCCCGCCGTTATTCCGTGCAGTTCCAGTGGTACAACTATGGCTATCAGACGTTCAGTGACTTTACCGCCGCACTGACATCGAGAAAGCGTAAAGCCCTGCGTAAGTCACGGGAGAAACTTGAACAGACCGGTGTTTCGCTGACAAGAATTACCGGTGATGCCCTCACCTCTGAACACATTGAATTTTTCATCCGCTGCTATCAGCAAACTTATTTAAAACGCTCCGGCCACACGGGATATCTGACTCCGGCTTTTTTTCGCCAGATCTTCAGCTCTATGGCATCGAATGTTTTGTTGGTCGTCGCCGCACAAGAACAGGAACCTGTAGCCAGTGCACTGTTTTTCTATGACGATAACGGGCTTTACGGGCGCTACTGGGGTGCGATGAAAGAGGTCGACGGCCTGCATTTCGAAACTTGTTACAATCAGGGCATTGCTTTTGCAGTCGAGCGTGGCATACCTTTATTCAACCCCGGCACACAGGGCGAACACAAGATTTTACGGGGCTTTGAGCCCACCTGGTGTGTATCTCTTCACAAATTGTATGATGCAGATTTCCACCATGCTGTAGAACAATTTTTACAGCAGGAAACGCCACAGATTGCCTGTTACTTTCAACAGGCAGCCACTGTGTTACCTTTCAATGAAGCGATGCAAACAACACTAAAAACAACAAGTACAGCAGTGGTCACTCCGGACGCTGCAACAACAAAAAAGAGAAACGACAATGAAGTATAAATTACTCGCTGCCACCATTGCAGCGGCCTTAAGTTTAACCGGTTGTAGCAAGCCGGAACAAAACACCACAGCCTCATCATCAGAGTCACAGTCTGCCGTACAGAAAGGCAGTGCGGAACTAGGCAGCTTCGGCATCGACCTGACAGCCATGGACAAAGCCGTAAAACCCGGCGACGACTTTTTTTCCTACGCCAGTGGCACCTGGTATAAAAATTATGAACTTCCGGCAGATAAAACCCGCTTTGGTGCATTTAATGCCCTGCGGGATCGCAGCGAAGAACAGGTTAAAGCCATCATCGACGACCTGATGACCAGGCAAGATCTGAATGCTGAAGAACAGATGGTAAAAGATTTCTACACCGCTTATATGGATGTGGAAGGCATAAATGCGAAAGGTATTGAGCCTGTTTCGGATGTATTGTCGAAAATTCAGGCCATCGATAACCGTCAGGCACTGACAGAGGTGTTCGGGAATGCCTGGTTGTACGGCACAGCAACGCCTCTGCTGGGCAGCATGTGGTACAACCGTCTTGATCCCAACGAGTATCAGGTCAGTGTCAGTGTTGGCGGCCTGGGTCTGCCTGACCGGGACTATTACTTAAGTGATCAGGAACGCTTTGTTGATATTCGTGAAGCATACCTGTCTCATATCGAAAAAATGCTATCGTTTGCCGGTGTTCAGGACGCTGCACAGCAGGCACAACAAATTATGGACCTGGAAACCCGTATTGCTCATGCTCAATGGCCGCGGGAAAAACGCCGGGACCGTGATCTGACATTAAACCAGATTGAAAGAGCGTCTCTTTCCGATGCGTATCCGGGTTTTAACTGGGATACCTTTTTCGCACAAAGTGGCTTAAAAGTACCTGAACTGAACATCACTACCCCGCAACCCGTTAAAGATGTCATTACCATCATCAACGAAACGGATCTTGCTGTGTGGAAGGCGTATCTGACATTCCATACTCTGAGTGAAAATGCCTCTCTGCTGCCGGAAGAGATTTATCAGACATCTTTTGAGTTCTATAACAAAAAGCTGAATGGTCAGGAAGAACCGGAAGCCCGCTGGAAACGCGCTGTTGCACAAATGTCCGGTACGCAGTCTCTGGGTTTCGCGCTGGGCAAGATTTATGTCGACCGTTACTTCCCCCAGTCTTCGAAAGAGCAAATGTCTGAGCTGGTTGAAAACCTTCGCGCAGCGCTGGGCAAGCGCATTGACAACCTGGACTGGATGGGTGAAGAAACGAAAAAAGAAGCGAAAGAAAAACTGGCAGCTTTCCATCCTAAAATCGGCTATCCGGACGAATGGGTAGATTTAAGTGGTCTGGAGATATCTTCAGATAAGCTGGTGCAAAACATTCGTAACCTCCGCAAATTCTTTAACGCTAAAGATGTGGAAGCAGAACTTAAGCCGACTGACCGCGAACGCTGGGGCATGACACCGCAAACGGTCAACGCATATTACAATCCGTCATTTAATGAGATTGTATTCCCTGCTGCCATTCTTCAACCTCCTTTCTTCGATCCGAATGCAGACCCTGCTGTGAACTATGGTGCTATCGGCGCTGTTATCGGACACGAAATGGGACACGGTTTCGACGATCAGGGTGCCAAGTCAGACGCCAAAGGTATTCAGCGCAACTGGTGGACTGAAGAAGATCTGGCTTCTTTTACTGCCAAAGTTGACCAGTTGGGTGCTCAGTATGATCAGTATGAACCAATCCCCGGCAACCATGTAAATGGTCGTCTGACCATGGGTGAGAACATTGGTGATGTGGGTGGTTTGTCAATGGCCTATGAAGCCTACAAGCTGAGCCTGAATGGCAAAGAAGCCCCTGTCATCGACGGCTTCACCGGCGATCAACGCTTCTTCCTCGCCTGGGCACAGGTATGGCGTGAGAAACGCACTGAGCAAAGCCTGATTAACCAGCTCCGCTCTGATCCGCACTCTCCGGCCCGATACCGTACACAGGCGCCACGTAATCTGGATATCTGGTATAAAGCTTTCGACGTCCAGCCCGGCGATGCCTTGTATCTTGCACCGGAAGACCGCGTTCAGATCTGGTAACACGCTGACAAACATGCTCCTCCGCACGGGGGAGCAAAATAATCTCCTAATGCCCTCCAACAAACTATTTTCCTTACTACTTCCTCACACCTGAGAAACCAATATTTATTAAATACTTTGACACCAAATGCCACCGGTAGCATTATTAACTCATTGTAAATATTGTAAATCAATTAATTTCCCGCAGTTGTAACACGACTCTTTCGGGAATACCGGAGCTTTCATGATATTCCGCCTTACCCTGATCCTGTGTTTTCTGATCCCGCTATCAACCCGTGCTTCTACTGAGCAAGACTGGCGAATTGCGACCGGAATTTTGCAGCAAATACGCTTGCCGGACATTCCGGATAAACAGTTTGTTGTCGAAGACTCACCTTCAATCAGAAAGGCTGCCAGACAAACCATTCAGCAAACTATCAACAAAGCTGCGGCTGCCGGTGGTGGTATTGTTCATATTCCGGAAGGTATCTGGCATGTTAACGGGCCTTTACACCTGAAAAGTAAAATCAATCTGCATCTCGGGAAAGACGCCACACTTCTCTTTTCAGCTACGCCCTCTGAATTTCTCCCGGTTGTGAAAACACGCTGGGAAGGAACGGAAGTATTTACTTACTCACCAATGATTTACGCTGCCAATGTGGAAGATGTGGCTATCACGGGTGAAGGCACAATAGACGGCAATGCAAACTCTGCTTTTATCAACTGGTACGAAAAGCAAAATACTGACATGCATGCGCTGAGAAGAATGGGTTTTGACAGTGTGCCTGTGCAACAAAGGCAATTCGGTGAAGGGCATTTTCTTCGCCCCCCGCTTATCCAGTTTTTCCATGCCAAACGTGTTCTGCTGGAAGGCTACACGGCCAAAAACTCCCCCTTCTGGGTTAATCATCTGGTATACACCTCTCACGCAACGGTTCGCAGGGTGAAAGTAGACAGCCACCTGTACAATAACGACGGACTGGACATTGAATCCAGCCAGTTTGTACTGGCAGAAAACAACCATTTCCGCACCGGTGATGACGGTATTGTAATTAAGTCCGGCCGCGATGCGGATGGCCGTAACATAGGTATTCCCAGTACTGATATTGTTGTAAGAAATAATGATCTTGGTGGCGAAGACGGCATTGGTCTGGGGTCGGAAATGTCCGGTGGCATCAAACGGGTATTCTTTGAGAATAATACCCTCCACGAAGGAGATTCGGCTTACCGTTTCAAAAGCAACTTAGATCGTGGCGGACGTGTTGAAATGATACGGATCCGCGGAAGTAAAGTCGCCTCGTTTAAACATCTTTTCTGGTTCCAGCTCAATTACCCGAGCAATCTGCACGGTAATTTTCCGGCAACTTACACTGACATCATCATTGAAGATATGACCGTAGAGAATGTGGGTACTGTGCTTGAAATCCATGCTCCGGATGCAGCCCCTGTTCACGACGTGACCTTCCGGAATATCCGTATCAAAAAGGCTGACATCCCGCTGATCCTGGAAAATGCAAAAAATATTCACTTTGAGAATGTGCAGATTGGCAACCAGTTCTGGAACGGTAAATTCTCTGCGTTGAAGGATGCGGAAGCGGTGAAAGATTAGTTAACTATTTTGTAATCGCGATCACATTTTTATTGACAATATAATTAACAATTCTGTAACGTTACGCTTAATTTGCCACCGGTGGCAAATTTAACACTGCCCATTTCACACATACATTTTCATTTATAAATATGTGTGAACATGGCTGTCATACCCTACGACACCCATTGTTGATTTCGTGCGGCTGTTAAGCACCCTACAACAATGCAGGACGAACTGAGCAGAGGAACACCATGAATAAAAACCGTTTCCGTAAAAACCCTGTATTCAGCGCGATGATTGTTGCGCTGAGCTGTTCTACTCCTTCCCTGGCATTTGCACAGGAAGTACAAACTGAAGATACCACAGCAGAAGATTATGAAATCATTGAAGTCAGCGGCTTTCGTGGCGCGCTGAACCGTGCATTGTTTGAAAAACGCAGTGCTGTGACTTCAAAAGAAACCATACTCAGTGAAGACATTGGTAAATTTCCGGACCTGAACATTGCAGAGTCATTGCAACGGGTACCGGGTGTGGCAATTTCCCGCGAAGGGGGTGAAGGTCGCCAGATTACGCTGCGTGGCTTAGGTCCCGACTTCACCCGTACCACGTTAAATGGAATGGAAGTCCCGTCCAGTACCGACGGAACCGATTCCGGTGGTGGTGTAAACGGTGGACGTGCTTTTGACTTCAACGTCTTTGCTTCGGAGTTATTTAACCGGGTAGACATTCAGAAAACCTCGTCAGCATCTACGGAAGAAGGCGGTATTGCAGGTACTGTCGACCTGTATTCCGCGAAACCTTTCTCTAATCCGGGCTTTCACGTAGCTGCGTCAGGTCAGGCCGGATATAACGATGTTACGGAAGAAGTCGATCCGCGTATGGTCTTTATGATCAGCAACACCTTTGCTGACGACACCATCGGCGCGCTGTTTTCCGTTGCCAAATCACAGCGTACCGTCCGCCAGGAAGGGTTCGGCACCGTCCGTTGGACCACGCCGGTAAGGGACGGTGGTGGTATTTATACCAACACCAGTAACACAATCGTCAACGGCACAATCAATTCCGGTCCCTGTGAAGCTGACGGCGAAGCTGTCGACCCGGCAAACTGTTTGTGGACACCCCGCCTGCCCCGCTATGATTTCTTCGGTAACAATCAGGACCGTCTGGGCATAACCGGTTCATTGCAATTTGCAGTCGGAGACGCAGGTACAATCACTTTCGATACCCTGCATTCCACGCTGGAGAACCAGCGTACCATGTACAACAACTTTGAAATGTTCCGCAGCACATTCAGCGATATCACACCGGTGTCACTGACAGTGGATGAAAGCGGTAAGCAGGTTGTTGCCGGTACCTTTGACAATATGACATCCCGGGTAGAGAGTCGTCAGCAGTTATCAGAAACCGACTTCAGCCAGTATGTGCTGAGTGGTGAATTCTATTTATCTGATGAACTGAAAATGAATGCTATGGCCGGTACCGCTAAATCAGACGCCCGTTCTGAACAGTACCGCTATAACATGACGAACCTGACACCCCATACGTTCAGTTTTGATTTCAGTGGCAATGCCAATGTTCCGGTGATGGATTACGGTTACGATATCACCGACGCCAGCCTGTACGATTTATCTGATGGCCGGTTACGGGCCACTGACGTTGAACGCAAGAACGACACCGCGAAAGTCGACTTTATCTATACCAATGACAGTGTAGAAATCAAAATGGGTATGGCCTGGAACGACCGTACCGTCGGCTACAGTGAAGAGCAAATTAACGGCTTCCCTGATCAGGACTCGGCGGTAGGATTTGCAGAACTCATCCCTTACGACGACTTTGGTAACGGATTTGACGGAGAACTGAATCGCTTTATTGTGGCTGACTTTGGTGCCATCGAGTCTCAGCTGCTGGATAAAACCTGGACTCCCCGCACAGAGCAAAGCTGGGAAGTTGGCGAAGAAACGCTGGGTGGTTACCTTGAGTTTAATTCTGAGTACGATATCGCTGACATGAGCTTACGCACTAACTTCGGTATGCGTTATGTGAAAACCACGTCCACGGCCTCGGGCTACATTCAGTTGGATGAAGTCACGGTTGAGAACGACTATGACAATTTCCTGCCATCGATGAACCTGTCTTTGTCGGTGACTGAAGATGTCATTGCCCGTCTGGGTTTATCACGCACTATGACCCGTCCGAGCCTCAGTTCACTGAACCCGGGTAATCCTTCATTTTCTTACGTAAACGGTACTGTCAGTTCCGGTAACCCGTATCTGGACCCGTTCACGTCTAACAACGTCGATTTGGGACTTGAATGGTACTTTGCGGAAGAGTCTTTGCTGGCAGCTAACTACTTCTATAAAGATATAGAAACGTTTATCACCTCAGCAACAGAAGAGCGCCTGGTTGATGCGGTATATCTGCCATTTATTGATTCGGATCCGCAGTACGATCCTGCACTGGCCCTTGACCCGCGAACTGTGCCGTATACACATACCTCACCAGTGAACGGTGAAGGCACTACAGTAAATGGTTTTGAGATTATTTATCAGCAGCCTTTCCGTTTTCTGCCGGCTCCGTTTGACGGTTTAGGCACGGTGATGAACTATACCCGTGTGTCAGCAGGTGAAATTACCGGTCTGTCAAAAAATACCTATAATGCGACCCTCTATTATGAGCGGGAAGATTACGGTATCCGCCTGTCGCTGAACAAACGTGATGACTACATTACGGATTACAGCGGCAGTAACGGTAACGCGGAAGAAGCCACTACCGGCCCGACATACGTTGATTTGTCTGCTTATTACAATTACAACGAGAACCTCACGTTTACCATCGAAGGCATTAACCTCACTGATGAATATGAGCGTTTGTTTACCACAGGTGACGGTTCACAAAACCTTATCCGTGAATACAACCATACAGGCACTCAGATTTTCCTGGGCGCCAGATACACCATGTAATTGCAGCCATGCCGGATAGATATCCGGCTCGTTCTGACTACGATTCAAACTAAAAAAGGCTTCCCCGGGGAAGCCTTTTTCAGTATTACTGAAAATTAATTAATTCAGTTACACGCTGGCAAGATGCTGGGTAGCTGAACCGCTACCCTCAGCCTTTCCCGGCTGATTCACCATTTCAACAGCTTTCGCCAGTGCCTCTTTACGTGTTGCACATACTGTCACACCACTTTGATGCGCATTGATGTTATTCAGTACCGTGTTAACTGCTTCAACAGCACCGCACATCAGTACCTGACGGCCAGCGGCCTTAGCATCAGAAGTAATGGTCTCAACGGCCATGGCAGCGGAAACATCCATGGCAGGTACACGACTGAAATCGAGGATAAGAGCACTTGAACCACCGCTGACTTTTTCGCGGACATGGTGCCCTAAGTCTGCTGCTGCACCAAAGCTCAGAGGACCGCCGAAACTGAAGATCTGCACCTTGCCTTTCGTCTGCTTGAGCAGCGCATCTTCTTCCGGATCCTGAAGTGTGTCAGGGATTTTCTTCACTTCATCTAACTGCAGTTGTGCAACCTGCTTAACATAGGCCAGGGCAGCCAGAACAACACCCACACCTACTGCCGTAATCAAATCGACAAATACAGTCAGTCCCAGTACCAGCAGCATCAGCGCGAAGTCCCAGCGAGGCCCGGTGTGGGCACGCTTCAGATAACTCCAGTCGATAATATCAAGACCTACCTTCACCAGAATGCCAGCCAGAACAGCATGAGGGATCTTAGCCGCAAGAGGACTCAGACCCAGCACAATAGCCAGTAACACAAGCGCGTGGACCATACCTGATAAACGATCTTTACCACCGCTACGGATATTCACCACAGTACGCATGGTTGCACCGGCACCGGCAATACCGCCAATCAAACCGGCAACCGTGTTACCCACACCCTGCCCGATCAGTTCTTTATTACTGTCGTGACGGGTACGGGTCATGTTATCAGCAACCAGGGAAGTCAGTAATGAATCGATAGCACCCAGAATCGCCAGAATGAAAGCAGCTTCAAACACCAGCAACGCCTTAGACTGGTCGAATACCGGCATGTGCAACTCAGGCAATCCTGTAGGAATGTCACCTAATACCGGGGTTTCCAGAGACAAACTCACCAGTGTGCCGATGATAAGGGCAGCCAGCGCGCCGGGTACAATTTTGCCAAGTTTGGCAGGCCACTTATAGGCAATAATAAGCGTGCCCAATCCCAGACCCAGGGTCACAAAATCGATATCAGCAAGAGCCGTAGGCAGATAGATTAATGCGCCCATTGTACCGCCCGGAGGCTCATGGCCCATTAACCGGCCCAGTTGCAGGATGATGATGATCGCACCGATGCCTGACATAAAACCGGAAATGACCGGGTAAGGCACAAGCCGGATATACTGACCAACCCCGGTGAAGCCCATTATGATTTGCAACAAACCGGCAAGCATAACAGCGGTAAATATGAGGCCTAAGTCTCCCGACAGAGATGCAAACAGACCAGCCAGAACCACAACCATCGGACCTGTCGGACCGGAAATTTGCGAAGGTGTACCACCCAGCAAAGCTGCAAAGAAGCCAACGGCAATCGCGCCGTATAAACCCGCCATCGGGCCTACGCCCGACGCAACACCTAACGCCAGCGCGAGAGGTAGAGCAACAATACCGGCCGTTAACCCGCCGGTAAGATCACCACGTACATTATTAAATAAGCCTTTCATGGGTTATTCCCCCTTGCTGTCTTTTTTACCGAAAGGCTTACCGCCGTAAACCTCTTGTAACAGTCTGAATTCTTCAGCTTTTTCGTCGTAGCAAAGTACATTGCCTGACTCTATGTCGTACACCCAGCCATGCAACTGCACCTGCTTTGTAGCAATTTTAGCTGCAACGGCAGGATGGGTTCTGATGTGCTGTATTTGCTGTAACACGTTTTCTTTAGTGACTTCATCAAGGTGATCAGCTGTCAGCTTTCCGTGTTTTTCTTTCACCACTTCTGTGGCACAACGACAGTGACTCAACCAGTCTTTTACATGCGGCAGGGCGTCTAACTTTTCAGGTGCCAGTGCGCCTTTCATTGCACCGCAGTCTGAGTGTCCGCAAATGATGATATGGCTTACGCCCAGAGCCGCTACGGCAAACTCAATTGACGCTGTCATACCACCGGTATGATTTGAATGCGGCGGTACAATGTTGCCCGCGTTACGGCAAATGAAGAGGTCACCCGGGCCGGTTTGAGTCACGAGGTTGGGGTCGATTCTCGAATCAGCGCAGGTGATGAACAGGACTTCAGGATTTTGGCCGTTTGCCAGTTTCTGAAAAACTTCTTTGTTTTTCGGAAAGACTTCTTTTTGAAACTTGGCAACGCCGGAAATGACATGATCCATGATAATTACCTCATATTAACATATTGTTATCATTATTTTCTAAAGAAAGTTTTAACTGATAGCTTCATAGAAAAACACCGTATCTCGCGATAGATAAAAACTATCAACATGAGATAAGTATCAAAAATGCAGTCAGATGAACGATATCGCAGTTAGCGGAGGTAAAGCAAAGGGGCCAAATTGCCGCCCCTTTTTAAAGGCCGGTACGAAAGTACCGGCAGGTTGGGAAAGGTAAGTTACCTATTGCTGAAACTGAATCGTTTCAACTTTGATATTTTTACTGTCAGCCTGATTAAGGTAGTCTTTCACCAGCTCTTTCACATCAAAGGCTACAGATTTACTCTTGGAGAAATCCAGTACAACTTTTGAATTGCCGGGAATAGAGTTAAGCTTTTTCAGAATGCTTGGTTTGTTGAAGAAAGACACTTCTTCGGCCATAACAATGTGGTGCGTTTTGCTGCCACCTTCGTCTTCGTTCACTGTTTCAGTGAACTGGTACGAGTTGCGGTAGCTGTGTTTAAGCGTAAAGAAAACACTCACACCCAGACCAACAACAACACCGGTCAGCAAGTCTGTGAACAACATTACGCCAATAGTAATGATAAACGGCAGGAACTGCTCCCAACCCGTTTTGTACATTACTTTGAACATAGCAGGCTTAGCCAGCTTATAACCTACAGTAATCAGAATAGCTGCCAGAGAAGCCAGCGGGATCTGATTCAGCATAGACGCAGCGGCAAATACAGCAATCAACAGAAACACACCGTGTAGAATGGCTGAAACTTTCGTTTTACCACCAAACGCAATGTTCGCAGAACTGCGTACAATTACCTGAGTGATTGGCAGACCACCAACCAGACCAGACACGATGTTACCGATACCCTGCGCTTTCAGTTCGCGGTTTGTGGGTGTGGTATTTTTCTTCGGGTCCAGTTTGTCAGTCGCTTCAACACAAAGCAGTGTCTCGATGCTGGCAACCGCCGCCATAACCAGCGCAATGGTGAAAACATCAATGTTCAGCATCTCTGAAAAGGCCGGAAACGCCATTTCTGCCTTGAACGCCTCGAAGCTGTCGATAACCGGTAAACTTACCAGTTGATCAGCCTGCAAAGGCATACCAGCCTGAGCCAGCATGACTGAAGCTACGATACCCAGTAACACAACGACAATCGGTCCCTGAATCAGCTGGAAGACTTTATGTGCCTTTGTAAGGTACTTATCCCAAATCACCAGCAGCGCAAGAGACACTGCCGAAATGGCAATAGCAGCCGGAGACATCATAGAAACCGCGTGCTCAATAGCAGAGAACGTATTCTCACCGTTAACCTGATTAAAAGCTTCTTCGCCCAGAAAATCAGAGTGCCAGCCGAACAGGTATGGCAATTGTTTAAGCACGATAAGCAAACCGATACCGGCAAGCATACCTGTGATAACTGACGTCGGGAAAAAGTACGCGACAAATCCGGCACGCATGAAGCCCAGAATTAACTGGAACACACCCGCCAGAACCACAGCACAAAGGAATAACTCCCAGCTTCCCAGGGTACCGATGGCATCAAAAACGATAACAGCAAGACCCGCCGCCGGACCACTCACACCAAGGCGAGAACCACTGGCCAGACCTACGATAATACCACCGATGATTCCGGCGATTACGCCGGAAAATAACGGTGCGCCGGATGCCAGGGCGATACCCAGGCACAACGGCAGAGCTACAAAGAAAACGACAATACTGGCAGGTAAGTCGCTTTTAATTTCTTTGAACGATAAATCAAGTTTCATAGGCTATCCTTATGCGCCTGCTACCAGAGTGCGCTCAGCATAGGCCTGTTCCATTTCCTTAAACGTTTCCGTTTTCGGGTCATAACAATGGATCATGCCGGTTTCAATGTCGTAAACCCAACCGTGAAGCTGAACGGCTTTCGTAGCCAGCTTCGCAGCAACAGCAGGGTGAGTACGTAAGTGTTGTAACTGCTGTAACACGTTTTCTTTGGTTACTTCGCCAAGCTGATCGGCAGTCAGTTCGCCGTGCTTTTCTTTCACAACTTCAGTGGCACAACGGCAGTGACCCAGCCATTCTTTAACATGTGGCAGGCTGTCCAGTTTCTCAGGCGCCAGTGCACCTTTCATTGCGCCACAGTCTGTGTGACCGCATACAACAATGTGCGTTACGCCCAGGGCAGCAACAGCAAATTCGATAGAAGCAGTCATGCCACCGGTTTGATTGCTGTGTGGAGGTACAATGTTGCCGGCATTACGGCAGATAAACAGTTCACCCGGGTCTGTTTGGGTAACCAGGTTAGGATCGATACGGGAATCGGCACAAGTGATGAACAACACTTCCGGATTCTGACCGTTAGCTAATTTTTGGAAAGTTTCCTTTTTCTCAGGATAAACATCACGCTGGAATTTAGCTACGCCAGAGATTACGTGGTCCATTTAATACTCCTAAATTAAATTGAATAAAATACTGCTACATTCAGATACTATTAAGATTGACTGATAGCTTTATAGAATTATAGAGTAAATGGAGATAGACATGAGCTATCAGAGACAGCGGATTTTAATCGAGTTAGCAGGACTACACCATGTTATTCAACGGCAAAACCCCATCGTTGAACCAGATCAGGTACTTCGTCACCGTCGCAAAACACCTCAATTTTCGCAGGGCGGCAAATATTTTAGGGATCAGTCAGCCCACTTTAACCAGCCAGATCAGTGCGCTGGAAAACACATTGGGTCTGATTTTATTCGAACGTTCCCGATCAGGCACGCTGTTATCAGCACAGGGGAAGTCGTTACTTGAATACGCAGAAGCTGTGCTTCAGTCGACGATGCAGTTCGGTGAGATGGCACGATCACTTGCCCAGGGCGAATCCACAACCTACCGGTTGGGGATCCCGCCGACGCTGGGCCCTTACCTGCTGCCCCATATTTTGCCGGACATTCATCGTCTGCGTCCCGGGCTGAAATTCTATGTCCGCGAAGCAGCACCCAAACAGTTGCTGCAAGGCCTGCTGACCGGCGAATTTGACATCACTTTGTCTCCCATGTCGAACCGTGACTCGCAAATTCAGGTTCAGCCTTTGTTTATAGAACCGCTGAAATTTGTATTGCCTGCGGACCACCCGATGTCCGGCAGGCAATTTATTGAACCGGAAGAAATTAGGGGCCAGAAAATTATGGCACTGGAAGACCGGCATCACTTTCACTATCAGGTACAGGAAATTTGTACTCAACTGGGCGCGAATGTGGACCGCGACTATGAGGGGACGAGCCTTGATACCTTGCGGCAGATGGTGGTTATGGGCATGGGAATGGCTTTTATGCCCGGACTCTATGTTCATTCTGAGTTGCATAACCCGGAAGCCCTTCATGTGTGTGAACTCGCTGATATGCCGGTAGTACGTCAGCACATGCTGGCATGGCGGAACACCTCCCCTGCCCGCGCTACGTTCAGAGAACTGGCGAGTCTGATGCGAAGTGTGATCAGCGACCGGCTGGCCACAGCGGTGTCTGTCACTGATATTTCCCCGTCCTGAGCAAGGTAAACCATTAGCCGGATATTGCGGCAGCTTCACCGCTGCCTTTCACAATCTATGAATTTAAGTGATACATTTAGCAAAACCAGTGAAATTTGCTCATTCCCGCTATGTTAGATCGTCAACACCTCAAAATTATTGCTGCCATTCATGACTACGGCACGCTCACAGAAGCCGCCGGACATCTGCATCTGACCCAGTCTGCACTGAGTCATAGTATGAAAAAGCTGGAACAGCACAGCGGTGCGCCGCTATGGGAAAAAGATGGCAGACGACTGCGACTGACAGATGCGGGCAATGCAGTACTTAATCTTGCCCACCGGCTGTTACCCCAGTTTGAGCACACAGAAGAGCAGCTGCGTCAGATCGCCTCGGGAAAACAAGGCGTGCTGCGCATCGGAATGGAATGCCATCCCTGCTATCAATGGCTCCTGAAGGTCGTCAAACCGTTTCTGGCGGATTATCCGGGGGTAGATGTAGACGTACGTCAAAAGTTTACGTTCGGCGGCCTGCAGGCGCTGCACGGCTATGATATTGATCTGCTTTTAACACCTGACCCTCTTCACCTGCCCTCTCTGCAATACGAGCCGGTATTCGGCTATGAGCAGGTGCTGGTAATGAGCCGCGACCACAGACTGGCAGCCAGTGAATGGGTACCGCCACAAGCGCTGGCAGAAGAAACCTTACTGACCTATCCGGTAGAGCCTTCCAGACTGGACATCTTTTCACACTTTCTGACGCCTGCGGGCTGTACAGTGAAAAAGCACAAAACCATTGAAACCACTGAAATCATGTTGCAAATGATCAGTGCCGGCCGGGGCATCGGTGCACTGCCTAAATGGCTGATTGAAGAGCAGGACGGCAGCTTAAACCTTACAACTGTCAGGCCGGGAAAAAACGGTATCGCCAAGTCACTGCACATGGGGTTCAGAAAGAGTGATGCTGATGCACCGTTTATCAGAGCCTTTATCGGACTCGCCAGAGCGTTAGGTACGCCCTGAGCAGGGGCAGCATGCCAATTAAAAAGAAACTGACAGATACGCTTTAAACGGCTGGCAGTTGCGGCGTTTCACCCGGGCGGCACAGCAATACCTGACAATGATGTTGGGTCAACGCCGTTCCCATATCTGAAAGCCAACTGTGATAATCATCTTCGCAGGCACAAAACACGGCTTTTATATCGTGTTTTTTCACCAGAGAAAGCAGCTCACTGGCGTAACGCAGTTCAACACCCAGTATAAAGGTGCGGTGATGCCAGGGCTCTTCATTCATAAAATAAGCCAGATGAAACGCAGGATTTTGCTGAATTCTGGTCGCCAGCTGGTATGACGGATAGTCAGTTCCTGCCACCACCACCGCCGCTACGGGTTGCGCTCTGAAACGGCTGAAAATACGTCGGATGTTAATCATTCATCGATAAAGCTTAACCGGTAGCACTTTACCCTCCGGCTTTGCTGGTTTAAGGTTATACAGTAGAAATATAATAAATTAATTCTTTTGCAGAACCAAAGCAGTTTGCCACTGACAACGGGTTCATGCTTTGCATTTTCAGGCTCAGGACCGGCGCACATACGCCTTTATTACTTAATCAGAGCCCTCACTATGAACAAAAAAATTTACTGTCTGACAGCCATTCTCAGCTTAATGGCGGCCGATGCGATAAGCTGTCAGTTCCATGAGCCGACGGAAAATAATATTCCTCAGTTTCCGCCGCTGAAGCCTGCGTTGCATCCGGTCATGTTGCAGCATTTCAGTCCGCCGGTACAGGCCCCTATCCAGGTTTCGCTGTCAGTGTCTAATGATGCCTTTAACCGCGCCAACCTGTTACTGAGCTATGAAGTCCACCCTGATTATCATAATGTGAAAGCTGACATTATTGCCGGCAAAGGCGTAAGAATAATGGGAAGAGACAGTCTTTATCTCACCCGTCTGAAAGAAGACAAGCAAATTCAGTATCGCAGTGGCAGCGGCGACGATAAACGGGTAAGAGTGCGCATTTCTGCAGTGCGTAACGGTGTGCCTGTTATTGTAGAAAAAAGAATTGATTTGACGACATAAAAAACGGTGCCGGAGCACCGTTTTTCAATGATTTTTGAACAGACCCGGCGTTCAGTTTTTTACCCACTGCAATAACAAATTATTGGCCGGCATTTCATGGATGTTCTCCAGCGTGAGTGCCGGCGCCCATGCCTGCAATTCCTGTATATCCCGGTAACCGCCATAGCCACTGGCTATCAGATGCTGATGAAACTCTCTGTTACTCTCGCTGCTGAATGCACCGTTGTCGGTAAACGGGCCATACTGGCAAAATACTGCACCTTGCGGTAGTAATTCAGACAGGCTCTGCATCATCATTTTAATTTCGGCTTTCTGCATAATATGAGCAGTATTCGCTGAATAAACACCGTCATATTCAGAAAAAGGCAACCTGTCTTTGCCCACGGTCAGGTTAAGCGGAGGTAACAGATTTTCAGACGGGTACGCAGCTATCCATTTCAGTACCCCTTCGTGATACCGGGGCTGATCGCTGGTCTGCCATATCAGGTGAGGTAACAAGGGTGCAAAGTGCACCGCATGCTGTCCAGTGCCACTACCCACCTCAAGCACACGCTTACATTGACTCAGGGCCACTTCCAAAATGGCAGAAATGGGCCCTTTGTTATTTTCGCATGCCTGTGAGAAAGGCAGTTCATCAGTCATAAGGGACTCCGGCTGTCAGGCGGGTTAATCATCCAGATTCGGCGCTAACCATTTTTTAGCTTCTTCTGTGCTCCAGCCTTTGCGCTGTGCGTAATCTTCAAGCTGATCACGCTGGATTTTTGCCACAGCGAAATATTTGGATTCAGGGTGCGAGAAATACCAGCCTGATACTGCTGCTCCCGGCCACATAGCGTAACTTTCTGTCAGCTTCATGGTGGTATGCGCTTCGGCATCGAGCAAATCCCAAATTAGCTGCTTCTCAGTGTGTTCAGGACAGGCTGCATAACCGGGCGCAGGACGGATCCCCTGATACTTCTCGCGGATGAGCGCATCGTTGTCGAAGAGCTCATCAGGCGCAAAGCCCCAGTAGTCTTTTCTCACCTGCTCGTGCAGATATTCGGCAAACGCTTCTGCCAAACGGTCAGCCACAGCTTTCACCATGATAGCGTTGTAATCGTCTCCGGCTTTATTGTAGGACTCAGCGAGTTCGTCTTCACCGATCCCGCCGGTAACAGCGAACGCACCGATGTAGTCAGCAATACCACTTTGCTTCTCAGCAACGAAGTCTGCCAGACAATAATTCGCAAACTTGTCTTTTAACGTTTGCTGACGCAAGTGACGGGACACGCCCAGCACGGCATCGCGGTTATCATCCCGATAAATTTCAATGTCGTCGCCAACCCGGTTAGCAGGGAATAAACCAATTACTCCTTTTGCCTGCAGACTGCCATCAGCAATGACTTTATCCAGCATTTTATTGGCATCGGCATACAGTTCTTTCGCCTGCTCTCCCACCACTTCATCATCAAGAATGCGGGGGAATTTACCGGCCAGTGACCAGGTCAAAAAGAACGGTGTCCAGTCGATATAATCTCTTAATGTCGCCAAATCGACGGACACAGGTGTTACGCCCGGCGTTTTGGGCTTTACAGGCAAAACAGAAAAATCCGGCTTATACGCATTTGCCCGTGCTTCTGCCAGCGTAACCGGCTTACTGCGGGGTTGTTTCCGGGCATGCTGGGCCCGTACTTTTCCATATTCGTCTGACAGCTCTTTTTCAAAGACTTTGCGGGACTCAGGGTTAATCAGCTTCTGGCACACACCCACGGCGCGGCTTGCATTAGGTACATAAGCGACCGGATGGCTGTAGTTTTGCTCAATTTTCACCGCAGTATGGGCTTTGGATGTCGTCGCACCGCCTATAAGCAGTGGTAAATCTAACCCCAGGCGCTCCATTTCTTTAGCCACGTGTACCATTTCGTCCAGCGACGGGGTTATAAGACCGGATAACCCGATCATATCCACGTTTTCGTCTTTGGCCACCTGCAAAATCGTAGCGCAGGGCACCATGACGCCCAAATCTACTACTTCGAAATTGTTACATTGCAGTACTACGCCGACGATGTTCTTGCCGATATCGTGCACGTCGCCTTTAACGGTGGCCATCAGGATTTTACCGTTACTCGATGACTTGCCGTCCTTTTCTGCTTCGATAAACGGTTGCAGGTGAGCAACCGCTTTTTTCATCACCCGGGCAGACTTCACCACCTGAGGAAGGAACATTTTACCTTCACCGAACAGGTCGCCGACCACGTTCATGCCGTCCATTAACGGCCCTTCAATCACATGAAGGGGACGTTCAGCCGCCAGCCGGGCTTCTTCAGTATCTTCTATGATGTAATCGGTGATACCTTTGACCAGCGCATGTTCAAGCCGCTTGTTCACCGGCTGCTCACGCCAGGTGAGATCTTCTGCCGCCGCGGCTTTGCCATCCCCCTGATATTTGGGTGCGATGTCCAGCAGACGCTCCGTGCCGTCTTCCCGACGGTTCAGGATCACATCTTCCACTGCTTCACGGAGTTCTTCTGGGATCTGATCATACACTTCCAGCTGACCGGCATTCACAATGCCCATATCCATACCCGCGCGGATAGCGTGATACAAAAACACCGAGTGCATGGCTTCACGTACCGGGTTATTGCCCCGGAACGAGAATGAAATATTTGATAGTCCACCGCTGATATGTGCGTAAGGACAAGTCTGACGGATTACACGGGTGGCCTCGATAAAGTCCACCGCATAATTGTTATGTTCTTCAATGCCCGTCGCGACAGCAAAAATATTCGGGTCGAAAATGATATCTTCCGGCGGGAATCCGACTTCTTCGGTGAGCACCTTATAGCTGCGCTGACAAATCTCAATTTTGCGCGCTTTGGTATCGGCCTGGCCGGTTTCATCAAACGCCATGACCACCGTTGCGGCACCGTAGCGCTTGATCAGTTTAGCCTGATGAACAAACTGCTCTTTTCCCTCTTTCAGGCTGATTGAGTTCACAATCGCCTTTCCCTGAACGCACTTGAGTCCGGTTTCAATGACTTCCCACTTTGAAGAGTCAATCATAATCGGAACACGGCAAATATCAGGCTCTGAAGCAATGAGGTTCAAAAACGTACGCATGGCCTCAACAGAATCTAACATGGCTTCGTCCATGTTGATGTCTATTACCTGCGCACCGTTTTCCACCTGCTGGCGGGCTACATCGAGGGCCTTTTCGTACTCAGCATTTAAAATTAAGCGTTTGAATACGGCCGATCCGGTAACGTTTGTCCGTTCACCGACATTAATAAAGGTTGAAAACTCTGCTGTCACAATAACACCTTAGTGAACAAAAGATTCTAGCCCGGAAAGGCGCATTTTAGGTTCAAAAACCGGCACGGTACGTGGTGTCACGTCTTTTACCGCTTCTGCCATGGCACGGATATGTTCAGGTGTACTGCCGCAACAACCACCTACCACATTCACCAGACCGGACTCTGCCCATTCTTTAATGTGTGCTGCCATTTCTTCTGCGCCCAAATCATATTCACCAAACTCATTGGGTAAACCGGCATTGGGGTGAGCCGAGACCAGGCATTCAGAAATATTACTGATTTCTTCAACGTACTGACGAAGTAAATCCGGACCCAGTGCACAGTTGAGGCCCATGGAAACCGGCGATACATGACGCATGGAATAGTAAAAGGCTTCAGCAGTTTGTCCTGACAAGGTTCTGCCCGATGCATCGGTAATGGTACCTGATACCATCACCGGTGCGCGCTCACCACGTTTCTCAAATACGGTTTCTACCGCGAATACTGCCGCTTTGGCATTCAGGGTATCAAAGATAGTTTCTATTAAGATGATATCTGAACCACCATCTAACAGCGCTTCTGTGGACTCGATGTAGGCTTCTACCAGCTCATCAAAGGTTACATTCCGCTTGCCGGGGTCGTTAACATCTGGTGATATCGATGCTGTGCGATTTGTGGGACCGAGGACCCCTGCCACATACCGGGGCTTATCCGGTGTTTTTGCAGTAAACTCATCACAGGCTTTACGGGCCAGCTTAGCAGCAGCAAGGTTAATGTCTTTCGACTGCGCTTCCATGTCGTAGTCAGCCATGGCGATGGTGGTAGCATTGAACGTATTGGTTTCAATGATATCTGCACCGGCTTCAAGATAAGCACAATGGATATTATAAATAATGTCCGGCTGAGTAATCGCCAGCAAATCGTTATTGCCTTTTACATCGCAATGCCAGTTAGCAAATGCCTCACCACGATAATCGGCTTCTTCCAGTTTGTGCTCCTGAATCATAGTACCCATGGCACCGTCCAGAATCAAAACGCGCTTTGCCGCTGCATCCAGAAGTTGTTGTTTTGTACCTGATGTCACTTATTACCTCTTTGGCCGGGGTTTCTCAGCCAGCTGACTCAAATCATAAGGTGTTGTCTGATAAACATAGTAGTTCAGCCAGTTATTGAACAGCAGACTACCATGGGAGCGCCAGCGAACCAAAGGCGCTTTTGCGGGGTCATCGTCTGTAAAGTAGTTAGCCGGCACTGCCGGATGGGTATCCGCCTGTAAATCACGGAAATACTCGTCATGCAGAGTTTCCGGATCGTATTCAGGATGCCCGGTAACAAACACCATACGCTTATCTTCAGATGCGATGGTGTATGCACCCGCCTCATCAGATTCCGTAATGACCTTCAAACCTTCAACACTGTTATATTCACCGGAGTCAATATACCCGAAACGGGAATGAGGCGCATAAAAAACCGGATCGAAACCTCTCAGCAACTCGTTATAAGGGTCGAGCACTTTATGCTCAAACACACCAGAAAGTTTGGTTTCCCTGAGTTTTCTCTGCACGCCGTAAAAATGATACATAGCTGCATGAGCCGCCCAGCACAGATAGAGTGTGGACTGCACATTACGTTGCGCCCACTCCAAAATTTCTGTCATCTGATCCCAGTATTTTACTTCCTCATAAGGCAAGTGAGCCAGCGGTGCACCTGTCACGATTAAACCGTCGTATTTCTTATCAGCAATTTCAGAAAAGTCGTGATAGAAGGCGTCCATGTGAGATTGCGGCGTGTGCTTTGGCGCTAATTTGTCTACACGGATCAGGTTCACGTTCACCTGCAGAGGTGTGTTAGACAGCAAACGTAAGATTTGCACTTCCGTTTCAATTTTATTGGGCATGAGATTCAGGATCCCCACTTCCATGGGGCGGATATCCTGTGTCGCTGCGCGGGTGCTGTCCATTGTGAAGATATTCTCACCTGACAACACATCCTGCGCGGGAAGTTGTTCGGGAATACAAATAGGCATGGCAGCTCCAACAATTAACGGATAATAACGTTATTGTGGCTGAATCCCGATAGATGTCAACATCTTTACGGCTGGACGTCTAAACGGCTCAATGCATTTATCTAACTCTGGTAGAAGAGAGAACTTACCGTTAGTTGCGCTGACGATGCATGCTGATAAGCAGCTCAGCTTCAGCCCGGGGCAGGTCGCAGGCTTGCATTACCTCTTCGACGTCAGCACCGGCTTTGACCAGCTCAGCGGCGCGGGTGTATAAGCGCATGGACGGGTCCTGACTTTTTACTTCACGTAGCTGGTTTTCGAGTTGTGTGCATTGATCTGCCAGCTCCCGCATGTGTTTGCCCTGTACCATCGAACGGGTTTGCATTTCACCGTTCTGGTTTTCCAGGTCATTAATTTCCAGTTGCAGGGTATCGATGTGTTCTTTTTGATAGCGGACAGTATCGTCGAGTTGTTTAAACTGACGGTTGAAGAAAAAATACATCCATATAACAGCAATGACGGCGAGTAACCCTGTAGCAACAGCGAGTAAAGATAGTGCCGGCACGTCCATATTGATGTGCTTTCTCCCTTTGATAATAGCGCGCGCTGAACAGCGCAGCGAAGATACAGGCATTGACAAGCGCCCGCCGGATTAGCAGGCGCTGCATGACATTACAGACTGCTCAGTTCATCCCACTCGTCATCACTGAGAAGCTTATTAAGATCTACAAGAATCAGCAATTCACCATCACGGTTGCTCACGCCCTGAATGAACTTGGCGCTCTCTTCAGTACCCACGTTAGGCGCACTGTCAATTTCAGATGATTTCAGATAAACCACTTCGGCAACGCTGTCTACCAGGATGCCGACAACCTGCTCATCGGATTCAATAATTACAATCCGTGTGTTGTCGGTCATATCGGTTGGCATAAGGCCAAAGCGGGCGCGGGTATCAATAACCGTCACAACATTACCACGCAGATTGATAATGCCTAACACATAATCCGGTGCACCGGGAACAGGCGCAATTTCGGTATAGCGTAAGACTTCCTGAACCTGCATTACGTTAATACCGTAAGTTTCGTCACCTAAACGATAGGTAACCCACTGAAGCACCTGATCGTTATCCGGCGCGTTATTCGTTGTGCTCTTGTCATTCATGAACCTGGCTCCCCGGGCTATGGCGTCTGGTCGTTACTGCCTAAGCCGCTATTTAGCATTGCGATTAACTGATATACGTCTATTAACGCACACATTTTTTCTTTTACCATGCCCGCTAACCATGGACGCTTGCCTCCTGACTCACGCCATTTTACCTCGTCCCTGGTCAATGTAACGGTGTTGACCAGTTTGTCGCTGGCTAAGCCCCACAAACTGTCCCCTAACATAATAAGATACTGATAGTTTAGCGTTTCTGCGAGATTTTGGTCGTATTTTTCTGGCATAACCCACATTGCAGTATCGACAACGTTTATTTTTTGATCACGATGAAGCATTACGCCCTTGAACCATTTGGGTTTTCCTATCAGCCCACCCACTTTTTCAATCCGGTGAATGCCACCTAAAGTGATAAGCGGTACAGCCAGCGTTAACCCCGCCACTTCAAAAAACAATGCCTGAAAACGATTTTCCAGCATGTCTTTCACAGGCGTGGTTTTGACCGGCGGAGGTACTGCCCCGCTCAGTTGTTCAACGGCCGTCTCCGTAACATCATCAGTGACTGGCGGCGCTATGACCGGCTCAGCCACAGGAGCAACCACAGGTTCTTTGGCGATAATGTCCGCCGTGGCCTGTTCCAGCAAACGGGCAGTGTTAGCCGTTACTTCAGCTGGATCTTCCGGACTTTGTAACAAGCTGTCGAGATACGCCTGCATCACATCTTCGCGGGCGAAGGGCGTACTTTTACTCATAGGTGACTCACTGCTCCAGTTCATCTAACAATTTGGTGTAGGCGTAAACGCCCCGTGCTTTCGGATAGACAACAGACGCAGGCGACTGCGCCTGGCTGGCATCACGGAAGCGGGTATCTACAGGAATCATCCCGTGCCAAACCTTATCACCGTAATCTTCGTTCAGTTTTTGTAGTGCCTGGATGGCCGCATTAGTCCGGCGGTCAAACATAGTCGGCACTATCAATGTATCAAATTCTTTTCTTAACGAACGACCCATAATCTCAAGTGTATGGATCATCCGGTCAAGGCCTTTTAATGCCAGAAATTCGGTCTGCACGGGCACAATGACTTTATGGCATGCAGCCAGCGCATTAACCATTAACACGCCCAGAACCGGCGGACAATCCAGCAATACGTAGTCAAATTCGTTGCGTACAGTATCCAGTGCTTTTTTGAGAATAAGCCCCATACCGTTTTGCATACCCATTTGCCTGTCCAGCGTGGCAAGTGCCATTGAGGCAGGCAAAATATACAGACTGTCTAATTTTGTCGGACATAAACAGTCAAGCACTCTATCGGCAGTAATCTGTTCATGATTAATAAAAATATCGTAAACAGAAGCATTTAGCTCCTCGGCATCCATACCAAAATAATAACTCAGCGATGCATGAGGGTCGGTATCAATAAGCAGAACGCGCTTTCCCTGTTGCGCCAGAATGCCGCCTAGCGTCACGGTGGTAGTGGTCTTCCCTACCCCGCCTTTCTGGTTAGCAATCGTCCATATTTTCAACCTTCAACTCCTGCTGACTGAACTATTTCTGCATCATTTCCGTGAGTATGCACGAAGCGATATTATCAATGGCTATGCTCTTTTCTGCGATGTTCGCTTTCGCTACCGCTTGTGGCATACCGTATACCACACAGGTGTCCTGATCCTGCGCCCACACTTTGGCGCCTTTAAGGTGAAGTGCTTCACAGCCTTCACGTCCATCAGATCCCATGCCCGTCAGAATAATACTCAGTACATCGCCGCCGTAAATATCCACCAGACTGTTAAGTGTAATATCCACACTGGGTTTGTAGGTATCTTTCTCATGTTCATGGGCATCACGGATAACAATATTTGGCAGTGATATAGACTCCACCACCATTTGCTTGCCCCCGGGCGCAAGATAAGCACAACCGGGTTTAAGAATATCCCCGTGCTCAGCTTCTTTTACCGAAATTTCGCAATTATTATTCAGCCGCTGGGCAAACGCATTAGTAAACGTGCCTGGCATATGCTGAACCAATAAAATCGGATAAGGAAAGTTAGCCGGCAGCCCTGACAACACTTTTTGCAATGCCACAGGACCACCTGTAGAAGCCCCGATGGCCAGACATTTATACCGCTTTCCTGATGCCTTGACTTTAGAAACAGTAGGCTGGGATGCAGTTTCAGTACGTCCGGTGAGAATAGACGAGCTTTTAAAAAACGTCGACTTGGGGGCATTGGCAGGCATTGGAGGAGCGGGCTTTGCCACAGGTTCTTTTCTGGAGATAACAGGGCGGCGTATGCCAACTCCCCGTCGCGCCAGTAAACGTACCTTGGTCCGTAGTAAGCCAACAGCTTCTTTACGCTCTTTAGAAATCTCCTCAAATTTTTTCGGCAGAAAATCCAGCGCACCGGCCTCAAGCGCATCCAGAGTTGCCTGCGCGCCGGCATGTGTTAGAGACGAAAACATGAGAATAGGTACAGGGCGTTTCTGCATGATCGCTTTTACAGCGGAAATACCGTCCATAACCGGCATTTCCACATCCATTGTCACTACGTCGGGTGACAACTTAATCAGCATATCCAGCGCTTCTTCACCGTTTTTGGCTTCGCCAACAACCTCGAGTTCTCTGTCCTCATCCAGAATTTCGCGTACACGACGACGATAAAACGTCGAATCGTCCACAACAAGGACTTTAAAAGCCATAGTAATGATGTTCCTTTAATAGCGACTATGACCTGCGCGCATATCGCTTAAGCAGACTCGGGATATCAAGGATTAATGCGATTCCGCCATCCGACGTAATGGTTGCACCAGCCATACCCGGTGTACCTTGTAATAAGGCATCCAGTGGCTTGATCACCACTTCTTCCTGACCAATCAGTGCATCCACCACGAAGCCCACCTGCTGCGTACCAATTTGTACTACAACAACATGACCTTTTTCTTTCTCGATATTTTTCGGGCCGCGGATAAGCCATTCACCAAGGAAGAATAACGGGATAGCCTTAGAGCGGACAATCATCGTCAACTGACCATCTACCGTATTGGTTTTCTTGATGTCCATGTTGATAATTTCGTTAACAGCGCCCAATGGCAATGCAAAGGTTTGCTGACCGACAACAATCATCAGAGTTGGCAGGATTGCGAGCGTTAACGGTACTTTGATTTCTAACCGGGTACCTTTGCCCAGATGAGAATCAATGTTTACGGTACCATTCAACTGGTTGATTTTGGTTTTAACCACGTCCATGCCCACACCACGACCGGAGATATCACTGATCTCTGTCTTGGTTGAAAAGCCCGGCGCGAATATCAGATTAAATGCTTCCACGTCGGACATACGGGCGGCCGCATCAGCATCAAGCACACCACGACTGATAGCGATTTCTTTCAGCTTTTCCGGATCCATCCCTTTACCATCATCGGTGATAGTAAGCAGGATATGATCGCCTTCCTGTGATGCAGCCAGTTTCACTGTACCCATGCGCGGTTTACCCGCATTAGCACGGTCATCCGGCATTTCGATACCATGGTCGACGGAGTTACGCACCAGGTGAACCAGGGGATCGGCCAGCGCCTCAACCAGGTTCTTATCCAGATCCGTTTCTTCCCCTTCAAGCTCAAGGGTAATTTCTTTTTTCAGGCTACGGGCAAGGTCGCGGACAACCCTGGGGAAACGACCGAAGACTTTCTTAATGGGCTGCATGCGGGTTTTCATTACCGCGCCCTGAAGATCACCGGTCACCACATCCAGGTTCGCGATAGCCTTCGACATATCTTCGTCATTGGTATTAATACCAAGGCTTAACAAGCGGTTACGAACCAGCACCAACTCACCGACCATATTCATAATCTGGTCAAGGCGTTTGGTGTCTACCCGAACAGTAGTTTCTGCCTGCGGGGCCTTTTCTTCTTTTTTAGGTGCAGCTTTGGCAGCAGGCGCTGCGGGCTTTGAAGGTGCAGCGGGTGCGGCTGGCGCAGCCGGAGCCGATTTTGCGGCCGGAGCAGGTGCCGCAGCTTTAGCAGGTTGAGCCGGCTTGGCAGGCTCTGCAGGTTTAGACTGTTCCGCTTTGGCAGCCTGAACGGCTTTGGTTGCCTGAGTGTCTACTTCAACACCACCGGCAATGCCGGGTCCCTGACCTTTACCGTGTAACTGGTCAAGCAAAGCTTCAAATTCGTCATCGGTGATTTCGTCACCGTCAGAACCGGCTGCAGCCTCTTCCGCTGCCGGAGCTGCGGCCGCTGGTGTAGCGGCAGGTGCGGCATCGCCACCAAACTGTCCTTTACCGTGAAGCTCGTCTAACAGAGCCTCAAATTCATCATCGGTGATATCTTCACCATCTCCGCCAGCCGCTGCTGCCGGAGCGGGCGCAGGTGCAGCTGGCTTAGAAGGTGCATCTGCTGACGGTCTGCCGGGCGCACCGGAACCATGCAGCTGGTCCAGTAACGCTTCAAATTCATCTTCGCTGATATCTTCAATGCTGTTATCGCCGGCAGGCTCAGCAACAGCGGCGGCTTCCGGTGCAACCGGTACCTCTTCAAAAATCAGCTCAGGTTCTTCTGCTACCGGCACTTCTTCTGCTGGTGCTGCCGTTTCCCCGCCAAAAATATTTTCGCCGGGGGCTTCTGGCTTGCTCAACTTATGCAGAACATCAACAAGATTTGAATCAGCGGCTTCGAGTGGTTCACGGGCTTTTACCCGCTCAAACATTTCCACTACGACGTCTGTCGCTTGCAGAATGACATCCATTAATTCCGGCGTCAGTGTACGCTGGCCATTACGCATTACGTCAAAGACGTTTTCTGCGCCGTGACAAATCTCAACCAGTTCAGTCAGAGATAAGAAACCTGCGCCACCTTTTACCGTGTGATATCCACGGAAAATCGCGTTGAGGAGGTCAGCGTCTTCCGGATTATTCTCCAGGTCAACTAACTGTTCCTGTAATTGTTCCAGGATTTCTCCGGCTTCGACCAGAAAGTCCTGTAATATATCCTCATCAACATCAAACGACATTCATTCGCTCCCCTAAAAACCAAGGCTCGACAGGAGATCATCCACGTCATCCTGGCCTTGTACTACGTCATCCCGCTTCTCAGCGTTCATGATTGGCCCTTCCGCTTCAACAGCGTCCGGCTTGTTCGTGGTGCTCTGTGCTTTAACAGGTGCATCCCGTTCACCGAACACGGTCAGCATGTTCACAAGGCTGTCTTCGACTTCTTTCACCAGGTCAATCACTCTGCGAATAACCTGGCCTGTCAAATCCTGATAACCCTGTGCCATTAATACTTCGGTCAAAAGGCTGTTAAGTTTAGAAGAATCTTTCGACATGTCCTTAAACAGGGCGTCGATATCCATACATAAACTCTTGAATTCACCGAGCTCAATCTGACGGGTCATAAGCTTTTGCCATTCAGGCTCAAGAGTTGTGATCCGGTCTGATAAAGATTCAGCAATGGGCATACAGGACTCTACAGCGTCCATTGTAGTATTAGCCGCTTTTTCAGTTTCTTCAATAACGTAGGTGAGACGCGTTTGCGCATCAGGAATATCATCATTAGCCAGACCAGCAATTCGCTCGTCTAACTGGAAGGTGTTGAGGGCGTCATGAAGTTGACGGGTAAGTTTGCCAACTTCAGCAAAAAGTTCGACAGACTCTTTGGCAGATACGGCTTCAAGCAGGGCGCTGGCGGAGTCGTCATCGCCCTGCTCAAGATATGCTACCAGCTGTTTTGCTTCTTCGAGCGAAATAGGGACTTTTTTAGTAGGAGACATCCAGTAATCCTCTTCTCTGGCGGGAGCGGCTGGATCAACCTAAACGCTCAAAAATCTTATCGAGTTTTTCCTTAAGTGTAGCGGCTGTGAAAGGCTTCACAACATATCCGTTTACACCTGCCTGTGCTGCAGCAACGATTTGCTCTTTTTTCGCTTCAGCTGTCACCATTAATACTGGCAAGTGCTTGAGTTTGTCGTCTGCACGAATAGCGCGTAACAGGTCGATACCCTGCATACCTGGCATGTTCCAGTCGGTCACGACAAATTCAAAGTCGCCTTGCTGGAGCATGGGGAGGGCCGTACTTCCATCGTCAGCTTCCTGAATATTGGAAAATCCAAGATCTTTAAGCAGGTTCTTTATGATTCGTCTCATAGTAGAGAAGTCGTCTACTACAAGAATTTTCATACTCTTGTCCAAAATAGCCTCCGGTGAGGATTATCAATCGTTATTAATATTAGTATGTTTTATTCTTCTGCCTGCCATGATTGCATTCGGGCTTTTAGTTTTAACATGGCCTGGCTATGAATCTGGCTGACCCTTGACTCACTGACTTCAAGAACTTCACCGATTTCACGTAAATTCAGTTCTTCATCATAGTACAGGGACAGTACAATTGCTTCCCGTTCAGGTAATGTTGTGATGGCATGCGCCAACGCCTTTTGAAACGCCCCCTGCATTAAATCTTCGAGGGGTGAATCATTACCTTTATTCTGTTCTGTGCTGATTACATCTTCTGACACACCCAGGTCTTCAATACCGACAAGTTTACCGGCATTCACCTCGTTAAGCATTTGATGATAATCATTAATACTGACATTTAGCTTAGCAGCAATTTCTGTATCACGCGCGTCTCTGCCAGTTTCTCTTTCAACTTGTGTTATGGCTTCCGTAATTGCACGGCTATTTTTATGCACTGAACGGGGTGTCCAGTCGCCCTTACGGATTTCATCCAGCATAGCACCACGAATACGGATGCCTGCGAAGGTTTCGAAACTGGCCCCTTTCGAGCCGTCGAAATTTCTGGCGGCTTCCAGCAATCCGATCATCCCTGCCTGAATCAGGTCATCCACCAGCACACTGGCAGGCAAACGCGCCATCAGGTGATGGGCAATACGTTTTACAAGGGATGCATGGCGCTCGACCAGCTGCGACTTGTCGGTCTGCTGCTGGTAAGCTGCCGCTTTACTATTCAACGTTGGCTTCCTACTGCTTGCTTCGTCACCAGTTGTTCAATGAAAAATTCCAGGTGACCACCCGGCTGAGCCGGTACCGGCCAGTTAAGCGCTTTGGTGGCTAACTGACTAATCGCTACGGCCGCAGGAGAACCGGGAAATGCATCCACAATAGCGGTTTGCTTTCTGACTGCCCGACGAATATTTTCGTCGAAAGGTACAGTTGCCACCAATTCTAGTGCCACATCCAGGAATCTGCCTGTCACTTTTGATAACTTGCTGAATAATTCCTGCCCTTCACGGATGTCCCTAACCATGTTTGCCACAATTTTAAAACGGAACACGCCATGCTCACGGTTTAAAATTTTAATCAATGCGTAGGCATCGGTCAGAGAAGTCGGTTCGTCACAAACCACGACCATGATGTCCTGCGAGGCACGGGAGAAACTCAGTACCATATCGGAAATACCGGCTGCGGTATCTACAATCAGCACGTCAATCTGCGACCGCAACTCACTGAAAGCACGGATTAATCCGGCATGTTCTGTGGGCGATAACTCAGTCATTGCCTGAGTACCTGAAGTCGCCGGAGCGATTTTAATACCGTGAGGTCCGGTTACCAGAACATCATCAAGTGTGCATTCACCGGACAATACGTGAGAAAGGTTCTTCTCAACACGCAGACCCAGCATGACGTCAACGTTCGCTAATCCTAAATCGGCATCGAGTACCATGACCCGCTTACCTTGCTTGGCCATAGCAATCGCCGTGTTTAATGTAATGTTGGTTTTACCAACACCACCTTTGCCGCCGGTAACGGCAATAACCTTTATGAGGCGTGATTGATTCATCTTTCGTAAGCTACTCGCTTGATCTTCGATCATACTGCCTGAACTGAATTAACTTCATGATTACGCTTAGTATGATTCAAACCGTACTTTTTATAAAGCTTTGCAGCGGCAGATACGAGAGATTTTGCATCAGCAACTTTAATATCTTCAGGTACCTGCTGCCCGTCGGTCACATAACTAACTGGCAATTGCTGTTCAACAGCAACACTTAAAACCTCACCCAAACTGTAGCATTCATCAACTTTCGTGAAGATACATCCGTCAAGCTTAACGGAATTATACGCTTCAATGATGCGTTGCAATGCAGGATATTGGGTATTTGCCTGCGCAACCAGGTATTTACGGACAGGTTGCATTTGTCCGTGATTAAATTGACCAAGTTGTTTAATTAAACGACTGTCGCGCTGACTGAAACCAGCCGTGTCTATTAATATTAGACGCTTATGGCGTAACTGGAAGAGAAGTTCGGCTAATTCTTCACTGCTTTGCGCCTTCCTTGTGGTACAGCCAATAATTTTGCCATACGTTGCCAGCTGTTCATAAGCGGCAATACGGTAGGTATCGATAGTGATCATAGCCACCTGATCAGCACCGTATTTTTGCGCATAGCGTGCTGCTAATTTAGCAACAGTCGTGGTTTTGCCTGTTCCCGTTGGACCAACAAGAGCAACCACACCGGTTTGGGTCAGGATATCATTACCGGAAACATTAAGGCGATTAGCCAAAAGGTTGAGAAGGTAAATCCATGCTTCCCGCTCGGTGTATTGAGAAGGGGTGTAGTGCACCAGTTGCTCAGCCAGTGAAGCACTCAGCCCCATACCGGTTAAACACTGAGTCAGATAGCTGTGTACGGGACGCTGACGCTGCTTTTTAGCATCCATCAAGTCTGCGACCTGATATTGTAAAACGCTGCGAAGAGAAGCCAGTTCCTCTTTTATCGCATCCAGCTCACTGGCAGGGGCACCGGCAGACTGCTGACTTTCCGCCGCTTTAAAGTCGGGGTTCATTTGAGATACCGGTGCAGGCTTGGGTTCTTTTGCAGAAAATACATCCGCAAATGAAAATGCCTCTTCGTTGTGAGATGCAACGGGTTGTGAATTGACTCCACGGGTTTCTCCGGCGAAGGCAGACGATGTTTGTGGTGCAGGAGAAACAGCAGGGTTCTGACCGTCCCTTCCGGCAGCCGTAGCTTTTTCTGCAGCCTGCTTTTCAAGTAACGCCCGTAAAGTATCCGGACCGTCGTCACCGATAATTTCGCTGAGGCTTGGCGTCCCCTTCTGTGCAGCTGGTTTACCTGATTCATGGCGGGTGTTGAGTTTTATTTTTGCATCCGGCTCTTTATCGTAAGCGGCGACCAGCTCAATACCGTCTGCCACTTTGCGATTCGACATGATTACGGCGTCACTGCCCAATTCTGCTTTTACCTGGCTTAATGCTTCCCGCATATCTTTGCCAAAAAACCGTCTGATTTTCATCTCAACCTCTTCACTCACCCGGCGTCAGATTATTGACCCACAGAGCTGACAATTTTGATTTGTTTGTCATCAGGGATTTCCTGATAAGACAACACATGCAGGCCAGCTACCGAATACTTCAGGAAGCGTGACAGCACAGGTCTTAACATGCCTGACGTCAACAGTACCGCAGGCTCGCCATTCAGTTCTTGTTGTTGTGCGGCCTGTTGCAGGGATTGTTGGAGCCGGTCTGCCAGTCCCGGTTCGATGCCGGCGCCGTCTTCTCCTCCTGCCTGAAGTGACTGGTGCAACATCTGTTCCAACTCTGGTGCCAGAGTTATGACAGGCACTTCTTTCGCTCCCTGACTGATTTCCTGCACAATCAAACGCTTCAGCGCAATACGCACTGCCGATACCAGCACATCCGGATCCTGACTGCGGGGGCCGTATTCCGACAAGGTTTGAACGATAGTACGCATATCGCGGATGGGAACGCCTTCGAACAATAAGGTTTGCAGTACTTTTACTACGGTGCTCAGCTGCAGAATATCCGGTACCAGCCCTTCCACCAGTTTAGGACTGGATTTCGCCAGCATATCGAGAAGTTGCTGCACTTCTTCATGACCGAGCAACTGGTAAGCATTGTTGCTGAGTAACTGGCTGAGGTGTGTCGCTACTACAGTAGCTGCGTCCACTACTGTGTAACCAAGGGTTTGCGCATGCTCCCGCTGATTCGGCCGTATCCACACGGCATCCAGTCCGAAAGCGGGGTCTTTAGTCGCCCGTCCTTCCAGCTTACCGAACACTTGCCCGGGGTTAATCGCCAGCTCTTCATCATGACTGATTTGCGCATCGCCGATGGTCACACCCAGCATGGAGATCGTGTAAGCATTCGGGTCGAGATCCAGATTATCGCGGATGTGCACCGGCGGAACCAGAAAGCCCAGTTCCTGAGACAGTTTCTTCCGCACACCTTTTATACGTGTAAGCAATTCGCCGCCCTGTGATTTATCCACCAGCGGAATGAGCCGGTAACCTACTTCAAGGCCGATAGTGTCAACTTGCTGTACGTCATCCCAACCCAGCTCTTTAATTTCCGGAGCAGGCTGGTCAGCACCACCTTCCATTTTGGCCGGCACAGCCGGTTTTTCTGCCGCTTTCTTCGCCTGCACACCTTGCCAGTATGCATAACCGGCAGCAATAGCAGAGAATCCCAGAAAGGCCACGTGAGGCATGCCGGGCACAATCCCCATGACAAACAGCACCGCTGCGGCAATATACAGAGCCTGCTGATTACCCAGCTGTGACCGGATTTCCTTACCCATTTCCTGGGTTTCGTTTTCACGGGTGACGATAATTGCCGTTGCCACCGACAACAACAGGGATGGGATCTGGGCAACCAGACCGTCACCGATGGTCAGGATAGTGTAAACTTCCAGCGCATTTCCGAAGGACAAGTCATGCTGAATCATGCCGATAAATAAACCACCGACGATGTTAATCATCATGATGAACAAACCGGCTACCGCGTCACCTTTAACGAATTTTGACGCACCATCCATCGAACCATAGAAGTCTGCTTCTGCAGTGATTTCTTCACGGCGCTTGCGGGCTTCATCCTGATCGATATAGCCGGCATTCAAATCGGCATCAATGGCCATTTGCTTACCGGGCATGGCATCAAGTGTAAATCTGGCGCTAACTTCAGATATACGGCCGGCACCGGCTGTCACTACTTTGAAGTTGATAATGAGCAGGATGGCGAATACCACCACACCCACCGCATAGTTACCACCAATAACCACGGCTCCGAAGGCTTCGATTACCTTCCCCGCAGCATCGCCGCCTTCATGACCATACAGCAAAACGACCCGCGTCGAGGCAACATTCAATGCCAGCCGCAACACCGTAGCAATCAGCAAAACCAGGGGGAATATACCGAAATCCACCGGCTTTTGGGTAAATACAGCTACAAGAATAATGACCAGACTGAGGGCGATGTTAAAACTGAAAAGAACATCGAGCAGAAAGGGCGGCATTGGCAAAATAACCATGCCCATGATCGCCAGCAAAACGACAGGCGCCCCCAGACCACTGGTGATATTTTGAATCTGGTTTTTGTCGAACCGCTGCAGATAGCCGGATAGCTGCATAAAATTTGCTCTCGCTAACAGAAAATTGACGCTTACTTCGTGTCTGTCAGTGTCAGTTCAACTAATGTGCCAGTTTGAAAATGTTTGTCTGCGTGTGCCCGCCAGTGTTTTTTGAACTATAGTTAAACTGGATGAGACATGCTCAGGACATCATGTGCCGGAATACCCGTTAAAACAGCGATATATTGCATTTAAGAATTATTTTCTTCCTGTTGTCGCCGCGACAGGCCTGATATGTATGTCTGATTGCACCTTTGCGGCACCGGCACAGGTATCTGCGCCCGACGATGCGGTTATCCGCGTCATTAAGTCTTTTCATCAGCACCCGCAGGAAACCGTGCTCGGTCTGGAAGAGATGCTTGATGATGTCCTGCCCGAATATACGCCTGCCACTATTCAATATCTGCTGTCGTACTTTTACATGAAACTGGGTGATTTCAGCCGCTCAGAGTCTCTTCTGGAACAGGGGCTTGAAAACGTAGATCAAATAGGCGAACCATTGCTTTATCACCGTCTGCTGCTGCAAAAATCGCAACTTTACGAAAAAACAGACCGCCAGGTACTGGCTCTGCATTATGTTGCTGTCGTCAGTGAGTGGGCGCAGCAGCAGACTGTCACCCAGCTGTACATCGGTGCATTAATGACGGAAGGATTAATTCAGCAATCACTACAAAACCGGGAGGCCGCGCTGACAAAGCTGATCATTGCCCACAGAATTGCATCGGAGAACGCTACTCAAATCCCGCCTGCTCACATAGCCGGTCTTATTGCATCGGTATTTCAGCAGGCTGAACAGTACGACAATGCCCTTCCCTATTTGCAGGAGGCACTGGAATTTGCCATCGCCAGGCACAACCGGGTTAATCAGCAAAACCTGTTACACAAGCTTGCTCTTTCTTACTTCTCAACGGGCGACGAAATTGCAGGGCAGCGTTACTTTGACGAAGCGATGACCATTGCCCGCGAACTGGCAGACAAAAACGCACAGGTTGAATTACAACTTCTTGACGCTGACAGGCTGATGAAAAAGAAAGCCTTTGCAGAGGCACTGGCTATTTACCAGCACTTAACGGCGATTCAGGAAATACTGCCGTCTGAACAGTATTACGGGGACATTTTACGGGGCTTATCAAATGCCCATTATCATACCGGCAACTTCGGCACCGCACTGGATACTCTGGCCCGCGCAGAAACGATCTCCGCATCCGCTACGCCCAAAGAAATGATTGAGTCACGGTTACTGGAATCAAGAATTCAGGCGGCGTTAGGCAACTACAGCGAGGCTTATCAAACTCTTGAAGACGCACGCAATAAACAAGTAAAGCGCCTGAATGAAATCAGTGCTGAAAAGCTGTTCAAACTGCAGACTCTTTTCGACGTTGATAAGAAAAATCAGGAAAATGCCGCCCTCAAAGCGATGACGAAAGCTCAGGAGTTGCGCATAAAAACCGAGCGCCAGCGGGGCTTCTTTATGATATCGGCGCTCGTTTTACTTTTCAGTCTGTGCGTGGCACTGGTTATTTTGCAGAAAAAGCGCGCCAGGTATCAGCATAAACTGGAACAGATTGCGATGACTGACAGCCTGACATCTCTGCTAAACCGCCAGCATACCTTTAAATTACTGGAAGAACAGACTGACATCGCCGGGGCCTGCGGCAAAAAGCTTGCTGTCGCCCTTCTCGATATCGATTTATTTAAACAGGTAAATGATAATTTTGGTCACGCTGCCGGTGATGAAGTATTACGCACCTTTGGCGCTCTGGTCAGAGACAATTTCAGAAAAACCGATATTACAGGCAGAATAGGGGGTGAAGAATTTTTACTCATATTCCCTGATGCAGATATTACAGAGGCAAAAGCTGCTACAAACAAATTCAGAGCAGCCCTGAAAGCGGCAGGTAATGCGCTTCCCTATGCATTGGGCCCGCTCACGGTATCCGGCGGGATAGGATACGTTACCGGACCGGATACGATGGCCGCAGAACTTGAAGCCATCGACAAAGCATTATATCAGGCCAAAGAAAAAGGCCGCGACGCCATCATTACTGTAGATTAAAGTACTGACGGGTTTACCGTCTGAGTTCAGGTGGGATCGGCAAGTCTTTCTTAAGTGGTTTAGGACGTTTGCCTTTACCCGCCTTAAATGCCCGTAATTGATACACATACGCCAGTACCTGTGCCACCGCCATGAACAATTTGTGGGGAATTTCGTGCTCAACTTCAGTGGAATAATAAATAGCCCTTGCCAGCATGGGTGACGGCACAACAGGCACTTCATGGGCACCGGCAATTTTACGGATGTGCATGGCCAATTCATCAATTCCTTTTGCCACCACCACTGGCGCTCTGCCGCCGTTATCATCGTATTTAAGTGCCACGGAATAGTGCGTCGGGTTAGTCACAACCACATCCGCTTTCGGTACTTCCTGCATCATCCGGCGGGCTGCTGCCTGATATTGCAGGCGACGAATACGTCCTTTCACCTGAGGATCACCCTCGGCATTTTTACGTTCGTCTTTCACCTCCTGCTTTGACATTTTCATTTCTTTGTTGTGCTTGTACAGCTGGTACGGCACATCAAAAATAGCGATGGGGATCATGCCCAGTGTCAGCAGGAAAAACGCCCATTCGAGCATATTCAGTGCGTGGAACAAATTATTCGGGTACAGCTCAAGGTCAAGATGCAGTGCTTCATCCTGAAAGTACATTAACGATACCAGTGCCATGGAACCGATAACGAAGAACTTGGCAATGGACTTAAGCAGTTCCACCAGGCCATTAATACCGAACATGCGCTTAAAGCCGTTTAGCGGATTCAGCTTATTCATTTTCGGCGACGCCGATTCCCAGGTGAAATTGTATCCGCCCAGCGCGATAGAGCCATAAATACCGGCGGCCATCGCCACGACCATGTACAGTAAAACAGGCGCTGCCACCGCAGAAAAACCATAAACCCAGGCACCAAACATGTGAGTTGCGTCATAGGTTTGGTCGCGGGAAAGCTGGAACATGTTTTTCATCATGCCGAAAATAGCCTGTGCGATGGTGCCTCCCATGACAAGAAACATGACGCCACTGACCACCAGAACCAGTGTCGTAGATAACTCTCTGGACCGGGCCAGCTGGCCTTTTTTTCGTGCGTCGTCGAGTTTTTTCCCCGTGGGGTCTTCTGTTTTTTCCTGTTCGTCAGCCATCGTCTACCTCACACGGGACAGATCATCAGCAACTCGCACATGAATTGCTGAGCACGTTGCCACTGGGTGGCAAAGTGGGACGTAAAATTATCGAGGGTAATCCAGATAATGATTAACCCCATGATTTGTGCAATGGAAAAACCAATGCTGAAAATATTTAACTGTGGCGATGCTTTGGTCATCACCCCGAACGCAAGGTTCACGATCAGCAGTGACACGATAGGCGCCAGCGATAACGTAATCGCAGACACAAACATCCAGCCGCCCCATTCTGCGATATCGCGGAACTGATCTGCTGTCCACCAGGCTTCGCCGATGGGAAACGCATCAAAGCTGATAACAATCATCTGGATCATGGCCAGATGGCCGTCAACGGTCCAGAACAGCAACGTCGCCAGGATGAGATAAAACTGACCGACTGCCGGCACGTTAATTCCGTTTACCGGGTCGACAATGGAGGCGAACCCCAGACCGGTTTGCATGGCGATGATCTGACCTGCCAGAACAAAGGTGTTCAGGACCATCATAGAAATAAACCCGATGGCGATTCCAATCAGCAACTGCTGAATAACCATCAGAAAAGATCCTACGCCGACCAAATCGTCCACGGGTACCGGTTTAACGACCGGCATAATCACCAGGGTCAGAAAGATAGCCAGCAGGGCTCTTACCGACTGGGGGATAGATTTGGCACTTAATCCAATCATGGCTGCAAACATGCCGCTGATGCGCATAAACGGCAGCAACATATCAGCCAGAAACTGATTAATGGTAGATAAATCCACGTTCACGGAACGTAACCTTTACCCGACGACCTGAGGGATTTGATTGACCATATGAAAGGTAAAGTCCATCAGTTGCTCCACCAGCCAGTTACCTCCCCACGCCAGTGCCAGCAAGGTCACGATAAGTCTGGGCAGGAAACTCATTGTCTGTTCGTTAATTGACGTGGCCGCCTGAAATACTGCCACAATCAGACCCACAATCATGCTGGGCACAATCACCGCAGACACCAGCAGGATAACCATAAACATGGATTCACGGAGAATCTGAACAAAGACTTCAGGTGTCATGTGTTGTCTCCTAAACGCCCATGCCGAAACTGGTTGCCAGGGTGCCGAATATCAGATTCCAGCCATCCACCAGTACAAACAGCATTAATTTGAAGGGCAGTGAAACAATCATCGGCGACAGCATCATCATACCCATCGCCATAAGAATGGATGCCACGACCAGGTCGATAATGAGGAAAGGAATAAACAACATGAAGCCGATTTGAAATGCGGTTTTCAGCTCGCTGGTCACGAATGACGGGATAAGAATGGTCAGCGGCACATCTGCTGGTTCATCATACTTGTCTTCATCGCCGGCAATACGGACAAAGGTTTCCAGATCTTTCACCCGGGTTTGTGACAACATAAACGCCCGCATGGGTTCTGCTGCTTCTTCCAGCGCCTGGCGGGAGGTCATTTCCTCGTTCAGATAAGGTTGCAGGGCGCGCTCGTTTACCTCTTCAAACACCGGCGTCATGATAAACATAGACAGAAACAGGCTCACGCCGATAAGAATTTGATTGGAAGGAGACTGTTGCAGGCCGATGGCCTGACGGAGAATGGATAATACTACGATAATGCGGGTAAAAGACGTCATCATCATAATAAACGCAGGAATAAGGCTCAGCGCAGACATGATGAACAATGCCTGCAACGTCATTGAATAATCCTGCGTGCCGTCCGCATTGGTGGTCACAGTGACAGCAGAAATCCCCTGCTGGGCACTGGCAGGCAGAGCCAGAAGAAATAACACCGGACAGAGTGTCAGAAAACGGCATAACCATTTATTGTTTATCATTGCCCTCTCCTTTCACTGCCGGATTCATGGCGCCAGCCATAGCTTTAACCAGCTTCTGACGAAAATCGGCACCGTTATTCTCCTGTCCGTTTCCGGCAGGTGCTAATGGCGTTTCCAGTTTACTGAGATGATTGATGTTGTGAGCAGTAACGCCGATGAGATGCTGCTCGTCACCCACCTGAATAACCATAATGCGCTCTTTGGCACCGGCCATCATGCTGGCAACCACTTTCATCTGCCCATTCGCAGCATGAGTGACATTAAACCGGCGCATAAGCCAGGCGAGGGAAAATATAATGCCGACAACCACCAGCAATGACAGGAAAATTGACAGTACAGACGTGGGATTAGTTATTGACTGGGTGCTTTGAGCACAGGCCTGATGGCTAAATAACAGGGGCAGCAGAATGCAACCCCCTGTTTTAGAAAGCGTTTTAGCGAAGCTTTTTGATTCTCTCGATTTGACTGATAACATCCGTTAACCGAATACCAAACTTATCGTTGACCACTACTACCTCTCCATGAGCAATCAACGTGCCATTTACCAGAACATCCAGTGGTTCACCGGCCACCCTGTCCAGCTCGACCACGGAACCCTGGTTCAATTGTAGCAGGTTACGGATGCTTATCTGGCTGCGTCCCACTTCCATAGAAATGGTCACAGGAATATCTAAAATGGTATCGAGTTTCTTTTTCTCTTCCTGAGTAATCGGCGCATCATCGGTCAGCTCATCTAATTCAGCAACCTGAACGTCATCGCCACCTTCACCTTCGCCCGCTTCAGCATCAGCCTGCTCGGCCATGGCTGCGGCCCAGTCGTCCATTCCGTCATTATCACTCATGACTTTGCCCTCTTACTAAGATCGTCACTACAGATCTTCTTCAAGTACTTGCAGCTCAGCGTCGTTATCAATAACGCGCCCGCCGCGGGTTAATAATTGCAGTTCCGATTTCACCGACGTCGGACGCGGGATCTTATCGGAAATCTTCAGTGCCAGCGCATCTCTGGAGCGTCCGAGCTTAGCCCGGAACGTGGGGAGATCTTCGATCAGCACAGTAATGTGCTCCGGCATTTCCACCGGAATGATATCCCCGGCTTTAAATTCCATAATTTGACGCAGAGGCACGTCCACATCCAGCATATGCGTAGTTAATGCCACTTTTACGTCAAGGATTTCGTCACGCAGTGCCTTACTCCAGCGTAAATCGGTGTCTTCTTTATCAGATTGCACACCGGCATCGAGTAATTCACGAATAGGTTCCAGCATGGAATAGGGCAACGACACGTGGAAGTCACCACCGCCGCCGTCCAGTTCTATGTGGAAAGAACTGATAACCACCACTTCCGTGGGGCTGACAATGTTAGCCATGGCCGGGTTAACTTCAGAATCCAGATACTCAAAAGAGACATCCATGACCGGCGCCCAGGCTTCTTTGTAGTCTTCGAAAATAATTTTCAGCAACATCTGAATAATACGCCGTTCAGTAGGCGTAAATTCGCGACCTTCGATTTTCGCATGATAGCGGCCATCACCACCGAAGAAGTTATCCACCAGAATAAACACCAGCCGGGCTTCCATGGTGATGAGCCCCGTTCCTTTCAACGGACGGAAGCGCACCATGTTCAGACTCGTGGGTACAAACAGCGTGTGAATGTATTCGCCGAATTTGATCATCTGGATGCCGTTAATAGAGACTTCGGCAGACCGTCGCATCATGTTAAACAAGCTCACCCGCAAATGCCGGGCAAAACGCTCGTTAACAATTTCCAGCGTTGGCATACGGCCACGTACAATCCGGTCCTGCGAGGAGAAATCATATTCCAGCGCAGATCTGTCGGAGGGTGCGTCCGATACATCTTCTTCTTCGACATCATCGACACCGTGTAAGAGCGCGTCAATTTCGTCTTGTGATAATAAATCGCTCACTGTGATAACCCGTTATTGCATCACGAAACCTGTGAACAATACCTGTTCAACCACTTCTGACCCTGTATATTCCTTCATGGCCGACTGTACTTCTTCAAGGGCTTTTTCCCGCAATTCGATTTTACCTGCTTCTGTGACCAGATCATCGGCATTACTGCTACTGAATACCTGCAATAAACGCCCCTGGATAAGCGGAATATTCACTTTCGCAGTTTCTTCATTATCAGTGCCCCTGACCAGCAACTGAATTTTAATCTGTACCGTACGCTCACGGCCACTGCCCGGAATATGGAACAGTAAGGGTTGCGGTAAAGCAACATACAAGGCTGTTCCCACTTCCGCTGAACCTGATGCCGGAGCAGCTTCCGGTGCTTCGCCTTCACCTTCGGCGGCTGCGCCCTCTTCATCTTCAGCTAATGCTTCTGCTGCAGGCTCATCACCACCGGCAAACAGAAAGAAATAAGCGCCGGCACCGCCACCAATCAATACCACAGCAATAATGATGATCAACATCATCTTACTTTTCTTGCCGCCACCTTCTTCTTCGATTTGTAACTCTTCATCAGCCATTGCGCTTTCCCCGTTAACCATTTTGGCGAGTATTATGGTGAATTACAGACAATTGGCAATAACCATTGCGTATGTCTGCTCATGGTTAAGCATAGTCATCAATTCCGCCCTGTGCCTGGCGGGTAAGCGATTGTTCTGTTACTTGTGTGTCTTCGCCGGCTTCCTGTGCAAGCTGGCCATTTCCGCCCCCCTGCTGACTGCCTTCACCACCTTCACCGTTGCCGCCTTGTTGTTGCTGACTGACAAAAGATTCACCCAGATTAATTCCCTGCTCTGCCAGCATTTCACGCAGCCGTGGCTCGGCCTGAGCCAGAGCATCTCTGGCCTGCGCTGACTGTACGACAAAGTTTACCGTCGCTGCGTCACCGGATACATTCACCCGCACCTGCATGCTGCCCAATTCCGGCGGATCGAGGCGGATTTCCGCCATGGAATTTCTGGCATTGACCATCCAGCGTACTTTCTCAGCCAGTTGCTGCTGACCTTCCGGTTGATGAATATTCACCGGCTTGTCTGCATCAGCGACCTGTTGAGCGGCTGACCGTTCAGTCCGGGCCTGCTGAATATCAGCTACGGTAGTATCTGAGCCCGAATGAAGTGATGCCAGAGCTGTCACTGTGGTGCCCTGCGCCAGTTGCGAAGCGGTCCCCGTAATGGCAGTGAGTTGTCTCATTTCAGTTTGCAGCATGACCTCAAGGTTCTCCACCGGCGCCACCCCGGCTTCTTCTATGGCACCGGCAATCATCGCTTCCAGCGCTGATTGTTGTTCACTGCCGCTTTGCAACTGAGCCTGAAACTGCTTAACAGCGTCGATGACGCCTTGTTTTACCTCTGCTTTCTGACCTTCACTGGCGTTATCGGGTAACATAGCCACCACCTTATCAGCCAGGTTGTCTGTCACCAGTGTCTGTGATTCTTCTGATGATGACGCCAGCATTTTGGCAAACTCGCCGGCTGCACTTTGTGCGACAATACCCGCTTCAGCATTCGCAGATGCACTGTTGTTCAGTGTTTGCTGTTCTTTCCCGCTTTGTTGATTATCCGCACCGGATTCGCCGCTCATTTCTGCTTTCATCAGAGAAACCAGCAAGGCAGCTTCTGCTTCCAGTTCACTTTCAGTCAGTCCGGCATTTTCAGCATTCTCTGAGGCCGCTTTGTTCACACCTTTGCCTGACGCCTTATTCATAGCAGCAATCATGGCGGCAGCCAGCTTCATTGCCTCTTCATCTGAGATTTCTGCATCCCCGGCGGCAGCGCTTTCCTCTTCCTGTGCGGCAATCAGCGCTTTGGCGGCTTCGGTGAGGGCATCAGCAAGGGCCTGTAATGACTCACTGCCGTCAACTTCATTGCTTTCACCCGTTCCGGATTGCGTTTTTTGCGCCTCTTTCAAGCTGGCGATCAACGCTTCAAGCTCATCACTGCCGTTACCGGCAAACAGTTCTTCGCCGCTGATCAATGCGTCAAGGTGCAGTTCCTCCGGCAACGCTTCAACACTGGTAGCCAGAGTGACATCACCTTCTACCTGTGCACCGGTGTTAAGTTCACCTTCGTTCAGACGCCGCACGGCATCAACAAAAGACAGCCAGTCTGTGGCATCACCGGATTCGTCAGTGGCACTCTGCGTATCTGCAGAGGCGGTGCTTTCCACGTTTGTTTCTGACTCAGCCTCTGCTGCTACAGCGGCATTTGCGTCACCGTTTTCAGATGCATTACTTTTCTCAACGTCTGCCTTTTCTTTAGCAGATTGTTTTGCGGCAGTTTGCGCAGATTCAGTCACTTTGTGTTCGTCTGCCACATGGTTTTTATTCCGTTCCATGGGCTCACGGCTTGTTTGTGAATCACGGGAGGAGACACTGCGTTTACTGTCCGCGGATTTGGCGTCTGTAGTATTGTCAGGACGCAGGCTGGCAGAAGAGGATTTTCTTGCTTGCTCTGCCGGTGTGGCAGCGCGGTTAAACACATCAGCAAAGGCCTGTTGCTGTCCGTCAGACGTCGATACACCGGCGGATGTATCGATATCTATCGGCAAAGCGGCAATTTCTGAACGCTGAGTGGCAACTTGTTGCATCATAATCTTAATCCTCTTCCCGGAAACCCCGTATTTCTGTCAAAAAACAGTGGTATTTGCGGGTTAGTTACTTTCACGTTAACAACTACGCAAAACCTGTTCCAGATCGCCGGTTTCAGACTTTAAAGAAGAAATTAATTACAGCACCGCCGGATTTGTTCATACCGCAACAGGGGCACAGGCAGTTAGAATGGTGATTTAGTTAATTGATTTCTGTAGAATTTCTGAGAGGCATATTCATCAAGCATTTGCTGTTCGCGGCGGGCTTCAATACGCTGTGCTTCCTGTGCTTTTTTGTCGATGAGCATATCCACCGCTTTACGGCGCTTTTGCTGCTCCAGCCAGGCCCGTTTTCGCTGCTCAGCGACCAGTGATGCCTGAGAAATCACATTCATTTGCTGCTGACAGGCTTTGTCCAGCTTACCGACAAACGACAAATGCTGATGGTAAGCTTTCGCCGCCACGCCACCTTTGCCCGTTGCCTGTATTTGACGGACATAATCAAGACGGTACTGTTGCAAATTGCTGAGTTTTTGACGCTGTTGAGTAACGTGCTGTTGAGCAAGCTGAAACTGCTGCGCAGCTTTCTGCTCTTTTTCCAGTTCGAATTTTGCAACCAGTGCCAGCTGACTCATTGACGTTATCCTTTACCTAACCCGCCGGCCAGTGCCGACATGCCCTGCAGACACTCATCATAGGGCAAAACGTTTTTCATGCCTTGCTGCAGGAATGCATTAATAGCCGGTTCCGCACGGATAGCGAGATCAATACGGGGATCAGAGCCTTTCGCATAGGCACCGATAGAAATAAGGTCGCGATTTTGCTTATACGTGGAATACACCTGACGGATACGCCGCGCCTGCTGTAAATGCTCCTCACTGGTCACCATAGGCATCACCCGGCTGATAGACGCTTCAATATCAATTGCCGGATAATGGCCACTGTCTGCCAGCGTACGTGACAACACCACGTGACCGTCAAGAATAGCCCTTGCCGCATCGGCAATGGGGTCCTGTAAATCGTCGCCTTCGGTTAAAACTGTATAGAAAGCAGTGATCGAGCCCTGACCGGCACTGCCATTACCGGCACGCTCAACCAGTGCCGGTAAGCGTGCAAACACAGAGGGCGGATAGCCTTTAGTTGCCGGGGGTTCGCCTACTGCGAGCGCGATTTCCCGTTGCGCCATGGCATAACGGGTCAGAGAATCAATCAGCAGCAATACGTTCATGCCCTGGTCGCGAAAATACTCAGCAATCGTCACGGCTGTTTCACAGCCTTTCAGGCGCATTAACGGTGAGGTGTCTGCCGGTGCAGCCACAACCACGGCGCGCTGACGTTCCTCTTCAGTAAGGATATCGTGGATAAACTCTTTAACCTCACGGCCCCGTTCTCCCACAAGACCCACGACCACCACATCAGCTTCACAACCACGGGTCATCATGCCCAGCAACACCGATTTACCCACACCGGATCCGGCAAACAGCCCCATCCGCTGGCCTACGCCTACTGTGTTCAATGCGTTAATTGCGCGTACGCCCACATCCATAGGTTCAGAGATGGGCCGGCGTGTCAGCGGGTTGATAGGCGGCTTGGTAGTAGGTACGCGGGTGTCAGTTATTACCGGTCCTAATCCGTCAAGAGGCTGACCATTACCGTCGACCACACGACCAAGCAGACCCATACCCACAGCCAGACCACTTTCACGGTTTAGCGGCAACACCCTCGAACCGGGTACAATCCCGCGCACCGCTTCAGTGGGCATCAGATAGGTAATATCGTCGCCGAAACCGACGACTTCAGCTTCGATTTCCCCTTCGATGGTCTGCACCATACACTGACTGCCAACAGGCAGCTGACAGCCGACGGCTTCAAGAGTGAGACCGATACCACGAACCAGTTTTCCGGCGGCAACCACGGGTGGCTGGGGGATCTGGTCGACTAGATCTTCAAAATAACTGCCCCAGGGACTAGTCATCTGAAAGCCCCCGGTCGAGGAGGAATTTGTTAAGTATGTCTTTGCAGCGGCGTTCTACAGACACATCAACAGCATTCTGTTGGGTGGTAATATCGCAGCCGCCACGGGACATTGCCGGAGATTCAATAAACTGCCAGCCTTTCTGCTCTACCGTGTCTTTTCCGTAATGCTCTGTGACCAGCTGTATGTCGTCGGGGTGCATGGTGATGTGATAACGGGTTTCGTTCACCGGCAGGGCTTTTAATCCTTCTGCCAGCGCCTGCAGAATAGCGTCTTCACCGGTTTTCACTTCGGTGCGGATCACTGCCCTTGCCAGTGATACAGCCAGCCTGACCAGTTGTTTGCGGGTATCATCATTTACCTGCGATAACGGCGCAGTGAGATTATCTGCCAGAGATGTCCAGTTTGCAGCCAGTGCATCTATTTCAGCCTGAGCGGCCTCCAGACCTTCGACTTTGCCGGCCTCCAGACCTTCACCATGGCCCTGCACTTTGCCTTCGGTATATCCCTGCGCTTTGCCTTCTTCAAAGCCGGTCTGCTTGCCTTCGTTGTAGCCTTCATCATGGGCTGACTGACGGATGGCTTCAATTTCTTCGGCAGTAGGAGGCAGGATCTCTTCTTCTTCCGGCTCCGGAGGTTCATATTTCCAGTCACTGCGACGATTCAGCGCATTGGTGCGTTGTAAATCCTGCGTTGATTTTTCGTCAGACAAAAACGGTAAATCCCAGGATTTAGCCTCGTTAAATTCGTCATCTGGTGTTGAATTATCATTCATACAATCTGGCACCCGTTAACTGCACAAGCACTTATCACAGGAATTCTTCACCGCCGCCGCCGCCCAGCATAATTTCACCGGAGTCAGCCAGACGTCTGGCAACAGACAGAATTTCTTTTTGCGCAGTTTCCACTTCAGACAAGCGGACCGGCCCCAGTGCTTCGAGATCATCCAGCAGCATTTCAGCAGCACGTTTGGACATGTTACCGGTGATTTTGTTTTTAAGCTCTTCGTCAGCACCTTTAATCGCTTTGAGCAGTGAATCCTGATTAACCTCGCGGAGGATGGCCTGAATACCTCTCTCATCCACATCAATCAGGTTATCGAAGACGAACATCAGATCCTGGATCTGCTGGCTCATTTCCTCATCCTGCTCACGGATAGCATCCATCAACTGACCTTCAATGGAGGTATCGAGGTAGTTCATGATATCGGCAGCAGACTTCAGGCCGCCCATTTTCGCTGCCTGAGTACCAGCCTGACCGGCAAACTGTTTCTCCATGATCTCGTTCAGCTCCTGCAGTGCCGCCGGCTGCACTTCTTCCAGATTGGCGATACGCATTAACAAATCGAGACGCACTTTTTCCGGGAACTGAGACAAAATCTCGGCACTTTGCTCCGGCTCAAGGTAAGACAATACAATAGTCTGGATCTGGGGGTGCTCGTTCCGGATGATGCTGGCAACCTGTTTGGAGTCCATCCATTTGAGAGAGTCGAGGCCTTTTGCACCACTGCCCATGAGGATTTGGTCAATCAGGTTTGCCGCTTTATCTTCACCTAATGCCGCAGTCAGCGCCCGTTTCACGAAGTCCTGGCTCTGGAATCCGATGGTACTGTAATTCTGAATTTCTTCGATGAAATGCTTATGCACCGCCGTAATTTTCGGCTGTGTCATGTCTTCAATTTTTGCCATCTCACCACCGAGCTTCTGCACTTGCTTCGGCTCCAGGTGTTTTAAAATTTGCGCGGCATCTTCTTCCGATAAGCTCAGTAACAGGATGGCAGCTTTCTCCACCCCTTCTAATTTACTGATATCGTAACTTTGTTCGCTTTGAGCCATTTCATCAGGCATTACGTTGAACCTTAATCATCCAGTGTCAACCAGCCCTTAACAACCTGTGCAGACAGCTCCGGCTCATTGGCCACCAGCGCACGCACGGCTTTAAGAACATCTTCATCTTTATGCAGATCCGGCAGCATCAGTGAGCCGTCCGGCGCGAAGCCAACCTGTGCTTCGTCGAAATCCTGACTCAGCATGCTGATGGTGTCATCACCCAGGTCGAGACTTTCATCTGCATCAAACTCGTCGGTGTCTTTCGATTCTTCAGGATTGATAAGACGACGTAACATGGGTCTTATCACGAAGATAATCAATACAATGATGATCAACCCACCCACTACCAGTTTAAGTATAGGTAAGATTTCCGGTCGTTCCCAGAAAGGCACTTCTTCAACACCTTCTGCATCCATCCGCGTGAACGGTACACTGACGACTTCCAGAGAATCCCCGCGGGCGACGTCGAATCCTATACCACCCTGCAGCAGACGGCGGATATTCAGCAGTTGCTCCTGACTTTTCGGTGCGGTAGTGACACTGCCGTCTTCAGCAACGGTACGATCGTGATCCACCGCCACAGACACGCTGAGACGTCTGATCACACCGGTTTGCTTTTTGGTATGGCTGATGGTGGTATCCAGCTCATAGTTTTTCGTGGACTCGCGGTTGCTGCGTCCGGGAACCGGCGCTGACTGACCATCCTGTCCGACGGCGTTTTCAGGAATATTGGACTCCAGCGGCGGCTGGTTACTCAGCGCGCCCGGGATACCGCCGGCGATAGAGCCAACGGAATTTGATTCTACGGTCATTTCACTGCGAACAGCTGGAAGATCCGGATTGTATGTACGCTGGGTTTGTTCCATGGCCGTAAAGTCCATGGAGATATCAGCCTGAGCTGTATAATTACCAATTCCGAGAACAGGGATCAGAATGGCGTCAATTTTCTCCAGATATTCCTGTTCACGCTGGCGCTCGATTTCATATTCTTTCCGCGCTCTTGCGCTCATGGAACCCTGCGAACCGGAATTCAGCAGACGCCCATTGCTGTCTGTAACGGTAACCCGTGACGGCTCCATGCCCTGTACAGCGGAAGCGACGATATCCACCACCGCATCCACTTCTTCACCGGCAATCACTTTGCCACGTTTTGCCGTGAGCACAACAGTAGCACTGGCTTTCTTTTCCCGGCGGGCAAACACGTTTTCTTTTGGCATAGCCAGTAAAACACGGGCTTTCTGAATGCTTGCCATGTCTTCGATTGTAGCTGCAATCTGTTGTTCACGGGCGTGTTTAAGACGCTCCATCTCAACCCGTTGTGATACACCGAACCCCATGTCCTGCATGATGATATCGGTGCCGGCATCTCCTGCACGGGTAAGTCCCTGACGGGTCATTCCCAGGCGCACATCCTGAAACTCGTCGCTGCGCACATATATAGTATTACCTTCCAGCTTGTATTCGATTTGACTGGCATCCAGGTAATCCAGTGTTTCGATAAGCTCTTCGGTTTCCATTTTCGCCAGCGGCCGGAAATCCGGCTCCTGTGCCCACAATAAAATGAAAATGGCGATGGCCACACAAATCACCAGTACAACGACCAGTGCCATCTGGCGCACCATGTCGGCACTGCCCAGCGTGTCCATGAATCCGGATTTATTCTCCGCGTCTGAACCGCCGGTTTCGCCGGTTGAGTCGCTGACTGTCAGGTTAGTACCTGTTGCTTCGGCCATGACGTACTACTCCACTACACCGGCATGTTCATGATGGTTTTATAAGCTTCCAGCACCTTGTTGCGTACCTGTACGGTCGCTTCAAAGGCAATGCCTGCCTTTTCTTTGGTCAGCATGACTTCGGCAAGACTTAATGACGGGTCGCCCATCTCAAAGCGTTGTTGCATTGATTTTGATTCCATCTGCATGTTGTTCACACCTTCAACGGCCTGTTTCAACATGGCTGAAAAATCGCTGGCAGAGGCATTTTTTACTTCGAGTGCCTGTTCGGGCATCTCTGTAGCCTGCAGACGAGTCTGGCCGATCATTGATTGCATCTCCTGATACAAACTGTTGGCTTTAACGTCCATACCCCACTCCTCATTATATTGCTTATCGTCAGAAAGCTGTCTGACACTGGTTCTTAAACAGACAACAGCAAAAGCAATACCAACTTTTATTTTTCAATTTAATCAGCAAGTTAGAAAGAATGCCAAATTAATGACACAGGCAAGAGAGAAAAACGAAAAAAGCCACGGCGGCTGCCGTGGCAAGAGGCTTTAGTGTGAAACACACACTTGCAATGAATACATTGATGTAATATTAATCAGGCAGGAACGTCGATACCTTCTTCCCGCATTCTGGCCAGTTTATAGCGCAGGGTACGGGGACTGATACCAAGCTTTTCAGCCACTTCTTTACGTTTCCCTTTACACAACTGCAGGGTATCAAGGATTATCTGATGTTCCTGATGACGAAGCTCAGAACCGAGCTTACTGTCGTCGGTTACCACTTCATCAGCCTGAATACTGTGGCTTGCCAGTGTAGCGGCCATATCAATCATCAGATCAGAGGATTCGATAACTTCACCGTCACACAGGATTAAAGCGCGCTGGATAACATTTTCCAGTTCCCGCACATTGCCCGGCCAGTCATATTGAACCAGCTTGTTTCTGGCGGCACCGGACAAACGCAGCGTACTTTCACGCTGACCGCCGGTATGACGCTGGATCAGGTGTTCGGCCAGCGGAACAATATCACCCGGCCTTTTCGCCAGCGGCAACCAGACTACCGGAAAGACATTCAGGCGATAATATAAATCTTCGCGGAACTCCCCCGCCTCTACAGCCTGACGCAAATCACGGTTACTGGTGGCAATGACCCGAACATCCAGTGCAATAGTTTTGCGTCCGCCCAGGCGCTCGACCTCTTTTTCCTGTAATACACGCAGTAATTTCGCCTGCAGAGCCAGGTCCATTTCGGTAATTTCATCCAGCAGAATAGTGCCGTTCTGCGCCTGCTCAAATTTGCCGGGACATGCCTGAACCGCACCGGTAAAGGCACCTTTTTCATAACCAAACAATGTGGCTTCCAGCATATTTTCAGGAATGGCTGCGCAGTTGATTGCCACGAACGCTTCTGCAGCGCGGGATGACTGATCGTGGATATAACGAGACAGTACTTCTTTACCGGAACCGCTTGGCCCCAGTACCATTACCGTGGCATCAGAACCGGCAACCTTGCGGGACAACTCCAGCAATCTGAGACTGCCGGGATCTGCCGCAATGGGCGTACGGGACTCAATTTTATGTGCCGGCGCATAGCGGCTGACCAGATTCAGCAGTACCTCAGGAGCAAACGGCTTGGACAGATAATCTGTCGCTCCGTCACGCATGGCCTGAACCGCATCATCAATGGTGGCATACGCCGTCATCAGCAATACCGGTAACTGGGGATAACGGGCTTTAATATTCTTCAGCAGGGTCAGACCGTTCATGTCACCCATCTGAATGTCACTGACCACCAGATCGACTTTCTCCGCAGCCAGCTGAATCAGTGCATTTTCTGCAGAAGCCGCAGCAATAACCCGGTAATCAGCCAATTTCAGCGTGTCATTTAATGCTTCACGCAACCCCGCGTCGTCTTCAACAATCAAAATAGTAGAGTGGCTCATACAAGGTCTCCTGTATTCTCAGGGGATAAAGTGGTTCGGGTAACAGGCAGCGTCACGGTGAAGCATGCTCCCTGTCCTTCTAAATTAGTCACACCAAGCCGGCCTTTGTGTGCATTCACAACAGATTTCACTACAGCGAGTCCCAGGCCCGTGCCGTGTGTTTTGGTAGTGAAAAACGGTTCAAAAATTTTCTGGCGCACAGCTGCCGGAACCCCCGGCCCCTCATCAATAACGGACACAGCAATGTGTTCCCCGCTGCAAACAGCATTAACGTAGACCGTCCCGCCTGCTTCACTGACCTGACAGGCATTATGTATAAGATTAAGTAACGCTCCCTGCAGGGCTATAAGATTGCCGGTAAGTGTGGCGTCAGTGCTGAAACCGCTGACAGATAAATTCACGCCGGCCTGACGGGTCATGGTTTCTGCAACAGGAACAATGGCATCTTCAAGTTGTGCAGGTGTCAGTACAGACACGACCTGATCTTCCCCGGATTTGGCAAACAACAGCATATCGTTTACCTGGCTCTCCAGTTCTTTCAGACGATCGGTAAGTTTACCGGCAAAATCGGCTGTGGCCGCTTCGCCGAGGCCTTTGCGTTTCATATTAGCGGCGTACAACATCGCAGCAGAAAGCGGCGTGCGGATTTGATGCGCCAGTGACGCCACCATTTTGCCCAGCGCTGATAAGCGCTGCATGTGGCTGACTCTGGCCTGCAATTGCCGGGTTTCGGTAAGATCGGTCAGAACAATAAGCTGGCCCGGCTCGTTATCAAGAGGGGTAATGGATAGCTTTACCCGGCGGCCGTCAATTAATGACACTTCATGGCCGTCGTCCGCACGGGGTTTAAATGAACGGGCAATGATGGTTCGCCAGAGCTGGCCCTCGAGGGGTTCACCTAACAGTGACTTAGCCTGACCGTTCGCCTGACGCACAATCCCCTGCCCGTCAATAACGATAACGCCGGCAGGCATGACCTGCAATAAATGAGATAAACGACTGGCCTGCTTTTTAAGCACATCAATATCATCACTACTGCTTTCCGCCTGTGCAGAATGCGCGTAATGATAGTCAGATAAATGTACGGATGCTTCGCCGGCAGCGGCTGCGTAGCTATGCCCATCGTATGTCATGATAACCCTCGTCAAAAAGCAGACATTACGTCCTGACTGGGTTAATGCATTTGATGTGCCAGTATTATTTTACATTTAAAACAGTAGGTTAAAGAGGTTTTGTAAAGAAGGTTAAAGTCAATTATCTGACGATACCGACTCCTCGCGCTGAATTTCATACTTGCGCATCTTTTCAACCAGAGTGGTTCTGCGCATACCCAGTTTATCAGCAGCGCGGGCAACAACCCAGTCCTGCTGATCCAGAGCCTGTATGATCAGATTAATTTCCAGCTCCGACAGATACTCTTTAAGATTTACGCCCTCTTCCGGTAGCTGGGAAGACTCCGCGCCTTCTTCACGGGGGACAGCATAAGCCGAATCTTCAACCGGTGAACGTAAATCTTCTGAAGCAGCTGACTCGGCGAACAATTCATTGAATGCATCGCGTTCCAGCAACTCTTCCGGATAGTCCGGCTCGTAAGCCTGAATTTCGCCGTACTGATACTTAGGCGGCAAGTCCTGAATATCAACGATTTGATTAGGGAACAGTATACTCAGCCGCTCTACCAGATTAGACAGCTCACGGACATTACCCGCCCAGTCATGTTCCATTAAAGAGGAAATAGCCATTTCGGTGAATTTAACCACCGATACGCCGTCACCCTGAATACGGCTGATCAATTCCTGCAGCAATAACGGGATGTCTTCGCGGCGTTCACGAAGTGCAGGACTGTCGATGGGAAACACGTTCAGGCGATAATAGAGATCCTCACGGAACTTATCGTCTTTAATCATGTTTTCCAGGTTACGGTGGGTGGCAGCAACAATACGAACATTGGCTTTTATCGGTGTATGACCACCAACACGCTCAAATGTCCGTTCCTGCAATACCCGCAGTAATTTAACCTGCATTTGCAGCGGCATGTCACCTATTTCGTCAAGAAACAGTGTCCCGCCTTCTGCCAGTTCAAAGCGTCCTTTCCGTGCACTGATTGCACCGGTAAATGCGCCTTTCTCGTGGCCGAATAATTCACTTTCTAACAGTTCACCGGGTATGGCACCACAGTTAACCGGAATAAACGGGCCTTCTTTACGCTCAGACATAAAGTGAACGTTACGGGCGATAACCTCTTTACCGGTACCGGACTCACCCAGAATCAGCACGGTGGCATCGGTCGGGGCAACCTGCTCTACCAGTTTACGTACAGTCTGAATTTGCTGGCTGCGACCAACAAGGCTACGGAAAAGACGGGTTTTCAGGCCAGCGGTTTTTACCGGGCCCGGACGGTGACGGGTATATTCCTGGCAACGATGAATTGCCTGAGTCAGTACCGGGTAAGTAATAGGAAGTGTAGCGGTGCTGACCAGATTGCAATTCGGTGCAATAAGGCCATCCTGCGCCTGAATAGCGACAAACGGGATGTGGGGAAACTGCGCCACCAGGTTTTGAACCTGGTCAGCTCTGGCGTAATCAATCATGACCGCTTCAACGGTATGGGTATTCAGATAGCCGTAGCTATCCGCAAAAGATTGCCCGTAGCAAGCTTCCCCCATGAACGTGATAACGGTTTCTAATTTTTGAATGAGTTCGCCGTCATCACTAACGAGCAGAATTTCCTTCATCTATTCCCCGAGAACGCATTTTTATTATTTACAGTTTAGCGCATCTGCATGATTGTAGCGGTAAAAGATCAGTTCGCAAACACTGATTCTTGTTCCTGAAGCAAAAAAAGCAGGTTTAACCTGCCTTTTTGATTAAAACGTAATCACACCCGTTCTAGTTTAACAATGCCAGAACCTGTCCTTGCTGTTGGTTCGCCTGTGCCTGCACAGAAGTAGCAGCCTGACCCAGTACGCTGTTAGAAATATTTTCTGATACCGCCTGCGCATAGTCCAGATCCTGAATACGGCTGCGGGCTGCAGACACATTCACATCAGCTTCACTGAGGTTTCTTGCCGTACTGGCCAGTGCGTTCTGTGTCGCACCGAGATCTGCGCGGAATCCGCCCACTGACTCAACGGCTTCATCAGCCGCCTGCAACGCAGCATCCAAATCGCCGGAAGTGATATCAATATTCAAAATACCGGACAGATTGCCGGCAACATCAGAAGTGCGTACGCCCACGGACTGATCAGGATTTGCCCCGACCTGAAAATTAATTTCCCCTTCAGCACTCAGCAGAGGCTTACCGCCAAAGGTCGTCTGATCGATTGTTTGCGAGATATTATCCTGCAACTGGGTAATTTCAGACTGTATCGCCTGACGATCGGCATCATTCAGTACACCGCTGCCGGCCTGCAAGGTGAGTTCGCGGATACGGTTAACATCGTCATTAATGCCGGACAAGCCACTTTCCGCAACCTGCGCCAGCGAAATACCGTCATAGGCATTATTGATTGCCTGCCGGTTGCCTTCTACCTGAGAAGTAAGACGGTCGATGATTTGCTGCGCAGCCGCACCGTCGGCAGCACTGTTAATGCGTTTGCCCGACGCCAGTTTCTCCATCAGGCTGGTTTGTTTTTCCTGCACCTGCTGAAGTAATGATGTTGTCGATGACGAATTGCTGTTGAAATTGATCATACACGCCTCCTCTCTGCATTAGAGCATAGCACAAAAAGTAATTCTCCGCTCAGAGTGACATCTTAGGTATATAGAACAATAATCAGTGAGTATTTCTCATACCATTTCAGGCAGGACTAAATACTGCACGGATACCATACCCACGTTTATTCTCTGCAAAATCTTCTGGTTGAATTTCAATGCCAGCTTGTCTTTGCATTATAGAAATTCCGTATGATTCTACCGCCCGGCACTTCAGGCGGCTGTTCTCAGACAGTTTAACCAGCGATTCAGGTGTAAAAAAGTGAATATGCGGAATGTCACGTTCCGGTACATCCCAATAATCATATTGAGTATTAGGTACATCGATGACCAACAGACCGTCAGGCTTAAGCTTTTCACGGATGGCAGTTAATACAGCCGGAACATCAAGGACATGCTCCAGCCAGTGACTGGCGATAATTAAGTCGAACTTCTCATCGCCGGAAAAAGGAAAATAACCGGCGATCTTCTCAAGGCCCAGAGACTCATAATGGGAATCCCACTGAGCGCCTGCTTCACATATACACGTCCTGATGTCTTCGTTTATCGTCTTGAGACATTGACTGGCAAATGCTTCACCTGCACCAATTTCTAAAGTCTGAAACACATTGTTCGCGGACTTAAATCGCATTGCCATCTCAATCTGATGTTCCGAGCGTAGCTGATGATTTCTCGATACAACACCTTCACGGGCCTGATCAACTCTGACTTCACGCTGTTTCCAGAACAGCGCTTTATAATAGCTTTCCAACTCTTCTCCGGACGGAGGTGATAACATTTTTCCGTATCCGCAACTGCTACAGACGGCAATGCATCCTTTAAACAGGTAACCCGGAAAGTCATGATATTTCTTAACATTTGCAGCCATATTTCCGGTATTTACTGAAACATCATGGTGATCGTAGAGTTTTAGAAATCTCTCTTTTGCCGAACAGGCATCGCATCGAAATTCTTCACCTGTCTCAATGTAATAGTTTTCTGCCATAACTAATCTGCAACCTGTTAAATAATGTTCCGTAAAAAATTCAGTTCTCTTGCTGCTGCGCTTTTTAATTTTTCATGGTCTGTCGTATTGATTCTTTTCCGGTTAGAGGCATTTAATCCTCGTGGCAATTGTTCAACGGGCACATGCTCTGCTTGTAACCACTTCAACAAACCGTCATCTTCGCCTTTCAATTCGCCGCAAAACGACAGCTTACCGATAGCAATTTTCGCATTAACCTCATCCAAATCCGGCGAAAATGTACTTATCTGACCATCACGTAGTGAATCTGGAATTTTATCCAGCCAACCGGCCAATTCTGATGTATCCCAGTACCGCCAGTACTCATTATATTTAGGCAAAATTCTGAGATTGTATCCTGTAACTGCACTATCCAAAGATTGAAAGAACATCGAATGTAATCGTTCAACAGGATTACGAAACAAGGTAAAGCCGGAATATCTTTCCCGATCGACAGGAAATACATCAACCCCCATATGCTTTGTACTCAGGTAAGGAAAGTAGTTACTTAGTTCCCTGATGCAGAGCCCTGCCAGTCCGGCGTGGATATAACCGGGAGTTATCACGTTATGTTGCGGGCCATAGAAATAGGTTCCCAGCATTTGATTAACCGATGTTCCGGCGCATTTGGGAATGTGGTAAAACACCAGAGTTTTATCACGTTGATGCCTGACTGAAGGTAAAACATAGGGCTTCACATATTCATCATAGACTTCGTTATCAGCAGACTTACCCATTTGCAACGCCAGAGTTAGCCGGGCTTTTACCTGGTCCGCCGACACCGGCATCTTTTTAACTTTTTGGTGCATCTCTTCAACAAGATTACCTAAAAAGCCCTTGCTGACTAAAAACAGCAAATTAGTAAGCGCAAGACTCCGGGTTTCCTCAACATCGAGCAAATCCATTAATGTACGTCCACCAGCTTCAATATCATCATTCAGCACTTCCAGAATGCCCCGGCTCAACGAAGGTAAAGGACAGGGGTAATCAGATGAGTCTAAGGAATATGGTTCAGAGCGCTGACCACTATTGAAAAGCGTTTTGGCAATGGCAAATCCATCATCATTTGAAGGTACTGACATCCTAGTATCGCCGCCCCATCTTGATGTGGTCACTGTAGTTCGCAACTATTACCCGCCTCGAAGCGCCATCGACCTGAGGGTAACCTCTGTGAATTCCGGTTTGATTACTGATGATTATCGTACCGCGGGGTGCAATGAAACGAATATAAGGTAAGTATTCACTGCTAAGCATATCGCGGGGACGAATGCCGCTTTTTTCGGTTTGCCGGAGCTCCAGACGATGTAAGTAAGGTAAACGATGACTGCCGGGTATATAGCAATACGGCCCCTCGTCTTTTGAGGTTACATCAGTCAAATAGACGAAAACCTTATAAGTCCCGAAAATATTATCAATATGGAATCCACGCGTATCTGTGACAGATTCATTCTCATACATTTGCACATTCGAAAAAGTGAATGACGAAATGGATCTAATCACCTGATAAGCCAGTCCACTTGTAAACAGTTCATATAGCTGTCTGAAACCATCGTCGGCTTTAAGTGGAGTAATACTTTGGATGTTAAACATATCCATCATGCCGGTATCACTACCTGCATTGCCGCGGATATTTACAATTGGCTTGCTGTAATCAAGGAGTTCATTGAAAGTCCGGGCAAGGCTAAGGTTTCTTTGCCATGCGAGTTCACCCAAGTCTCCTGAATCCTTGTCTCCGGCTCCTTTGACCGACGCATATATGTCAGAGAACAATTTGTCGACTTTATGATTGAGGACGTCGAAGCTTGCACTGTCTACCGCATTGTTCAGACAGACAACACCAAATTTCTGAAGACAGGAAGCAATATCTTCAGCCTTTGTGGTTTGCACATCAAAAGTCAGCGCTGATTGACTAACATTTGCAATTCCATGTTTTAATGTGACATCTGCAACTTTTTTTAAAAAGTCGTCCCGGGTGTTCAGTGAACGGGCAAAACGTTTAACGCTGGGGTGACTACCGGCAAAAAATGAGTCCATTTTACCTCCGTTACTCAATCAAACTTGATCACCGGGACATTTAACAACGTGAGTTAAATGCAACCTGCATCTGAACGATACATGCCCGGAAAACTTAACTGGAGTAAGTATACGCCAGAAAAACTAAAATTACCTGCAAGGAAGCCTTTGTTGTGCCTGAAAAAAGTTGCTTTCAGGAAGTCGGAAAATGCGTGCTGAGTGAACCTGTTTTGCGAATTCAAAAAGCAGGCTATATTATACAAAGATACCTTCCGCCTTCTCCGGATCCTTACGTCTGTTGAAGCAAAACAATGAATGTTGAAGCTGAATGAATAAAGAAAGCTTAAAAGGCAGTATCCGGGGCTTGAACCGGCAGAATGTTTGGGATTATGAAAACGGGTTTTATTGGTTTTCACAAAAGTCGCGTCTCAATAAAATGCTCGCTCATTATGAGTTGTACAAACAAATCACCGGCCTTCCCGGACATATTATTGAACTGGGTGTCTATAAAGCCGCTTCATTAGTGCGCTTCGCCACCTTTCGTGACGCTCTGGAAAATGACTTTTCCAGAAAGATAATAGGGTTCGATGCTTTTGGAGCGTTTCCTACAAACAAGCTTGAAGTCGGAGCAGATCTGGATTTTATAGAACGGTTTGAGGAAGAAGGGGGGCATGGTCTCAGCGAAGATGAAGTTTCCGGAATTTTATCTTCAAAAGGATTCGGGAACTGTCATCTGGTTAAAGGAAACGTTTTTGATACGCTGCCTGACTATTTAGATAAGCATCCGGAGACACGTATTGCCTTGTTACACCTTGATATGGACGTCAAAGAGCCTACCGAATTTGCCCTCGGGATCTTATATGAGCGGGTGGTTCCCGGAGGTCTTATTGTACTGGATGACTATAATGCCGTCGCCGGAGAAACAATAGCCGTTGATGCTTTCATAAAAGAACATAACCTTAGAATTGAAAAGCTTCCATTTTATAACGTACCTGCCTTTATCCGAAAACCCTGATAACGGACAGAAGACACAGGTTGTATAAGCCGTTCATGCTTATACAACCTTCACACCCGGTTCAACCTGTTTTCCAGCTTTGCAAAAGCGGTCCAGAAACCCTCACCTTTATTTTTGTGTCCCTGCCAAATTTCAGGGAGCCACGTTGCGTCAGGGCAATACTGACTATACAGAGAGAAGATACGCTGTACCGGAAGCTCACCTTCGCCAATCTGTAGCCCTTCATCGTCAACACCTTTGGCGTCTGCAATATGTAAATGTTTAATCGTTGAGCCGGACAACGAAAAGAAATCATCAATTTCTAAATCGAAATAATTGCAGGCTAACCAGCTGTGAGAAACATCGAGGCATACATTGACATTAAACTGCTTGCAAAAGGTAGCAATCTCATCGGGCTTCACAAACAGGTTGTGGAACCTTTGCCCTCCAAAATGCCACGGAAAAGGAGGCATAGACTGTATAAGTAAATCAACGCCATCGAGTTGTAGTCCGGATAGTGACAGTCCGACTCTTTTGTACATTTCAGCTTTTGTTTCATCGTCAACAAAACTATTTTGTGAAAAACCACCGGCATTGACGACAACGGGAATATCACCGGTGGCAGGATAAAATTGCTTAATCTCCCTTGCGGTGTCTAATACCTTGTTTAGCCATTTCACCGATGTCCGGCGATAGTCTTCATCGGCACTCGCTAAATCAAGTGTATGGTCTGCCTCAAACAGCTCTGGCGCATGCACTACTGCCACTTTATCCTTCAGTACATTCAGATAGCTTTGTGGTGACAGGGAAAGATCCTTAAAGCTGAGATGGAATTCAAGCATGCCAAACTCTGCCTCATTAACGAGGGAGACATCGTGGTAACGAACCGGAATACCAAACGTTCCCGGTAATGCAAAGCGGGATTTTCGCTCAAACACTTCCGAAATCAAATCGGATGAATAAAAGGCATCACCGGCACACATATCACGGTTAGCCGTCTTGCCAACCAGAAGTGCGAGTTTATCTGGTGACAACCCTTTGCCGGGGCTTTTTACCGTTACCATAGACTCAGAGATGACGGTTCCCTTCGAAATAGCCGTACATACATAGAGACTTTTGCCAAGCACTTCCCGGTTCATCATCTCTCCCTGACTAAGGCTGCGCTTATCTGAAGAACCCAGCGCTGCTTCAACCTGCCGTATGCCCTTTACCATACATTCAAACTCAGATGGTAACAGGCTGACTTTATGGTCATTTCCTTCGAGGCTGCGGTCCAGAGTAAAGTGTTTTTCTATAACTTTAGCACCCAATGCGACAGCAGCTATGGCAACATGGATGTCGCGCTCATGGCCTGAATAGCCAACTAATCCCTGATTCAGGTCACTCAATTTTTCAAGATACCTGAGATTAATATCTTTAAATGGCGCAGGGTAAGTTGAGTTACAGTGTAAAAGTACATAACTTGCTCCCTGCTCGTTTAGCAAGGAAACAGCAGCAGCAATTTCATCATCTGTTGCCATTCCTGTTGATACGATGAGAGGTTTTCTCATCGCACTCAGGTGAACAAGAAGGGGGTGGTTAGTTAAATCGGCTGAAGCTACCTTAAAAGCGGGTACGCTAAGCGCCTCGAGTTTATCAGCACTAACGATATCAAAAGGAGTACAGAGGACTGTTATCCCAACTTTTTCACAGTAAGCAAAAAGTGTTTCAAATTCAGTGTCTTTTAGTTGATATTTTCTCAACAACTCCAGCACGTATTGCGCACCGAGATCTTCGCTCTCATCATCAGCATTACCTTGGTTAATATAAAGCGAATCCATATCACGCATCTGAAACTTTACGCAGTCCGCACCGGCAGCGACAGCCGCATCCACCAGCTGACAGGCGCGCTCCAGGCTGCCATTATGGTTATTACCAATTTCGGCGATAATAAACGTTTTGCCTGCGCGGGAAATGGTGAAATCATTGATAGCAACAACAGGCGACTGGCGGCGTGCAATACCACAAACCCTGGCCTGACTATCCAGAACCGGTACATATCTGATGCGCTCATTTAAGCAAGATTCCAGGACTTCTGGTCCCTGCTCTTCAAAAAATGAAACGCACCCGGCATTCATCGCGTGGGTAACGGCCTGATGTATGTCTATATTTGTCTGGCGAAGCACCCAGCGACGGAAGTCTCCGTCTGTAAAGCACCCTAAAAGATGATGATTATTGTCTGTAATAAAAACGATCTGATGTTTATTTGCATTCAGCGCTTCCAGGGCATTCGCGACAGAGCTGTCTGATGACAAAATAAACTTGTCAATTTCACGATCAATGATCATTTACTTCTCCGTCTTCACTTAATTTAGTTAGCATCGCCTGCGCTAGCAAAAGATCGTTCTCAGTATCAATGTCTATGTTGCTACTTTCACCCATTTCATAAAGTGCAATTTTTCCTCCTAACCTGTTGTTGTACTCTTTCAACACCTCAGGAGTAAAAATATAGATAGAACCATTTTCCTGGTATTGGGGCGCCATATCTTGCCGCCTTGGTCTTTCCCTGTAATCGTAATTGACAGAAACGGCATTCCCGTTAACTTCTTTCCAGAAAAACCGGTGGCTGTTGACAACAGACAAAAGTGAGTCGGCCTGTGATTGCTGCAGAACGCGTATTGCGTTATCGATGTCAACCGGAGACCGTACCGGAGAGGTGCATTGTAAAAAAACGATAAGAGACACATTCTCCCCTGTATCTTCAATTACATGCAAAGCATGAAGAAGAGCAGATTCAGAACTTGCTGTATCACCGCTGATTTCCGCAGGTCTGTGAATTATATTTGCATTGTAGTTTTTAGCGACCTGAAGGATTTGGGGGTCATCACTGGTAACATAAACATCATCGACAAGTGATGCAGCTTCCGCCTGTGAAATACTGTGCGCTACCAACGGAATACCATTCAACTCACGAATATTTTTACCGGGCACTCCCTTTGAGCCGCCCCGCGCCGGGATTAGACAAATTACTTTTCCGCTCATTGTTGAAATCTCTGTTTACACAACCTGGCGGACAGTTGCCGGCAGGCAGGTGTAATTAATTCTTACAGCCTCACTATTAGTGAAGCAGTCGCTACCATACACACCAAGTTCATCAGCTCTCTTCAGCATATTCTCAGTGGGTGCGTAACAATACAATTTGATCTGTTGAAAAGCAGACGACGCGACATAAAAAGCGGTAGACACAAAACCATGTAAACTTGCAGGTGGCCGGTCCTGCTCACGTAACCATAGCTCTAAAGGTAAATCGATATACTCAACTTTCAGTGCCGGAAATGCAGCAAGCAGCTCTTCATTAAATGACTGCGTCTGTCCTCTGTGGGGGATATAAATGACGTTTTCCGGACATCTTTTGAGAATTGAATCGATAAACTGCTGGTACTCCTGCACATCACAAAAATCCCGTTCAACGACTTTAGAGCCAATAATGACAGCGGTACTTTCATCTACCTCTTTAAATTCCTTTCTTAACGCGCGCAAGTGATTTGTCATAAATTGTGTGTTTTCCGGAACATGAGTGCCAAAAATGGTAAAAAGACTGATATTACCCGGCACCTCCGGACCAAGACCATACGATACTTTTATCTTGGCTGCTTCCTCACGGCGCACGGCAGAGCCGTATACAGGCAGACTAAACTGTTTACCTGCAGGTAAATGAAAATACAGAAAAGATAATGTGGCAGTGCCGTCATCCAACATCCAGGTGTCTGTTCCGGACATTGCAGACGCGATATCCTTTTGCCACTGAGAGCGGAAGTCGGAGAGAATCAGACGCCCGTAAGCCCTGTCGCGAAATTTTTTGAAGGGTAATGCATAAACACCAATGCGGGCGTTTAAGTCCGGACCGGTTGCTTCATCAGTATTTCCGTAGTGCCAGGTAACCATTGAACTGATTAATTTCGGGAAATAGGACTTAACCGTCTGTAACTGCGTAAAATTTCTGCTTTGATGACTTGTAACCACGAACACATCTAATTCTGTGATCGCCATCTCACTGATGGCTTCATTCAGACATATGAGGTGGAAGGGTGATTCAACCAGAGCTAAAGCACGCATATTTGATCTGATCCGCTGTCGTATTCAAACCGTGTATCGGCCAGCTTTCCGAAAACTTTATTCGTCATATCAGGCTTCGTTTAACCATGGTTTTGATGAAATTTGTTTTGCTCTGTATTCCAGCAACCTTTCAGATGTATATGTCCCCGTGCTTAATAATGACCAGTTTAACGGAGCAGTTACTTTTATCGCCCGGTGACCATCAGGCATAATTAAAGAATCGTTTGTTCTTTCACTGCGGCTAAAAACTACAGCCAGACAGGCATCGTAACAATGAAAAGGTTGCAACTTATTGATACGTAAAGGGTAAGGTTCCTCCACATTTTCAGGCACTAGTACTTTAGGTAACACCACGTCATAGTCTTTACGCAACATAAAATAATTCACTAACATAGATGCCCTGACATAATCATTGGCCTGGAGAGGCGCATCATATTCTTTCATACTGTTACCGGCTAAGCGGATCAACATCATGTCTTCACCAGTTAATAAATCAACCTCCGTATCGCCGGCTGAATCACTGACAAGAATGACATCATTTGCGAATGAAGAAATACGTTTCCTTAGTTCATCACGCTGACAGTCCCGGAAGTAAATCACAACGGGCAGATCTTTAAACTCTTCACGAAAATCCACACCGGACACCCCTTCGTCCAGATAGTCAATTTCAAGCCCGATATTATTGTCCTGCACAAAGGCATCCAGTGATGTTTTAAAGCTCCGGATATTTGTTAGTACCGCCAGCCTTTTCCCTTTCACACTTGCGGCCAGACAGGTATAAACACGTCGTTGCGATATGGCCACTGAAACATCATATGCCAGTTCAGGAGACGCTAATTGTTGTTTCATAAGATCAAAATAATGACTCCAGTCTTCTCTGACTTTGTCACATAAATTCACAGTATCTGCATCAGTGAGTCCCGCCCCGAGTATTTTGCTCAGTACGGCATGATAGTAATTCATTGAGCCATAGAAAAAATAAAACAGAAGACTCTGACCCTGGCTGTAGGAATCAAACAGCTTTATTTTTTGGCTTTCGACTTGCTTTTCGATTTGACAGGGTTCTTCAAACTTCGCGTTGATACTATCCTGCAAGTCATTCAGTTCGCTACGTAATACGGATTCTGAGTATTGCCCGAAATAGCGCTGCGAAAATACTTCTGCCGGCACATTTGCATATGCGTTTCCACGCAGTTTTTTAAGCGCCTGTCGCTTTCGTTCAATCTCTTCAGATACCAGCACCATCTCGGGCCTGAGCGGAACAGCACCGCTAATTCTGGCGCCATCAGCAGTGTTATAGCACTCTGGCTTATAAGCTGATAAAGCCTGTTCCAGGGAAGTTGCAGCGACTTTGAACTCATACTTTGTATTTACCACCGGAGAGAAATTGCCTGGCACCCGGATTGAAACGTTGTTTTTTTCGCTGTAGTCATACACTTCCTGGCCATCTTCAGTGTAATAGCCGGAAGATTTGGAATGATGATTTTTGGCATCCTTAAACCCTAAATCAACACCAAACAGATATAGTTGCCGCATGCCCCATGCAAGTACTACGTTAGCAACAAAATTGGATACTGTTGGAAAAGCAAATTTAAGACGCTGGTACTTTTTGTCATTCAACACCGCAAGGGTAGATACCGTGGACGACTCTCCTTCTTTAAAGGCAAGGTAACATTGCCTGAACAGGTTTGCCGTGTCCGGATGGAAGCCGTTGCACGAAATTAAGTCTATTTCTTTCAGATACGCATCATCGTAAACAGATTTTGCCCAATCAAACGTTGACCTGTTTTGTTCTATTTCTGCGTGAAAATCTGGTTTTATTCCATGACGATGCAATACCTTGATGGCGGTTCCGCAACTGATAATGATTGCACTGTCGCGATTATCTTTTATCACATCAATCGCATCATCGACTGAAGGGCCATTCCCCACAATGAAAACAGGCGTATCACACAGTGCACTACCAAGAATTGCCGGTGCATCCGTTAATAGAAAGCGATGTTGTCTGACCATAGATTCACGGGTATGGCTAATGCCGAAATATGCGTGATCAAAATACTCTCCCATGGCGATAACAACTTGTAGTTGTTCCCTTAATTTTGCAACAGCGTCATTCAGCTTTTCATCATAGTAGCTTTGATAAAAGTAAGTCTGTGCAAGGACGTAAGGACCAATAGAGTGAAACTGATTCAGCAGGTCAGTAAAAAGGTGTGTGCCATCATCCCCTACGTTTAAGTAAATCCGGCTTCCCTGTTCATCAATTTTTTCGAGGATGCCAGCCCAGTCAATGGCAAAGAGAGACGCATAGAAGAAATCTCTGTTTGGTTCGCAAATAAATAGCTTCTCAATTACGCGCTGGCCTGACAGTTCTGCCAGGTCGTAGCCACTACCCAGACCGAAAACAATCAGTGATTTTACTCTTTCCGGTAAAGACTGTTGTTTTTCATGGACTTCATTCAAAAGCTCTTCGCTACGTGCAACGAACTGATAGTGCAAATAGTGCTTTAACTTATCGCCTTTGTATCCCAGGACTATTCCATCCTTTCTGGGATGTTTACAAAAACCTTCAAACTGAACCTGACTTGTTTTTTCAGGTGAGGCTGCATACCACGGTACAAGCAATTTTTTGTTTACAATATTAATACTGCCATTGTCATCAACCGCACACCATTCAAGCGGCTCATAGTCCTTAAATTGCTGATAGACATCAGGAACATATTTCTCAAAAGCAGCCAGGTTTTTATTGAACTTCTCCCCCCGTGATACTGGCTTCCAGCCAGCAGGATCTGCTACACCAGTCCACGCAGGAATATATTGTTCTGGCAATGCAGCAGCTTTTCCCTTACCTGATTGCCGTTTCAGATGAAGGCCGTTTACAGCCAGATCATAGACCACATGACTAAACACGGGAGTGTTGTAGTGCCGGTATACATAAATATGATTAAAGTCTACAGCTGCAGATAACTCGCTAATATCACTGAAGAAGCTATTACCGTCATTTCCGGCCTGAAGATAAATAGCGGTATTCTTCCTGTGTGCAGTCCGGAGCATTTCTTCCCAGGGAGCAACCAGTACCGAGTTTTTGAACATTTGCAGGTCGGGTTCATATACGATCATGTGATCGATTGAGTGATGTTTTAACAGTTCTCTTATGTGAAATCCCATACCTGCGCCCAGAACAACAAGGACAGGAATATGTTCCGGTAAGCCTTCGCGATAATAAGAGTAAAGAGGGGCGCTTCCGAATGGCGTCGACTCACCTCCCTCCTCAACAGTATCAACATCAAAACGCAGCGGATGCGCTTTAAATGATTGATATTGCTCCACCATTCCGGCTTCAGGATGTAAGCCATAAAAGACTCTGCCCTGCCCATAATCCACAATGTTGGGTTCGCCGGATTTATTGCAGAATACAGATAGATTAGTTGAAGGTATTGAGTTAATCAGCTCAGCAACCGGCGGAATGTGATGACTAAAAGCAGTAAGATTGCGTCTGAAATTTCTATGCAGCATTTCAGATAATTGCTTTTCTGAAGCGAGTTGAGCTTCTTCATCATCATGTAAGTGGATTTGAATAGATTCAATCATTTTTCATTCGCCGGGGTGGCGTCCGGTTAAAACATTTATGTTTGTTTATTAGTATTTTTTCCGCAGACAATCCATAAAAAGCGACAGTCCGAAATGCCGGCCCTGCAGGAAAGTTGTAAGGCCGGCGACACTGATATAATGAAACAAGCCTGCGATTCCACTTCTGACAGCGTGGCGCCTGAGCAAGTGAAGAGTCAGTTCTTTCGCATAATCGCCGTACTGCCTTTGAGGGAGTAATCGTAATAACTGGCGACCGGCATGACAGCTTTTCTTCATTGAACCGGTAGAATACGGTAATTTCAGAATGTCAGCCGGATAAATTAAGAACTGCGCCATATCGTCTGTCGTCATGCCCGTAATACCAAGTTCTTCTAACTGTCTTAATACTATTTGCTGACACCCGCGCAATTGTCTGCCAATCTGCGCTGTTGATTCTTGTGCCTCATGCCTGCGATATCGCATCAATGGCTCGTGAATCATTCCTATCTTACCCACTTTACTTACGTCAACCCAAAACTGGTAGTCACTGGCACCGGCAAGTGACTCATCAAAGGTTATTCCATGCTGATGAATGACATCACTTCGCACCATGCTGCCCGGATTCAGTACATAGTTGTAGAACAGCAGAGCATCAGCAGAAACATCCCGTGCCTGCCTCGCGCGATATACCTCAGAGACATCGTCAAACTCTATGTATTCACAGGAAACGGCAACAGCCTTTTGATCTGAATTAAGATAAGCATGTTGTTTTTCAAGGCGGTCAGCCCGTGCGATATCGTCTGCATCCAGCCAGGCAAGAAATTCACCTTTAGCTTCAGAAAGCAAGGTATTCCTCGCCGCAATGATCCCTTTGTTTTGCTCATGGGTGAGAACTCTGATGCGCGGATCCACAGCTTGCCATTGCTGTAACTGAACAGATGTATTGTCAGTCGAGCCATCATCAAGAAGGAGTACTTCGAAACGCTTTTCTGTCTGTTCAAGCAGAGAGGCCATTGTTTCATCAAGGTATTCCGATACGTTAAAACACGGGATCAGCACTGAAATTAAAGGCACTACACGCCCACCATTCTGATATCGTCATGGTGTCTTTCCTTTGCTGCGGAGGCAATACGGCCCGCTATCTCATCCCTGAATGCATGAGACGAAATGACAAAATTTTTCGCCCCGTCATCTAACGCCTGCTCCAATGTAATCACAGTATAACCCGCGACCTGATAAGTTTCGGATCCACCAGCTCTTCTGTCCACAAGGTGCAAAACTTCAATCTTATGCTGCTTAAGGTATGGCAGCATCTGCAGAAAAAACTCTCCGGCACCATAAACGCATACCTGCTTCCATGCCAGAGCGATAAGCTTTTTAATCAGTGATTCCACGTAAAAGCGGTTATCGTTTTCGAGCAGACCGTAAGCTCTGGTCAGGAAACTGTTATCTTCGAGAGCGATGACGCCTGCCGGCCAGTGAATATCTCCCAATGCCCAGCGGTTACTCTGGCCACTTTCAAAGAATGTCTCCATCAATCCGGTTTGTATCACCTGTTTCTTTTGTTCCTCGTCAATAACAGGGTACTCGCCATCAGTCCCGAAATTATCCTGATGCAACAACTCTCCGAACAAACCCGCTTCTTTCGCTGTCGGCATTAGCAGATAACGGGCAACAATGGCCTGGGCGCTTTCAAGGCTTATCGAACTGCGGTCAAGACGATGGGAGACATCCATATAGGAAAGGCAACCAGCCAGAAATTGACTGCAAATCTCTTCGTTTCCTTTGATGCCTTTACCTGTCAAAGGTTGAACACGACCATCACGCTCTATGTACGATAGCGTTGACCCGCCACTCCCCAAAAGAAGCGCTTCTATGCACTCAGGTGAACGGGCCAGGCGCTCACTGAGACGAAATCTCTCATTGCCGGGGGAAATGAATGCACGATAGAGTGTTTTTTCAACAAACCGGTACGCACGCAGGGATGAGTAAAACAGTAAATTTACACCTGCCTGCTTCTGAAAAATCGTCTCCAGGCTATGCTGAATAGTGCCACCGTTACCAAAGTCCACCACAGCGCACTCATGAAAGTCACACCGGGTTTCCTGCGACAGGTAGTGTGATAACAACTTTCGCTGAGTATTAATTTTATCCCTCAGACTGGATGCATTTTCGTGAGCCTCGGCGCAAAGCTTGTCGTAGAGCGGTTCAGAATGAATAAACATTCCCTCAATGTTTTTCAATTCGAGGTCAGGAGGAAGCTCAGAAAAAAGCGCGGGATCAGCGTGAAAATCTTCAATAAAATTCTGAAGAGTATACCCCCGGTAGGTCATCAGGGTATCCATAACCTTGTTTAACCAACCACTTTCCTCCGTATCAATGCCGGGCCAGAATGCAGATTTACGGGAGACGTAAAATGCACTGACTGTGATGTCATTAATTCCGGCAATAGCAAGCCGCTTTTCGATAAGAGGGTTGAACAAATATCCCTCCCGCATCAAACACAATATGTGCCGGCATCCCGTTACGCGACTCTGACTGATAACCCAATCTGCGAATGCATCCATCACCGGCCCCCACACAAAGGCGCCACAGTCAAATGCTAACTGACCGTGTGACGACACTGCCTCACTGTTCATTGAGGCCATCAAACGGGTTGCAGATGAATGTTCACCACTAAGAAATGGCCTTTTCTCCAGTGAACGAATTGACCATGTATCCAGTTGAGGGTGGAAATGGCACGTTTGCAAGCCTGCGGCTTCCGCTGACTTAATATCAGCGTCCAGGTTGTCGCCTACATGTAGCCAGGTGTGAGGGTTTGCCTTCTGAACACTGGCAACATACCGGTACATTTTGCCACTAAATTTGGTAAAACCAGTCTCTGACGAAACGAATAACGGTAACTGTGCCAATTCCGGCCAGGCGTGAAAAAAGGTGTTTTTAATCTGCTCAGCCGAGAGATACATATCAGATATCAGATAAACGGCAATGTTTCGTACTTTCAAATTCCTGATAACATGAACAAGCTGCTGATTTACCAGTCCTGCATGCCGCTCTGCATCTAACTCTGCAAGGACAAGGTTTGCCTGAATATCTTTGCTGAAAGGCATACAACTGAAAATTTGCTCAAAGGTGATGTCTTCAGCTTCTGTATACCGCTGCCTTGCTGCGCGCTCAGCCTGCTCACGTAAAATCCGGTAATCTTCGCCGCTGATACCGTATACTCCTGCTTCACTGAGTACGGTATGACTGAAAACGTCGGCAGGCAGATTTAAGTGACGGAAGACCAGCGTGTCAAAAATATCAAAACTGACCGTACTCAGTTGATGTTCGTCGACCTGCTGCAAAATTCTGTCATAAATATTCATTGTCAGTTTCCGTTCCGTCCCGCTGGTTGCCGGACTGCATCGTAGCCTGTCATCAACTGCCGGATACAAACCGGTATCTGAACCTGTTCGTTGATATTGACGAACTGCCGGTAAGCCTCCTCCAGAGCCTCTGAGTCTTTTGCATGACAAACATTAAGATATGGATCCGTAATAAAGCACTCTGATGATGTATCCGGCGCAACGCCACCTTCAAGAATATGCTCTCTTACAATGACTCTGATAGCATCTTTACTGTGTTGCACCGCATCGTCCAAAATTACCAGTCCGGCAGCGCTAAGTTGAGACTGGACGCGGACACGCAAAGACTCGTTTCTGCTTTCCAATATCAAAGGCCGGCTTTCAGGAAACTGGCTGGCAACGTTATAAGTGTTTTTGCTAAACACTGCGTCGGGTCTTGCAAACCATCTTCCGCAGGAAAAGTCCGCAACCGCAATTTGTGCGCTGACGGCCTGACTTGCCAACCCTTTACGACAAGCAAAAAACGATTGCAACATCAGCTCACGACTCCGCTTTTCGGCAAACTGAGCAAAGTCTTCCCGCTTCAGATACTTCGCAAAATACCTCAGCCGGTTTCGCTCAAAGTAATAATTACTGAATGTATTGGTGGCGTGAACTGCTCCCATCTTATGCTGAACACGGGCACTGGCAATAGCGTGGACTTCAAAACCGGCCTGCTTCACCCGGGTACACCAGTCCATATCGTCCCAGTAGATAAAATGGGCTTCATCGAACACGCCCGCTTCGCGGATTATCTCTGTACGTGTGACCAGACAACAGGCAGGTACATAGTCGCAGATCACAACATCAGGTAGCGAGTTATCATCTTTGTGGCCTTTTAACGGTGTTTTCACACCATAGTTTTCCCGGTCAATAAATGCACCGAGCTCCTGCAGAATATCAGGATCATCCATGGTACAGATCTTGGCACCGGCAACGCCTACCTCTGAATGGGCCTGTAAGTACGCGACCAGTTTGGGCAAGGTGTCGGTGTCGAGAAGAATATCGTTGTCCAGCAAGGCCACATAATCGCACCCGGTTTCCACTGCTGCACGCATGCCGGTGGCAAAGCCCCCTGCTCCGCCGGTGTTTTCTGCTTTTGCAATAAGCGTCACCTGTTTGCCGTACTCGCTTTCAATCAGCTGCTGACTGCCGTCGGTGGAGGCATTATCCACCACGATCACATTGATACTCAGTGAATCAGATTGTGTGGCCAACAGAGAATCGAGGCAGCCTTTCAGGTAATCTTTTTTATTGAAGTTGCAAACTACTGCCGTCAGGGAGACTGTCATCATGCACTCCCCTGACGAATAAAAGCTTTCACTTTTGACGGGTTTGCCCGGTTGCCAAACGCAAACCGGTGACGATCATCGAAGAAGTGGCCTGTTGCAGACGACTTTTCTATCCACTCAACAAATTTCTCATCGTTACCACGGAACAGAAAGTACAGAGCAGCGGCAAACTGATGATGGGCAATACCCTGCTGAATAATGTCCGGCTCTACACCAAATTGTGCAGCCTGTTCACAAGCAAGACAGATATCCCGCAGGCTTTGCTCACGGCGCTCTGTGCTACGCTGCGTTTGCGCGCCGAAGCTGTCAGGATGAATACGGTAACGCCCCAGTACAGCCGGCATGTAGTTGATGCGGGCATTCAAGAAACCGGCGTTTAAGATATAAAATGGATAATCCAGAATAATGCGGCAGTCTGTCGCAATGGTGCAGGCAAGATGGTTATGCCGGCGGAACATCACACTGCTGGCCTGCATGTAGGTGCCGTAGCGGATAAGGTGAGTGATGTCTGACTGTGGTGGTATGTGCTGCCAGTTGTAGAAAGTCTGGCTGTACAGGCGAATGGTTTCATTAGTTTGCGAATCGAACATATCAGACTCATGAAACACCATCTGGCATTCAGGGTGATTGTCGAGATAGTCCACCTGCTTTTGCAATTTACCCGGTAAGGCAACATCATCGCCATCCAGATAAGCAATGTACTTACCTCCTGCTTCACCAAGCAGAGTTTTCATATTTTCAGCCAGTCCCGCATTCTGCGTTTTAAAGATAGCTTTTAAGTGACTGAACTCCTGACGCAGCGCTTCAATTTCTTCGCGGGTGTTATCAGAGGATGCATCGTCACACACCACCACTTCATAATCGAAATCGACATGCTGATCCAGCACTGAACGCAGGCACTCCCCGATATAACGCTCAAGATTATAAGCCGGTACAATGACTGACAGTTTCATTCAAACACCACTTTTCTGCCTAACTGGCTAAACAAATCATATCCGTCCCAGTCCGGAGAAAAAGCAAGTGCATTCCCCAGAGGTACTACCCTGTCTATTCCCTGTATCGGCAACGCGCGGATAATCTTAAAAAGTGCTTCTTTTTCAAAGCCGGCGTAAGACAAAGTCTGCCAGCCTGCGTGGTCGTAACCGGCAATCGCCTGTACATCATCAATATGAATACAGAACAGCGTACTATGCCCCTGATGGCGTTCCAGCAAGACATGGTGCCAGTGATTAATATGTACAAGAGACAGATCACCGCATTGCTCTGCTGTACTTGCCGCACCATCAGCAATACACCACTGGGCAAGCACTAGCTGCTCGTTGCGCTGCACCATTGAAGGGGCGTGCTGAACCGCGATGCCCGACAGGGCGCGGATCAATGTGTTCCAGTTTTGCTTTTCTCCCGTCCAGAACAGAATGCGGGGAGAAGAACAGGCCTGTTGCTGAAACATATCGCATTCTCGCCATAATGACGATGCCATGGCTTCTGCCTTTTCATCAGCACTTTGCACGCTGTCACTTTTTAATGCATCCACGTTTATCAGTGCTGCTGAGAATCTATCGGCAAAACTGATGTCCCGGCATCTTGGCTTACAGGATAACCCGCGTATTTGCCTCACGCTGTCGTCTCCGCCCCATAACACTCTGGCATCCGCCAGCATGCTCACTGCCGGGCCGGCAGGGTCATCCCGCTCAAAATGGATAAACTGATTGCCGGCATGGAGGGCAGCATGTTCCGGCAGCAACAGCAAGTAGCGTAACTTTTCCAGCAGAACTGTTTGCACATCACTGTCTCTGCCTGATACCCGTACCAGATTTCTGTTGCCCATCAGCAAGGCGCAAATCCAGCTATAGATAAACATGGTGTCCACATTTGCCGGTGTGTAATGCACTACCAGTCCCAGCGGACGGTAACTTTGCTTTGCTATATTGGCTGTCAGCGCATTCAGATTACCTTGTCTGAGCCAGTGACCCAGCGCTATGAGTTCAGGATACTGGCGGCAGTCTGATGATGTCATGAGCTGGCGCGACAACGCAGTAGTAAATACCAGCACGTCAGCGGCACTGACAGCAAGATTTTGCGCACTGATTGCCGGCAAAGCATCAGCGGATACCGGTTCCTGCCGGATTAAGTCTTTAATCACACAACACCTCCGGCTGTATCACTGCAACCCCGCAATTCTGCTTTCGGCAACCGTCCCGTGACTTCGAAATAACGTCCTTTACGCCCGCAGGCACAATCGTCTTCCCCCATAATTCTGCCACGATCTTCAGTTAGTAAACTGTAGCCGGGATAACTGTGAGGCAACGCCGATATAACCTGAATTATACCGGGTTCGTCAGGGCCGCAGATTGCCAGCGTACGGGGATCGCGGATCACCACTTCTGCCAGAGAAGGTGCATGTAAGTGGCCTTCTTCACATTCCACAAATACACTGCCTACCTGCTCTGCCATACCGTAAAAGTTATGCACTTTTGTGATGCCGGTTACTGCGCGCACGGTATCTTTAAACTGGAGGTTACTAACCTGTTTGTCCTTAAGCTTTTTCCATCCGCCACTGTGAATAAGAATCCCGTCGGATAAATTAAGCGCAATACCGTCTGCTTTAAGCGCTTCCAAGAAGTGTAACCACACCATAAAGGTAAAGCCGAACACCAGCACCGGTTGTCCGGCATACTTATCTGCAAATTCCTTTACCGCCTGATGATTCAGCGACATATCGGTGTTCAGTGCATAGGTATGTCCGCGGCCAAAAAAAGCCATGCCGCCGACGCCGGCTCCCCGGGCTGAGAGATGAGGGCTTTTCAGTACATCCGGCGAATCAATGATCAGCATAGGCAAACGCTGTTTACCAATAAATTGCTGCATGATGGTGACCAGCGCTTTGGATTGTCTGGCACTGGTTTGTTTATCCAGAGTCACTTTCGCCGTCACCTGACCGGTCGTTCCGGATGACTGCAAGGTTTTAAACACATTTTGGGGTGCCACGCTGCTTAGATGCATCAGTTTGAAAAGCCGCACAGCCAGATAGGGTAAGTCGCTGTAATCATGGAAGGTCTCCCCTGATGACGCGAAAAGCTGATGATATGCATCACAATGTGTCAGATGATGCTGATGCAGCAATGACGTGACATGACACAGTAAGCGACTTTTCTCTGCCTGAGGCAGGCCATACACGGGTTCGCTGAGCAGCAGGTTATACGCGTCTTCATAGGACTTTGGAAAAGGCGCGGTATCAGCCGTTATCATGCTTATCCCTTCCTGCTTTCAAAATAGCCTGATAATCTGTTTTTCCGTTATCCAGCAACGGCCAGTCTGAAAATGCCCGTACCGTTAAGTAGGCAGGCGGCGCGGATACCATAGATTTAAGGCGACTTTCAGCTTTTGACACATCACTTTCCCGGCATGCTATGACAAGAAAGTTGTCCTCACCGGCCACTTTAACTTCCAGACCCTGCTCTGCAAATAACGCTTCCAGTCCGTCCAGATTCACCCGTTCACCGGCCAGTTTAATAATGCGTTTCAGGCGGCCTGTTATGGTGTAGTCGCCATCTTCATCGAAAAAGGCCAGATCGCCGGTATGAAGCACCAGGGGAGGAGTAAATGCTGCCAGATCATTATGATCGGACACATACCCCAGCATGACATTTTTTCCTTCATACAGCAGTTCACCCGTTACGCCGGGCTCACTGATAAGCCGGCCGTATTCATCACAAAGTGACAATTTGCCGCCCGGTATCGCTTTACCTGCTGCTGAAGGTTTGCTCAATACGGTATGTGGTTCGAGATATGCCATTCTCGCGGTCGCCTCTGTTTGTCCGTACATGATGAAACATTGCTTGTAATATTTATCGGCATATTCAGCGAGGGTTTTAACCCCGGCTTCTTTGAGCTTGCCACCCGCCTGAGTGAAATAAGCAAGTTCCGGCAATAACTGGCGGTCAAACCGTAAGCGAAGCAGCATTTCATAAAAAGACGGTACGCCGGACAGTGACGTCACCGCTTCATCTTTAAGCAACGTCCAGAATGCACGGTCCATTGGCGTGAGTGAAGTCAACCTGACTGTCGCCCCTTTTGCCAGATGGGTATTTAGTACCGACAACCCGTAGGAATAAGAGAGTGGCATGGTAAGCAGGGTTTTATCTTTTGATGTAACAGGAAGATAAGAACAGATAGAGGCCGTGTTCGCAGCAAGGTTTTCACGGGATAAAGCAACAAACTTTCCACCGCCGGTTGAACCCGATGTGGTAAGCAACAGTGCCAGTTCCCCGGCTACAGGTATGCATCGCTGGTGTTTTACGGTCAGGCTGTTGTCTGCCACCAGCAAATTGGGGGTGAGCCTGGTGATTAATGCCTGTTGTCCCGCTGCGGACAAACCAGGGTGAAACAGCACCACAGGAAAGCCCGATTTCAGACAGGCCAAGTAGCAACTTACAGAATCAACATTACCGCACATGGCCAGTGCCACTAACGGTCGCTCCACGGTGCTACTGAGTTTTTCCTGCCACTCTGCAATATGCCTTTGCAGCTCAGCGTAAGGGCAGATCCCTTCGTCTGTGATCAGTGCCGCCTTTTCACTGTTGCAGGCAAACACATCCTCAGGGAACACAACGCTCACGGATAAAATAACCCGTCCACGGGCAAGGTATGACCCGTCGTATAAGCCGACTGACGGGACAGTAAAAATACAACAGCCCGCGCCACATCACCGGCACGGCCAGCCCTTTTCATGGTAATTCTGGCTTCAACTTCAGCCCTGGCATCCTCTTCATAATGCGCGGTAAGCCCTGTATCAATGAAGCCCGGAGATACCGCATTCACACGGATCCCCACTGCCGCCAGTTCTTTCGCCAGCGATTTGGTTGCTCCGCTCAGCGCAGCTTTACTGGCACCGTAGGCACTCATGCCTGTAGCCCCCATTTCGCCAATCTGAGAAACAATGTTCACAATACTGCCATGACGGTGGCGTGCCATTAAGCGGCTGGCCAGTTGCATATGCTGATAAGGGGCAAGGAAGTTCACATTCAGCTGTGACTTTAACGCGTCCATACCGCTTACGGTAAAAGCGGCTTCTTCCATAATGCCGGCATTATTAACCAGGCCGGTTAACGGACCGATATCACTTTGATTCTGTTGTTTCTGAATTTGACGGAAGGCGTCTTTAACAGCTTTTTCGTCAGTCACGTCATAGTTCAGCGGGATCACCCGTGATTCATACTGATTTACCAGCGCAGCCAGTTTAGCTTCATTGCGCCCGGCAGCAAATACTGCGGCACCGGCCTGCACGCACTCATTAACAATGGCACGGCCAATATCACCGGTAGCCCCTGTTATCAGTACCGAGCCACCTTTAAGCAGGATAGATTCAGAATTGGACGTCATACTTTGTCAGGATCTCTTTCGCTTTGCCCACGGAACTCATATCAATAATGTCGTCGGTATCGAGCATGACATCAAAGGTGTTTTCCAGCTCGGAGATCAGGATCATGTGTGCAGTAGAATCCCACTCTTTAATAGTGTTGTAGGTCAGTTCATCCGTGACCATCTCTGTACTGATCCCCAGAGCCTGAACAAATGACTGTACGAGCTTTTGCTGATTATCCACAAAAAACCTCTTTATTGACTAAGACTTGCGCGGACGCGACAAGAAAGATTTCAGTGTTACAGTTTGCCGCTCATAGGCCTCTTTTTGCAAGCGCAAGCGCACAAAATCGTCCTGACCGCTGATTTCATAGCCCAACTGACGGTTATATTTCAGTGCGGCGTCGTTATCCGGTTTCACCGCCGCCGAAAATTCGGTCACATTGAAATGGGAAAAACAATAATCATACATCGCCAGAGTGGGAGCGAAAGCCAGAATGTTGCCCTGATAATCAGGTTCACCAATATATAAACCGGGCTCTAATACCCGGGCGGAGACTACTGTCTCTCCGATGACCGGCACTTTCACATTGGTTGAGCCAACAGGCCGCCCTTTGTATTCGATAATCCAGTGCATCTGAGACGGGTCGTGACTGATTTTTTGAAACCATGCAGCTTGTTGCTCCGCAGTGATGAGTGATGTAGACACCATCTTCTCACGCACGTAGTCGCTGTTCCGCCACTGCCTTAATTTATCCAGATCGCCCTCTTCCAACGGCCTTAAGGTAACCTGCCAGGCTTCAATACGTGGTGCCTTAACAGTTGACTCCTGCCTCATGGCTGAATGACCTCTGCGATAGCATTAAGGACATTAAACGCACCGTCAGCATGATACTTACCTTTTACTGCCTGCTGCATGGCTTCCAGCTTACCGGGTTGCTGCCAGAGTGCATGCACTGTGCGGGCAATCTCGTCGACAGGCACATCGCCGGTACAATCAAAGGTGGTACACCAGCCTTCCTGCTGAGCCTGCTCAGTCGCCGTTCTCTGGTTTTCTGCCACCATCAGCAGTACTGAAGGTGTTTCGCAGACGCCCAGTTCAAACTGACTGCCTCCGGCGGCACTGACAGCAAGCTTACTGTGCCGCCACACATCGGCCATATCCTGACAATTATGTATATGCTGAATCGCCAGCGGACTCGCCTTTATTGCCTCATTCAGTGCACTGATATTATTAAACGCCGCACCGGTAATTACCCGCACCGGCACATCATTAAGTACATCAGACAACGCATTAATTAACGGGACGGTCAGCCCTTTCGGATCGCTGCCGCCGATACAAACGGCGATGCCAAAGCGCTTGTCCTGTGGCGGGTTATCGCCCCGTTGAAATTCACGTCTCATCAAACGGTAATCAGGTCCGGAACAAATTTTTACTGCCGGGTTAATTTCCAGATATTGCGCATCCAGTGACGAAGTGGTGCTGTTTACCACCAGCGAGGCCTGCGCGACCTGACTAAGTTGCCCGTCATCCATGACCACCACAGGGATCCCTGCCCCGCGCAGTCCGCTCAATGAGACAGCCGGAATATCGTAGCCGTCAACCACAATAGCTGAGGCATTCATGCGCTGTGCCTGTTCTGTCAGCCAGCGACTTTCGTCATCATCACTACCACAGGGCACTTCCGTCACCGGATAAATCCAGTCGTTTCTTGCTACAGCCAGCGCCCTGCCGCCCTTATCTGTAAAAAAATGGCAGGGAATATCGAAGCTTCCGGCCGCCTGAGCCAGTGCCAGCGAACGCATCAGATGTCCCATTCCAATCGCGGGCGACACACTGACTCTGAATACTATAGGTCTCACTTAAACGTTCTCACTTCAGGGCTCTCATTTCTCCAGATGTTCCCACTTGAGCGCGGTGCCTTTTTTCAACGCGGTACGGGCTTTATTGCCGAGGACTTCCTGCCAGTGCTTTGGCGCAAGGCCAAAAGCCGGCCGGACGATTTTCAGGTTAGACTCATCCAGCGTGTCACCAATATTCACATCTGCACTAATATAAATTGAGCGGCGGTATTGTTTTGCCGCTTCCTCAGCCTGACTGCCTCCGTAGCGAACCTGCCCCATACCTTGCCAGGCCCGCTCAGACTCAGTCACCAGCATTTTGAGCTCTGCAGGCTCCAGTGAAAAAGCCGCATCCACACCACCGGCGCTACGATCCAGCACGAAATGTTTTTCAATAACAGTGGTGCCCAGCGCGACGGAAGCCACTGCCACACCGATACCGCCGGTGTGATCACTCAGTCCCACCTGACAGTGAAAAGCGCTGCGCATATTGGGAATAGTGTTCAGATTAGTATTGCCGGGGTCTGCCGGATAGGTGCTGGTGCACTTCAGCAGCACGATATTGTCACACCCGTTGCGGCGGGCACAGTGAACAGCCTGCTCAATTTCAGCAAGGCTTGCCATGCCCGTAGACATGATCAGGGGCTTCCCTTTACTTGCGGCACGGGCGATAAGCGGTAAATCAGTCAGCTCGAATGAAGCAATTTTAAAACAGGGCACATCAAGACTGTCGAGGAAATCCACAGCTTCACCATCGAAGGGAGAGCTGAAAGCGAGCATACCCAGCGCCTTTGCCCGGTCAAACAGCGGCTTGTGCCACTCATAAGGCGTTGCCGCTTTTTGATATAACGCGTGCAAAGATTCGCCATGCCACAAACTGTCTTTTTCTGAAATCACGAAATCGTCGGTAGCAACATCCAGCGTCATGGAATCGGCGGTGTAGGTTTGTAATTTAATAGCATGGGCACCGGCTTCAGCTGCTGCATCCACCATCGCACAGGCCAGCTCAAAGTCCTGACTGTGGTTGCCGCTCAGTTCTGCAATAATAAACGGAGGTTCATCCGGGCCGATTAAACGGTCACCAATTTTTACATCATGCACCGGCATTCCCCTCTAAGATATTCATCACGCCCTGTGCGATCTGCTCAGGTTCAACAGCCACATCTGACATGTCAGTGGCATACTCGGGCATCAGCGTTCTGGGATCGACATTGCCGCTGATAACCAGAGACGGCGTACCGGTGGCCGTTGCCAGCCACTGCGGCGCAGAAGGTACGGTTATCAGTAACTGACTTGCTTTAAGTTGGGATAACGTCTGGCGCATAGAACAACGCCCGTCAAATCCGGTCCAGACATGAACGCCCTGTGCTTCGAGAAGCGCTTTGAGCGCCTCTCCGTGCGGGTAATTCCGCTCCGCAGTTCTTGCGCCGGTCGCCATGGCAACCACAGGCTGGTTGAGACCGGCCAGATGACTGTCGGCTTCCACATCAATGGTCATGTCCATGTCGATAGTGCTGAATCCGCAACAACGCCTGAGATAAAATTCAGGATATCCCCGCTCAGGTACCTGCCCGTACTCCCACCAGGTTGTATGCCATTGTGCCATGCTCATCCAGCTGCTTTGCATATACTGAGCAGGTAAATTAACGTAATCCGGCGACAGAGTTTGCTTCTGAAATTTATCAACGAGTTCAGCCACACTGATACTCATGGTATTACCAACCACTGGTTCACCGGCATCTTTTAAGAAGCGGGCGAGGAAACACGGCATAAACCACGTGTCGAGATTGATGATCTGAGTATATTCTTCAGCCAGGATCTGTTCAGCCAGCCCGAGAAACGTTTGCATGGCATCTACGATGTTTTCCGGCCACTCTCCCTGTTTCAGCGCGTAAACGGTAATGTCCGGTTCTGCCAGCTTCAGTAACTCCTCACCTGCGGCATAAGTCAGTGCATGAATACTGGCTGCGGGGAATTTTGTTTTTACGTAGCGGATAGCCGGGATCCCCACACAGGTGACATCGCCAAGTCCCAGCATTCTGATTATGAGTATTTTTTCCTGCATAAATTTATTCTGTCTTTATATACGCGCGGTACATGAGTTCAGCCCTTTCCCAGTCTTCCGGTGTATCAATATCCTGTACCAGATGGCGGGGCAGGATAACGGGAATACTGGTAGGCGCAAACATAGGCTTATCTGTCAGCCAGGCAGAGGCTTTCCCCCAGTAAAACTGACCTGCATCGTGAAAACTTTCGGTCAAATCCTGAGAACGGGTAGCCATTTTGCTGGCATCGAAAGGAAGCACGCCTTTGCCATGTAACCGGATTGCCCGTTGGATTGGGAATGGAAACGTTGTGACTGAAAAAGCAAAATGCATGTCAGGATTGTCGTTCAGCCGTGACAACCCTTCTTTAAGGTATGTGGCACTTAGAAAAGGCGCTGTGGCATAGATACAACATACGTTGTCTACCTGCCCCTTATCGTCCTGATAAGAATCAATAGCATGACATACTACCGGCGCAGTGCCGGTGAAATCATCAGCCAGCGACGCCGGGCGACGGATAACATAACTGGCACCGTACTTTTCTGCGATAGCGGCAATTTCTTCGCTGTCGGTGGATACGACAATATCATCGAAAACAGCGGCTTTCAGCGCCGCTTCAATAGAATAAGCAATGAGCGGTTTACCGGCAAAATTCCGGATATTTTTACCTTTTATCCGTTTGCTGCCGCCCCGTGCCGGAATAATGGCAATGTTCACAGTAATACCTCTTTCAGACAGTCAATCACCTTTTGCTGCTCACCGTCTGTGAGTAAAGGATATAAGGGCAACGTCAGTGCACCCCGGTAATATTGTTCACTGACAGGAAAGTCACCTTCGCCAAATCCTAAAGCCTGATAATAAGGATGAAGATGTATAGGGATGTAATGAACATTTACGCCGATACCAGCGGCTCTCAGGGTATTAAAAATGGCTGTGCGCTGCGCCGGTTCCACTTCAATCATATAAAGATGCCACGCACTGTTGTTATCAAACAACGGGCGTTTTACCGGCAATGACGCCAGTGCCTCATGATATCTGGCTGCTCTGGTGCGTCTTTCTGCGACAAAATTGTCCAGTCTGCCCATTTGCGCCACACCTAAAGCCGCGTGTAAGTCACTTAGCCGGTAGTTAAAGCCTAAATGTATTTGCGCGTAGAACCAGGGTTCATCGTCATGTCCTGCCGGTATGGTTGCCGGATCTTTAGTAATGCCATGACTGGCATACAATCGAAGTTTATCCGCCAGTAGCTGGGAACCCGTCAACACCGCGCCGCCTTCAGCTGTCGTCACTGATTTCACCGGATGAAAACTGGTCACGACCATCTCGGAGTAAACACAGGAGCCGACACGGTTTCCATCGGCATCTTTACCTCCCAGAGCGTGGGCAGCGTCTTCAATGATCGTAATTTTCAGCGGGCGACATAAATCAGCAATCGCTTTCATGTCACAGCTACTACCCGAAAAATGCACAGCAATAAGCACGTCAGGCACGTTACCGGCAGCAGACGCTTTTTCCAGTTTAGCCGCAAGGGCATCCACACTTAAATTACGGGTGACAGGGTCAATGTCGACAAAATCCACAGTAGCCCCGCAATACAACGCCGCATTGGCAGAAGCCGCAAAGGAGTTCGGGACTGTCCATACTAAATCTCCGGCTCCCACGCCGGCGGCCAGACAAGCAATATGAAGTCCTGACGTGCCGCTGTTACAGGCGACTGCATATTTTGCCCCGGTATAGTCACACAAGGCCTGCTCAAAGGCAGGGACCTGCTTGCCCTGGGTCAGGAACTCATTTTCCAGCACCTGTACCACGGCATCCACATCTTCTTTAGCAATAGTGTGTTTACCGTAAGGGATCATGAGGTGAGCTTATCCAGTTCGCGAAGCTCTTTCACTGACAGAAAATGTGGATTTTTACCGGAATGATATTCAAACTTTTCTTCTGCGGCTTTACCACGCTCACCGGTGCGATTTTTGAAGTAATCCACATTCTTATCGAAGAAGGTAATGGCCGGCGCGATAACAAAGTGGTCATCGAACTCAATAGAATGATGTGCCATTTCTTCAGGCACCATGACCTCGTGAAGCTTTTCACCGGGCCGTATGCCGATGGTTTCGTATTCCCGTTTACCGCTCATGGCTTCCACCAGATCGACGATACGGATTGAGGGTATTTTAGGAACGAAGATTTCTCCTCCCTGCATGCGGGAGAAGTTTTTAATTACGAATTCCACCCCTTCATCCAGAGTGATCCAGAAACGGGTCATTTCCGGATGAGTCACCGGCAATTTGTCACGGCCTTCACTGAGCAACTGACGATAAAAAGGAACTACCGAGCCGCGGGAGCCGACAACATTGCCGTAGCGTACTACCGAGAACCTTGCACCGTTGGCTCCGGATATATTATTGGCTGCTACAAAGAGTTTATCCGAAGCCAGCTTCGTTGCGCCATACAGGTTAACCGGATTAGCGGCCTTATCGGTGGATAACGCAATGACCCAGGATACTTTATTGGCTATGCAGGCATCGATGACATTTTGCGCGCCGTTGATATTGGTCTTTATACACTCATTAGGATTGTATTCTGCCGCCGGTACCTGCTTCAGTGCTGCCGCATGGACCACGTAATCCACATCTTTCATAGCAGTGATCAGACGTTCTTTATCTCTGACATCACCAATGAAGTAACGCATGCAGCTGTCATTGAAGCGCTGCTGCATTTCAAACTGTTTCAATTCATCGCGGGAATAAATGATGATTTTTCGGGGTGAGTAATTTTTGAGTAAGTGACTGACAAACTTTTTCCCAAAAGAGCCTGTACCACCGGTAATCAAAATATTTTTATCATTGAACATATTCGTGTTCCCACAAAGCGTGAGCCCTAAGGCTGCAAGTCAAGATTCAGCGCATCATACAGCCAGACTTAACGGTATTTTTTTACCGCCTTCTGGCTTCTCAGAAATTGGCTGACATCGTCTTTAGCTGATTTTAGCAAAGTCTGCGCCATTTCTTTTAACATATTATTGACGGTAACTTCCTGTTCTGCAAAAGATCTTGCCGTTTCAGGGTCTGAATTTTCAAGGTGGGATTGAATAACCGTATCACGCCGGGTCATCAAAGACAGCAAAGTGCTGTAGCGGGCTTCTTCGTCATCGTCCGTCAGGCACTGCAGGATTTCAGCATTAATGTCTGCCAGCGCCTGAGGAGTAAACTCATGATTTAATTGTATATTCACACGGCCTGTCGTTTTTGACGCTGTGCTTCGTACGCTTCCTCTTTAGCGGCTTGAGGAATCTGTACCCAGGCATCACGAATGGGAGTTAACAGGCTAATCACTTCATCCAGGATCTGCAAGTCATTCCGTACGTGAGCTTCCCCGGTTCTCTCAATCATATACTCATAAAGTGAGTACATGTTTTCAGCAACTTCTCCGCCCACATCCAAATCCAGTGTGTCACGAAGATTCATCAGAATAGCCGTCACGCGGGAAAGAAACTCAGATTTAGCGGCAAATTCTTTACGCTCCATTGCGCCTTTTGCAAACGCTAACCGGTCCAGTGCGCCTTGCATCAACATAAGCGTCAACTTATGGGGATCAGCATTTGCGATATCTTGTTTCAGGTTACCCTTGCGGTATGCGTTTATGCCTGTCAGTGCCATTATAATTCCTCACTTATCACAGAGATGCCAGCAGTGCAGAGCCTGTCGAATTCAATTGCGAAACGGTCTGGTCGAGGGCCAGATATTTATCCCGCAATATTTGTTCGTAGTTTGCCATTCTTAATTCCAGACGCTCACGATCATCATAAAGCTGATCACGGTCATCCTTCGCTGCACGCTCTCTTAAACTGATTAATCCACTGTATGAAGTGTATTGATCAGTGAACTCATAGAGTTTAACGGCAATACCTTCGTTTTCATCAGTAAATAATTTGGCTATTTCGTCAAAATTATCTTCAAGTGCATCTTCAAGGCGCTCATTACCGGAACCCAGACCGAAATCTGTGTCACCGATTTCCAGCTCACCATCGGAATTAAGCTCTACACCCAACTGGAATAAACCTCCAAGCGCAGAGGATGAAACACTGCCGCCGACAATCGAACCCAGTCCGGTCATGATGCCCCGCATCAGCGAGTCGCCGGCAAGATCACCATCGTCTTCCAGTTCAGATTCACCGTAACGGGTAAGGTTCTGCAACTCTTTGATGATGCCGTTATAGGTGTCGACAAAATCACGGATCTTTTTATCCAGGCCGTCACGGTCGTAACCAATTTCTAATGTTGATGTCTGAAAGCTCAGGCCATCAGCGGACTTTGGCGACACGCGCTCCGCTTCAAAAGAAACGTTCTGGATCGTGTTTTCAAATTCGTTGGTACTGCTCTCTACCACGATACCGTCAATGGTAGCCCGTGCATTGGTCGCAGACGTAATATTAGACGTAGAGATTAAACCGGCAGAAGTTGAGCTGCTTGTTGCCACGCGGTTAAGTTCTGCCGCACCGGTGTCGTTGACAATTTCCAGATCATTACCGTCTCCGGTCACATCAGATGTGAAAACCAGCTTAGGGCCGGCCGATGTGCCCGTGTCGATAATATTAGCATTCACACCAAAGTTATCTTCACTGTTGTTAATGGCTTCCCGCAGCTGCGCCAGAGTCATACCGGCAGACACGTTGATAGTAAAGGAATCGCCGGATGCCCCTACATTAAACGTCAGGGAACCTGAACCGGAGCTCAGTACAGCATCGGAAGAAGAAGAGAAATTACCGTCATCAGTGACAATACGGCTGCCCGTTGCCAGCTGCTCTACGGCAATTTCATAGCTGCCCCGCAGGGCAGAATTTGATGCATCTGCAGAGAGGATCTCTACATCTTCTTCAGGATTGGTAATAGTAGGCTCACGACCATTGATGTCGTTATCGCTGCGCAGTTTATCGACTGCGTCCTTAAAATCGGACAACAAGGATTTAACCTGCCCGAGACCAGAAATTTCAGCTTCAATACGATCTTCACGCTCATTCAGGCGCTCTTCTTTCGGCGTCCTTTCGGCCTCAAGCAGTTGCGTGACCAGATCGTCAAGCGCAAGTCCGGAACCAACACCTAACGATTGAATAGTCATTTGCTTACCTCATTTAAACTTTGTTGTTTACCAGCACTCCTACACTGCTGCCAACATCTTCCTGCAAGGTTTTAATCCGTTCCGCAAGCTTTAACACTTCATCGGACGGGATCTGCCGGATGACATCACCAGACTCAGAATCTTTAACAGTAACCACTGAACGATTAGTATTTTCGTCAACGGAAAATGCCAGGTTTCGATTCTGAACCTGTAGGAATGCTTCTACCTCACGCGCAGCAACTTCGATGTCTTGCTGAGCCTGACCCTCTCTGCTTACTATATCGGCAGCATCGGTCACACCTTGAGCATTTCGGGAAGAATTACGCTCTTCCTGTTGCTTCTCAGTTGCTGACGCATCCTGGTTTGCAGGGGCAGGTGTTTGCACACGTTGAGACTGCACTTCTGTAAGGTTTGAAGCAGCAAAATTTTGGCCAACTTGTAAATTTGCAATTTCCACGTTTACCTCCATTCTCAAACGGCCCGGACGGGAAACAGAACTCCCTGTTTCCCCCTAGCCTTTCAAGTACGGCTCTCTACTATTATCCTAGCAGAGACAGAGCTGTTTGTGGACGCTGATTAGCCTGACTCAGCACAGAAACAGACGCCTGCTGGATGATCTGATTACGGGTCAGTTCTGCAGTTTCAGACGCAAAGTCAGTATCACGGATACGTGAACGTGCAGTTGACAGGTTTTCAGAAATACTGCTCAGGTTACGAATAGTAGACTGGAAGCGGTTTTGCAATGCACCCAGGTCTGCCCGTGCAGCACCGATAGTAGAAATGGCGTTATCAATGGCCGTTAAGGCGGATGTTGCGCCATCTACAGTAGCAATTGACAATGTACCAACGCCCAGACCGGAAGCACCGTAACCGCCACTGCGTGACAGGTTAACACTGATAGTCTGACCAGCATTTGCACCTACCAGGAACGCGGCAGAATAACCGCCTTTCAGCAGGTCAACACCACCAAACTGAGTGTCGGTAGAAATACGGGAAATCTCAGTTTGCAGTGCCGCCACTTCTTTTTGCAGCGCCGCACGGTCAGAAGAGCTGTTAATACCGTTTTGAGACTGAACAGCAAGCTGACGGATACGCTGTAAACTGGTTGTTACCTCAGCTAACGCACCTTCAGTAGTCTGCGTTAATGAGATAGCATCGTTAGCGTTACGTACGGCCTGGTTTAAGCCCTGAACCTGCGTAGTCAGACGATCGGAAATTTGCAGACCTGCTGCGTCATCAGCAGCACTGTTAATGCGGAAACCTGACGACAGTCTTTCAAAAGATGTGCTTAGCTTATTGCCTACATCGAACAACTGACGCTGTGCGTTGAGAGCAGAAGCATTTGTATTTACGTATAAAGACATTTGAATACCTCCTGGGGATCCGTTGCATACAATGCTACAATCAAATCCTTCCTGTTCAGATTCTCCGGGTCACTACTCCCATTGAATCCCCTCTTAGCGAACACATTCGGTGAATCGCATCAAAGTAATTAAATTACCCCTCAGCTATAGGTATCGGCGACTTCTTGAGGATCTTTAGCTTTTTTTCGAAAAAAATTTAAAATAATCTCAAGCTATTGATTCATATCGATTTTATATGATTAAAAACAGCTAAAAAGTAGTTTTAGAGGAGTGTTGATAAAGATATTTAGTTTGCGAACGGGCAAAAATGTGCAAAATAGAAAAGTATAACTGGCACAACTTATGTATCTGAGAAAATACATAACTGATGCAAACGCCAACAATTTGACAATTAGTTGGCACAGGAAATGCTTAGATTAGAATGAAGATTTCTGGTATGAAAATAATGCCGGAGTATTCATCATCGACGTTTGATGAAAAGTTTCGCTCTTAAACAGAGAAGCAAATTACGGTGTTCCGGTACATCATATAAAAAAGGCCGGAACAGATGTTCCGGCCAATTTGCTCACGTTAGGAGATAGAGCAAACTTTTAAAATGTTTCCAGTCGGCTGGCAGGAAAATTAGTAGAATTAACTGGCCTCTCAACCAACACTTCTACCTCTCAGTCCTGTTAGCCGGCGTTTTCTTGCTACGGCCCCCACCCGGGGGCCGTTTTTCATGGGCTGGCCTCTCATTTCCTACCCCCATTTTTTACCCTTTATAATTACGCAGGGTATAGCGCTCTATTTATTATTAACCTCCGAGCAGAGATAACGCTGCCTGCGGACGCTGGTTTGCCTGTGACAGTATAGTTGTACTTGCCTGTTGCAGGATCTGATTGCGGGTAAGCTCTGCCGTTTCGGTGGCAAAATCTGTATCACGTATGCGGGATCTTGCCGCTGATACGTTTTCCGAGATGTTGCTCAGGTTGCGGATAGTTGACTGAAAACGGTTCTGTATCGCACCGAGATCTGCCCGTTTAGCATCAATATTGGAGATAGCCGCATCCACCGCTGTCAAAGTCACCGAAGCGTTAGACTCAGTAAGCACGTTAAGCTGGCTATTACCATTGGTCAGTCCCGAGAAGCCATAACCACCGGCACGAGAAATATTCACACCAATTGTTTGCCCGGCGTTCGCCCCTACCAGGAAGGCTGAAGAAAAACCGCCCGTCAAAATATCCACACCGGCAAACTGGGTAGTTTGTGCGATACGGGAAATTTCAAACTTAAGCGCAGATACTTCTTTTTGCAGTGCCAGCCGGTCCGCAGAACTGTTAATACCGTTCTGGGATTGAATAGCCAGTACACGAATACGCTGTAGTGCGTTGGTAATTTCCTGCATCGCACCTTCAGCGGTTTGAGCAAGTGAAATACCGTCGTTTGCGTTACGAACTGCCTGATCAAGACCCATGATTTGTGACGTCATACGGTCAGAGATTTGCAGACCTGCAGCATCGTCGCGGGCACTGTTGATACGGAAACCGGAAGACAAGCGTTCGAACGCAGTTGTCAGTGAATTTCCAGTGTTAAACAATTGTCGTTGTGCATTCAAAGATGACACGTTGGTGTTTACATACAGACTCATGGGTCTCTCCTAACAATTTAAGTAAGTGTTGTATTTATCTTTTTTATCAACACGGTTTTTTAAAATCTGGCACAGCGTATGCTAGATAAGCTATGTCAGTGATAATTCTCTGACACTTCCGGGTCACTCCCGGGAGTTGAGCGTCACGCTCTGCTGACAGGCAGGTATGTTGTTCCAGACCTCATACCTCTCACTACCTCCTGGCTTCATTCCTGCCGGTCGGCCCCATCAACTAGTAAGCACTCACTATCACTATTAAACCAAACTTTCCCTGACCTTTATTCTTCTTATTTTTTGAGGAAAATTGTCTGGTCTGATGATAGCCGGCAATGTTCGGTTGTTTTGCCGGAGTAAGCGGGCTTGTCAAAATATTGCCGCTTACCTGTCATCTCCTAACGATTTTTGTTGCCGGATATATTGCTTTTATTCTTTCCCGGCGGTGACAAATATTGTTTTTATTCGTGTCACTTTATTGTTTTTCTGAAGGTAGCCGGATGATTATTATTTTTGTTCCGTGCCCCTTTGCTTTATGTATCGTACGGGGACGAAATTTCCTTTAGCCTTTTTTTAAAAAAAGCAGAGAAAAGAGATATGATTTTTTGAGGATGATTGATTTTTAAGGAAAAAAATGGCCGGACAAATTGTCCGGCCAACCGCTCTTCGTTAGGAGAGAATGAGCGTATTCTCACGCAAAGGGCCTTACGAGTCACTACCTCCCGGCTTCATTCCCATGCGTTTTCAGCTATACGGGTGATTAACCCAGTAACTGTAAGGCTGCCTGAGGACGCTGATTAGCCTGTGACAATACTGTAGTACTTGCCTGCTGGATAATCTGGTTACGGGTCAGGTCAGCGGTTTCTGAAGCGAAGTCAGTATCACGGATGCGTGAACGTGCTGCCGATACGTTTTCTGAAATGCTGCTCAGGTTACGGATAGTAGACTGGAAACGGTTTTGCAACGCACCTAAGTCGGCACGTACACCACCAATCGCAGAGATTGCGCTGTCTACGGCGTCCAGCACGCTTGATGCGCCGGCAACTGTAGCAACTGTAGCATCGCTCATGCCCAGGCCACCGGCACTGAAGCCGTCAATACCCGCCAGATTGGCAGCAGAAAGGTTTACAGAGATAGTCTGACCGGCATTTGCACCAACCAGGAACTGCGCTGAGAAACCACCGGTTAAGATATCAACACCGTTGAACTGAGAGTCCGTAGAAATACGGGTGATCTCTGTTTTCAGTGCAGACACTTCTTTTTGCAGCGCCAGACGGTCAGCAGAACTGTTGATACCGTTCTGAGACTGAACCGCAAGCTGGCGGATACGCTGAAGCGCAGTTGTAGTCTCATCTAACGCACCTTCTGCTGTCTGTGACAGAGAAATCGCGTCATTGGCATTACGGACGGCCTGGTTCAGGCCCTGAATTTGGGTAGTCATACGGTCTGTGATTTGCAGACCAGCGGCATCGTCTTTTGCACTGTTAATCCGGAAACCAGATGACAGACGCTCAAAAGAGGTGCTCAGGGAATTACCAACATCAAATAATTGACGCTGTGCGTTTAATGCAGACGCATTTGTATTAACGTACAAAGACATAAGTCTCTCCTACACTCTCAGTCCAGCAGGGCTGGCTGCCGGAACAACCGGCGATTACAAATTAGTAGTCACCAAAACCTGAGGGGTAATTGATGAACTGGCTCTCTCAGTAGTGTTATCGACATGGGGGGATTTCCCTTTAATAAAAAAATACAAAAATTGCCGTAGAGCGGCAGACATTTGCCGCCTATACTCAGTTAACACTTTGGTTTTATAACTATTTTCTATGCCCGAAAAAATTTTAAAAATTGATCGTCTTTGCCGCATATCCAGCCCGTATGCCCATTCCGCCTTTACCGGGCTGATAGCAAATGGTGAAACATTTCTTTGCTGTTACCGCCAGGCACTGACCCATGTCAGTGACGATGGCAGGATTGAAGTGACGTCGATGACCGGTGACGGACAGGTGACAAACAGGCAGAGATTGTCATTACCGGGTTACGATTTGCGGGATCCTAAACTTTCCCGCGATGATAACGGGCGATTATGGTTAATTGCATTTGCCCGTCCGGTGACTCAGGCGACACGGGGAAACCGTTTTCAGATGGTGAGCTGGTTTTCCGGCTCCGGAAAAAGCTGGTCCTCTCCCCGTTTCTTTGGTGAACAACACTGGTGGTTATGGCGGATTACATGGCAAAACAACAAAGCGCTGGGTCTTGCTTACCATGGCGGCCCTCAGCAACTGACGTTATTTACCGGTCATCCCGGCAAGAATATGCAGCGTCATCCGATCCCGGCGATGTCTCTGGCAAGAGATAAGTTGGGCTACCCTAATGAAAGTGACATGCACATAAGCAGTGACGGTGTGATTACCGCACTGGTCAGACGCGATGCAGACAGTTTTACCGCGCAGTTAGGCACAAGCAAGCCACCGTTTAACCGCTGGTACTGGCGGGATTTAAAAACCTATATTGGCGGACCTGCCATGGTAATGTTGACGGAGGGATATGCACTGGTAGCCGGAAGACAGTGGACGGGCAAAGAACTGGTCACACAAATCTGGTTGCTGGATTTGGCGAAGGCTTCACTGGTGCCCTGCCTCACTTTACCGTCCGGTGGAGATAACAGCTATCCCGGCCTTGTGATTCAGGATGACACACTGTTTGTCAGCTATTACTCAGGCCATACCGACGATGAAACCCGCGTGTATTTCGCACGGGTTTCAGGCGTGAATAAGTTAAGAGATATAATTAAACAGGGAAAGGTTTGAAACTTTCGGGAATGTTGCCAGGGCTGCGCTCAGCGCAGCTTCCTGTTTAGCAAACTCAGCTGACGCTTCTGCATAATCAGTTTCTTCAATCTGTGCACGGGCATCTTTTGCGGTGATTTCCAAATCCAGATTAGTTTCATATATTGATTCCGCCACGTTCATCCGGCCTCCCAGCGAAGAACGCTCGAGATTAATACGTTCCATGCCGTTGTCCAGACCCACCAGCGCGTCGCCAAGGGCATCAGTTAACGCATCGCCGCTTAACGAATCATTAATCAGCTGATTGGCGATATCATTCAGCGTTTCCGCAACGTTTTTTTTCACCGGCGTATCCAGAGAGAAATTCACCGTATCTCCGGTGGTTCCGTCAAGGGTAAATGCCATCCCTTTAATGGTAAACGGCTCTCCGGACGTGAAATCTACTGTACCTTCCACGGCACCGGTACCGGTATTCGTCAATTGCACCTGTCCGGTACCCAGTACTGTCAGTTGGTAATTATTATTTGCCGCTGTCACCGGGTCATAATTTTTTTCGTAAAACTGATCAAACGTGCCCTGCTCTCCCACCTTCGCCGTTTGCACGGTGGCGCCGGCAGAACCGGTTACGGTGAAATCAAAACGACTGAGCACATTTTCAAACACTTCCTGTCCGGACGTACTGCGCTGCACCGTGACACTGTCTGAAAGCTTCACTGATGTCGCGCCCGAATCGCCGGTATAGAAAATAGCATTACCGGTGGCAGCGGGGTTGAAGGTAAAAGCCTGCTGCTGCGACTGATAGCCGGCGAAAATATAATTACCGGCAGCATCCTGCGTGTTCATCAAGTCGAACACCTCATTACGGATTTGCTCGAGTTCCACGCCGATTGCCCGTTTATCTTCATCGGTCATAATGCCGGAGCCCGCCTGCACAACCAGAGTCCGGGCACGGTTCAACGAATCATTAATATTGGTCAGTACTGCTTCCTGTTGTTCCAGGGCATTGGTCAGCAAGTCGTTATTACGCTGATACTGGGTAAGCTTATCCAGTTGTTCGGTGATACGGATAACCTTTGCAGCTCCCACAGGATCGTCACTGGGACGATTCAGTTTTTTCCCCGTCGCCAGCGCTTCCTGAGTATCTGCCAGGCCTTTCTGGTTATCCATGATGGCGCGGATATTTTGATCGTAAATCTGATTAGTTGAAATACGCATAAGCTACATTACCTCGCTGCCGATAAAATCGTATCGAACAACTCCTGAGCCGTGGTGAGAATGCGGGCTGCCGCAGCATAGGATTGCTGATAGCGAACCAGGTTCGCAGCTTCTTCGTCCAAACTCACGCCGGATGTGGAATCAAACCAGTTTTCCGACTGCACTTTCATCGCCTCGGCGGCATCCAGAGAAATTTGTGCCGTAGCAGATTTCTCACCAACCCGTCCAACCAGCGACGAATAAGCATCATGAAAAGTACGCTGTTTATTCGAACTGTCACTGCTTAATTGTACCAGGCTTTCACGCTGTAACGCCGCCATTTCTTCGGCGTTAGTATTGTCAGCAATCCCGTCAGTATTATAGGTCAGATTAAAAGAATCTCCCGCAACAGGAATGCCGCTCAGGCTGACATCGTAACCGGGATAATCATCCAGCGCACTGAACGCGGCCGGCCATGCCGGCCCTGAGCCATTCGCTTCCGCCTGTGCCAACAAATTGTCGAAACTGGTCACACCGGATACATTGGTTATGACGTTACCTGCATCGTCCAGCACCTGAAAATCACTGGCAGAGGTAAATACGATTTGCGCCGGTGCACCGACAGTACCACCCGGTGCGGCTGCCGCACTGTGTATACCGCCGGCGCCGTCAAAGGCTGACGCCTCAGCACCTAAAGCAGCATCAACTGTAGTATTACTTATGGACACTTTACTGACCGTGGCATCACCAAGGTTAGATAAGCTGGCTTCTGCCCGCAGTGGAGCTGCAAAGGCGAGATCTTCCGGCCGGTCCGTTGCCAGCGTGAGATCGGATGCCGCATATTTTGATGGCTGGATCAAAAACTCATTATCAACGCTGTAGCCCGTAGCAGCCTGAAACTCGACCTCAATGCCACCCGGCAATTCGTTGAAACCGGTTCCGACTGAGATCCCGGCAAATACCACATCAGCGCCGGAAGCGTCTTTCTTCGGCGTACCGTCACCATTTAACAGCTCAACCGTCACTGAAGTGGGAAAGCCTGCGCCGTTTACCGCATCAACGGTAATTTTATAATCTGCGTCGGTAAGCTGATTACCCTGCCCTGCGGTTACCTGTGCCCGTACGGGTAAGTTATCCGGTGTTCCGCTGAACGGTAAACCAGTAAACTCCGGCATGGAAAAAATATCACCGCCAAGCTGCAAGTCTAAATCCATACCAAGACGGTTTTGCTGGTTCACTGCATCAGCCATCGCCAGCGCCATCTGACCAATATCCCGTTGTGCCGGTCCGAGAATTTCATCGCGAAAACGGAATAAGCCCCCCAGCGAACCGCCAAGATCTTTTTCATTCACGTTGATAGCAGTATTCTGCTTATTAGCGAAATTGGTAGTGAGTTGCAGCTCTTTGAAAGTCAGATCAGCATCATTGCCCAGCTCGAACAGATTAAAACTGCCATCTTCCAGTACCAGCGACTCTCCGGATGATAAATTCACCACCACTGAGCCATACTGGTTTTCACGCACTTCCACTGACATCAGTTCAGCCAGTTCGCTGATCGCCTTGTCACGTTCGTTGAGCAATGCTCCGGGTTCTTCGCCACTGCCACCTCTGGCTGTCAGAACGGCGGTATTTAATTCACCGATACTGGCAATCAAACTGTTCGCCCGTTCAATCTGGCTGGTGAATTCCAGGTTCAGCTCTTCTTCTTTCGCTTCCATGAAGTCAGATAACGTGCTCATGCGGGACAACAATCCGGAAGCCTTACCCAGCACCGCTTCCCGTGAAGCAAGGTTAGTCGGATCATCAGACGCTGTTTGTATGGCAGCAAAAAACTGACTCAGACCGTCAGCAATGGAGTTGGCTTCACTGGCCAGCAGGTTATCCAGCGAGTTAGTTTTCTCCACGAAAGTTTCCAGCTCACCGACAGAGGTAATATCACGGCGTAACTGGTTTTGCGCAAAAATGCTGATAACCCGTTCCGTTGAGCCTTTACCCACACCACCTAAAATTGTACTTTCAAATACCGTGCGCTCGCGGACGTAGCCTTCCGTGTTTACGTTAGCTATGTTATTCGACGTTGTATTCAGCAGTTTGCTGCTGGCGGTAACCCCACTGTTAGCAATATTAAAAAGGTCAGTGCGGATCATGGTGTGACACTCCGTAACAGAACATCATAAGGTTGAGCAGGTCCGGTATTCATTGCTGATATCCCTGTACTGCATCACTGCGGTAAACAGCCATCACTTTACTGGCGTATTGCGGATCGGTGGCGTAACCGGCCTGTTGTAATTCATTAAAGTATTGCGATGCATCTGCACCGTTTGCCACAGCCTGCTGATAACGGGGTTGAGTACGGATAAAATCAACGTAATCGGCCAGTCCGGATTCCAGAGAATCATACTGACGAAAGGCTGCTTTGCGCCGTTCGGGTACACCATTACTGAATTCCAGGGTATCAACTACAGCCTGCTCACCCTGCCACTGGTTGTTGGCTTTGATACCAAACAAATTGTGCGTGCTGTTGCCGTGCTTATCGTGAATAACATACTGGCCCCAGCCGGTCTCAACGGCAGCCTGGGCGATAATGGCTCTGGCATCCGTACCCAGTGCTTCTGCGGCTTTTTCTGCGTACGGATAGAGGGTTTCTACAAAGTCCTGCTGGTCACTGAACATGGCGGCCTTGTAGGCGGATTGTGAACCGGCAGACGCGGAATCCAGCATTGTTGCCTGAGCACGGCTTACTGCCTCTGCCCTTTCACGATTGATTGACGACAGGTTGCCGTCGGAGCGCAGGGTACTTGCCGGACGGTAGTCCGGGTCCTGCTGACCAAGTTGCTTCACAATTAAATCAGCCAGACCAAGCCCGCCATTACTGGATAAGTCCACGGCCAGTTGTTGATCGTGCATATCGCGGTAGAACTTGACCTGCTCAGAGTTAAACGGACTGTCCTCATCAGCAAGGGCATCCTGGGCCTTGCGCATAGACTTCAGCATCATTTGCACAAAAATCGCTTCAAATTGCTGTGCCGCTTCCTGCAACACTTCACCGTTACCACTTGCCATGGCTTCACGCAGGTTATTAAGCCCGCTGATATCACTGGCATTACGGGCCATTTCTAACTGGCTTTGGGAAGTGTTTTGCAGATTCATCAGATAATCACCAGTTCACCACGAAGCGCACCGGCCTGACGCAGGGCTTCAAGGATTGCCATCAAATCGCCCGGGGCGGCACCCACTTCGTTCACGGCACGTACGAGCTGGTCAAGTGTTACGCCGGGCTCAAACTTGAACATACGGCTGTCTGCCAGATCCACATCCACAATAGACTGGGTCGTCACTACGGTGTTACCGTCTGCAAGGGCATTCGGCTGAGACACCTGTTGGTTCTCGGCAATCGTCACCGTTAATCCGCCGTGGGTGATAGCTGCAGGCAGCAGTACTACATCCTGGCCGATAACAATGGTGCCGGTACGGCTGTTAATAACCACCCGCGCCGGAGCGTCAGCAGGTTCGAAATCAAAATTCTCCACCGTCGCCAGAAAACCTACCCGCTGACCCACATCACGGGGGGCGGTAACACGGACAGATGCAGCATCAATAGGTGTGGCAATGGTATAGCCCTGATCCGGTTGCGCACCAAGACGTTCATTAATGGTATCGGCAAGCCGCTTTGCAGTAGAAAAATCCGGATAGTGCAGATTCAGTGTTAAGGTGTCGCCGTTGGCAAAACCGGAAGGAACAGTCTGCTCAACAAACGCACCGTTCGGGATGCGGCCAACAGTAGGTGTATTCACCACTATGCGTGATCCGTCTCCGCCCTGGGCACCGAAACCACTTACTACCAGGCTGCCCTGAGCAACGGCGTACACTTTTCCGTCAACCCCTTTTAAGAAGGTTTGCAACAATGTGCCGCCTTGCAGGCTGCTTGCTTCGCCAACAGACGACACAGTCACATCGATAGACTGACCGGGCTTGATGAATGGCGGCAGTTCAGCATGTACGGCAACTGCTGCCACGTTCTTAATTTTTGGCTTGGTATTCGGGTCCAGACTGATACCGAAGTTGCTGAGCATGGTGCGGAAGCTCTGTTCAGTAAACGGACTTTGTTCACCGGTCCCAGGCAAACCCACAACCAGTCCGTAACCCACCAGCTGGTTGCTTCGCACACCCTGAATACTGGCCACGTCTTTAATACGTTGTGCATCAGCAAGAGGCGCTGTAAATATCACAGCAGTTACAAGGAGAAATCTTAAAATTGTCATAAGTTGCTCCTAGAAAGGCCACACGTCGGAAGAGAAAAAGCGGGTAAGCCAGCCCTTTTCCTGTGCCCGTGCAAAGCTGCCTGTACCACTGTACTGAATGCGGGCATTGGCAATCTTTGTCGACACAATTTCGTTCTCAGGACTGATGTCCGCAGGACGGATAATGCCGGTCAGACGGATATATTCATCCCCCTGATTCAGCGTCAGCCATTTTTCTCCCCGGATCACCAGATTCTGGTTTGGCATCACATCAACCACGGTAACCGAGATAGCACCTGACAGGCTGTTGCTCTGGTTCGCCTGAGCATTACCGGTAAAATCATTCGACGAATTCAGTCCGAACTGAATGGACTGGCTTCCAAGATTAATGGTATCGCCACCCAGGCCGGTTATTGGTTGCACATCCACGCCGGTGCTTTTCGCTGTTGTGGTATCAGCCGTTTTGGACGCCGCGGTATTTTCACTCAGCGTAACGGTAATGATGTCGCCCACCCGGCGTGCGGTCACATCAGAATACAAACTGTTTGCCATGTACGGGCGGAACAGCGCCCCGTCCTCAGTGATCTGTTCCCGGGGAATATCGGGGATCACCGGAGCAAACGCAGGATCATTCGCCTGGACCGGTGGCTGCGGGGTACTGTTACATCCCGCCAGCATTACACTGATTGCGATAAAGCCAAAAATTCGCATGACATCACCTGTTAAAGCTGCTGAATCACCTGACCAAGCATCTGGTCAACAGAAGAAATTACTTTTGAGTTCATCTCATATAAACGCTGACTTTCAATCAGGTTTACCAGTTCTTCCGTGACGTTTACGTTGGAGGTTTCCAGCGTGCCCTGAGAAATCGTACCCAACCCCTGCAAACCCGGCACGCCCTGAATCGGCGCTCCACTGGATGCGGTTTCCACAAACAGGTTTTGTCCGGTAGGTTGTAAGCCGGTGGGGTTTACAAAATCAGACACGTTCAGCTGGCCCAGCACCTGAGGTTCAGCCTGACCACGTACGGAGGCAGAAATCTCACCATCCTGAGAAATAGTAATTTGCTGGGCATCTTCAGGTACTGCAATTTCCGGCTGTAACAGGAAACCGGCACCTGAGGTCACAATCTGGCCCTGATCGTTTAATGTAAACTGACCATTACGGGTATAAGCAATAGTGCCGTCAGGCTGCAGAATTTCAAAATATCCGCGGCCCTGAATAGACATATCCAGTGCATTTTCGGTAGTCAGCATATTGCCCTGAGTATGAGCTTTTTGCGTAGCGACCACTTTTGAACCGGAGCCCAGCATCAGGCCTGAAGGCAACTCAGTATCGGCCGACGAACGTCCGCCCGGCTGGTTGATATTCTGATACAGCAGATCTTCAAAGATCGCGCGATCTTTCTTGAAGCCTACGGTTGAGGCGTTTGCCAGGTTATTGGATACCACGGCAACGTCGGTTTGTGCGGCGTCTAGCCCAGTTTTACTAATCCATAACGCAGGATGCATATCGACCTCCTGACCACCGGCAACAGCATGTGGTCGTTAGTTAAAAATTAAATTATGCGAAGCAATTGATTACCACGTGTAGATAGCTCGTCAGCCTGTTTCATCAGCTTGACCTGCATCTCATAATGGCGCTGCAGGCTGATCATATTGACCATCTCATCAACCGCATTCACATTGGAACTTTCCAGCATGCCTGTTCTGACCATGACATTTGCGTCGGCATCGACTGCCGCGCCGTCTTTGGTTCTGAACAGACCGTCATACCCTTTTTCAAGGTTATTCAAATCAGGGTTAACCAACTTTAACCGGCCCACCTCTTCCGACACATTTTCCGGTGCGCCAACAGGACGGGTGGAAATGGTGCCGTCCATTGCAATATTCAGATTATCCAGAGGCACAGGCAGATAGATTGGCCCGTTGTCACCCATCACAATGTTGCCATGCATGTCTGTGAGCATACCGTCAGCACCAAGCTGAAAGCTGCCGTCACGGCTGTAAGCTTCCTGTCCGTCGGCGCCCTGAACGGAAAACCAGCCGTCTCCCTGAATAGCAACATCCAGGTCGCGGTTGGTCTGCACCATTGCACCGGACTCATAGTTATTAGACGGGCTTTCAGTCATGGAAAATACGCGGGTCGGCAACCCTTCGCCGTATGCCGGCATAGCTCTGGCCTGTTCAAGCTGTGCACGGAAACCTGTGGTTTGCGCATTAGCCAGATTATTGGCGCGCACTCCGGTAGCCAGCAGGTCTTGCTTGGCACCGCTTGCAGCAATATAGAGTAATTTATCCATGACTGACTTTTGACGTTTTAATGAACCTTACAGTGACAACTGCAATTCAAATGCCAAAAGTAAATTGACGTAAAGATGGGAAAGTTTGACGGTCTGCTGACAAAGTTTCCTGGCCTGACAACACGGGCGGAGGGTAAATTTCAGCGTGCAGAATGTGAGTGAACGCCCCGCTGCGGAAATAAAACAGGCCGGAAAACCGGCCTGCCTGAATGTCATACCACTGACGTATTAACGGATATTCAGAATTGTCTGGTTCAGCTGGTTATTGACCTCCAGCGCCCGTGAGTTTGCCTGGAAATTACGCTGAGCGATAATCAGGTCAATCAGTTCGGTAGTCAGATTAACGTTCGCCTGCTCCAGAGCTGATGAGTTAATTTCACCGTAGGTACCGGTTGTGGCTTCACCTGCCAGTGCCTCACCGGAAGCGATTGATTCTTTCCACTGGGTGCTGCTTTGCTGGGTCAGGCCCTGCTCATTTGAAAAGCGCACCAGCGCAACCCTTACAATAGGCTCAGAAGTACCGTTCGAAAAGGTTGCCCGAACCAGACCGTCGGCACCAATATCAATACCCGTTAAACGGCCAACCGGTAAACCATCCTGTTCCAGTGAAGTAACCTCAAACGCTGACGCAAACTGCGTCGGTTCGTTGGTGGTTGCTCCCGTCGGATCAAGGTTAAAGTCTATTGCAATTTGTTGTGACGGATCAGAACCGTTTGACAAAATAGTTCCACCTAAGGCTTCTGTTTGAATCTTCAGGTTAGTCTGAGCCACACCATCCGGCGATTCAATGCCCACAAAATCACCGCCCTGACTGAAAGACATTTTCGCCACGGTGACTGCTGAACCACTTGCAGTACCCACCACGTTAGTCGCCGTTGCCGGGTCTGAGTTAGTCCCGTCAGAGTTCACCAGATCGACGAGATTGTCATCAATGGCAGTAGCAACATACCAGTCATTAGTGGTTGTAGCCGCCGGGTCTTTGATGAAATAGTAAGTCATTACATGGCTGTCACCCAGTGAATCGTAAACGGTGACTGATGTGGCCGCGTTATAAGTCAGCGGATCGTCCGGATTAAATAATGTAGGGTCTAGTGCCTGATCCCCTGCCGGCAGGTTCATCCGGATATCCACTTCGCTTGTTTGTTGCGGCGAACCGGATGAGTCAGGAATGCGTACGGGGATAGTAGTACTTAATGCTACAGATGAACTTGTGCCATCTGTATTTACGGGAAACCCTAATAAGTTGTCACCGTTACTGTTAACCACGAAGTTATCTTCATCCAGCTTGAACTGTCCGGCACGGGTAAATGAGAAGTCCCGTGATGTGATTTCAGGCACCGTGGCAAAGAAGCCGTTACCTGTGATCGCAAGATCCAGAGAAGTATTAGTAAACTGTAAACTACCCTGAGAAAACTGCTGTGCCACATCTTGTGTCAAAACACCGTCACCGACTTTTGTTTTACCGCCTGCCAGCAATGACGATGCATAGACATCACCAAATTCTGCGCGGGACTCTTTAAAGCCCACCGTGTTGACGTTCGCGATGTTATTGGCGGTTACGTCGAGATCTTTCTGCGCGGCTGCAACGCCACTAAGTGCAATATTAAAAGACATAACTCTTTCTCCTGTTAACTGCCTATCTGGATGACGTCGCTAAGATTGATACTCACATCACCCGCCAAATTCAAAATAATGCCCTGACTGCTGCCAGTCATGCTGACACTGCCTACCTGCCGGTTAATAGCAGTAGGAACGGTTGTCCCTTCATTGTCGACGGTGCCGTTAGCATTAACCACATATTCTCCGGCCGGCATAGGATTGCCGTTTGTGTCTGTTCCGTCCCAGTTAAACTGGATATTTCCTGCCGCCTGCGTTCCTGCGTCAATGGTCTTAACAATTTCACCATATTGATTTTCGATGGTGATCTTCAGATCCTGCACGGTCTGATCGTTAACCAGTACGCCACTGAAGCCGGCACCTTCTTCTGCCATATAGCCTACATTACCTTCTACCAGCACCTGCTGACCAATCAGACTGGAAGCCTGCAATGCCTGGTTGGAGGTCATAGACGCGGCAAAGGATTCGAACTTTTCATTTAACTGGGAGATCCCGTCTGCCATCGTGAAAGATGTCATCTGGGCAACCATCTGATCATTGTCCACCGGTTTGGTCGGATCCTGATTCGCCAGCTGCTCTGTAAGCAATGAGAAAAAGTCTTCCTGAGTCAGGCGCTGTTCGCTGCCATCGGCAACGGCTACACCTTCTTCCTGCCAGTAGAGCTCTGAATTTAAGCCTGTCGTATTTGAAATAGTACTCACGAAAATACCCTCTGCTCAGCGCGGTTACTGACCGCGACCAAGCTGCAGTACCTGACGGAAAATACGTTTGGTTGTATCAGCAACCTGAACGTTTGTTTCGTAGCCTTTCGAAGCGGACATCATATTTGCCATCTCTTCGACAATGTTGACGTTGGGCTTGTAGATATAACCGTTTTCATCAGCCATGGGATTGTTCGGTGCATACTCAATTTGCAGAGGTGCATCGCTTTCCACTACGCCTTTAACCTCAACACCCACGCCTTTACTCTGTTCATCTGATGCTCTGGCAAGTTCTGCGGCGAAAACCGGGTAGCGTGCCTTATAGGTTTCTTCGTAACTGCTGCTGACGCTGTTAGCGTTAGCAATGTTACTGGCGGTGGTGTTCAGACGGACACTTTCTGCTTCCATACCGGTACCGGAAATGGACATGACATTAAACAGGCTCATTAACTTTGCCCTCCACTTAAGGCCTTCTTCATACCTTTCAGTTTTCCTTCGAGAAATTGCAGGGTTGCCTGGTATCTCATTCCGTTATCCAGAAAGGCATTTCTTTCAGCCTGCACTTCAACGGTGTTGCCGTCCCCGGTGTCGGGCTGATTTGGGATTCGATAATCGATGTCGAAGCTGTTGATATTGAGACCGCCACCAATGTGATTTTCATGAGTGCGTTGCAAAGAACCCTGGCGCTGTTCACTGCGGGCGCTTTCCATGGCTTGCTTAAAGTCTATATCGCGGGCTTTGTAGCCGGGGGTGTTTGCGTTTGCCAGATTACCGGCAATCACTTCCATCTTCTGCTCTCTGATATCCAGCGCTTTTTTATGGAAACCGGTCAGATTGTCTAGGTTGATGGCCATGTAAAACACTCCACAGGCAAAGATTTCAACAACATCGAATTAAAAAGAGACTCAGAGTATGAATCGTCGTTTTCTTATTGTTGAAAACTTTGCAAATGAAGTGCCAAGTATTTTTTGACGCCCCGGGCGGGGCGTCAGGAGATTATTTATTTCTTTGATAGTAAAGGCCGGGATGGCACTTCACCATGGTAAAATGAGATCCGGCTTCACCGATAGATTCGGAAGCGCCGAGGAACAAAATCCCCCCGGGCTGCATCTGGGCGGCAATTTGTTGCAGTATCTTTTGTTTCACATCTGCCGGAAAATAGATCAGTACATTACGGCAAAATACGATGTCGAAGCGACCCAGGGCCGTATAACTGTGCAGCAGATTCAGGCTTTTAAAAGAAACCATTCTGCGTACTTCCTCATTGACCTGAACCATCCCCTCACTGTTGGGAGAGAAATAGCGTTGACGGCGTTCTGCCGATAACCCGCGGGCCAGAGAAAGTTCGTCATACACACCTTTGTTGCACTTCTCCAGCATGGCAGACGACAAATCTGTGCCGGTAATTTCCACGCCGGCTCTCAGAGCGCCGGGTTTTTGCCGCTGAAATTCCAGTACTGACATAGCGATGGAGTACGGCTCCTGCCCGGAGGAACAGGCGGCACTCCAGACCCGCAACCGGCGATTTTCACTGGCGTACTGCGGCAAGATATTATTAATAAGTAACTCGTAGGGATAATTATCACGAAACCAGAGAGTTTCATTGGTGGTCATGGCATCCAGAACGGATTGCAACAAATTACGGTTTCCACCCCGTACCACAGCTGCAATCAGTCCGTCCAGGCTGTCGTAGTCGTATTCGTACATCAAAGACGACAAGCGGCTACGGACAAGATATTGCTTGTTGTCGCCTAATGAAATGCCACACTGTTGCTGCAGAAAAGTTCCGAATTGACGGTAACTGTCGGCAGACACTTCTTTATTTTTCAAGCTTCCCTGGCCTCGTCAATCAATTAGACAACCATTTACCTACAGCAGTAGCAAGTTCATCAGGATGGAATTTTGCAATGAAATCATCGGCACCGACTTTTTGCACCATCGCCTGATTGAATACCCCGCTTAATGACGTGTGAAGAACCACTTTTAATTTCTGCAATTCGGGGGTGTTTTTAATTTCAGCCGTCAGTGTGTATCCGTCCATTTCCGGCATTTCTATATCGGAAACCAGTACGCCCACTTTATCTGTAACGTCGCCGGTTTCAGCAGCAATCTCTTTGAGACGGTTCAATGCTTCCAGGCCATTCTTAGCCAGCTCCATTTTCAGTCCCAGTGCCGTCAGCGCTTTTTTCACCTGACTGCGGGCAACAGAAGAATCATCGGCAATGAATATAATCTTATCTTCCTGAGCAGTGGTATCCAGCCCGGCGATAACATCTTTACTAACCTCGGCTTTGAGGGGAGAAATTTCGTTAAGAATTTTTTCTACGTCCAGAATTTCCACCAGCTCTTTATCCACTTCCGTAACGGCAGTAAGATAACTGGCGCGACCCGTCCCCTGCGGCGGTGGCATAATGGCATCCCAGTTCGTATTGATAATGCGTTCAACCGCGCCAACCAGAAAGCCCTGTACTGAGCGGTTGTACTCTGCAATAACGATAAACGCTGTTTCGAGGTTTTCAATCCGTCTGCCGCCTGTTGCCATGCTCAGGTCGATGACAGAAATGGTTTGCCCGCGGATATGCGCAATTCCCCGTACCAGTGAATTCAATTTAGGCATTGCTGTCAATGGCGGGCACTGCAGTACCTCCCGCACTTTGAACACGTTAATACCAAAGCGCTGACGGCCGTTGAGTCTGAACAACAGTAGCTCCAGCCTATTCTGCCCCACTAACTGCGTGCGCTGGTTAACGGAATCAAGAATGCCTGACATACATCACCTCTAATTTAAATTGGGCACGAACATTGCGTTTCACCATATCACTTAATGTTTAAAAACAGAATCGCCAAAAAAGTGACACTTTAACCATTACGAATCTAAAGGTTCTGCTTTTAATCATAGTCAAAATACAATGAACTGAACACGAAAAAAGTCATCATGCAGAAAAAGTTATCGAAATTATTGCAGAAATCTTTAAGCAGGCCGCTGATGGTTATGTTGCTGATGATGCTAAACATAGCCAGTATTCCGGCATTTGCCCAATCTTCAGCGCAGATGCGGGAAAAAATTAAGCAGGAAGCTCAGGCTTATCTGTTAAGCGCTATTGGGGACGCTCACGGCGACGATAATATTCAGGTAAGTATTGTGCCAGTTGATGACCGCATTCAGATCCCAGCCTGCCATACGCCTTTTCAGTATCACGCAGACAGCAGCGCCCTCACCCAGTCCTATATTTCAGTAAGAGTGAGTTGCGGCAACAATGACTGGTATCTGTTTACCAACGCACGGGTTGTGCGGACCCGCACGGTGGTGGTGACCTCCGGTCTTATCAGTCCTGGCACAGTGCTGACATCAGCAAACCTGAAGCTGGCTGAAGTAGACATTAACCAGTTACGGCACACCAGTTATATGTCGCAAAAGGAGCTTATCGGCGCGAGAATGAAAAGACGGGTCCGTGACGGCCAGCCTGTACAGGCAAATATGCTATGCTTTGTCTGTAAAGGTGATCGCATCACCATCCGTGCTCAGGCCGCGGGAATGCAGGTGAAAACGGCCGGCATCGCTAGACAGGACGGGGTAATAGGCGATAGTATTCAGGTAGTTAACGCATCGTCGAAAAAGACGCTTATCGCTGAAGTTGCCAGCACGCAAACAGTGGTTGTGAATTTATAGCCTCAAACAGTAAAAAACACTGAAAAAAGGTTAAAGATGCGCCAGTTCAGGCCGATAACGTGTATGAGGTGTTATTGGTAGTGGAAAAAATTTATGGCAATCAACAATGTTAACAATGGAACCCCTAAGGCGCCCATTGACAATGCAAAGCTGAATAATCAGCAGGCACAGACACAAACGGCGCAGCAACAGGAAGCTGCGGCGAAAAATACACAGACAACGGCTCCGCGCCAGGACTCTGTCTCACTGACTCAGTCTGCCCAGCAGTTAAGTCAGGTACAGAAGAAAGGCACTGAGGCGCCGGTCAATCAGGAAAAGGTCGACAAACTGAAGAAAGCCATTCAAAGTGGTGAGTATAAAATCGACCCGGATTCCCTGGCGCAGAAAATCGCACGGTTAGAAGCGCAGGTTTTTGGCATTAAATCGTAGAGAGTAATTTATGTCGCAGTCACTGGTACAGGCACTGGAGCAACAGATCGCAAACTTAACGCATCTGGCGACTTTGCTTGAACAGGAATTGCACCTGATCAGCTCCCGGGATGCTGAGGCATTGATGAATCTGCTCAAGGATAAAGAGCAAACCCTCGATACCATTCAGCAAAGTGATATTGCTATCAGTAAGCAATACACTGCACTTACAGCGGAAAAAACAGCGCCAGACGATGTTACCGCCTTGATTGCCCAGGCCAAAAAGCTTCTCGAAGAGTGTCAGTACCGTACATCAGTTAATCAAAAAGCCGTTGAACAGGGTCAGCTCAGGTTGACCCACCTGCGTAATTTAATGCTGGAAGTCCGCGCCAAAGAATCTCTGACCTACGATAAAAGCGGAAAGCCGAAAGGCTCCGGACTAGGCAGAGGCGTGAGCGCCTGATAACAGTGACAAGTACCAAAAAGCCCGTGAAAACGGGCTTTTTTGCTTTTTGCAGAAGACCGGAGCCAGTAAACCGGCTCAGTAATAAGTAACGTCTCTAATCCTTTTAGGCTTAGCGGTTGTCAGGTAAATATCGTACACCTTACGCATGTCCAGCTCTAACTCAGTAGCGTAAGTATCCTCGCCCACCGGATAACTTTTTATCACCCTCGCGCCGCGGATCACGCCTTCAACAGATGCTTTTAATTGTGAATCCTGCATCACCATGTTCGCCACCGACTGAGAACCATTCAGTCGCTGACCGTATACCTGCTCAGCCAGTTCGCGGTAGGCATCCAGCTTTGATGCTTTCATTGCCATCAGGGAGCGGTCATTTTCCGTCTGACCCATTTGCTGCGCAACCGGTGCATATCCTATCGCTGTCAGCACGGGGTAACTTTCCGGCTCCACCACTTCCCACTCAACATGCTTATCAATAAGCCCTGAGCAACCACCCAGCAGTAATACCAGACTGACGCCTGTCGCTCTTGCTGATCGCAGGATAATAGATTGCATAACCCACCTGTAGTTCTTAATCAGTTTGCTGAATGTCGCTGAACACCATTGTTCTGCATCCACAGCAGATTGTTTCTGTTACCCGTTTCCAGCAATAACCGTGCCCTGATGTTCTGCGCCATTTTTCAGACGCAATTTCAGGAACGTTTTTTGCTCTTGTCTTTGCACATAAAGCCGGAAACGCTGCTTTGCCAGCGGTTCCGCTTCATTTTAAATATGATTGCGGTGATAAAGATGACTCGAATTGACAATTTGCTCCGGCCAGCGGGGATTAAACTGTTTCTTACAGGGCTATTTTTATTACTGTCGTGGCAAACTTCTGCCGCCTGGTATGAAGCCAGAGGACAGGCACTCATCCAGGGCGGAGATAAAATTGCCGCCAAAGCAAAGGCCACCGAAGAGGCGATCAGACAGGCAATGATTTTTGCCGGCGCTTCTGTGCAAAGTGTTCAGATGCTGACCAACGGACTGTTGCAGGAAGACAGGCTTCAAATTAGTGCCAGCGGAGAAGTGAACAACCTTGAGCTTATTGATGAGAAATGGCACAGCGATTATGTAACAGTAACCATACGGGCAGATATTTTTCCGCAAACCGCTACTTGCAGTGTTGCTGACTTTCAAAAAACCCTGGTCACCACCTGGTTTCCTATCGAACACAGGGCGCAGGCACAGGACGGACAAATCCACGATTTATCCGAACAGGCACCCAGACACCTCCAGCAATTATTTAAAGCCCGCTCTGAATTAACTTCTCTGGCTCAGATAGTGCCCTACACTGTCAGATGGAACCGCGCTAATGTGCTGGCTCAGGCACCTGACCTGGCCCGTCAGAGCCGCTCACAATACATTCTGGCAGCAACCATTACAGATTTGAGTATGCTGCGTCCCGCTCACTCTTCACTGGCATTCTGGAAGAGTGATGATGCATTGCGTCAGTTTTCCCTCGATGTATCTCTGGTAGACGGTATGAACGGTGCCGTACTCATGCAGAAAAATTATGCTACCGAAGCCGTGTGGGAATTCGATCAGTTCTCACAGATTGATGTCAGCAGCTATCGGTTCTGGCAAAGTGAATACGGCAAAGCCGTCAACCGGTTGTTTACCGGCGTGGTTGAAGATATTGATGATATGCTCACCTGTCAGCCTGCTACCGGCCGGGTACTGGCCGTCAGAGGCGATGTCTTGCAGGTATCCATTGGCCGGAGTCATGGTATTCAACCCGGTGACGAACTCACCGTCTATAAAACCAGCCAGGTGCGCGATCCGCAGGGTATGACATTTTTGCAATATAACCTTTATCCCGTGAAAGTGCGGGTAACCAGCGCATCCGTTGACAGCGCTACGGTTGAAGCGGTTGACGGGGGAATTCTTGCCAATATCCAGCCCAATGATTTTGTAGCCAGACGATAGAAAACACGGTAAATCAGAGAATTGCGGGTTCAACTTCCATTCAGGATAGCTATAATAGCGGTTCTCCGGCAGTTCCGGACCGGATGTCCCTATAGTTTAATGGATAAAACAAGGCCCTCCTAAGGCTTAGATGTTGGTTCGATTCCAGCTAGGGACGCCATAGCGTTAAGCGACATATTCTTTGTGTTCGAGGTCAGCCATGCACCACCAGTTCGACGATGATGATTTACGTTCTTTCATGGAAGAGATGGGCGATGTACAACGGATAACTACAGACGACAAAGTATTCAATCACGACGCACAGGACAGCCTTGCGAAAAAGGCCAAAAGAGCCGCACTGGCCAAAGATAATCCGGACATATTCAATCCCCTCAGTATGGAAAACGTGAAACCCGTCAAACCCGACGATTTCATTGCTTTTCAACAACCCGGCATTCAGGACGGCGTGTTTAAGAACTTACGGCTGGGTAAGTATGAACTTGAACAGCGTATATCCCTTAAAAACCTGACCCTCGCTGAATCCAGAGACTTACTTTACAAGCAACTCAAAAACGCCCATGAACGGGGCACACGCGCTCTGCTTGTTCAGCATGGCAAAGGCGAAAACAGTAAACCGCTTCCGGCAATGAAAAAAAGCTACGTAAACCACTGGCTCGCCGAACTGGATTTCGTCATCGCGTGGCATACCGCACAACCCGGTCATGGCGGTTTCGGCGCAACTTATGTATTGCTGAAAAAACATCCGCAACAAAAGTTAATAAACCGCGAAAAAAATAGAAAAAGATAAAGTGGAAAAATTGCGATAATGATCTATGTTTAAAGACCGGCCGTTAAATGATATATGTGGCGGTTTTGAGATGTGTTTCAGGTGTTGCGTTTGCACCGAAAATCATTCTTGAGTTTACGAAATTGACTACACCAGAAGTTTTTGAAGACAGTACTAACCCACTCCGCAATGCGAAGAGAGCACTGTTAACTGACCCTGCGACTAAACAGCAATCAGATTGATTGCGAGCGCTTTTCGCTCACTTTTAATTCTGCGGAACTTGCGGAAGAACTGAATACAGCGGTCAGAATCATAAACAAGACTGCGACAGCGACACCGGTTAAACCGAACCCCTTACCAGAACGATACATATTCGTCTCTTATTATCTAACGTTAACTGCGGATCCCTAACGATCCTAACCAAACAACCCGCTTCCGTTGCTACCTTTTATAAGTCTTCCTGACACGCCTAATGTAAAACAGTGTTTTACAGATCACAAGAGATCGGTTCAAAAATTTGACACTGAAACAACTTATTTTTGGCGCTCAGTATATGCAGACCACGTCCGGTTAAAATTGTTCCGGAAAATGTAAAAATTAATCAATTTCCGTAAATCTTTGTAACTGAGCAGGAATGGGTATGGAGATGCGGCTTCCGCAAACAGCGAGTGCGGCCGGTTTCGAAAACTGAAAAGGCTGAAGATGTCAGCTTCCGCAACCAGCGAGTGCGGAAGCGACTCAAGTGCTGAACAGGTTGACTAACCAGCGCTCGCACAAAAAAAGAGGGGCTGCGTTTTAAAAACCGTTTTGGCAGGATTTGAAACCTGAAAAGGCTGGAGATTGAAGATTTCGCAGAACGGATTCCGTTGCAAAAGTTAAAAACCGTCAGCCGCAGGGAAGCGGCTGCCGAGCCCCCAGGGATGGGTTTACGGCGTGTTTTTAACTTGCAACGGTCTCCGTTCGTCAGCGAAATCGAAAACTACTAGCCGACGAAAACGCGGGCGTTGCGGAAGATGCGCATCCACGCGCCGTCTTCCTGCCAGTCGTCCGGGCGCCAGGAGTTCGCTACAGTACGGAATACACGTTCCGGGTGAGGCATCATAATCGTTGCCCGACCATCAGCAGATGTCAGACCCGTGATACCCGCCGGAGAGCCGTTCGGGTTCGCAGGATAAGTATCTGCTACCTGACCGTAGTTGTTCACGTAACGCAGGGCTACCTGATTCGCGCTCTGTACCGCACTCAGTGCGTCAGCAGAGGCAAATTCCGCCTGACCTTCACCGTGAGATACCGCGATAGGCATCATTGAACCTTTCATGCCCTGCAGCAGCACAGAGTTTGACTCCATCACTTCGACCATGGCAACACGGGCTTCAAAACGCTCAGACACGTTAGTCACAAAGTGTGGCCAGTTTTCTGTGCCCGGAATCAGGGATTTCAGGTTAGACAACATCTGACAACCGTTACATACACCTAAGCTGAACGTATCGTCGCGGTCAAAGAAAGCTGCAAACTGGTCACGGGCCTGTGCATTGAACAGAATCGACTTCGCCCAACCTTCACCGGCACCCAGTACGTCACCGTAAGAGAAACCACCACAAGCCGCCAGGCCTTTAAAGTTGTTCAGAGATACACGGCCGCTCAGAACGTCACTCATGTGCACGTCGATAGCAGTGAAACCCGCGCGGGTAAATGCTGCAGCCATTTCCAGATGAGAGTTAACGCCCTGCTCACGCAGAATAGCCACTTCAGGTTTCACACCCTTAGCAATGAAAGGCGCAGCAACATCTTCAGTAACATCATAGCTCAGCTTCGCGCTCAGACCAGGATCTGCCGCATCCTGCTTGGCAGCGTGCTCTTCGTCAGCACATTTCGGGTTATCACGGAGGCTTTGCATGTTATGTGTGGTTTCTGCCCACATGGTACGCAGGTTCACGCGGGTGTCGGTCAGTACTGCAACATCACCACGGTTGAACTCAACCATGTCTGTCGCATTCAGCGTACCAATATCGTGTAACAGCGCGCCCAGACCGTGAGCTTCAGCAATCGCTGTCACAGCTTCAACATCGCTTTCTGCTACCTGAATAACCGCACCTAATTCTTCGTTAAACAGTACCGCTAAGTCATCGTCAGCCAGACCATCAAGAGAAACGGTTACACCGGTCTTACCGGCAAAGGCCATTTCAGCAACGGTTGTAAACAGACCGCCGTCAGAACGGTCGTGGTACGCGATAACCAGTTCTTTTTCTACCATCGCCTGTACAGCGTTGTAGAAACCAAGCAGGGTTTCAGCGTTGTCCACATCAGCCGGTTTGTCGGCCAGTTGCTGATACACCTGTGCCAGACAGCTTGCACCCAGACGGTTCTGACCCGCGCCTAAGTCAATCAGCATCAGGCGGGTTGCGCCTTTATCTGTACGCAGTTGTGGCGTCAGCGTTTTACGAATGTCTTTTACTGCACCAAATGCCGTGATCACCAGTGACAACGGAGACGTTACTGCCTTGTCAGCACCATCGTCGTCCTGCCATGCCGTTTTCATCGACATGGAGTCTTTGCCCACCGGAATCGTCAGGCCCAGCGCCGGACACAGTTCTTCACCTACCGCTTTTACGGCTTCGTAAAGACCCGCATCCTCGCCCGGGTGACCGGCAGCAGCCATCCAGTTCGCAGACAGTTTGATACGCTTGATATCACCAATGTTTGATGCAGCAATGTTAGTCAGTGCTTCCCCCACTGCCAGACGGGCAGATGCTCCGTGAGACAGCAGTGCTACAGGCGTACGCTCACCCATAGACATGGCTTCACCATGATAGGTGTCAAACGCACTGGCGGTAACTGCAACGTCAGCCACCGGTACCTGCCACGGCCCCACCATCTGGTCACGTGAGACCAGACCGGTTACTGAGCGGTCACCAATGGTAATAAGGAAGGTTTTTTCAGCGACTGTTGGCAGACGCAGCAGTCGCTGAGCCGCATCAGCCAGCGTGATGTCTTCACGCTTCAGCGCTTCCGGCGCAACCGTTGCTGATTGTACATCACGATGCATTTTAGGCGGCTTGCCTAACAGTACATCCAGTGGCATATCAATCGGTTGGTTATCGAAGTCAGCATCGTGTAGCGACAGGTGCTGTTCTTCAGTAGCCTCACCCACTACCGCAAACGGGGCACGCTCACGGGCACAAATCGCCGCAAATTTTTCCAGGTTCTCAGGGGCGACAGACAGTACATAACGTTCCTGCGATTCGTTACACCACAGTTCCAGTGGCGTCATGCCCGCTTCGTCGGCCAGCACGTCACGCAGTTCGAATTTACCGCCACGACCACCGTCGTTAACCAGTTCAGGCAATGCGTTAGACAGACCGCCCGCACCCACATCGTGGATAAACTGGATCGGGTTGTTGTCACCCAACTGCCAGCAGGCATCGATAACTTCCTGACAACGACGCTCCATTTCAGGGTTGTCACGCTGTACAGAAGCAAAATCCAGATCTTCGTTAGACTGACCGGACGCCATAGAAGACGCCGCGCCGCCACCGAGACCGATATTCATTGCCGGGCCACCCAGCACGATAAGTTTCGCGCCAACGGTGATTTCGCCTTTTTCGATATGGGATTTACGGATGTTACCCAATCCACCGGCCAGCATGATCGGTTTATGGTAACCACGTACTTCCACACCGTTGAAGCTGGACACTTCCTGCTCATAAGTACGGAAATAACCTAACAGGTTAGGACGACCGAATTCGTTGTTAAACGCCGCGCCACCCAGCGGGCCTTCAATCATAATATCCAGCGCGCTGACAATACGCTGTGGTTTGCCATAGCTGATTTCCCATGGCTGCTCAGCACCCGGAATGCGCAGGTTAGACACGGTAAAGCCAACCAGACCGGCTTTAGGCTTAGAACCACGGCCTGTTGCACCTTCGTCACGGATTTCACCACCAGAACCGGTAGCGGCACCCGGGAACGGCGATATGGCTGTTGGGTGGTTGTGGGTTTCCACCTTCATCAGAATGTCGATATCTTCATGATGATATTCGTACTGATGCGACTGCGGGTCAGGGAAGAAACGACCCGCCTGCCAGCCTTCCATCACAGCTGCGTTATCTTTATACGCAGAGTGAACAAATTCAGGGTGGGTTTCGAAGGTGTTTTTAATCATTTTGAACAGGGACTTGTCCTGCTCTACGCCATCAATAGTCCAGCTGGCGTTAAAAATCTTATGCCGGCAGTGCTCAGAGTTGGCCTGCGCGAACATGTACAGCTCAACATCGTTAGGGTTACGGCCTAGACGGGTAAAGCTGTCAAACAGGTAATCAATTTCATCGTCGGCAAGAGCCAGACCCAGACTGATATTCGCATCAACCAGTGCCTGTTTGCCGCTTCCCAGCACGTCCACCGAGGTAAAGCTCTGGCCTTCGGCATGTTCAAACAATACTGATGCGCTTTCCGGCGCAGCAAACACTGATTCAGTCATGCGATCATGCAGTTCTGCTGCCACCAGCGATTTATCGGCATCTGTCAGCTCACCATTTACGTCAACATAATACGCACAACCACGCTCAATGCGGTCGATAGCCGTCAGGCCGCAGTTTTGTGCAATGTTAGTGGCTTTAGATGACCACGGAGAAATGGTGCCGGGACGGGGAGTGACAAAAAAGCACTCTCCCTGAGGCGCTTTCGCCTGAGTTTTCGGACCGTAAGTCAGCAATTTGTCGAGAACCTGACGGGCATCGTCAGTTAACGTGCCGGTTGTGTCCACAAGGTGAACAAACTCAGCGTAAATGCCATTCACAGTAATACCGGATTGACCCAGCCTTTCAATAAGTTTAGTTTGTCTGAATTCAGACAGTGCGGGAGCGCCTCTTAGGACCAACATATCGTTTTACCTGATTGTTTGGAAACAGCGTCTGACAGCTCAAACGCTATCTCTTGGATGCACGGGGATTTCGGCGCGGATTATAGAGGAATTCCGCCCACTTGATAACCTACATTCAAAACAAGTTTAGTTTTTTTTCGATTTTCAACCAAAGGTAATACCACTAACCGTGTCGAGTAAGATGTCTTTTCTCCTGTCTGTCCCCCTGACAGTAATGTTACGTTCCGTTACCGGTTTGATGTTAGTTCTGACCGTTGCCGCCTGCAGCGAACCTGAATTACCCAATCACCTTCGTTCTGTTAAGGAAGCCGGTAAGCTGACAGCAGGCATTGAGTATGCACCTTCACGTTATGAATATGGCCCGCAGGGTCCCCGCGGGTTTGACTACACACTGATCGCCGGATTCGCTGATTACCTTGGCGTTGAACTGGCACTTATCCCCTATTACGACGACCACAGTCTGAACGCTGCTCTGGCCGGCTCAGATATCGATTTGATTGTGAGCAGTGATGCCGGCGCGCAGGCATTGTCAGCAGATATGATTACCGGACCGGCGTATGCCGGCACCGCCTGGGCATTCTCTGCCCGCCTTGATGACTCTCTTCGCAGTGCAGTCTTTGATTACTTTGCGACGCTCAGGCAACAACGTGTGGTTGCCAAAATGCAGAATGAATGGCTGACGCCGGCGGCTCCGCTGCAAGAGGCAGATATTCCGGCATTCATTCTTGCGGCTGCCGGAAAAATAACTGCTCTCAAAGAGCAATTCAGTGCTTATGACAGCGATGCAAAGTGGACTTTGCTGGCAGCTTTCGCCTGGCAATTAAATCAGTGGGAAGATGCCGGTGAAACCGCCGGCGCAGTAGAGCAACTGCTTATACTGCATGAGAAAATCCCGTCACGGATCCCGACTGCGGAGAGGATGATGATGACCCTTGCAGCGTGGCGCACGGGGCTGACACATCTTGAGGATTGCCGGGAACTGACATCCCGCCAGGGCGGCAATAATGATCGCTGGCTGGACGTGAAACAGCGCTATCCATTGCTGGCCGTTAAGGACGTTTACCGTCACCTTGATTATGGCTACGCAGACGGTGCAGATACCGTGAGATTTACAGAAAATATTCAGCAGTACGCAACAACGTTGGAAACACTGTCTGAAAAAGATTGAAAATTGTCATAAAGCCTTCATGTTATACCGGTAGAACGGCATGAGGCATAAGAACAATGCCACCCTGAATACGTTCTCCTTACACATTTAAGGATGAGGAGGGTTTATGAGAAGACAAAAAGCAATAAAGGCAAAGAAAATTTTGAAAAGTAATAACCGCAGAAAATTAATGATTAAACGTGCCCATCAACGGGTCCTTCAACGCCGCCGTCATTTTATGACTCATGAAATGTTCGCGAAAAGTCCGGAGTCAGCCTGCCAGTAGCAGTTCCGGACTACGCCTTTCCCTTTCCCCCGCACTCTTCTGCCCGGGTCGCTCTGGCCAATAACTTGGCAGCCTTGATTTCAGCCCGGCGACGCCGGAAAAATGCAGACAATTTTTCTCCGCAAATGTCAGCCAGCACCCCTCCGGTGATATCACACTGGTGATTAAGCTCCGGATGTTGCAACAATTGCATCACTGATCCCGCAGCACCGGTTTTTAAATCACTGGCACCGAATACCACTCTGGCGATCCGTGCGTGCACCAGCATTCCGGCACACATAGCACAGGGCTCAAGAGTGACGTAAAGGGTTGCACCGGTAACCCGGTAATTTTCTATATGGCTGGCGGCTGCACGTACAGCCAGCATTTCCGCATGAGCGGCGGGATCATGGTCTCTAACCGGAGAATTCCAGCCTTCTCCGATGATCTTTCCGTCTGCAACGACTATCGCGCCCACCGGTACTTCGTTAATTGCTTCAGCTTTATCAGCACGAAGCAACGCCTGCTGCATCCAGTGTTCATCACTGAATAATTCTTCATTACTCATTGGTTATTTTGACCAAACTTTTGGTTATTTCGACTAAAGGAATACAGTACACGGTATAGTAAAAATCATAACCAATTGAAATATAATGATTTACCAAACTGGTCACGATCTTGCGTACTCTTAATTATAATACAGCAAAAGCACGGTTAAAGCGGGTCTGTATGCAAAAATTCAGACTGTTGAAAAACACAATGTTACGATTTAAATTGTACAAAAAGGTTATAAAACAGGCTGAATTAACGACAAAATGCCCGTAAGCCGTTACACTAAAATTTTACTTTGTTGAGGGAACAAAATGAATACAACCGCCGTTGTCATTGTTGCAATCTGTGCCTGGGCACTGGTCTCTATCGTCACTGCAGCGAAAGACAAGAGTAAATCGAAAAAAGATATCCGTAGTGATAAAGCCATGGAAGCCGAAATCGCGGCACTACGGGAACGCGTTGAAGTACTGGAAAAAATCGTCACCGAAGAAAATTACGATCTGAAAAAGCAATTTAAAGATCTGGAGAGCGGTAAAGTCGCATAACGGCTTTGTCAGGCACCGTCCATAAAACGACGTTCTGCCCGCTCTACTCTTCTCGGCTTGCCGGCGATGATTAGCACATCACCGGCTTGCAACACCTCATTGCCATCCGGTTGCGCAATTTCGTTGCCATTCCTTCTCAGCCCCTGCAGTCTTACCCGCATTCTTTGAAAATCGATGTCTGACAACGACTGACCTAAACAGGCTGCATCGTTATTCAGTACAACAGCATGTACAAATTCCAGTTTATCTTCTGTGCCGTAGCTGATTTCAGTGGTTTCCCCCGGATAAAAGCCGTGCAGGTGATCGTACCGCCCCTGACGCTCCTCCCTCACCCGTCGCAGGATCCGCGACATGGGTACGCCGGCGTAATGCAGCACCTGGGAAATCAGCATCAGACTGCCTTCCTGTATTTCAGGTACAACCTGACTGGCACCGGCTTTATACAAAGCATCCAGCTGATAGTCCCGTTTTGTGCGTACCATTAAGTTGATGTCCGGCGAGATTTGCCTTGCTGCGTTAATGACCTGCTTAGCTTTCTCAGGCTGATCAAAAGTGACCAGCAGTAAACTGGCCCGGCCAACACCGGCATTTTCAAGAATGTCCTTCTGGCTGGCATCACCAAATAAAATCGGTTCGCCGGCGTTGCGGCTTTCGTGCACCCTTACCGGGTCTGCATCAATGGTGATAAAGGCAATGTTCTCCAGTTTAAGCAAACGGGCAACAGACTGCCCCACCCTGCCAAATCCGGCGATGACAATATGGTTCTGCAAAGCTGAAGCTTCAGGAATGGCACTGTCAGGCTCAACGTTGACCGCTGACGCAGGTTCGAGTTTCTGCGCCCAGGCCACACTGCGGGTTACCAGCAGCGGTGTCAGTGCCATGCTGATCACCCCCATACTGATGATAATAGAAGATGTTCTGCTGTCGATGACTCCTTCTGCGGTAGCCAGTGCAGCAATGACAAAACTGAACTCACCAATCTGACACAATTTGATGCCGGTAGCCCAGGCATCCACCGCATCAGAATTCAGTAACCTTGCAACCAGGCGCAATACCAACACCTTAAGTACCATTAATACCGCCACCCCACTGAATATCCACAAACCATCCTGGTAAAGTACGTGCAGATTCAGTTGCATGCCGACAGTGACGAAAAACAGGCCCATCAGAATATCTCTGAATGGCCGGATGTCCGCTTCCAGCTGGTACTTATACTGGCTTTCTCCCAGCATCATCCCGGCAAGAAAAGCCCCCAGCGCCATGGACAAACCGAAAATATAGGTCAGCCCGCCGGCGAGAATAGCCACAAGAATCGTGGTGAGCACGAACAACTCATCAGTTCTGGTTTTCGCCACCTCCCGGAATATCCAGGGTAAAACCCACTTGCCGGCAGACAGAAGCAGGATCACGACCAGTACACCTTTTATGAGAGCCTGAATTAACGCGGTGGCGAGACTGATATTTTGTTCAGATGACATTAATGGAATAGCAATAAGGAATGGCACCACTGCCAGATCCTGAAAAAGCAGAATACTGATGGCCATTTCTGTACGACGATGATTAAGTGCTCCGGCTTCAGTAAGCTGCTTAATGACGATAGCAGTGGAGCTCAGTGCCAGCATGCCGCCGATGATAACTGCCGGCCCCCAGGCAAATCCGAGAAAGTGTGCGATTGCTGAGAACACACCCGTAGTAACGACCATTTGCCCTAATCCGACACCGAAAACCAGTGAGCGCATGGACATAAGCTTGGGCAGTGAAAACTCGAGCCCCAGAGAAAATAACAGAAATACAATCCCGATTTCTGCCAGCAGGTGCATGTCTTCCGGATGAGGGAACAACGCCAGCAGTTCCGGGCCGGTAAGCAGTCCGGCAAAAAGGTAGGCCAGAATCGGTGGCAAATGAAGCTTGCGGAATACTGCTACACTGACTACTGACAGCGCCATTAACACTACGATTTGTCCAAATCCACTTGCTACCACGGCAACTCCTTTAATCCGGCACTACAAGCAGGCACACCACTTGCAAGACTTCAGTCAGATACGCTTAGATGACGATTTTCTGACGTAAAAGTAAACAATTGACTCTAAGTATAACCCATGTTCCCGAGGAGTACTGTTTTGGAATTCTCAACTTCTGTTTATGAACACGTATACCCTGACAGCTTTTATCCTATGGCCTCATCCGGCCCGCGGTTAACCGCCGATCAGAAAAACAGCTTCCTGGGGCAGATCCTGTCAACCATCGATATTTCTGCACTGGGTTCTCTTTACTTTCATCAACTCAGACAACATGTTGCACTCGTTCACCTTAACCTGAGCGATGCGTCACGTCACCTGAGTTATGGCCGCATTAAGCCGGAAGACAATGACTCAAACACCCTGATGCTGCCTATGAACAACCGTCACAGCACATCCGCGCCAGAATACATCCGCTATGTGTTTGCCAGCATGCCATCACGGGAAGAGCGTCAGTGTGTGGCTGAGTTACATGTGCTGTTCAGCCATCAGTTCGCCAATGCTCTGGAGTTCGAACGACTGAAAAAAATGGCGACAAAAGATGCACTGACCACATTAGGTAACCGCAACGCATTTGATGAGTCCTGTGGCCGTCTGACAAGCAGAGCGGATCGTCATGATGAAAAATTCGGATTACTGGTCATAGATTTAGATAACTTTAAGACAGTGAATGACACCTATGGGCACCAGGAAGGTGACAAGGTATTGCAAGCTGTGGCTGCGGAGATTTCGTCTGTGCTGCGTAATGAAGATGAAGCATTCCGCATCGGGGGTGATGAGTTTTGTTGTCTGCTGGACTGCAAACAAAAAGAGTCGCTGAAAGTCATTGCTGACCGAATCAACAAACGAATCGAAAAGAACACGTTACTCAAAGGTCACGGAGTTTCCTGCAGTATCGGCGGTGCGGTCTACCGTCAGGGAGACAACATGCAGTCGTTATTTGAGCGAGCTGATCACGCGTTATACCAGGTCAAAGCCGCCGGAAAGAATGCTTATCTTGCGGCATAATCTCCCCGCAGGCTTTTAAACGAAGAGGCAAAACCTTGCCTCTTTACCAGAAGACTGCCATCTTATTCACCGCTACTTTTGTACATTATCCTGTTGAGATCCTGATTGCCGGCCGCCAGCCAGACCACTCTGTCGGTAAGCAGCAAAGCTGCCGCTTCACCATTGCATAGTAAAACAGGAATGCGTTCTCTTTCCCAGGGCGGTATCTTCCACTGCTTAAACCATTTCCGCGCTGTTTTCCCTGTGGGGTTCCGGCTCACATAAATTTTATCCAGACTCACCGCCGGCACCCGCTGCCAGTCACCCGGGCCGGAGATTTTAAATGTTACCGGCAACCCCGGGACTTGCTGCCACTGCTCTTTATCTACCTGTTGCGGATCCCCGCTTTCCTGCATTATATCGACCGTGCAGTTCCCGCTATCCGCAGTAACCAGCAGTTCGCTGTTGTAGCGGCGGATCACGCCAGTGCCGCCTTTAACGCATGGTATGGCATCGTCTCTGGCATGTAACATAGCAAGGATCTCGTCCATCTGAGCTTTAGAAGGCAAGGTCACACCCCGTCCGGTAAGCCAGTGACGGATAATCGCCCTCTGCCAGCCTGTGCTTTGCAGCAGCAAAGCAGGAACACTCAGTCCACCGTTACCGGTCTCAGCGTCTTTAAGCCGTTCCGCGGTCACTTCTGCCAGCAATGCATTTTGTTCCTGTAACAGTTCACAGGAGCGTGAAGCGGCTTTTGCAAAGCCGGGCCAGCGCCTGTGCATATCCGGCAGAACACGGTTGCGAAGAAAATTACGGTCAAAGCGGTCGTCCTGATTGGACTCATCTTCAACCCGCGGCATTGCCAGTGAATCCGCCGCAGCCTCAATGTCTTCACGGCGAAAATTAAGCAGAGGCCGCAGAATAGCAACGGGTGACTCGCTCTCACTAACTAGCCGGTAATGCAGCCCCGGCATGCCAGCCAGACCTGCCGGCCCGCTTCCCCGCTTTATCGCCAGTAATATGGTTTCGAGCTGGTCGTCCTGATGCTGGCCTAAAACCAGCGCACCGTTGTGCTGCCGGCAATAGCGCAGTAATGCATCATAACGGGCATCTCTGGCACTTGCCTCAAGGCTGGTGCGGGACTGAACCGTCACGTTAACGGATAACGCAGAAAAGATAACATTGCGCTGGTGACAAAAGGTTTCGCAGTGGTTTTGCCACGTGTCTGCGTTGGGACTCAGACCGTGATGGATATACACCCCGTGAACGGGCAAAGAAGAATATGAAGAGAGTGCGTGGAGTAATAAACCGGAGTCTACCCCGCCACTGAAACCTACCACAAGGCAGTTGGGCGACGGGGTGACAGTATCGAGCAACCTGGCCGTTGTGCAGATGATGTCAGAACACAGCGGCTTGACATCCATTTCACCAGCCATCGTTACCCGCTCCGGATCAGCAGTAACCGAAAGACATCAGTCTCTGGTAACGCTCTTCCATCAGGTTTTCAACATCCAGTGTTTTCAACTGGTTCAATTGCTGTTTGATGGTCGCTTTCAGGTTTGCAGCCATGCCGTCATGGTCACGGTGTGCGCCACCTAAAGGCTCTTCAACAATACTGTTGATTAAACCCAGTTCTTTGATTTGCGGTGCACTTACACCCATCGCTTCTGCAGCCAGGGGCGCTTTATCTGCGCTCTTCCACAGAATAGATGCACAACCTTCCGGAGAAATAACGGAATAGGTAGAATATTGCAGCATGTTAACGCGGTCGCCAACACCAATTGCCAGTGCACCACCGGAACCACCTTCACCGATAACGGTACAGATGATCGGCACACGAAGCTGAGCCATTTCAAACAGGTTGCGGGCAATAGCTTCACTCTGTCCACGTTCTTCCGCGCCAACGCCCGGATATGCTCCCGGTGTGTCGATAAGTGTAACGATAGGCAAATTGAAACGCTCAGCCATTTTCATCAGACGCAGAGCTTTACGGTAACCTTCAGGTTTTGGCATACCAAAGTTACGCTTAATTTTTTCGTGCGTATCACGCCCTTTCTGATGACCAATCAGCATAATTGGCTGATCATCAATTTTTGCCAGACCACCAACAATCGCTTTGTCGTCAGCGTAAGCACGATCACCGGCCAGTTCATCAAACTCAGTGAAGATGCGGCCAACATAATCCAGCGTGTAGGGACGCATGGGGTGACGGGCAAGCTGGGAAATCTGCCAGGCGCCCAGATCTGAGAAAATCTTGCGTGTTAAATCCGAACTTTTAGTACGAAGTTTTGTGATTTCTTCTTCAATACCAACGTCAAATTCACCGCCCTGATTAACCAGCCGAAGCTCTTCGATTTTTGCTTCTAGTTCAGCGATCGGCTGTTCAAATTCCAAAAACTGTATACTCATTCTGTGTCCTATCTATACTACCTTTCACGCCTGTCAGTGATAACACATGGCGACTGACTGCTCACCCAGACACTGTTTTAATTCGTGCAACAGCTGGTCTTCCGGCGTCACATACCATTGTGCGCCACAGGCCAGCACTGCTTCCGCATCTGGGTGTACTACACGCATTTGTACCGGACAACTGCCGCCCCGGTACGTTTGAAGAATTGCCTGTAGCGACGAAATTCTGTTTTCATCAATTTGCACGGTGTCGAGTTCCAACATCAGTGCTTTTGCGTTCTGTTCTCTGGCCTGAACAATATCCATTGCATCACGGGCAGAGATTGTATTGCCACCGGAGAAATCATCAAAGCTGACCTGTCCTTTTATTAACAGGATACGGTCAGTTTCGAGAATACTCTCATATTTTTCGTACATATCGGGGAAAAAACGTACATCCATGCGCGCGCTCTTGTCGTCGAGAGTCACAATGGCCCAGCGACGCCCCTTCTTGTTTGTCATTACCCTGACGCCCAGCACCAGACCAACGGCGGTAGACATCTGATCTTTTCCGGTCGGTTTTAAATCAACCAGACGACCATCAGAGTAATGCTTAATTTCGTCAGCATACTGATTAATAGGATGCCCTGTCAGATACAAGCCCAGGGTGTCTTTTTCACCATCAAGCCAGACTTTTTCCGGCCAGTACGGCACATCCGCAAAGGCTTGCTTTACGTCATCCGGCTCTGTAGTCAGCAAACCGAACATGTCAGACTGTCCGTAGGATTCCGCTTTTGCATGTTGATCAGCTGCTGCAATAGCTTCAGGTAAAGAGGCCATAATCGATGCACGGTGCGGACCCTTGCCGTCCTGCGGACCAAGATTGTCCATGGCGCCGGCGAGGACCAGCTTTTCCAACACCCGCTTGTTCACCCGTTTGAGGTCAACTTTAGCACAGAAATCAAACAAATCAGTAAAATTACCTTGTTGTTCCCGGGCTTCAATAATGGCTTCAATGGGGCCTTCACCGACCCCTTTAATAGCACCGATACCGTAAACAATGCGGCCATGCTCATCAACCGTAAACTTATACCGGCCAACATTCAAATCCGGCGGCAAAATGGTCATCCCCATACGGTCGACTTCATCTACCAGCGTTACTATCTTATCGGTGTTGTCCATGTCCGCCGACATTACCGCCGCCATAAATTCAGCAGGGTAATGTACTTTCAGCCACAGCGTCTGGTATGACACCAGTGCATAGGCCGCAGAGTGCGATTTGTTAAATCCGTATCCGGCAAATTTTTCTACCAGATCGAAAATTTTCATCGCCAGCTCGCCGTCGATGTTGTTGTCTCTTGCGCCATCCTCGAAGGTTGAGCGCTGCTTCGCCATTTCTTCAGGTTTTTTCTTACCCATCGCACGGCGAAGCAAGTCAGCGCCACCCAGACTGTACCCGGACATTTCCTGGGCAATCTGCATAACCTGTTCCTGATACAGGATGATACCGTAGGTGGGCTCAAGAATTTCTTTCAGACACTCATGCTGATAATCAGCATCCGGATAAGAGATTTCTTCACGACCGTGCTTACGGTCAATAAAGTTGTCTACCATGCCTGATTGCAGCGGGCCCGGACGGAACAGGGCCACCAGTGCGATAATATCTTCGAAACAGTCTGGTTTCAGGCGCTTGATCAGCTCTTTCATCCCGCGGGATTCAAGCTGGAATACTGCCGTGGTTTCTGCCGCCTGCAGTGAGCGGAAACTCTTTTTATCTTCCAGCGGGATGGCACTGATATCGACATCCACTCCCTGACCTTCTTTGATCATGTCCAGTGCCCACTGGATAATGGTCAGTGTACGCAGACCGAGGAAGTCAAATTTAACCAGACCTGCCGTTTCAACGTCGTTTTTATCGAACTGGGTGACCGGGTTTTTCCCTTCGTCATCACAGTAAAGCGGAGCAAAGTCGGTGATAGTAGTAGGCGCAATAACCACACCACCGGCGTGTTTACCGGCATTACGGGTAACACCTTCCAGAATGCGGGCCATGTCGATAAGGTCTTTGACTTCCTCATCGTCGTTATAAAGTTCCGGTAAACGGGGCTCGACCTCAAAGGCTTTGCCAAGAGTCATACCGGGATCGGACGGGATCAGCTTGGAAATCCGGTCAACGAAACCGTAGGGATGACCAAGCACACGGCCCACATCACGCACAACAGCCTTAGCAGCCATCGTACCGAAGGTGATAATTTGTGATACCGCCTGACGGCCGTAAAGCTCGGCCACGTGGTCAATAACCTCATCCCGCCGGTCCATACAGAAGTCGACGTCGAAATCAGGCATAGATACACGTTCGGGGTTCAGGAACCGTTCGAAAAGCAGGTCAAATTCCAGCGGATCCAGATCGGTAATTTTCAGCGCATAAGCCACTAATGAGCCTGCACCGGAACCACGGCCCGGTCCCACCGGAATCCCGTTGTCCTTACTCCACTGGATAAACTCCATAACGATAAGGAAGTAACCCGGGAACCCCATCTGGTTAATTACGTCGAGTTCTATTTTCAGACGGTCGTCGTATTCAGGACGCTTTTCTGCTCTGACGGTTTCATCAGGGAACAGGAATTCAAGACGCTCTTCCAGTCCCTCTTCCGATTTTTTAACCAGAAAATCTTCCGTTGTCATACCACCGGTAGGGAACTGAGGCAGGAAGTATTCACCAAGCCTTACAGTGACATTACAACGTGTAGCAATTTCTACTGTATTTTCGATAGCTTCCGGAATATCACTGAACAGTTCAACCATTTCATCGCTGCTACGCAGATATTGCTGTTGGCTGTAGCGTTTAGGGCGACGGGGATCTTCCAGTGTGTAACCGTCGTGAATGGCTACGCGGATTTCATGGGCCTCGAATCCCGCCTGTTCAATGAAACACACTTCATTCGTAGCCACCACCGGCAAACCGTATTCTTCTGCCACAGCCACAGCCTGATGAAGATAGTCTTCTTCACCGGGACGGCCGGTGCGGATAAGCTCAAGGTAGAAACGGTCGGCAAAATGCTGCTGATAAAACTCAAGGGAATCAGCCAGCATTTTCTGGTTGTTCTTGGTCAGAGCAATACCGACGTCGCCGTGCAATGCTCCGGAAAGTACAATCACGCCTTCAGCATGTTCTGCCAGCCAGGCCTGCTCTATCACCGTTTTATGGTGCACCGCACCGCGCAGGTAGCCTTTTGAAATCAACAGGGTAATATTTTTATAGCCCTCGTTGTTCATGGCCAGCAAAGTGAGGCGGAAAGGTTCCTCATTCAGAACATCGTTCTGCACCCAGAAGTCGGTGCCGATAATGGGTTTGATGCCGCGGTTATGGGCTTCAGAATAGAATTTAACCAGACCACACATGTTCATCTGGTCTGTAATAGCCACCGCAGGCATGTTAAAGGCTTCAACCTGCGCGAGGATGGGTTTAACCTTGTTTAACCCATCCATCATTGAAAAGTCGCTGTGAACGCGAAGATGAATAAACGGCGAAGACATGTGAGTTTCTCTTATTTTTGTGCTGCCAGACGCGCCTGTACGGGCTTAAAGCTCATACGATAACACGGCAGGACACCATATGCTTCTAATGCTTCAAAATGGGCTTTCGTCGGATAACCTTTGTGGCCGGCGAAGTTGTACTGCGGATGAAGGGCATGCAATGCAATCATATCATTGTCACGTTCAACTTTAGCAAGAATCGAGGCTGCAGAGATTTCTGCATGCAGTCCATCCCCTTTCACGATCGCTTCTGCTGCATACTGCCAGTCCGGCAGACGATTTCCGTCTACCCGCACGAAATCCGGCTGTACTGACAATCCCTCAACGGCACGCTTCATGGCCAGCATGGTTGCGTGCAGAATGTTCAGCGTATCGATTTCCTGTGGCGTTGCCCGCCCGATTGCCCAGCAGAGGGCTTTTTGCTTAATCTCTTCTGATAAAGCGATACGTTTTTTTTCGGATAATTTCTTTGAATCGTTGAGTCCGGCAATGGGTTTTGCAGGGTCAAGAATAACCGCAGCGGTCACTACATCCCCCACCAGCGGTCCGCGTCCCACTTCATCAACACCGGCAATATATTCAACCATTGATAACCTCTGCAATCGCATCTGCTGCCATTTTATCAGCATCCAGTTTTAGGGACTGGTGCAAACCGGTAAACCGGCTTACCAGTTCAGTCGTATCCTGCGTGAAAAGGGGCAATAAGTAATCGCAAAGCGTGTCAGGATTCACGTCGTCCTGCAGTAATTCAGGAATTAACGCTTCATTGGCCAGTAAATTAGGCAGGGAGAAGAACGGCGCTTTGTAGAGTCGCTGCATTATTTTATAGGTCAGCGGTGACAACTTATAGCAAGTCACCATGGGGCGCTTGCAAAGCATGGCTTCCAGGGTTGCCGTACCTGATGCCAGCAAAATGACATCGCTGGCAATCATGGCGTCTCTGGCCTGCCCTTTCACCAGCTTGTAGTCGCTGTCACTGAGCCAGGCACTGCAATGCTCTTTCAGATAAGCCTGAATGCCATTAAAACGATACTGATTAGCAGCAGGAATGACAAAACGGATGCCTGGCAGCAGGGTTTTCATTTTCTCCATGGTGGCAGTAAAAACAGGTAACAGTGCTTTTAACTCACCGCCACGGCTGCCGGGCAATACGGCCAGCACAGGACCGGAGCTGCTCAGGCCCAGTGTCTCACGGGCGGCAGACTGATCTGGTTCTAATGGCACGGCATCAGCCAGTGTATGACCGACAAACGTGTAGGGAACATGGTACTTATCGTAAACCTGCTGTTCGAAAGGAAACAAACCCAGCACGTGATTTGTGGCGGCTTTAATTTTATGAATGCGTTTTTCACGCCATGCCCACACGGTAGGACTGACATAATGAACAGTTTTAATCCCCCTGGCTTTCAGGGCTTTTTCCACACGAAGATTAAAGTCAGGTGCATCCACACCAATGAATACATCCGGCGGATTGGCTTCAAAATGCGCCAGCAGTTGCTTCTTCAGTTTGAGAATAGCAGGAAGATGAGACAACACTTCCACCAGTCCCATGACAGAAAGTGTTTCCATATCGAAGAGTGAGTGAAAGCCGGCGGCTTTCATGTGATCACCACCGATGCCTTCGATAATGGCATCGGGGTAACGCTTTTTCAGTTCGGCTATCATACCGGCGGCAAGCACGTCTCCTGACGGCTCACCTGCCACAACGCCAATTCGCAATGTTGATGCGGGCATTTAGCGGATGATACCCCGCTCAGCATTTTCAAGGAAAGACACCAGTAAGCGGATATTTTCATCGCTTTGGGCTACATCAGACAGCTTAGCCACAGCTTCAGCGATGGTATTGTTGTCACGGTAGATGGCACGGTAAGCCCGCTTTATTGCCATAATTTGACCGGATGTAAATCCACGGCGGCGTAAGCCTTCAGAGTTAATGCCCGCAGCGACGTGCTTCTGCCCGTTAACCATGACAAACGGCGGTACATCACGCAAGACTATCGCGCCGGCGCCAACGAAGGCATGACTACCTACTTTGCCAAACTGGTGAATAGCGGCACCACCACCAAAAATAACAAAATTACCCAGTTCAACATGCCCTGCCAGTGAAACATTGTTCGCAAGAATACAATCGTCCCCGATGATCACATCGTGAGCCACGTGGGCATTGATCATAAACAGGTTGCGGGAGCCAATTTTTGTCACCCCTTCATCCTGAATAGTGCCGCGATGCACTGTACAGGTTTCACGGAACACATTGTCATCACCGATTTCCAGACGGGTTTCTTCTCCGGCGTACTTTTTGTCCTGGCATTCTTCACCTACAGAACAAAACTGAAAGAAGCGGTTGCGCTTACCCACAGTCGTCGGGCCTTTGATGACCACATGAGACTCAAGTACACAATCGTCACCGATAACCACATCGTCACCGATATAACAGAAAGGACCTACGGAAACATTATTTCCCAGTGTCGCCTTTTCAGATATCACGGCAGTAGAATGAATCACGTTAAACCATCTCTCTCATTGCACACATGAATTCGGCACTGCAAGCTTCTTCACCATCAACGCTGGCGGTACCCTTAAACTTCCAAATCCCTCTGCGCTCTTTGACCAGACATACATCAAATTCCAGTCTGTCACCAGGCGTAACAGGACGCTTGAAGCGCGCGCAGTCAATGCCGGCATACAAGTATAGCTTATCTGACTTACCCATGGTTTTGAATCCAAGCACGCCGGCAGCCTGTGCCATTGCTTCCAGGATAAGAACGCCCGGGAAAATTGGACGGCCGGGGAAGTGCCCTGTAAAGCAGGGTTCATTCATGGTGATGTTTTTATATGCCTTGATAGACTCGCCTTCCACGTAATCAGTTACGCGATCAACAAGCAAGAACGGATACCGGTGAGGCAATAAATCCAGGATTTCCTGAATATCAATAGTGTTGAGTGAATTGGCCAAAAAAGCTCTCCTAATGCCAAAACCAGTCTGTCATAGGCTTATAGCAGACTGTTTGCCGTATTGTAATTTTAAATGGCGGCAACCATACGCGCATATGCGCTAAAAACAAATCAGACCAACGCCTCACGACGTTAGTCTGCTTGCGGGCTCAGGCCCGGTAATCTTCAGCCGGTAACCGGCCGGACATTACTTAATTTTTTTAACCTGTTCCAGCACTTGCTCAGACAGATCATGCTGGTCGTCTGCGAATGCTACAGCACCGGCATTCAGTACCAGGTCGTATTTTTCTTTCGCAGCTACTGAGTCGATCGCCTGCTTGATCAAGCCCAACAATTTGTTGCGCTCTTCGTTGCTGCGACGCTGGATGTTCTGTTGCAGAGGCTGACCTTTTTCTGCCAGTTGCTCACGAACACTCAGAATTTTCTGTTGCAGTTCTTTTTTCTCATCTTCACTCATCGTAGCGGCATCACGCTGCAGACGCTCAGCATAGAACTGACCATCTTTCTGAAGCTGGTTAACTTCGTCGATTTGCGCTTTGAATTCAACCTGAATGTTATTAGAGATTTCAGCGGCCTGTGGCATCGCCTGGAATACGCCCTGTACATCTACAACGCCAATTTTTTGTTCAGCCATTGCAGAGGCACTTACCAGCGCACTACCTAACATCAGGGTTGCTACGAATTGTCTTGCCAACTGTTTCAAAAGGAACTCCTTTTTAAAATTTAAGCCCGGTTCACTGCCGGATTAGTATTAGAATGTTTGACCGATATTAAACGTAAAGAACTTGGCATCATCACCATCGCGTTCCTGAATAGCGCGCGAGAAGCTGAATACCATAGGTCCCATCGGTGAAATCCATTGTACAGAAATACCGGCGGAACTACGATACTGTGTCCAGTCGGAATAGTCCAACAACTTACCGTACGATGAGTTGATCTGGTCTAAGTTTTTGTACTTATCGTAGTCGAATTCAGTATCCCACACGTTACCTACGTCGAGGAAAACACTGGTACGTACTGAATTATCGTATTCCACATCCACAAATGGTGTCGGAACGATTAACTCGATGCCACCCAATGCCATGGCGTTACCACCCAGGCTCCGGCTGGAGATCTGAATACTATCATCAGCTGCATCGCCCGGATACACCTCTCCGTCAGGACCGGTCACCGTATTATAATTACGTCTGATCACACCACGGGGGCCCACGGTGTTATTTTCAAAGCCACGCAGCGTATCTGCACCACCGGCCGTGAAGTTTTCCGTAAACGGCAGGATCTGCTCATTACCGTTAATGTCGCCGTAGCCGTTACCATAACCTAAACGCAGACGAGCCAGCACTGACCAGCGCTGATTACGTGACAGCGGGAAATAGAACTTGGTATCGAATACAGTTTTAAAGTAATTCACGTCAGAGTTCGGCGTAGTAATACTGAAACTCGCACGTTGTGATGAACCGGCTGTAGGGAACAGACCACGGTTCAGTGTACTGCGGCTCCACGCCACACTGGCCTGGAAGCTGTCATAGTTAATAGGTGCTTCCGGATCGGCGGAATCACGGAACTGATTATAAAACTGCTCAGTCTGCTCGTAATAACCGGTGTTATATAACTCCACACTGGAGTAAGTAATACCGAAATTAATACGGTTAACTTCGTTGATTGGATAACCAACGTTAGCGCCCACTGACCAGCGCTTAGAGTTGTACTGGATAACGTTAAAGTCAGAGCCGTCGAACTCGCTGTAACCGATGCTACCACCCAGACTGATACCGTCGATGGTGAAATAGGGGTCGTTATAGGTAATCTGAGCTGAACGCTGATACGATACCGTACTGATGTTCAGACCCACCTGCTTACCTGTACCCAGGAAGTTATTTTGTTGAATACCGGCATTCAGACTCAGTTTCGTTCTGTCACCGTAACCGATACCGGCGTTAAACGAGCCTGAAGGTTGCTCCTTGACTGAGAAGTCCACATCAACCTGATCATCAATACCTGGCAGACGGTTAGTTTCGAACTCAACCTCTTCCATGTAAGTCAGACGGGAAAGCTGCGCTTTTGAGCTTTCCAGCAGTGAATTCGACAGCCACGTGCCTTCCATCTGGTTAACGTTATGACGTAATACATTATCAGACGTAACAGAGTTACCTTCGAAGTTTATACGACGCACATAGATACGCTTACCCGGATCGACTGACAGGGTCAGTTTCACTGTTTTATCTTCGTCGTTGATTTCCGGCACCGTGGTCACTGTCGGATAAGCGTAACCAAAACGGCCCAGGTATTTACTGATAAATTCTTCGGTATAGGTAACTTCAGCCTGACTGTAAAGCTCGCCAACAGTCAACGGCAGCACCCGCTCGATATACTCTTCGTTACCCAGCAAATCACCGACAAGCTCCACATCAGAGATGGTGTATTGCTCTCCTTCGGTGACATTCATCGCAACGTAGATGCCGTCTTTTTCCGGCGTCATGGAAACTTGCGTAGAATCAATATTGAAACGCAGGTAACCACGGTCCATATAGTGGCTTCTTAATGTTTCCATATCCCCTTGCAGGGTTTGCTGCTGGTAGCGGGTTTCAGACAGAAAATCCCACCAGGGTGTGTCGAACTGCAGTTCAAGGTCCTGCATCAGTTCTTCATCAGTAAATACTGAGTTACCGACGATATTAATTTGCTGGATTTCTGCGGCATCGCCTTCTTCGAACAGCAGTTTCAAATCAACACGATTACGGGGCAACGGTGTCACAATAGCAGACACATCAGCATTGTATTTACCAATGCTGTAGAAGAAGTCTTTGAGGCCATTTTCAATTGACGTCAGCACGGTTTTATCCAGCGGCTCTCCCACACGGATCCCGTTACCATCCAGACTCTCCTGTAACTGCTCGTCTTTGATGTCATCGTTACCTTCAAAGATAATGTTACTGATAGTAGGACGCTCTGACACTTTCACGATAAGGGTATTACCGTCGCGTAATACCTCTACCCGCTCAAAGTGAGTAGAAGAATAAAGAGAGCGAATAGCCTGGGTGATGCGGAAGCTGTTAAGGCGGTCGCCTACCTGAACAGGCAGATAGGTCAGTGCCGCACCCAGTGCCACACGTTGCAGGCCGGTAATTTTAATATCTTCAACAACGAATTCACTGTCAGACGCTGCAGCATTGGCGAAGCTAGCACTGGAAACCATGATTCCGGCTGCTACTAACTGATTTAACTTCATCTATTCTTTTATTCCTGGCCGCGTTTGCTGTTCTAATGTAAAACTGCCGTTTTGTCCCTAAGAAACAAAGCGACTAATATCGTTAAATATGGCGATGCTCATCATCATGAAAAGCAGTGCGCCGCCAATTTTAAACCCCCACTCCTGCACATGTTCCGGTACAGGTTTGCCCGATGCCCACTCGATGAAATAAAACAGCAAGTGACCGCCATCCAGCATGGGGATTGGCAACAAATTGATAATGCCGAGACTGACACTGATCAACGCTAAAAAACTTAAAAAGTATGCCAGTCCGTATCCGGCACTGACGCCTGCGCCCTGCGCAATGGAAATTGGTCCGCTGAGATTATTCAGCGATACATCGCCGGTAACCAGCTTGCCGAGCATTTCCACGCTGACGGCAGTCAGCCGCCAGGTTTTATCCAGTGCTTTACTCACGGCTTCAACAGGACCGTACTGATGAGTAAAGACATAACCTTCAGGCCAGGGTTCAGCTTTAGGGCTTACCCCTAAGAAACCATCCTGACCGTCAGGGGTATCCCGGCGCGCTATTGTAGCACTAACTGTCTGTTGCTGACCGCCCCGCATTAATGTAATGCTGACGGTTTCACCGGGTAACCCTTTAATAGTGTCAACCAGAGACATCCAGCTTTCTATCTTTTCGCCATTTAGCGCAATCAGTTCATCATCGACCAGTAACCCCGCCTGCTCTGCAGGACTGTCTTCAGAAATGAATGCCACCACGGTGGTAATTTCAGGTCTGAAAGGTACGATGCCCAAACTGTTTAAAGCAGACTGTTTTTCCGGGTCAAAGTTCCAGCCGGCAATGTGTAAATTCGTCTGACTGGTCACACCTTGGGCAGATTTCACGGTAATTACCACCTGAGGTGTACCAATCGCAGAAATCAATTCCAGATTTACCGATTCCCAGTCAGGCGTTTCATGACCACCCACTGCAATAATTTCATCACCGGCTTTTATCTGAGCCTGCGCGGCGAAACTGTCCGGCGTTATATCGCCAATCACCGGTTTTACTGTATTCTGACCAATCAGGAACATCATATACAATGCGAGCACTGCAAAGATAAAATTTACACCGGGGCCAGCGGCAATAATTGCCATACGTTGTAATACAGGTTTGTTATTGAACGCCAGGTGACGTTTTTCCGCAGGCACGTCATCCACACGCTCGTCGAGCATACGTACATATCCGCCCAGCGGTATAGCGGCTACCGCAAATTCGGTGCCCTTCTTATCTTTTCGTGTCCAGAACGGTTTACCAAAGCCGATTGAAAACCGTTCGACATGCACGCCACACATCCGGGCAACAATAAAATGTCCCCACTCGTGCACCGCGACTAGAATACCCAGTGCGACTATGAATGAACCTAAACTCCACAGAAACGTGAACACTACACCTTACTCCGTACCAGTTCTGTGGCGACTTCTCTCGCCATTCTGTCTTCTTCAAGGATCTGTTGGAGTGACGATACCGTTACAGGTTCCATTCTGTTTAACGTTTCCTCGTTAATTGCTGCAATATCGGTAAAACCAATGGCGCCATCCAGAAAGGCGGCAACGGCAATTTCGTTGGCCGCATTAAGGCGCGTTGTGGCAGCCTGACCGCTGTCACAGGCATCAATCGCCAGTTTCAGGTTAGGATACCGCGCGTAACAGGGTGACTCAAAAGTAAGGCTTGCCATTTTCGCAAAATCCAGCGGTTCAACGCCGGCATCAATACGTTCAGGCCAGGCGAGGCCATAAGCAATGGGCGTACGCATATCAGGGTTGCCTAACTGGGCAATCACCGAACCATCGGTGTACTGTACCATGGAATGGATCACACTTTGAGGATGCAGTACCACCGTAATATCTTTTGAAGAAGCACCGAATAACCAGCAGGCTTCAATAAATTCCAGTCCCTTATTCATCATGGTCGCCGAGTCCACCGTGATTTTCCGGCCCATGGACCAGTTCGGGTGATGACAGGCTTCCTCTACAGTGATGCTGTGAAAGGTGTCAATATCGCGGTGACGGAAAGGTCCGCCGGAACCGGTGAGCAAAATTTGACTGATCCCTGCCTGCTGCAATTCACCATAGCGAAATCCTTCAGGCAAACACTGGAATATGGCATTGTGTTCACTGTCTATGGGAAGAATTTCTGCCCCGCTCTGATTAGCGGCATCGATGAAAAGCGCACCGGACATAACCAGCGCTTCTTTGTTTGCCAGCAATACACGCTTACCTGCTTTTACCGCTGCAAGGGTTGGTAATAAGCCTGCTGCGCCAACAATGGCCGCCATCACCGAAGTCACCTCCGGTGCACTGGAAACTTCTTCCAGCGCCTTAGGGCCACAAAGAATTTCCGAACTGACTTTCATCGACTGCGCCAGCTTCACCGCATCGTCATACAAATTATCGTCTGCGACTACCACGTAACGTGCTGCGCAGCTGATTGCCTGCTGCATGAGCTTTTCAAGCTGACTGTTGCCGGTAACAGCGAAAACCCGGTATTTATCCGGGTGTCTGTTGATAACGTCGAGGGTACTGCAACCGATGGAGCCTGTTGCGCCAAGTATGGTAACTGTCTGCATCAAGCCATCCAGGTAACATAGCAAAATGCAAATACGGGAAAGGCCGCAGTGAGGCTGTCGATACGGTCAAGAATACCACCGTGTCCGGGCAATAATTTGCCACTGTCCTTAATGCCTGCACAGCGCTTCAGCATGCTTTCGTTTAAATCACCCAGCGCAGATACCGCCACGGTAATGCCACCAATAAGCAAGTGCAGCCAGATGCGGTCTGTTGCTACCTGATAATGTAATGCTGCAAAAGCGATAATAGCGAAAGATGCACCGATACCACCGATTAAACCTTCCAGCGTTTTGCCGGGTGACACATTAGGCCGCAGTTTATGGCGACCGAATTTAACGCCGCTGAAGAATGCGCCGATATCTGCCGCCCAGACAATACCGAGCACATAGAAAATCAGCGATGAGCCATATAAGGTGTCAACATCATGAAGACTGGTTCTGAGACTGATAACGGCAACCCAGGTCGGGATTAAGGTCAGCAGACCGAAGCCTAAACGAATCAGGTTATTGTTCCGCCAGAAGGCTGAATAACGGGGATAGAAAATGATCATCCACAGCGAGAACATCCACCAGATAACGGATACGCCAAGGATGAAATGGTAAAGCCCGTGGAGTTGCCCCTGGTACCAGATGTATTGAGCATCCACAATGGACGACAGCACCAGACACAGCGCAAAAACAAAAGCAGCGAACATGGCTTTGCGGGGACGTGCTGTGATGCCGGACATATTCGCCCACTCATAAGCACCCAACCCGACGACACCGGCAATGGCAACTTCAAACTGCCAGACCGGTAAAAAAAGGATGGCTATCAGCGCCAGAGGCGCCAGAATTAATGCTGTTATTATTCGTTGTTTTAGCATAATTGGCGATGTGCTCCTGATGGCGGTGCCGGCACCGCCGTTAGTTGCAGGCTTCAGTTCCGTGGAACGCTGACCTGTTCGCCCGTAAGACCGAAACGGCGCTGGCGTTGTTTGAAATCATTGACTGCCTGCTGAAAAACATCTTCAGAAAAATCAGGCCATAACACGTCAGTAAAATAGAGTTCAGCGTAGGCACATTGCCACAGCAAAAAGTTGCTGATGCGATGCTCACCGCCTGTGCGGATAAGTAAATCCAGCTCCGGCAGCCCTGCTGTTGACATTTTTGCGTCGAAAGCCTCTTCAGTGATATCTGCAGCAGTCATCGAGCCTTCTGCTACAGCCTGAGATAACTCCCGTGCCGCATTAACGATATCCCAGCGGCCACCATAATTGGCAGCAATATTGAGAACAAGATCCTTATTGTCAGCAGTCATTTCTTCTGCTTTACGGATCTTATCTTTCAATTTATCATCAAAAGCTGAAACGTCACCGATCACTTTTAAACGTACACCGTTTTTATGTAATCGCTTCGCTTCATTGTTCAATACCAGATTGAACAGTTCCATCAGCACCGACACTTCTTCTTCGGGACGCTTCCAGTTTTCACTGGAGAAAGCGAACAGCGTCAGTGATTGTATTTTGTTCTGGCGGGCAAAACGCACTACCGCGCGAACAGACTCAACGCCGGCCTTATGGCCAAACGTTCTGATTTTGCCCTTTTTCTGCGCCCATCGACCATTTCCGTCCATGATGATCGCAACATGCTGAGGACCCGGTACATTGACCGGGGTCTCAGTGGTTTCAGGCGCTGTGTTAGACCGCATTCCTAACATAGTAACTTTTTAAATTTCCATCAGTTCTTTTTCTTTGTCTGCCAGCATGGCATCCACTTTTTTAATAAAATCATTCGTCAGAGACTGAATGTTTTCTTCCGCAGCGCGGCTTTCATCTTCACTGATTTCTTTTTCTTTCAGCAAATCTTTAATGTCACCGTTTGCGTCACGGCGGATGTTACGGATAGCAACACGACCACCTTCCGCCTCGTTACGTACAACGCGGATAAGATCTTTACGACGCTCTTCCGTCAGCGGAGGTAACGGGATACGAATCGACGCTCCTGCACTCATCGGGTTGAGGCCCAGATCAGATTGCATGATAGCTTTCTCTACAGCCTGAATAGCACTTTTATCAAATACACTCAGCGCCAGCGTGCGGCTGTCTTCTGCGACAACGTTCGCAACTTGCTTCAGCGGCGTATCCACACCGTAGTAAGGCACCATGATGCCGTCAAGCAGGCTCGGGTGAGCACGGCCTGTACGAATTTTGCTTAACTGACTTTTCAGTGCACTGATGCTTTTATCCATACGCTCTTGCGCATCTAATTCAATTTCATCAATCACAGTTGTTTCCTATTTCTTACTTAAAATTTTCAGGATGGTCAATCAACGTACCTTCCTGCTCACCCATGACAACCCGCTTCAGACAGCCCGGTTTGTTCATGTTGAATACGCGGATAGGCATACGGTGATCACGTGCCAGAGTGAAAGCAGATAAATCCATCACTTTGAGTTCTTTTTCCAGCACTTCCTGATAAGACAGTTGGCCATACAGTGTAGCGTCAGGATTTTTTACCGGGTCGTCACTGTATACACCGTCTACCTTAGTGGCTTTCAATACGGCTTCAGCTTCAATTTCAATGCCGCGCAGACAGGCAGCAGAATCGGTAGTGAAGAAAGGATTACCGGTACCTGCAGAGAAGATCACAACGCGGCCGGATTTTAATAAGCTGATAGCTTCTGCCCAGTTGTAGGCGTCACAAACACCATTTAAAGGAATAGCAGACATCAGGCGGGCGTTTACAAAAGCACGGTGCAATGCATCACGCATAGCCAGACCGTTCATGACAGTAGCTAACATACCCATGTGGTCACCCACTACACGGTTCATACCCGCTTTCGCCAGGCCTTCACCACGGAACAGGTTACCGCCACCGATAACTAAGCCTACCTGTACACCCAATTCAACCAGCTCTTTAATTTCCTGAGCCATGCGATCGAGCACTTTAGGGTCGATACCGAATCCTTCGGAACCCATTAGCGCTTCACCGCTGAGTTTTAACAAAATACGTCGATAGGCTGATTTTGGTGTGATACTCATTGTTTGAATAGTCCTTATGAATTCGGCTTGTCTCATGCCTCGTTATACATAACAAGAAATGACGCAAGCCGACTCGTTACAAGCGATATTTTTACTGTCAGGCAGTTGATTGCCTCACTCATAAAAAAGCACCCCCGAAGAGGTGCTCTGTAGTGTATCCGACATTGGCCGAATGAAAAAGCGAAACGCAGAATTATTTCTTCGCCGCTTCCATTTGAGCCGCAACTTCAGCTGCGAAGTCTTCAGTTTTCTTCTCGATACCTTCACCCACTTCAAAACGGATGAAGTTAACAACGTCAGCACCTTTGCTCTTCAGCAGTTCGCCAACAGAAACAGAAGGATCTTTAACGAAAGGCTGACCTGTCAGGCTGATTTCGCCGGTGAATTTCTTCATACGGCCAGCAACCATTTTTTCAGCGATATCAGCAGGCTTACCAGACTGGATAGCCAGTTCTACCTGGATTTCTTTCTCTTTTTCTACTACTTCAGCTGGCACTTGCTCAGGCTTAACGAACTGAGGGCTTGCCGCTGCAACGTGCATTGCTACGTCTTTAGCCAGTTCTTCGTCGCCACCGTTTAAGATAGCGATTACGCCGATACGACCGCCGTGCACGTATGCACCCAGGTTGTCGCCTTCAACGTTGATAACGCGACGAGGAGAAATGTTTTCACCGATTTTAGCAACTAACGCGTCACGTACTTCGATAACTTTCGCGCCGTCTAATTCAGCTTCGTTCAGCTCTTCAACAGAGTTGATGTTGCCAGCGTGTGCAACGGCCAGAACTTTGTTACCGAAGCCAAGGAAACCTTCGTCACGGGCAACGAAGTCAGTTTCACAGTTTACTTCCATCATGGTAGCGCGGTTGCCTTCAACCTGAGTCAGGATTACACCTTCAGCGGCGATACGGCCAGCTTTTTTAGCGGCTTTAGCCTGACCAGACTTACGCATGTTTTCGATGGCCAGTTCGATGTCACCGTCGGTTTCAACAAGCGCTTTTTTACAATCCATCATACCTGCGCCGGTACGCTCACGCAGTTCTTTAACAAGTGCTGCAGTCACTGCCATTTTTCAATTCCTCAGCATTAAACATTTAATAAGGTAAAAGGGGCTATTGGTGCCCCTCTTGAGATATTCGGTATTTTTGATGACAGTGGCATGTCATTGCCATGACCACTGTCACCGGTCAGGTCTGATTACTCAGCGGCTTCTACGAAGTCGTCTTGCTCAGCCTGAACTTCAAGGTTGCTTTCGCGACCTTTGTTTACTGCATCAGCAGCAGCATCAAGATACAGCTGGATAGCACGGATCGCGTCGTCGTTACCAGGGATGATAAAGTCAACACCGTCAGGGTTAGAGTTAGTATCTACAACACCAACTACAGGAATACCCAGGTTACGTGCTTCAGTGATTGCAATGTGCTCGTGGTCAGCGTCGATAACAAAGATCACGTCAGGCAGACCGCCCATGTCTTTGATACCGCCAAGGCTGCTTTCCAGCTTGTCCATTTCACGTTGCAGCATCAGCGCTTCTTTTTTGGTCAGCTTGTCGAAAGTACCGTCTTGTGCTTGTTGCTCAAGATCTTTCAGACGCTTGATAGACTGGCGAACTGTTTTCCAGTTAGTCAGCATACCGCCCAACCAACGCTTATTCACGTAGAACTGGTCACATTTCTGTGCTGCATCTTTTACAGCTTCACCAGCCGCACGCTTAGTACCAACAAACAGGATTTTACCTTTCTTGGAAGCAACACCAGACAGGTAGTTCATTGCTTCGTTGAACAGAGGTACTGTTTTTTCCAGGTTGATGATATGAACTTTGTTACGGGCACCGAAGATGAAAGGCTTCATCTTAGGGTTCCAGTAGCGGGTTTGGTGACCGAAATGCACACCGGCTTTCAGCATGTCACGCATTGATACGTTAGCCATGATATTTTCCTCTTGGGGTTAGGCCTCCATATACCCCTTCCATCGATCCGCGCAGTCTGTGAAGACCTTGCAGACACCCCGATGACAAGTGTCGGTATATGTGTGTTATTTAAAAAGTTAATTTACGAATATTGCGGTCCGGATAAACAGTGTTTTTCCGACTCTCACAAAACGCGGGCGCTTTATACCACAACAGCCCCCCATGCTCAAGTTTTAACGTCATCTTAGGCAGTCGAAATGCGGGATGACTATACAGTTGCGCTGTCAGACGTTACCATAATAGCAATCATGCGCCTGCCGTTTTAATTTGTGATAACTTCAAATACCTGAGTCAGGTATATCATCAGACTAAACACATTTCCGGCGCATTCCCGTTTTCTCTGTTATCAATGATCGAGGGTACAGTGGCAGCTATTATTAAAACCGCTGAAGAAATTGAAAAAATGCGCGTTGCCGGCAAACTCGCCGCAGACGTGCTGACGATGATTACACCACATGTAAAAAAAGGTGTAACCACTGACGAACTGAATGCCTTATGCCACGACTTTATTGTCAATGAGCAACAAGCGATTCCGGCACCATTAAACTATGGTCATCCGCCCTTTCCTAAATCTATTTGTACGTCGGTAAACCATTGTATTTGTCATGGCATCCCGTCGGATAAAAAACTTAAAGACGGCGATATCATTAATATTGATGTAACCGTGATAAAAGACGGTTACCACGGCGATACCTCAAAGATGTTTATCGTCGGCAAGCCCGCCATTCTGGCTGAACGCCTGGTGCGGGTAACACAGGAGTGTTTATACAACGCCATCAGGCAAGTAAAGCCCGGCATGCGCCTGGGGGACATCGGTCACCTTTGCCAGACACATGCTGAATCGCATAATTATTCTATCGTCCGTGAGTACTGCGGACACGGTATTGGTGCAGGTTTCCATGAAGAACCTCAGATTGTTCACTATGGCCGTCCGGGCACGGGTGATGAACTGGTTCCGGGTATGTGCTTCACAATCGAACCCATGGTAAATGCCGGTAAGCGCCACTCAAAGGTACTGCCGGATCAATGGACTGTGGTCACTAAAGACCGTAGCCTGAGCGCCCAGTGGGAGCATACTTTGCTGGTTACTGAAGACGGCGTTGAAGTACTGACGCTGCGTGAAGAAGAAGATTTGCCCAGAGTCATCAGCCACAGTTAATTCCGGCCGGTAAGTTTTTCCGACAGGCGTATCCCGGCGCCTGTCCTTCTCCCTTAGTTATAACTTTTTCGACTAATTATTCACTTTTTAGCTCATTTTCATCACCTTTGCATAATGCGAAAATATGACGTTTCGTGTTATTGTTCGCGAGATTTTTCCTTTCTGAAGTAATAAAAGGCACATTTTGAGCTTACAAAGACTAATCGAACAGGCCGAAACCATCACCTCCGCTGAAGATATCGCAGGTATCAAAGCGCGTATTACCGCGTCTAATCAGTGGCTCGAAAGTGCGTTTGATACGACACCGGTGGATCAACTGGTCACCGGCCGTGCGAAGTTTGTGGATGCCATGCTTGCCCACCTCTGGCAACTGATGGGTCTGGATGTTGTATCCGGCCTGGCGCTTTGTGCGGTAGGGGGATATGGCCGCGGTCATCTTCAACCGCATTCAGACATCGACTTATTAATTGTCAGTCACAAAAAGCTCAATAAAGATGTGCAGGAGCGTATCAGTCAGTTCATCACGCTGTTATGGGATATCAAACTGGATGTGGGTCAATCTGTCCGTACAGTGAAAGAAACACTGCAACTTGCTAAAGAAGATATCACGATCACCACAAATCTTGTGGAGAGCCGCCTGCTCACCGGTGATATGGATGTGTTTGAAACACTGTGGGATAAGCTGAACAGCCGCAAAGCCCTTTCATCGAAAGACTTTTTCAAAGCCAAGTACGACGAGCAAATGGCCCGCCATGCCAAATTCAATGGCACGTCTTACAACCTTGAGCCTAATATTAAAGAGAACCCGGGCTGTTTACGTGATATCCAGTCCATTGGCTGGGTCGCAAAAAAGCACTTTAAAGAATATGACGGCTTTAATCTGGTTGGCCACGGTTATTTTACCGAAGAAGAACATGGCGAACTGATAAGCTGCCGCATGCACCTCTGGCGTATGCGTTTTGCTCTGCACCTTATAGCCGGACGCAGTGAGAACCGCTTACTGTTTGATTACCAGCCGGATGTAGCAGAAAAACTGGGTTACGGCCGCGACGGAAAAGCATCAGTAGAAAAAATGATGCGGGACTTTTTTCGCATTATCCGCCGTGTGAGTGAACTGAATAAAATGCTGCTGCAACGGTTCCGCTACGATATGCTGAATCAGAGTGTGCAGTCTGAAACGCCGGTTAACGCAGACTTCAAACTCCTGGACGGAATGATATCCCCTACCCGCTCCGGTGTATTTGATTGCCCGGAAGCTGTGCTGGATTTTCTCAAAGTCGTGGCCGACACCCCTGCGGTACAGGGACTGGACACCGATACCATCCGCCAGCTCAGGAATGTCCGCAGAAAGTTTGAAAATAACTACTACGTAGAACGGGAAGGTTGCCGCGAACGGCTGATGCTTCTTTTCCGCCATCCGCACTTTTTCGATTTCGCATGGGATATCATGCATCAGTACGGCATTCTGGAATGTTACCTGCCTGAATGGGATAAGATTGTTGGCATGATGCAATTCGATTTATTCCATGCCTACACCGTTGATGAACACACCCACCGTGTGGTGAAAAATGTGAATCATTACTTCCAGCCGGAAAACATTGAATTTCCCCGGTGCGGCAGAATTGTCCGTAACCTGGACAAACCTGAGCTGATTTATATTGCCGCAGTATTTCACGACATTGCAAAAGGCCGGGGCGGCGACCACTCAGAACTGGGCGCTGAAGATGTGGCAAAGTTTGCCGGACTACATGGCATAAAGCCGAAAGATGCAGAGCTGATTGAATGGCTGGTCGAAAACCACCTGCTGATGTCAGTGGTTGCCCAGCGTCGTGATATTTATGATCCGGATGTGATCAGCGAATTTGCCACCGCCGTGCGCAGCCACACCCACCTGAACCTTTTATACGTACTCACTCTGGCGGATATCCGCGCCACCAATGATAACCTGTGGAACGACTGGAAATCATCGCTGCTCAGAGAGTTGTATCTCATGACCCAAAAGGCACTGGACAATGGTTTGCAATGCCAGGTCACGCTGGACGACCGGGTAAAAGAACATAAACACACAGCGCGTATTATTCTGGACGCGCAAGGCGTGCCGGAAAACGATATTCAGTCGCTGTGGGATCGTCTGGAAGACGATTACTTCGTGCGCTTCAAGCCGGCGCAGATTGCCTGGCATACATTGGAGATTTTAAACGGGGAAAAATCCGTACTGGCAGACAATCCCGACGCTCTGGTTGTTAAAGCTAATGACAACTCCGCAAAAGGCGGCACTGAAATTCTTATTTACGGGCGGGACCGGAAAGCACTGTTCGCTCAGGTTGCCTCAGTCATAGACAGCAGAAACTGTTCAATTCACGATGCCCACATTACAGTCACCCGTGACGGCTATGTGTTTGACAGCATTCTGGTGCTGGAAAATGACGGTTCCAGATTAAGCGGTGAAAACCGTACGAAGAGTCTGGAGAACGCCATTCTTTCTCAACTGGAAAAGCCGGGACGGGCCCATGACAACAAGCGCAAACTTTCCCGCCAGATGCGTCAGTTGGATGTCCCCACGAAAGTCCGCTTTTTTACATTAAATGATGAAAGCACACTGATAGAACTGGAAGCGCTGGACGCCCCCGGGATTCTGGCTAAAATTGGCCATGCATTCGTGGATAAAAGCGTGGTTCTGAAACTGGCAAAGATTGCCACCATCGGGGAGCGTGCCGAAGATATTTTTATTGTCAGCAACGACGCTGGCAAATCATTAACCCAGGAGCAGCAGGTTGCCCTTAAAAAGCAAATCCTGTTTAAACTCGATCAACTTGAAGACATCAACATATCATGACTGAATTGAAATCCATCATTGAAGATGCGTTTGAAAACCGTGACGCTTTGTCACCCTCTTCTGCGCCGGACGAAGTAAGACAAGCTGTTGCAGACGCTATCGCTATGCTGAACAGCGGTAAAGCCCGCGTAGCGGAAAAAATTGCCGGTGAATGGGTTGTTCATCAATGGCTGAAGAAAGCGGTATTACTGTACTTCCGTCTTCACAACAATGACATTATCGATGGTGCTGAAACAACATACTTCGATAAAGTACCTTTAAAATATACCGGCTACACTGCTGAACAATTTGCCGCGGAAGGCGTACGTGTTGTGCCACCGGCTGCAGTACGTACCGGTTCATTTGTCGGTAAGAATGTGGTTGTGATGCCGTCTTACGTAAACATCGGCGCATTTGTTGATGAAGGCACTATGGTAGATACGTGGGCAACTGTTGGCTCGTGTGCACAAATCGGTAAAAATGTTCACCTGTCTGGCGGCGTAGGCATTGGTGGTGTACTGGAACCACTGCAGGCCAACCCGACGATTATTGAAGATAACTGCTTTATCGGTGCACGTTCTGAAATCGTTGAAGGCGTGATCGTAGAAGAAGGCGCGGTAATTTCTATGGGCGTTTACATCTCCCAGAGCACCCGCATTTATGACCGTGAAACCGGCGAAATTACTTATGGTCGCGTACCGGCAGGTTCAGTTGTGGTTTCAGGTTCTCTGCCTTCTAAAGATGGCTCTCACAGCCTGTATGCAGCGGTCATCGTGAAGAAAGTGGACGCAAAAACCCGTGCAAAAGTAGGCATCAACGCCCTGCTCCGTGGGGTAGAATAATTCTGCGGATCACATAAATAAAAAGCGCAGCCGGGAGTATAAACTGACCCGCCTGCGCTTTTTTCGTTATAGCTGCCTGCTATAAACACACTGACGGCGATTACACCACCAGTTCATCTTTGATAGATTCAACAAACGCCAGCACCGGCTTTTCCGGCTCAAAGCATTCAATAGCATCCACCTCCAGCATCTCAGCCACGGCTTTACCCTGCAATTCGCTGAGCAATTCAAACCACTGGCGTCCTGCTGCACAATACGTATCTCCGTAGCTGCTGTCACCTAACGCACAAACAGCGAATGGTTTTCTGTCGAGCAACGGAAACTGGTCTTTTAGATCTGAAAATACAAATTCCAGATTCGGTGGCACATCTCCCTGTCCGGTTGTTGATGTGATCACCAGCAAAGCACCGGCGTCAGTCACATCTGAAACTTGCGGATCACTGCACACCTGACACTCGATTCCTTGCGCACTCAGGGATTCAGCTACCGTTTCTGCGGCATGCTGCGCATTTCCGTAAACACTGCCGGCAAGAATGGTTAATGCTGTCATATCAGCCCTCTTTAATCAGTCATTAAGTCACCTCGTACCCGGCCAGGTTGCTGAGCATACTGGCAAAAGGCGCATGAGGCGTAGTATTGATGGTAACGGTTTTTCCCGTCACCGGATGTGAAAATTGCATTAAAGTACACGTAAGGGCTAATTGATTAAAACCAAACTGCTCCCGTGCAAATTTATTTTGTTTGCCATCACCGTGTGAGGTGTCACCGATGATTGGATGGCGTAAATGAACAAGGTGTCTGCGCAACTGATGTTTGCGTCCGGTAAACGGCCTCAGCGCCACCAGCGAATAACGCGCAGAATCATACCTTCCCACCGGCACAGGCACACTGAATTTTTTCATAACCGTGTATTCAGTTACTGCATGCTGCGGGGCTACGTCTTCTGCCCGGTGAGCATCGGCAAACTTGTCCCTTTTAAATGTGAGGGCATAATCGATTAAACCACAGCCATTCATCCATCCGCGCACAAGGGCCAGATAGCCTTTACGGATCTGTTTGCCCATCATTGCCTGCCCCAGCTGACTGGCGATCTGTCCGTTAAATGCAAATACCAGTACACCGGAAGTAGGCCGGTCCAGACGATGGACCGGATAAACGTGCTGCCCCACAGTATCCCGTAATCTCTGAACAGCAAATTCAGTTTCCCGCTTATCTATCGGGCTGCGGTGAACCAGCAAACCCGGAGGCTTGTCCATGGCAACAATGTGATCATCCCGATATAAAATCTTCACTGGCTGATGACCGGTTATCAATCCCGCTTCACTCTCCACAAACAACCTCGTCAAGTTGCTGCAGCACCAGATGCAAATCCACCTCGCCCGGCAACGCAATTTGCGCCATCGGCAGTAAAGCCATATTGGCGGGTAAAGATTGTCCTGCAGCGATTAATTGCTGAAAGCGGGGAATGAAAATAAATTGCAGCCATGCTTCAAAGGCCAGCGTATCGCGGGCGAAGGGCTGCGTACTTTGCAACGCTTCCGGCGCCGGTGCTGTTGACGACCAGTAGCCACCTGCTTTAAGGACTATTTCCAAATCTTTCAGTAACAGACCAATGTGTTCAACCTGTGACATAACGGCTCTTTATGATGAAAAGCGGCCATTATAGAGTCACTGTTACGGTAGCAAAAGCCCCGGCACACCGTTATCATACCGCCTTTGTTTTCAGGTGGAGCAGTTCAGTATGTCCGGTCAGTCAGCCCAATCTATTCAAACACTCAGCGAATTTCTGCTTCACGCAGGAACGGACTTTCAATTGTTTGATTTAGGCCGCGGTGTACACCCCCTGGACACACAGCAATTCCTTGAAATGGAAAGCGGCATGCGCCCCTGCCCCAGACCACGCCAGCAACACGCCTGGTTTGGCATTGTCTTCTGGTCGGGCAAGCCGGTAAAACATCATTATATCTGGTTTCTGAAGTTCCCGGTTGATGAGCGGGGTTTACTGGTCATGGCCGCCCGTAATCATTTTTTGCAAATTATTGTCGATGTGCTCGGTAGCAGTCCGGAAAATGAAAAGCAGGATACATTGCCGGATAATCCTTACTCTTTTGTGCCGGTACAGTCGCAGATGGCGCAGTTCAACGCCCTGACCCGAAATATGCTCGGCCTGCCGGCGGCGCCGGGCACAGATAAAGTTGCGCAGTATGTAAAAGCCCCGGCAGTCAGTGACTGGCGGGAACTCTCTGTACAGGCCATTGCCGATTATGCTACTACGCTGACATCAGATGACGCGGTCACCGCTGTAATAACTAACCTGTCACTTTTTCAGCAGGATTTTGTCAAGACACTGATGGAGAGTTGCGAACCCGTCGACCTGGCACCAACATTGAAACAGGCCATCGCCGTTTACTGTCAGGAAACGCTGATTGAGAACCCGGTAACGGGTCTGGCAGCATTGCGGGCGCTGGCCAGCGAAACAGCAGATGAAAGTGTCACAGCACTGTTGACAGATTTACTGAACGGGGAACAGGCAGATATTCATCTGCTCAGCGTGATTGCCGGCCGCCACTATGCGCAGCTCGATGAACCCCTTCTTGTTCGCTTTTTTGAAAATGCTGCCGCTGTGGATGATAAAGAAAGCAGGCAAGGCGCAGTATTTGGCGGTTTTTTCTCTGACCTGGTTCAGTTACCGGTGCAGAGATTACAGGTATTGACCCTGTTGAGAACAGATACGTGCAGCGAAAAGCTGAAGCTGGCCTTCGGGCGGTTGTTTAACCAGGCACAGAAGCAGTAAACAAATGACTTTAGGTGAATTAACTTTATTTCTGTTGATTGGATTTGCGGGCTTTCAGTTCTGGCGGATCCGCAGCATTTCAGAGGCGGCATTCGAACACGCGCGCCGGTACTGCGACACGCATCATCTCCAGTTGCTGACACTGGCCCGGCGCTCCACACGACTGACTTTCAAATATGCTAAGCCAGACTGGCATTCACGATTTGAGTTTGAATTTTCCGGAAACGGAGAAGACAGATATACTGGAGAAATGGAAATGGTGGGAAAACGGGTACTCAGAACGCAATTACCGCCTTACCGCGTATAAAAACGCAAAAAAAGCGATAGCCCGACGCTATCGCTTTTTCTGAATTTTGAGCGTCCTTCTCTGCGATCCATTGCGACTTTCACCGTCCAGTAAAAATCCGTATGCGCCCCTTTCCTTCTTTTCCTGCGTCATCCTGAGCAGGCCACTCTGTTCCGTGAGCGGATCCCTTTCCATTTTTCCTGTAGTAACTACACATCCTTCGTGCAGCATTCTTCAATCCCTGAAGTTGTCCATTGCGTTCATCATGAACGCTATCCTTATCCCTTAATCCATATTAACCACTCATCCGTGCAGTGGTAATCCCCGTTCCTGAGGTTGTCCCTTATGCGCTTTCCCTCGCGCTTCCAATGTCCTTGTGACCGCAATCCCCGTGGTATTCTTCATCCTGAAGTTGTCCCTGACGGTCATCCTGACCGTATCCCTTTTCCGTTCTCCTGAAAACTGGCTCTTCCTGAGTCAGTATTCCGTTCCTTCGGTTGTCCGCAGTTCATCCATGAGTGTCGTAAAGTTCGTCCCTGACTCGTCGTGTTTCCCTGTGACATGTTTAATAGTACTGATCCTGTAGATCTGTGCTACATGCTTTTTTCAATTATTTTCACCGTCATAAATCTGTCATTACCGGCATTATCAAAAAATCTAACAAAAACAGTAGCTTTATACTTTGGTATAATAAAAACGTCATAAAAAAAACTTCAAAGTCCTACACTTTTGTAAGACATGTCTTACAAACTTTTGGGTAATGTCTACCTGGGGAATTCTGCGAAAAAACACCGGTAGCAGAATAGTGATGAAAAAAAGCGCAACCATCAGGTTACGCTTTCAAAACAGGGAGATAGAGGCTAAGTGATCAGACTAGTGGCTTTGGCTTAAAGAGGATCTCTCCGGTAACGTCAGACACTGTGATCACCGAGATCTGTTGATAGAACCCGCTTCTGAAGAACTTCAGATATTTGGGTACGCTCACAAAAACGCCTACCCCTTCGCTGGATGGGTCTTCATTAACAATACTGTCTATTGCCCCCATTAACAAATGACCCAGACCATGATGCTGATGGTCCGGATGGACGGCGATAAAAGACACCATATGATAATGTTCAGCGGGCATTGCACTACGGATCTTCTCTTCTTTCTCAACCATAGCACGGGTACTGAAATAGCCTGCTGTCAGCAGCATTTTCAATCGCCAGTGCCAGAAACGCCCGCTGGAAAAGCTGCTTCCGGGTTTCGTCAGACAAGTGACAGCCAGCAAGCGACTGTCTTCGAACAAACCTATCATGGGTTGACCTGCATCCCAGAAGGCATCCAGCTCTTCTCTGATGGCACTGCGCAGACGGCCTTCATAGCCTTCTTTTTCTGCCTGAAAGATGTCCATGAACAGAGGATCATCATGATAGGCGTTATAAAGAATGGAAGCGGCTACTTTCAGATTGTCGGCAGTGAGGAATACTGCACGCACGTCTTCGATATGTACATCTGGCTCAAGAACGGTATTCATGGGACGATCTCCTGTAAATGAGAACAGGCGGATGTACTACTGACGCCTGACAAACAGTTATAGCCTGTTTTTTAATCACTTTACAGAAGAACGCCTCACTTGTTAACTAAAAGTTAATTCACACTATTGAGCGGTTCAGAGCTGGTTGTAAGCACCCTCACCCCAGCCCGTAAGAATTCCGTCACGGAATACCAGAGGCGTACATTCGTCTTTAGATGTGACACCATCATCCATGGTGCGTTGAGTACGGTAGAACAGTACGCGATAAGCGTGATCATTCTTATCGTGCATTTCGTTAAAATCGGCTACACCCATTTTGCGGACAACAGACTCGTAGGTCATACCGGTTTCTAACTGCGAAACATGCTTACGGTTATTGTATTCACGATCCTGCCAGTCTGAAGAATAATGTCCGTCATCTCCGCCTACAGAGATAACACAACCGGTGAGTGTGAACGGTGAAATAAGAGCAGCGGCCAGAATGAGATGTTTCATTGTAATCCTTTTTATAAAAAATAATTTCAGTGGTTTTATTAACACCTAAAGAATCAAATTTCAGACCACAAATTAACTCACTGATTTTGTTTAACATTATAAAATTTAGCAAAACAAACTGGGTTAAAATTTAGTGTATTACACTATTAACTGGTGCTTTATACTATTCCCGAAACCTCTGTATTCTCAGTAACCGAAGTAAGGAAAAATGATGTCTCAGGCCGACCAGTCACAACAACTCGTTATGATTTGCCACAAAATGCACCAGGAAGGTTTGCAGCCCGGCGTAGGGTTGTTGCGCGCGCGGGCTCCTTTCAAAGTCTCAGTGACGCAGGCTATCGATGCCATAAAAGCCTGGAATGCCAGCAGCAAAATGCCGGCAACACCAGCTTCAGATGCCGGCGACCGGGTCGCTGCGCTGGAAAAACGTGTCAGCGAAATGGAATCGGCTATTGCGATACTTGAACAACGTCTCGCACAATTGAGCGATAAAACAGCGTAAAAATTAAGGACGCGGTATAAGCGCTGACAGAAAATCAGCCATTGAAGGGGCAAGCACCTGCTCAGCACGTTTGCCAACTCTCTCCAGCAACACCTCTCCGGTACTATTGTCCAGTGAAATCAGGTAGTCATCGTCGTCTGTGAGTGCGAAGAATAACGTAGCAGGCTGTTTCAGGCGACGTTTCATCATAATGTGCCCTATGAGATTTTCCTGAAGTCTTTCAAAATCTTCATCGCTGCAAACCTGCAGCAGTTCACAGTTGCCCTGCTCTGCCTTTGCCGGTAAATGAAAGCTGAAGTAGCGGGTGAACCAGGTAACAAAATCAGGGTGCAATTTAATATCCAGCGCCTCTTCCAGACCATTGAAGTTATTGTTGCCAGTTTGCTTAACAGGTTGCCAGTTTATCATTTCACCATTTTCAGCATTCCGTGAATAACACGGTGAAGGCCAGTCTTTATCAAATTCAATCGTCAGAAAATCGGGATTTTGTGACGCAGCGGTAAGGCATTGCTGAATAAAAGCATCTAAACTTTGTGTTAATTGGTCGGGCATTTCGGTGGCCTTTTGGTTACACTGAGGACCTGCTTCATTCTGGTTTTATCAGATTGCGGGCCCGTTGACTTTTCTGCCCGCTATTTTAAGGTTGAATCACACATTATGACAAACCCAAAGCCTTTCAAGGTGCCTTCAGATCTTTCCCTTGGAAAAACGGTTGAATATGAAACGTCCTACAATCCTTCATTGCTACAAGCTGTACCACGGAGCCTGAGCAGAGATACACTGTCATTATCAGCGGAAGCCTTGCCTTTTCAGGGCTGCGATATCTGGACCGGCTACGAGTTGTCATGGCTGAACAGCAAAGGTAAACCCTGTGTGGCGATTCTTGAATGCAGAGTACCGGTCACGTCTCCTTCATTAATTGAGTCTAAATCTTTCAAGCTTTACCTTAACAGCTTTAATCAGTCGAAATTTGATGATGCAGAAGCGGTAAAGGACGCCCTGACCAGAGATTTATCTGCCTGTGCCGGAGAAGTTGTCGATGTCGTAATTATCCTGCCAGACGCATTCAACACGCTGGGAATGGAAGAACTGTCAGGGCAGGTGATTGACGATCTGGATATTACGGTGACGTCATATTCCCCTGACAGCGGGTTATTAACTACAGAAAATCAGGATGTTGCCGAAACAGTAGTCAGTCATCTGCTTAAATCGAATTGTTTAATCACAAATCAGCCAGATTGGGCTAGTATTCAAATCAGGTACAGCGGAAAACAAATCAATCACGCATCGTTACTGAAATATCTAATTGGTTTCAGACAACACAATGAATTCCATGAGCAGTGCGTTGAACGAATATTTTGCGACATTATGAGCCAGTGTAAACCGGAAAAACTTACCGTCTTTGCCCGTTATACCCGACGGGGAGGACTGGATATTAATCCGTTCCGGTCGAATTATGAAACTGCAGGTTTAAACACCCGTTCGGCTCGCCAATAGTGGGCGGTCACTCCGCCGGTATGCAAAGGAAAATGATGGATTCTAAGCAATTATCTTCATTAGCTTCACATAATGAGACGCTGGTACAGTTCATAATACGGTTAAGTTCCTTTTATGAGGGTTTGTCAGCCGAGACAGATAAAGAATTGCGGGTTCTGCGGGGACACCTGTCCGGAAAACCTGATTTTACTCTCGCCACGGTCAGTATTAACAAGCTGAATACCCATATTCAGCATGCTGACACGTCAGTGAAACAGCACACCCAACTTACCGTTAAAGAACTTGAAAAGGCGATCAAACAGTTTCAAAGCACATTTCAGCAGAATAAGACATTGCGTCAGCAAAGTACGCATTTACTGATTGCCGCTCAACAGCCCGTCGATAACCTGTTTCAGCTGCAGTCATTGTGTCTTAAAGCAATCAAGCTGTTCTCTCTTGTGTCAGCAGAAGCCGTTGATGAAAACGCCGGCTCATCTCCCCGACTGCACAAGAGGCCTGAAGCACGGACGAGCGGCTCACTGTTTGAGGAAATTCAGAACGAACTGAGTCAGCTCATCGACAGCTATGCAAAAAAGCAACCTGATGAACCGAAGGTCGTTGATTTGCGCACGAAACTGGAGTCGCAACTTTCTGAAGAAGAGCTGCTGCAGACTTGTATTATTGTTATCAGGCTGGTAGTCACGGAATCCATGCATGAGGCAACCCTGTCCGGACGTATGATCTACCGTATCCATCACGCGTTAGGCGGGATTCAGGAAGGCGTTGAAGCCAGTATGGCTTCGTCGGGCAAAGCCTTTGAAGCGCGAAATGCCAGTGCAGATGACATTACCAGCCAGCTGACGGAAATGGGTCAGACCGTTCAGGACTCTGATTCACTGGAGAAACTGAAAACGCAGGCTCAGGCACACATTACGTCTATTTCTACGGCCGTGGCTAACCGGAAAGAGGCAGACAATAAGGAACAGCAGGCACTGATGGGCTTGCTGAGTGCTATGCAAACGCAAATGGAAACCCTGCAGCGTCAAACCCAGGTTTACCGTCGCAAGCTGGCTGAGCAGACTGCATTTAGTCATACTGATCCTCTTACCCGCCTGCCAAACAGACTGGCTTACAATGAACGCTTCAACCGCGAGTATGAAGATGCCCTGAATGACAACCGTGCGTTATCACTCGCTGTGATTGATATCGACTTTTTTAAATCTATTAATGATCGCTTCGGCCATCAGGCCGGTGATAAAACCTTGCAGGTGGTGGGACACCATCTGAGAAAACAGCTTCACGGTGATGAGTTTATTTCACGCTGGGGTGGTGAGGAGTTTGTCATGATCCTGCCATTTATCGAAACCTCAGCGCTGGAAAAAAAGCTGGATGACATGCGGGAGTCACTATCCCGTTTACCTTTCAAATTTAAACAGGAAAAAGTCAGTATAACCGCATCATTCGGTGGTACCTGCCTGCGTGAGAACGATGAACCTCATTCCATGTTTGAGCGGGCCGACGAATTACTCTATCAGGCGAAAAAGAACGGCAGAAATCGCGTTGTAGTCGAATAGGACTGTGATATGAATAAAGTGCAACTGAACCCGGTAGGCTGGATGAGCCAGCTGTCACAAGACGAAGTCGCCAGACTTCAGGACACCACTAACAGCAAGTTATTCGATGTTTTTAAACGATGTTGTCTCGCAGTCCTCAACAGCGGCGTAGACGAAGACAATTTCGAACTGCTCTTTGCACCATACGACGACTTTGATATTCGCCTGATACGACGTGAGCGCGGAGTCAAAATAGAGCTGATTAATCCCCCTGAGGTTGCCTTTGTGGACGGCAAGCTCATGCGTGGCGTACATGAGCACATATTCGCGGTGCTCCGTGATTTACTGTTCATGGGCAATAAATACGCTTTTGTACATGAAAAAGCGCCCACAGAAGGCAGTGCTGTTACCAATATGGTGTTCGATATGCTGCGTCACGCCCAGGCACTGGAAGGCAATGATGAACTGAATACCATTGTTTGCTGGGGTGGTCATTCCATCAGGCAGCACGAATATAAATACACCAAGGAAGTCGGATACCAGCTGGGTCTGAGAGAAATGAATATTTGTACCGGCTGTGGTCCCGGCGCCATGAAAGGGCCGATGAAGGGGGCTGCCATCGGCCACGCCAAACAGCGTTATTCCAAAGGGCGCTACATTGGCATTTCAGAGCCGGGCATTATTGCTGCCGAGCCGCCAAATGCTATCGTCAATGAACTCATTATCATGCCGGATATAGAAAAGCGTCTTGAGGCTTTTGTTCGTCTTGCACACGGCATTATCATCTTCCCGGGTGGCGTGGGTACAGCAGAAGAATTGCTGTACCTTCTCGGTATTTTGATGAACGACCGCAACGCCCAGCAGCCTTTCCCTGTCATTCTTACCGGTCCCGCTGAATCAAGAGTCTGGTTTGAAGCGATAGACGAGTTTATTGGTGCAACTCTCGGTAAAGAAGCACAGGATAAGTATCAGATCATTATTGATGATGCCGCAGAAGTCGCCCGTACGCTCAGCGCCGGTTTGAAAAAAGTAGAAAATTTCCGCCGCGCAATGGGGGATGCATTCAGCTTCAACTGGTCGGTGCGTATCGATGAGTCATTCCAGATGCCTTTCGAGCCCACTCACGAGAGTATGGCTGCCCTTCCTCTGCACACTGACCAACCGGTTTCAGAAATAGCGAAAGTACTGAGACAAGCCTTTTCCGGCATTGTCGCCGGTAACGTAAAAGCGGACGGTGTAAAACAGATTAAAGAACAGGGGCCGTTCCGTCTTACCGGCGATCCCGCCATGATGGAACGCATTGATACGCTGTTGCAGTCATTTGTATCACAACAGCGAATGAAGTTGCCCGGTTCGGATTACGTTCCCTGCTATACAATTAATACCTAGTTCCGGTTAAAGCTTGTTACGATTTAGTCGTTACAGTTGAACGGTGTTTTAAGGTACACTGAGGGCAATTCGCAGTTAAAAGTGAAAAAGGATGAATGGCAAGGTTTTAAAACTGATTTTGCTGGGCGCGTGCGCCTACGCCCTCTTTGTTTTTCTGGTAATGTCATTTTACCCTGACAAGCCGGAAAATATGGACTGGCAGGATCGGGAAGAATACAACAAGGTTCAAATCACCAAACTGAAGTTAGGTGCCACCCGTGAAGAAGTACTTGCCCTGCTCGGGTCTCCGGACATTACCGAAGCAAAGATGGACTCTGGCACAACTATCCAGGTAATGTTTTACCGTACTCAACATGTCAGGGCTGATGGCCTGACTACTCAGGATGAGTGCACACCTTTGTTGTTTGAGGGCGATCAGTTGATCGCCTGGGGAGAAGGTGCCTATCAGAGTTATCTGAAGTCATAACTCCCCTGCAATGCACAGTGCCATTGAAGATCTTGTAAACCATATCCATCAAACCAGCCTGCTGTTTACGCAGGCGTGTCCTCCCGCAGAAATAACGAGGCAGAGTCTCTCTCTGGCCATCCGGCTAATTAAATCCGGCCGCACATTACCCGACTCACTTCTTGCCATTGGATCGCTTCCGCAGGACTCTTCTGTTCACAATCTGTTGCCACAACGTGCAGCTTGTTTAATGACCTTTCTGGGCCTTAAGTTTCAACTTAATGATCACTATCTTCAGCACCTCGTAGCCGCTACTTTCGCCGTTTGCAGTCTGAAGGACAATGCTGAACAACAAGAAGGTTGTCATCTTTTCTGGCGGGGGAAGCGACTGCTTTTTTTTTCCGGTTTACTGAAACTTAAAAAAGTGGTTCAGGAACCCGCCCCCCACCGTTTCCTTCATCCTCACCGGTTAAACGAAGAACAGTCTTTGTTTATCTCCGTCATTTCACTGATTAAAAATCAGCAGGGCTCAATGGTAAGCAGATTGAAAACGGTTATCCCCCGCACTAATGAGAGGGATCTGCACCGGTTTGAATCTTTGCTGAAGTATCCCGGCGAATTTATGCCCGGCTGCGCAGTGTCTTTTCCTAAAGGCGAAGGTGTTTTCCTGTTCACTTTAACGTCCACCACAGGTGCTGTATTGACAGCCTCCGGGGATGTTGAGGAGAAACACCTTCGTCAGATTAAAATAACACGCTATCAGGCTCTGTCTCTGAATGAATGGCTATCAGAAGTAAAAGCCTGCGATGCGGCTTTTAAACCTGCCGTCAGACAACTGATACCCGATACCTACCCTGTGAGTCGTTTACCCAGTGATCTGCAGACTATCATTACGAGTTTGCACGATACCAATACCGACATTCACAAGCTCTCAGGCAGGCTTTCACGCATGCCGGTATTTTCAGACTATCTGAAGAAAACGGCCAGTCTGGACAACCGGCTTCAGTTACCGGTAAAAGACGTTAAACAAGCCATTATGACATACGGCCTTACCCGGATAGGCGATATGCTTATCATGCGGGCACTGAACCAGCGTCTGCACCAGCGGCACTTCCCGCAGCTTGCTGTTTGTATCCGGTTCGCTGAACTTGTTGCTGCGATTGCATCAGAACTGGCTGAGAGGAGTAATGTTAAGCAGACACCGCAAACGGCAGCTTTGATTGCCACCTTCACAACCGCACCTTTATTTACTTTGCATGCACTGAAGATTATAAAACACTGGCCGCTTCAGCGGCAGCGGCTGTATCAGCTAACAGCATTGCAGGAGACGGAGACCCAGCCCCTCCCTGCCCTGTCTGCTTCACTGGCAAAACAGTGGCAACAGCCGGCGCGCTATCAGGCTGTGATCAGCCATTGTTCAACGTTACCGGCTCATGTGCCTGAAGTGGTACGGGCAGACGCGGCTTTAGCCGGACTCAGTATCCTACTGGCTAACAAATGGCTGTTTGGTGGCACTGAATGTGAGGATACGAAGCTGTTTCAAAGTCAGGCATTACAGACTCTGAAGCTCACACCTTCTTCTTTGTCACAGATAGCCGGCGCTACCGGCTATCTGATGTGGTTACCTCTTCGCCAACGCTCATAGCCAACATTCATGAAATTTATGGCGAGTGACATGCAGTTTTCTGTTACACCCTGTCGTCTTGATATAAAATAGAGGGGTTAAGACTTTTGCCGCTGGCATCGGTTTTACGCATTTCCGGCTTTGGCGACTCTCCGTAGGTGACACAACTTTACCGCTGTCACAGTAGCGCCTGGCAACCTGACGATTAATTAAAAACAGAAACCCAAAGGATTCCTCAACATGACTCAGCAACGCATTACAGTCATTCGCGGCGACGGCATTGGTCCGGACATCATTGATGCCACTATTAAAATTCTGGACAAGGTGGGATGTAACTTCGCTTATGACTATGCTGATGCAGGTCTGGTAGCGCTGGAAAATCATGGCGAACTGCTACCACAAGAAACCCTCGACCTTATCGCCAAAAACAAAGTGGCACTGAAAGGCCCGCTGACGACGCCGGTTGGTGAAGGTTTTACATCAATCAACGTAAGCCTGCGTAAGCAGTTTTCTTTATATGCTAACGTACGTCCGGTGTTATCTTTCAAGGGTACCAAAGCCCGCTATGAAGATATCGACATCATTACTGTACGTGAAAACACCCAGGGTATGTACTCAGGTCTTGGCCAGGTGGTCTCTGAAGACGGCCAGGAAGCTGAAGCGATGAGTAAAATCACCCGCCAGGGTGCAGAGCAAATCGTAACGTTTGCCTATGAACTTGCCCGCCGTGAAGGACGCAAGAAAGTCACTGCAGTGCATAAGGCTAACATCCTGAAGTCTACATCCGGCTTATTCCTGAAAGTGGCCCGTGAAGTGGGTGAGCGTTATCCGGACATCGAATCAACAGAAATGATTGTTGATAATACCTGTATGCAACTGGTTATGAACCCTCACCAGTTTGATGTCATTGTTACGACCAACCTGTTCGGTGACATTTTGTCTGATCTGTGCGCCGGTCTGGTAGGCGGTCTGGGTATGGCTCCGGGAGCAAACATCGGTAAAGACTGCGCCATCTTTGAAGCGGTACATGGTTCTGCACCGGATATCGCTGGTAAAAACCTGGCAAACCCGACATCAGTGATCCTTGCTGCAATCCAGATGCTTGAATATCTCAACATGGGTGACAAAGCAGAAAAAATCCGCAGTGCACTGAAAGAAGTTATCGAAACCGGTGACCGTACAACCCGTGATCTGGGTGGCCAGGCCGGAACGACTGAGTTTACCGACGCGGTACTGGAACGTCTCTGATAGCGAACGGCTGAATGAACTTTGTAGAAAGCGGACATCATGTCCGCTTTTTTATTGTCCTGACCTTTACCTGTACAAAAACTGGCCTCTCATTTTATCTTCTTTGGATTTAAGCTTTTTATGTACACCGGTACACACAAATCACTTAATTCAACACAAGGAAGATACAATGAACAAATCCAGACTGGCACTGGCCGCTTTATTTGCAACACTCTTTTTGAGTCAAAGTGGCGCTACTCTTGCCAATACTATTGAAACAGATGTCACTGAAGCAGCCGGAATTACTCTGCCCGATGCATTAGACTTAAACACTGTTACGGCAGAAGAATTGACTGCCTTACCTGGCATCGGACTGAGTAAAGCGGAAGCCATCATTGCTTACCGCAATGAAAAGGGCTATTTCCATGAAGTGGACCAACTCACCGAAGTAAGAGGTATAGGTGAAAAATTGCTGGCAAAAGTACGGGACCGCGTAAAAGTAGTTCAACATTGATCACCGCACATAAAAAAGCCCGCAACACGCGGGCTCCATTATTATTCTCGTTGCGGCATTAACCATTCAGTGAAGCAATGTACTGCTTGAACTCTTCACCCAGGTCAGGGTGACGAAGAGCATATTCAACATTTGCTTTCATATAACCAAGTTTACTACCACAATCATGGCTCTTGCCCTTCATGTAATACGCATCAACCTGCTCAATTTTCATCAGTGAATCAATGGCGTCAGTTAACTGAACTTCACCACCGGCACCTGGAGGCGTGAACTCCAGCAGATCCCAGATTTTCTCGGACAGCACATAACGACCGACTACTGCAAGATCTGAAGGTGCTTCTTCCAGTTCTGGTTTTTCTACCATTTTGTGGATTTTCGCAGATTCACCCGGCTTAATGTCTACGCCTTCCAGATCTGCAATACCAAATTTAGAAATATCTTCTTTTGGCACCTGCTCCACCATAACCTGACTAACACGGCTGGTATTAAATTTAGCAACCATGTCTGCCAGGTTATCTTTCTTCGGATTACTCGCAACATCGTCAATAATTACGTCAGGCAGAACAACCGCGAACGGCGCATCACCTACCAGCGGATGCGCACACAGAATTGCGTGACCCAGACCTGCAGCATGGCCCTGACGGACGTGCATGATGGTTACGTCTTTTGGACAGATTGACTGTACCGCTTCGAGTAACTGACGTTTAACACGTTTTTCCAGTGTCGCTTCAAGCTCGAAGGACGTATCGAAATGGTTTTCAATGCTGTTTTTACTCGCGTGAGTAACCAGGATAATTTCTTTCACACCAGCAGCAACACATTCGTTCACTACATATTGGATAAGCGGCTTATCAACAACTGGCAGCATCTCTTTCGGGATGGCCTTGGTTGCCGGCAACATACGTGTTCCCAAACCAGCTACCGGAATAACCGCTTTCTTTACTTGACTCATATTCGTGTCCTTTTACTGAAAATCCTCAACCGATGATGTAGTAATGCAATCCGTATTCCGCTCTACAACATGGTTCACAACTTAAGCTGCCGTCAGTGATTAACACCAGCTTTAAATATCATTTTACATAAGCAGGATGCGTTACCCATGCTTCTACGATAAACGAGTTAATATGGCTCAATCAACTTGCATTTACTACAACCAATACAAAATAGCAGCCGCTTACGCACAGCTTCGGTGCATACGCACTAAAATAGACACAAACGCACTTCATTAGAACAATTTCTTCATGTCGTCTATGTATTAAAATCGCGACAGTTTACTCAACCACCGTGACGGATTGATGACGAAACATGAATCCTATTTCAAAGGTCCTTTTTTTCCTTTGAGTCCGTCGACCAATCCCTTCGCAAAATACCGGCCCCGCTGCTTTCCGTTATCGAAAACCCAGCGGTTAATGAACCACCTTAACGGAATGGCCGGAATGTTTCTCAGCTTCCAGTAAAGCGGCACGTAGCTTCTGCGACTTAATATAAGCACATTACGTACCTGATAATATAATCTGACCGGTGCACCACGTTTAAAGGTAATTCCGAGGACCTTATGTCTGCCGTCACCCTGCTTATGTACCATGGTCACGTCCGTTAACTTAACCACAGAGAATCCTTTGTGTCTGGCTCTCCAGCACCATTCATGGTCTACACCGTCAATGAACAATGACTCTTCCTTGTGACCAATGGTTTCCAGCTCAGAAAGGCTGAGCATCATCCCTGAGGCAATTATTTGTTTAACACTGGCAAGGCCGTCCCGCACATCTACTGCCTGCTGCACTTTTGGCTTTACCGGCTGATTATAAAATTCACAGATAATTTGCGGGCCCACCGCCGCTACCTTGCCGAAATGTGCTTGCGCTTCAACAAATCCGGCGCACAATCCCTCCATCAGCGCTGGCGTAACAGCACTGTCCTGATCGAATAAAACAGCATGGCTGAACTGTTGCCCGGCGAGATGAGACAAACCGCGATTCTGAGCAGCGGCAATCCCGATATTTTGGGGATAATGGAGATAAACCACTTCCTGCGGCAATGCCAGCTTCAATTCATGGGGAGAATTATCGACCAGTACCACCTGATAACCTGAATCAATCAGCGTTTCTAACATCCGGCTAAGATGCGAAGTATCAGGATGAAACAGGATTATAACAACCCCGGTTTTCATGACTTCTCGCCTCTCTCCAACATCTTCCGGTCCAGTTTATACGCCAGTTTAACCAGCTTTGAAGGCATCATCCGCATAAGCAGTACGCAACTGGCATAAAACAGATTCCAGGGCGTCATCCGCTTTAAGGCGCGCATAGCGTAGAGCCTTGCACGAAATTCGTTGACCGACTTGGAAAAGCCCCGGCGTTTATAGAAATTATTTACCCGGCGGAATTCCAGTAAACGCTCACTGAGATTTCTGAATACGAAACCTTCCTGTGCCAGCTGGATCCACAGAAAATAGTCCTGAGTATTCATCAGTTCAGCATCATAGCGAAAGCCCTTCCGGAATATTTCATATCTGAAAGCGACCGTAGGATGATTTATGGAACAGCGGCGGGGTAAGACTTTAACGATTTGCTTGTGGGATGCCGGCATAATTCTCGCCCCTACGACCACACCACTTTCATTGATTTCAGTTAGTGCTGTACCAAGGATCCCCACATTCTGATGATTGCTGAGGTATGTCACCTGTTTTTCGATACGATCCGGCAATGAAATATCATCGGCATCCATTCTGAAAAAGAAATCAAAGTTCAACGCCATGCCCCACTCTATAGCAAAGTTCATACTGGCCGCCAGACCAATATTAGAGCTGTTCTCTGCGAGAAAAATACGTTCATCACCGGCCGCGGTATGCGTCAGAAAATCACTGATATTGCTGTCGACAGGACCGTCTTTGATGATAAGGAAAATAAACGTTGAGTAGGATTGACCGGTAATGCTGCTGACAGCTTGCTTCAACCAGTTCAACTGGTCTTTATGATACACCGCCATTGCCACCAGAGACCCGGTACCGGCAGGAATTTTACCCTGATGAATTATCGTTGTTTTTGCTTTTGACAAGGCAGCCGCCAGTAACACATCACTATTTTAACTGGCAGCAAACATACCAAAATTATTCCCTGTCGTCTGCACTATTTATGGGCAGTTGACGGTTTTAAGGTTTTGTTTTCAATGATCGTTTAACGTGACGGATCAATTTCCAGATGTTTTGAATGATATAGCTGTAAACCATCAGCAAGCCGAGGAACGACCAGAACATTACATACTCAGGCACCATCAGGATTTCTCCCAGAATACCCACACCGGCGTAACACAAACCCAGGAACAAAATCGCAGCCAGCGCTTGTCTGCTGGAGAGCCCTGCGCGCATAAAGATATTGTGCAAATGCTTGCGGTCAGGGCGCAACATTGACTGCCCTTTGCGTGCACGGCGGTACATGATAGCTGCCATGTCCATCAGCGGAAGACCAATCAACCACACAGCGGTAATAGGTCTGAAAGCGGCGGCCTCGCCCTGCGTGTGGTCCACCAGCAACCACACAATAGTGAGCCCGACAAACATACTGCCGGCATCACCCATAAAAATTTTATTGCCTTTGAATCCTTTCCAGCTCAGATTGAAAGCCAGAAACGGCACGATAGCAGCGACAATAATCAGCGGCTCCATGATAGCCGCACCGTTACCTGTTCCCAGCAGAATACCGACAACAGTCAACAGAACAATCAAACTCATGCCACCGGCGAGCCCGTCAATACCATCAATCATGTTGAAAGCGTTAATTACACCCACAACGCAGACGATGGTAAAGAAGTAACCGGCAATCCCCAGATACGCTTCACCGAAGCCGAAAATGTTACCCAGGGAAGTAATATAATTCTGTGCACTCCATGCCATGATGGCAGCAACACCAAACTGACAAAGGAGACGGCCTTTGGCACTTAACTGGAAGCGGTCGTCCAGCATGCCAAGCAAGACAATAAACGCTGATGCAGTGAAAAACAGAGGATTGTTTTTCATCCACACATCAGTCGCAACACTCGCCACCAGCACAGCCATGAAAATGGCAACACCACCAGTCAAAGGCACCATGCCTGCGTGACGTTTACGGTAAGTCGGATGATCAACCAGGCCAAACTGATGAGCCAGTGGTGTCATCACAATCAATAAAATCAGGGCGACAAAAAATGCCGTGAACAACGGTACAATTTGAAGATAATCAAACATACAAAGTACTAATCCCTAACCATAGGTCTGACTTGCCGGTAGATGTGAAATGTGTGTGAGCGGTGTTGATAGCGATATTCCATTTTGTCTAAAACTTCCTGATGCCGGGCAGCATTTTGATCAGCAAACACCAACATGCCAATATAATAATAGACTAAAGACAAAAAGACTACCTCCTGAAATTACAACAGAGAAATTTTCTTTCAAATCTTTAAATCTGCTTTACCTGTTCTGACACACATCTGACATTCCACCGCCTTACAAAGCATACTGCGAACTTTTTTAGCTTCACAGACTCACACAGACGTCATTTTTTAGTTTTAACGTTACACGGGGAAACCGTCTTATGCAGATACGAAACATCTGCAGGCACTCCTGAGTAACAACACCATTTTAAATGTCATGAGCTGTTAAGCAATTATCAAGCCATCACTTTAATTGGTTACTAAACATGACAAATTACAGATTTAGCGCAGATGCATAAAGGGCAGACTGCAAAAGCCGGTGAATGTGGTATGCTATCCGGCCAGATTAGACAAGGAATTATTAAGACATGAGTATTATCAGAAGTTTAAGTGCTGGTCTGATAGGTCTTACCGTACTGTTGAGCGGATGTTCTTCAGCCCCTACGCAGGTGAATGCGAATATTCCGCTGGTTTCAGGCGATTCAATGCGACTAGCTGACAGCCAGGTATATCCGGTACCACAAGGCAATTTGGCGCCGGGTGAGATGTTGCAGATTGGCAACGAACAGTATCAGATCCATAACCGCTATATTTCAGCATCAGGATTAACCTGTATGTCATTGCGGGATCTGACCAATCCGGCAAACCGTCGTGCAATTTGCGAACGGGACGGGCAATGGCAAATGCTTGCTCCACTTCTTACTCAAATCTCAGCTAAATAATCATGGCAGAACCTATGTCAGTAATCCGTACACTTTCCACCTTGGGTAAGGTGGTATTGGCCTGTGCCTGTTTTTCTTCTCTTGCAACAGCACAATCTCTGGCCGATCTTCAGCAATTACGTGAACAGGCCCAACAGCAAAACTCGGGCAATTCCGCTACCACTGGAACCGGGAACACCCAGACTCAAGCCGTGTCGCCGATGAATGTGCAGACTTCCCGTACTTTGCCGGGCGCACGCAGCAGCATGTCAACGTCTACCGGCCAGTACAATAAAGAACCCCGCTCCGGTGTGTCTCTGCCCGGCGAACCAACAGTAGAAGATGTATTCCCATACAGCGAACCGCTTGTCAGCCCGCCATTCGCTGCCAACCTCTTCATCGGCGGTTTTGAATCTGAACGCAGCTCAGGCCTTAATGAAAACTATCTGATTGCGCCCGGTGATAAGATTTCAATCTGGATGTGGGGTGCCGTCAACTTCTCCGATGTGGTAACTGTTGATAACCAGGGAAATATTTTTATTCCTAACATTGGTCCTGTGCATGTTGCAGACACGCCAGCCGGTTCGGTGAATGCACTGGTCACTAACAGTATTAAAAGAATCTATACCAACGACGTTAACACCTACGTGAATCTGCTCACGTCTACGCCAGTAGCGGTTTATCTTACCGGCCCCGTTATCCGCCCCGGCCAGTATGCTGGCCTGGCATCAGACAGCGTGCTTTATTATTTAAAGCGTGCCGGCGGTATTGATTTCAACCGTGGCAGCTTCCGTAAAATCGATATCCGCCGTGAAGGAAAAGTAATTGCCACGGCAGACCTTTATGAATTTATCCGTGAAGGCACCCTGCCCGGCGTTTCTTTTAAAGACGGTGATACCATTGTTGTTCATCCGGTAGGTGACAGAGTTACTGTCGCCGACGGTGCTAATAACAGCTATACCTTTGAATTCAAAAAAGACGAGTTGATGGGTGAGACTTTGCTTGACTATGCCAGACCACGGGATTTTATCAGCCATGTTTCCGTTGCCGGCCTCAGAAGCGATCAGCAGTTTGCCCAGTACGTTTCGCTAAATGAATTCAACAATGTTGTTTTGCAGTCCGGTGATGAGGTCAATTTCATTAATGACCACGTCGCGAAGGTTTACCAGATAAACATTGAAGGTGGTCACACTGGTCCTTCCAAAATCATGGTTGACCGGGGTACCCGTTTGCAGGATGTCCTGGATTACATTCATGTTGACCCGTCACTCGCCAGTGCGTCAGATGTTTATCTGCGTCGCGAAAGCGTGGCACAAAGTCAACGGGAGCTCATAGAACAGTCGCTGCAGCGCCTGGAGCGCAGCATCTATACAGCACCAATCAGTTCTACCGGAGAAGGTTCTATCCGTGTTCAGGAAGCGCAACTGGTCAGCGACTTCATTGAGCGGGCCAGACAAGTAGAGCCACAGGGTAAAGTCATTGTGGCTGAAAACGGTGAAGTGGCCAATGTACTGCTGGAGCCAAATGATACCATTGTCATCCCTGAAGCCACTGATCTCATTCATGTGGGCGGCGAAGTAATGATGCCTCAGGCTATTGTCTTCAATAAAGATGCGACCACCGCTGATTATGTTGCATGGGCCGGCGGGTTTACCCAGCGCGCTGACGACGAGCGCATCCTTATCATCAGACAGAACGGTATCGTAGAGTTCGACAGTATTCACAGCAGTTTGTGGTCTGAAGGCGAAGGTAAGCTCACTATCCGTCCCGGTGATCAGGTTGTGGTATTGCCGTCAATTGATGTGAAGTCTTTGCAGACCATCAAAGATATCACACAAATCATTTATCAGATTGCTGTGGCGGCCAACGTAGCTACCAACTGATGGATATTACCTTTAAATCACAGGTTGCAGCATGGCGAAGAGTGATCTTCGCCCTGTTTCTCCGTGAGCTGCAAAGTAAGTTCAATGATAAACTGGGACTTGGCTGGGCCTTTATTGAACCCTTCGTGTTCATTTTTGCCATGTCCTATCTCCGCAGCTTTATCAGCGGCAGCGATGTTCATTCCGTACCGTTATTTGTATTTATGATGATGGGCCTGATGGGCGTACAAACATTCATGACCTGCACGTCTGTGGTACCTGAATCAATCGGTAAAGCAAAACCCCTCTATGCATTCAGGCAGGTACAGCCTATGGCTGCGCTTATCACATCAGCATTTATGGAATTTGTGATAAAAGTTGGTGTGGTTTGCCTTGTTGTATGCGCTGTATATCTGCTGGATATTGATTTTGACGTGGACAACCCTCTGCTGTTAATTGCACTTTTCGCATTACTGTGGATTTTTTGCTTTTCCATCAGCCTGGTATTCGGTGTCCTCATCGCCTTCATACCTGAAATGAAAAAAATTAAAAATATGCTTAACCGGCCTATCTTTTTCATTTCCTGTACCTTTTTCAGTCTGCAGGATCTGTCACCTGAGGTATGGCCCTGGTTGACCTGGAACCCACTGGTTCACTTTATTGAACTCGCCAGATACGCCTGCTATGAAACCTATGGTGATACCGGAGTGTCTTTGCAGTTTGCTGTTGAAGTTACCGCCATCACTCTGTTTGCCGGATTAGCGCTCTATCACACAACCTGGAAGAAGGTGTTGTCACGGTGATTAGAATAGAAAATCTGACTAAGAGCTACCCGAGCAAACTCGGGCCGCAATACATTTTTAAAAATTTAAACTTTGAATTCCCCACCGACCATAGTGTGGCCATATTGGGTAAAAACGGTGCCGGTAAATCCACATTGTTCCGTATGCTGGCCAAAAGCGAATATCCGGACAAGGGCAGGATCCTGACAAATAAATCCATGTCCTGGCCGGTTGCACTGGCCACCGGTATTCATCCGCAAATGACCGGCAGGGAAAATACGCGATTTATTGGCCGTATCAACCAGGTGAAGTCGCTGCCTCAGTATGAAAAACAAGTGCAGGAATTCGCCGAGATTGGTGGCCGGTTTGATTTACCGGTTAAGACGTATTCCTCAGGTATGCGTGCCAAGCTGGTTTTTGCCTGCTGTATTAATATTGATTTTGATATTTATCTCATTGACGAAGCAACTTCTGTAGGCGACCCCACATTTCGCCGCAAGGCCCGTAATGCCCTGAAAGAGAAAAATCTGACAGCAGGTATGATCATGGTCAGTCACGAACTGGACCAGATCAGGGAATTTTGTACTTCAGCCATTCTTATTGAAGACGGTAAGCTGAATTATTTCAGCGACCTGGAAGAAGGCATCAGTGCCTACATGGCAGAATAAATTTAGGTTAAGTGATATTAAGATTATGAAAGCGAAAGCAACCCTCAACAAACTGAAAAAGAACAAGCTGGTTTTCATTCTTGCGCCCTGGCTGTTATATGCGTTCTACCTGATTGTGTGGGCAGCACCGCAATATGAAAGTACAAGTAAGCTCATTATTAAATCCACAGACGGCGGTAGTTCCTTTGACCCCACCAGTCTACTTGGCGCGTCAATCAGCGGCGTAGCGTCGACAAACGACAGCCAAATCATCGAAAGTTATATTAAATCTCAGGATATGATGCGTTATCTGGAGAAAACGTTGTCCTTAAGCAGCCATTACGGTGCAGACCATGCGGACATGTTCAGCCGTTTGCCGGAAGACCACAGCCAGACACAATTTTATGAGTATTACCTGCAACAAATTTCAGTGGAAGTAGATTCAGCATCTTCTGTTATCACCCTGAATGTAAAAGCTTATACCCCGGAATTTGCACAGCAGGTCAACAGCACCATTGTGGATAAGGCCGAGCAATTTCTGAACGACATTAATAACAATCTGGCCAAATCTAAAATGGAATTCGCTAAGGGCGAACATCAGGTGGTAGAAGATAAACTGCAAACAGCAAAGCGTGACATCCTCGCCTTCCAGTCTAAGTACAACGTGCTTGACCCTACCGCCGAAGGTGCCGCTTCCCAGCAAATTGCGTTCTCTTTACAGGCCACGCTGGCACAAAAGAAGGCAGAGCTGAATACCATGGAGACGATGATGTCACCCAGTGCCCCTGAGGTACAAAACATCAAACGTCAGATTGGAGCCCTGCAACAACAAATTAATATTCAAAAGGAAGGCTTCAGCAACCAGGTAACCGGTGAATCGCTGTCTGTAACAGAACAGATGGCAAAGTACTCTGACCTGCAAATTCAGATGCAACTGGCTATTCAGGCCTTTTCGTCCTCGCTGGTGTCACTGGAAAATGCCAGGGTCGAGGCCTATCAGAAGTTACAATATTTGGTCACCATCGAGTCACCCACCCTGCCGGATGACAATGCTTATCCTAAAATAGTCTATAACCTGGTGCTTTTTGGTGTCATTTTACTCATCCTGTATGGCACAGCACGTATTATCATTGCGACTATCAAAGAGTTGTAAACAGCTAAAAGGGCTACACCTGCCTTACAGGGTAGTCCTTTTAAAGACTAAGCGTTTTACCCTGTAATTCTCTTGTGTATAGTGGAGTCAGGCATTAATTCACCTGACTGAGTCCGCAAGGAAACAGAACCGCCGTTATCTCAGGCAATGAATTACAAAACCAATAACAATCATTACAAAACGGAACGACATTGTGACAATAAAAACATCTAACGATTCCAGTTTCTTTGGCCATCCGGGGGGCCTGCAGACACTGTTCTTCACTGAAATGTGGGAGCGCATGAGTTACTACGGTATGCGCGCCCTGCTTGTTATTTTCATGACTCTCACCATCCAGCAGGAAGGTTTAGGGTTCGACAAAGAAACCGCCTATGCCATTTATGGCTTGTATACCGGTGCAGTTTATTTCATGGGCCTTTCCGGCGGCTGGCTGGCAGACCGTCTGTTCGGTGGCCAGAATGCAGTGTGGTACGGCGGTATTATTATTATGTGCGGCCATATCGTGCTGGCCATCCCCACCACCTCTACCTTCTTTATTGGCTTAATCCTGGTTGTGCTTGGCACAGGTTTGTTGAAACCCAACATCAGTGCAATGGTCGGTCAGCTTTATTCTGAACATGATGCCCGCCGCGACAGTGGTTACACCCTGTATTACATGGGTATCAATATCGGGTCAATTATCGGTAACCTGGTGTGTGGCTGGTTAGCCGTTAACCAGGGTTATCACTGGGCATTTGGTGCTGCTGCAGTGGGCATGGGTATTGGTCTTGTTCAATACAAAATGACTCAGCATAAACTGCCTTCAGAATCAGCGAGTCCTACAGTGAACATGACACCAGCCGGTGTGAAGAAAAGCTGGACCGGCATTATTTTATTCCTCGTCACACTGTCCATCGTCACTTATGCCATGAGCATGGGTTATCTGGTCATTGATGTTGCAGAAGTCGCAGAATCGGTAGCCTATCTGTTTACTGCTATTTTCCTGCTGTATTTTGGTTTCATCTATTTCTTCGGCGATTTAAGTGAAAATGAAAAGAAGCGGATGCTTGCATTGTTCTTAATCTGCGTAGCCTCTTCCTGCTTCTTTGCCGGCTTCGAACAGGCAGGTTCTTCACTGAACGTGTTTGCTAACGAAGATACTGACCGCATGTGGGGCGACTTTGAAATTCCTTTCGCCTGGTTCCAGTCACTCAATTCGTTGTTCATTATTGTACTGTCACCTTTCTTTGCCGCCCTGTGGATCCAGTTAGGTAAACGAATGATGGATCCTTCCTACGGTATCAAGTGTGCCCTGGGTACCCTTATCATGGGCAGCGGTTTCATCGTAATGTTTTTTGCAGCCATGTATGCAGCGGGCGATCAGAAAGTGGCGCCTTACTGGTTAGTTGCTACCTACTTCCTGCACACTGTGGGTGAACTGTGTTTAAGCCCCGTAGCATTAAGTGCGGTAAGTAAATTATCCCCCCGCCGCTTCTCAGGACAGCTGATGGGTCTGTTCGTACTGACTTACTCTATCGGTAGTGTGATTGCTGGTGTAATGGCCGGTGCGTTTGGTACAGAGTCAGATAATGTGTCGGCACTGTTCAGCAATATCGCCATGTTTGCCGGCGTCATCGGTGTACTGGTTCTGGTATTCTCGCTGAAAACCCGTAGCTGGGAGAAGCTGCCACAGGAAGATTAAACACCTTCCACCAAAGGCGGGTTGATCCCGCTACCGATTAATCTATTATAAACCGCTGTAACGTTATTCCTGGTTCAGCGGTTTTTTCTTTTCAGGATCATCAAGCAGTAATGGCAATTTATTTTTCTACCAGACAAATTCCGGGCCTGTCCGCTCTTCCCCTTGCTCAGCGTATGACTGTGATGGACAGTGCCGCAAAATGTCTCACTGTTCCCGAAAAAACTCTGCTCAATATTTTAAAACTACTGGTTATCGTACCGGTGTTTGCATTGATTATACGGACAACGACGAACTGGCACTCATTGCTGTGGGCATTGCTGGTATTTTTGTTGTATCCGTTAGTCGTGAAACCTATTCAATATTCACTGTGCGCCAAGTATGTGCCACAAATATTATCTAAGGAGAGACAATGAAAACCATCCTGGTAACAGGCGGTGCAGGATATATCGGCAGCCACACTGTGCTTCAGCTGCTGGAACAGGAGTATCATGTTGTCGTACTCGATAACCTGGTTAATTCCAGTGCCGAATCCCTTCGTCGTGTTGAAAAAATCACTGGCAAAAACGTGACATTCGTACAGGGTGACATCCGCGATGACAATGTACTGAATACCATTTTCAGCCAGCATCAGGTCAATGCAGTGATCCACTTTGCCGGTCTGAAGGCGGTTGGTGAATCTGTACAGAAGCCTTTGGAATACTATGAAAACAACATGTACGGCACGCTGAGCCTGTGTAAGGCAATGCGTAAGCACAATGTCATGAATCTGGTTTTCTCCTCTTCAGCCACCGTTTACGGCGATCCTGTATCGTTACCATTGCATGAGAAAATGGCAACAGGTCATCCGACTAACCCTTACGGCATGTCAAAACTCATGGTGGAACACATGCTGACAGATTTGTACAAGTCAGATGAACAATGGAATATCGTATTGTTGCGTTACTTCAATCCGGTGGGTGCACATAAGTCAGGCCTGATTGGTGAGGATCCTAATGGTATTCCGAACAACCTGATGCCATACATCTCTCAGGTAGCTACAGGTAAACTGGAACAACTGAGCGTATTCGGTGATGACTACGATACAGAAGATGGTACAGGCGTAAGAGACTACATTCACGTTGAAGACCTTGCCAATGGGCACCTGAAAGCACTTGACCGTCTGGCGCTAAATATGGGACTGGATGTGTACAATCTGGGAACCGGACAGGGCTATTCCGTGCTGGAGATGATTAAAGCATTCGAAGAAGCATCAGGGCAAACTGTTAACTACCGGATAGCTCCCAGACGCAGCGGTGATGTTGCAGCCTGTTATGCCGACCCTACACTGGCGGCAAAAGAGCTTAACTGGCATGCTGAAAAAAACCTGCAGGACATGTGTAAAGATGTGTGGCACTGGCAGTCAAATAACCCGAAAGGTTACCAGGACTGATTATGAGCCGCCGGCACACTGAAATGTGTGCCGGAATAAGTAACCGAAGTGCGGAGAAACTTTCTCCGCATACTTTTCATTACAGCAGCAATCTGAATGACGGTTAGTTCTGCTCTTCTGGCAAATCGAGATCATCAAGCATAGATTCAAATTCTTCGAAATCGTCCAACTCTTCCTGCTTAATCACCTTTTCGCCACTTTTTCCGTCAGTCACACGAAATTCCAGATTCTGGAAATAGGCGTTTTTAATGAAGGCATAGTCATCAATCGCCTGCTCAAGCTGCGGCTCCTGATCGATCAGCCCTGCTCGGCCTTCCAGAATAGAGACAGCGAAACGGGCCACATTCATACTACCGGTAAGCACAGTCATCGGATAATACACATTATCCGCTACATCACCGGCCAGTGAGCGCGGATCGCTTGGCCCCAGTGCAGGAAACATGAGGTAAGGACCTGTTCCCACGCCCCAGTAGCCGAGTACTTCTCCAAAATTCTCACGCTGACGTTTGATACCCATCGCGTCGGCCACATCAAACGCACCGAACAATCCTACGGTAGAGTTGATGATAAATCTGGCCAGGCTATCCAGCCCTTCATCAATTTTTCCCTGGAAAAAGTTATTGACCATATTGCCGGGCTCATCCAGGTTATTGGTAGCATTCACAAGCCCGGTCCGGGCAAATTGCGGCATGACCGTCACATAACCAATTGTTACCGGGCGCAATATGTATTGATCAAGTACTTCCCAGTTGAAATTCCAGGCCACACGGTTCAGTGGCTCCAGCGGATCCCTCGGGTCACCTTCCGGTAACTCATTGGTGGCCTGTGCCTGCTCATCCACCGCACGCTGACTGGCGCAACCTGACATTAACGTTATGCCCAGCAAAATGCAGGCGAAGAGTGATTTAGACATATTGATCACTGCAATTCCTTGTTGATTTGTATCGGGAGCGGGAGCACTTCGCCCGGTGACACCGGTACCGTAAGTACTCCACTGAGGTCTCCGGCAGCGGGCATAACATCATCACCGGTCGATATTCTTGCGGTAAGCTTAACCTGCTGCAGAGATGCCAAAGTGAACGTTGGCACCATGGCATTATCCGTACTTAGAGACAAAGATACAGGAAAATTTTGTAACTGCATTTTAACTACTGCCGCCGGCATACGGTTTTCACTCTGTGCATCCTGCGCATAAACAATCAGATAACCATCGTCAGGGAGTTTATCTTTTATTTCATCAGCAATAGTTACCGTAATATCAAACCCGGTTTTAGCAGTCATTTGCTCTGCTGCAACAGGCACAGCTTGTTGCTGTTTTTTAAGACCGGCAATACGTTCTTCCAGCGCCAGGCGGGTTTCATGTTGCGGCGGCAGTTTATTGCGGATAAGCGCAAAGTACCGTTCGGTGCCGGCCAGATCACCCAGCCTTGCCGATACCACAGCCATCATCAAAGACAAGTTGTCATTCTCAGGGTTTTCTTCTGTCAGACTCTGCAAAACCCGCCGGGCAGCGGCCAGCTTTCCGGCGTCATCAGATACCATCAATGCCTGTGCATAGGTAATCCTGATAGTCATGTCACCGGGTTTGAGTGACATAGCCCGCTGAATGGATTGTAAGGCCTGTTCATCTTCTCCCACAGACATCCACAACCGGCCCAGAAACATCCATCCGGTAGCATCTTCGGGTTCGCTGCGTAGCCGCTGACGGATAGCATAGGTCAGGCTGGCAATATCCTGCGCGGTGAAGTTACCGGCATCACCGGATGCCAGCTTGTCACTCAATTCCGGTAATGACTCAATCGCTGCCTCAGCCTGTCTGACCTGTTGCAGATGGTTGACCGACCCGTAAACAATGGTGCCCGTTGCTATGGCCAGCACTGCACCGGTCAGCAAAGGCAGAAATGCAGACTGTTTCTTCACCGTCGCTTCAGAACCGGCCTCATCCACCATAGCCAGCTTCAGTTCATCACTGGCTTTTTGCCTGTCAGCTTCGGAAATGAGACCTTCAGAGACCTCTCTTTCCAGTTCAGTCAGCCGCTGACGGACAATTTCAATATTCGACAATACATCCCGCTGACGTACTTCACGACGACGTAACCAGGGGAAGGCAATGAGCAACAGAACCAGTGTGATAAGTCCTGAGGTAATCAGCCCGAATTCAATCCAGCTCATTCTTTATCCTGCTTTAACATAGCTTCTGCGCGCTTTAATTTCTCTTCCGTGTCCACCGGCATACTCTGCCCTGACTTACGGGTGACGAAGAATAGCACCACTGCAATAAACAGCACGGGTAGAGCCCATAACCAGAATGTGGCAATGTTCACCGGCGGCTTGTAGTAAACAAAGTCACCGTAGCGTTCTTTCATGTAGCTGATGATTTCATCTTCCGACTTGCCCTGCTGCATCAGAGAATACACTTTCCTGCGCATATCATGGGCGATCATGGCGTCAGAATCGGCAATATTCTGGTTCTGACACATGGGACAACGCAGTTCTCCGGTCAGCTTGAGAAAAAGTGCCCGCCGGGCCGGATCGTCAAAAGCATAGTTATCTTCTACCGCTATCGCGGTCACAGACAGTAAAGAAACCAGTAAAAGCAAAGCTATCCGTATGCTATTCATCGGGCTCCTCCGGCTTGCTGCGCTTCCTGCTCAATCAGGAGCTTACGGTACAAGGGCCCGACTTTGGTTTCCCAGACTCTGGGATTGATATCACCGATGTGATGCATTCTGACAATACCGCGGCTGTCTATCAGGAAGTGCTCCGGAGCACCGGTCACACCTAAATCCAGCGAGGTGTCACGGTAAACATCAAAGATATTGTACTGATACGGATTGCCGTAGCGGCTTAGCATTGACGTGACTTCCTGCTGCACCCGGCTCAGTGTTTTCGTGCCGAAGTCAGGGTCCAGATCCTGATCAAAATACAAACCGACAAAGTTGACCTGCTGCTCATTACGTAGTTCCGTGAGATAAGGCATTTCAACGGCACAGGTAACACACCATACGCCCCACACGTTCAGAATCGTGACCTTGCCTTTAAAAACGTCGGGAGTGTAAACAACATCAGGCTGCATCAGATCGGGCAACGAGAAGTCCGGCACCACCTTATCCTGCACTTGTGAGTCCAGTGCTCTGGGATCGGAAAACAGTCCCTGAAAAAGAAACACCACCAGAGCCAGAAAAATCACCAGCGGAATAACAAATAAACCTGTTTTTTTCATCCCTGCTCTCCTGCCATAGGGGATGTTGAAGCACGAAAGATTTTTTTCACTTTTGCCAGCCTCGCCATCCGGTAGCGGCGGTCTGAAACAGAGCAGATCCCACCCAGCGCCATAATAACTGCTCCGGCCCAGATCCATGTGACAAAGGGTTTAATGTACACCCGCACCGCCCAGGCACCGTCATCAAGAGGTTCGCCCATAGCAATGAAAAGGTCACGGAAGACGGTGGAGTGAATGCCCGCTTCCGTCATCGGCATTCTCTGCACGGTATACATGCGTTTTTCCGGTTCCAGGTGGACCAGTTTTTCACCATCAACATACACATCAAAAACGCCGATATCAGCGGTATAATTAGGGCCCTGAAACGGTTTCACTTCACTGAATTTGAACGTGTAACCGCCGAGTTCTGCGGTCTCTCCGGGGGCCATACGGATATCACGCTCCAGCGCGTAATTTGACACAAGGGTGATACCAATAATCGTGACAGCAAAACCAAGGTGCCCAAGAACCATGCCCCAGTGGCTGGGTGTGAGCTTTCGTAATTTCCGCCACAAGCTGTCCTGCGGCATTGCATCAGTGCGCTGCATGACTTCCAGCACCGAGGTCACCAGGATCCACGCAGCCAGTACCAGGCCGAGAGCAGCCATATAGGTGGGAGAGTCGTAGGTAAAATTAATCAGTAACCCGGCGCTGATACTCAGCCCGGCGGCAATGGAAATTTGCTTTTGCAATGCACCCGGCGCCTGGTGCCTCCATCTTGCCAGCGGGCCGAGGCCAAGAAAGAACACGAAAGGTACTATCAGCACTGTAAACATCTGATTAAAGAACGGTGCACCGATGGATATAGAACCCAGGCCAAGCTCTTTATGAACCAGAGGCAGCAGCGTGCCCAGAAGCACCACCAGTGTTGCTGCACACAAAAATACATTGTTCCCCATCAGCAGGACTTCACGGGAAAACAGGCCATAACGGCCTGGTGATTTCAGCTGTGATGCTCTCAGCGCATATAGCAATAAACCGGTTCCGGACAGCACTACCAGAATACCGAGTATAAAAAGTCCTCTTGACGGGTCACTGGCAAAGGAGTGTACAGATACAATGACGCCGGAGCGCACCAGGAAAGTGCCTAGCAGGCTTAATGAAAACGCTGCGATGGCTAACAGAACAGTCCAGGATTTAAACACCTTACGCTTTTCTGTCACAGCCAGAGAATGCATCAGCGCCGTACCAACCAGCCATGGCATGAAGGACGCATTCTCAACAGGATCCCAGAACCACCATCCGCCCCAGCCGAGCTCATAATAGGCCCACCAGCTTCCCAGCGCGATCCCCACGGTGAGGAACGACCATGCGGCAATCACCCAGGGGCGTGACCAACGTGCCCAGGTTGAATCCAGCTGACCGGAAATCAGTGCCGAAATAGCAAAGGCAAAGGAAACAGAGAAACCCACGTATCCCATATACAGCATGGGGGGATGGATAATCATGCCGAAATCCTGCAAAAGAGGATTTAAGTCCCGCCCGTCCACGGGAAAGAAAGGCAACATGCTGTCAAAAGGGTTTGAAGTGAGCAGCATAAACAGGTAGAAACCGATCCCCACAGCGCCCAACACTGACAAAACACGGGATAGCATTTCATCCGGAATGCCTTTGCTAAATATTGCTACAGCCATGGTCCAGACAGATAACATCAGTACCCACAGCAGGAACGAACCTTCATGTCCGCCCCACACGGCTGTCACTTTGTAATAGTCCGGCAGTCTGCTGTTAGAATGTTGCGCTACGTAAGCGACACTGAAATCATCGGTGACGAAGGCCCACACCAGCGCAACAAACGCCAGCAATGTAAACAGGAACATGCCTGAGGCCAGCGGCTTGGCGGTGCCCATCAAAAAAGTATGCTTTGTCTGTGCGCCCCACAGCGGATACACAGCCAGTAAAATCGCGCATACCAGTGCCAGTGTCAGTGAAATATTACCCAGTTCAGGGATCATTGTCCGGCTCCGGTATTTGCCGGCTTCACGTGTTTAATACCTTTCATCTGTTCAGCCAGTTCCGGCGGCATATAATCTTCGTCGTGTTTTGCCAGCACTTCCTGCGCTTCAATGACACGGTCTGACACCAGTGTACCGGTAGCCACAATCCCCTGCCCTTCGCGGAAAAGGTCCGGCAGAATGCCTTTGAAACGCACCGTTACTGCGGGCCCTGTATCGACAAGGTCGAAGGATACCGCGAGACTTTCTTTGTCACGGTTGACAGTGCCGGGCACAACCATTCCGCCTATTTTCAGTCGCTGGCCAACCTGTGGCTTCACGCCTTCACGGCCATCGACGATTTGAGATGGCGTATAGAACAAATCGATGCTGTCGGTCAGTGCGAACAGCATCAGGCCCACAGCACCGGTAACCAGCGCGCCAACCAGAGTAACAACTAATAACCTTTGTTTTCTGCGCGGATTCATACTAAAAGCTCCTGTCAGAATTAGGGGAAGAGGCCTGAGCGGCTTGCGCAGCCTTACGGATGCGCACTTTACGTTTTTGCTCAGCAGCAATCTGGCGGATGAGTTGCTTATGCGCCAGCCAGCTTTGACAAATAATGCCGGTCATCACCAGCGCGGCAATGCCAAAGGACAGCCAGACATAAAATCCGTAACCACCCATAGTCCAAAATTCTGCCCAACTGTTAAATTGCATCAGATGTCTCTCGCAAACCGGTGATATCCTGCACCCAGGGCCGGTGCATTTCCCGCCGCAGAATTTCAGTTTTCATACGCATGGTCGTAACAGCGGCGATAAACAGCGCAAAGCCTGCAAGATTAATCAGCAGTGGCCACAACATTTCCGGTGCAATAGACGGCTTGTCGAATTTGGTGATGGTGGAACCCTGATGCAATGTATTCCACCATTCTACTGAATAGTGGATCACCGGGATGTTCACAACACCCACCAGCGCCATAACACCCGCCGCTTTGCCCGCCTGCTGCTTATCTTCAAACGCGGTATACAAGGCAATGACGCCAAAATACAAAAACAGCAGAATAAGTTCTGATGTGAGCCGTGCATCCCACACCCACCATGCGCCCCACATAGGTTTCCCCCATGCCGCACCGGTAAGCAAAGCAATGAATGTCATTGCAGCGCCCACAGGCGCCATGGCAATCATGGCCATGTAAGCAGTCCGCCATTGCCAGACCATTCCCACCAGCGCAGCTACGGCCATGGCAACATAGGTACTCATTGACAACATGGCAGATGGCACATGGATGTAGATAATTCTGAAGGAATCACCTTGCTGATAATCCTGAGGCGCAAATAAAAGCCCCCATACTGTACCGCACAACAAGCTGATTACTGCAGCCACTGAAAACCAGGGGAGCAGCGTATTACAAAGCTGGTAAGCCCGCTCAGGCTTTGCGTAGGGATGTAACCACTTCCACATCAGTTCTGACTCACTTTTAAAGAGTAGGCAATGGCAGCCGGAGCTAATGCCATTGCCAGCAACAACATCGCGCCAATAATAGCAATTTGCGCCCTGTAGGGTAATTGTAGCGCAGCTGCATCCACTGCCGAGGTAGCAAATATCAATAATGGAATGAAAACCGGGATCAAAAGCAGCGCCAGGAGTACCCCACCACGCTGAAGCCCTACTGTTAGTCCCATGCCGATTGCACCCACAAGTGACAAAAGCGGTGTTCCTAACACCAGGGTGAGTACCAGCGCTATGTACATGTCAACAGTGAGATTGAGAAACAGCGCAAGCAGAGGTGACAACAGCAAAAGCGGAATGAAAGTCACCAGCCAGTGGCAAAATACCTTCAGGGCGACGACGGCATAGTAGGGCTGTCCGGATAATTGTAACTGTTCCAGTGAACCATCTGCGAAATCGTCCCGGAATAACCGCTCCATCCCGAGCAATGAGGACAATATTGCGGCTATCCAGATAACGCCCGGTCCTATCCGTTGCAGGGTTTCAGGGCCGGGTCCTATTCCCAGCGGAAACAATGTCACTACCATTAATAAGAACATAAGCGGCTGTACCAGCTCTGCCTTCTGACGAAATGCCAGTGCCAGGTCCCGTTTGAAAACCCCCTGATACAGGCCGCTCAAAACCGGTACTCCAAATCAAATGCCTGATACCCGCCCGCGCGATGGCTCAGTGTCTGGTGCGAGGTAGTCAACACAGCACCGCCATTGCTTACATGTTCACACATTTTATCTTCCAGTTGGGCTACGCCACCAGTATCCAGTGCGGTGAAAGGTTCATCGAGGATCCACACGTCAGCCTGCTTCAACCATAACCTTGCCAGAGCGGCACGGCGAAGTTGCCCTGCAGACAGTGTGCGGCAGGGTACATCTTCCATACCCACCAGCCCCACCAGAGCCAGCACGTCATAAAGATTGTCTTCGTTAAAGCTGACTTTATGCTGCGCACACCAGAATTGAAGGTTTTCCAAAGGCGACAAAGTGCCATTTATGCCGGCTTTGTGTCCTATATAGATGAGGCTGGCGAACCAGTCTTCGCCCAATGGTTTCCCCTGCCATAGAAGGGAACCGCTTTGAGGCTGACTTAGTCCACTGAGGATACGCAACAAACTGGTTTTACCGGCTCCGTTAGGCCCACGCAAATAAATCAGCTGCCCTGGCAGGAGCTGAAAAGACAGATCTTCGAACAGTACTCTGTCCCGTTTAATGCACGTTAGTTTGCTGGCAACCAGTCCCGACAAACCGCTATCCTCTTTAACATATCTTTGTATATTCCGGTCTGGCATTCTAGCATAGGCAAAACGGAACACATCACGCCCATTGGCGTATTAAACTTTTTTATGACTTAGTTCAAACTGAAGGACCATTGACAACAGTGAAATGCACAAAATGCTTGAATTTTTCAATTAGTTGCCGATAAATTTGACATGAACTTGCAGATTGCTCAACTGTTTTCGGCGAATGCCACAGCCGCACCGGTTAACACCGAGGCTGGTGCATTGCGTTCAGACACCTTGCAGCAGCTATCTGCAGTAGCCATAACCCGTTTACCCGGTCCGCTTATTCAGTTAACCGGAAACGCCCTCCCTCAGGAGGGACTTGTCGTAAAAGATCCCGGTCTCAGCACATCTCAGCCTCAGGTTTCCCTGGCCAGAACATCAGTCAGTCAGATGACATTATTTGAACTTCTGCCTGTGAAGCACAGTGCAGTACTGACACAGGCTGACACACAAAGACTGGTTACAGCTCTGGCAGAAGGGCTGGCACAGTCGCAGCAACTCAGCCTTGTCAAAAATAATGCTGCCTTATCTCTGGGCGCCATAGTTGAGCAGGCGTCCCCCAAACAACTGACACTCAGGTTACAGTTACCCGGCGCACCAGTGATTAAACTGGATTTACCGGCAACCCAACACGGTGCCACTGAGGCCGGCGATAAATTTTCGTTAAAAATAACGCCTTCAACTGACAACAGGCTGTCAGGATGGCAAATTACCTTAACGCCACAAGGGAAAGGCTCTGCCCAGCCTGCTCAAAGTGTGAATGTACCGGCACCGGCGCCGGTAGTAAAACTGGCTCTGGCAAAAGCGCTGGTCAGTGAAGGGCTCAGCATTGAGGGGAAATTGCAGGGGGCTCTGCAACGTTCATTGCATTTACCCGATGGACCATCAGGCAGTACGGGAAGAGAAACATTACAAACCCTGAATGTCAGCATGCGCGGAACGCAACTATCAGCGACGGGCACCCAAACACGCCCCCTTGCTATGGTCAATTTGCCACTTGCTTTAGCGACATCTGCAAGCAATACTCTGCAGGCTCTTCCGCCGGTCCCGCTTAAACTGGCAGACATTGCAAGCCGGAAAGGGTTGCCGGTATTGCATATCCAACCGCCACCGGATCTGGCGGCTCCGGTAGCCGGTCAGCAAATATCAGGCGCGACATCTAATAATATAAAAGATGTCCTTTCTGCAGGGCCGCTGAACCTGCCGCCCGAACAGCTTAGCCGCGTCAGTGAAAATATCCGTCAGCTTTCACGGCAACTTCTCGCAGAAACAGGTTCTACATCAGAAGCACTGACTAAACTGGTTTCTATCCTTACCAAAGCGTCTCCGGGAACGGCTGCCGGTACAAGGGATTTAATGAGTGCTTTATCCGCTCAGATAGCCGCTTCACTTCCTGTTATAAAAACTGCCGCGGGAACTGACAATATTCAACATGCCGTTACCGTTCAAACAGAGACTGGCATTCCGTCTCAGGATACGGCGCAGTCGATTAAACAGCTGTTGCAGACACCCGCCCTGGTCACAACGCCAACGAATATTCTTAATCCGCCATCACAATCCGGTTTCGTGAATGCCCTTATCACACTATTACAAATCAGTTTTGCAGGCCGTGCTGTTCGAAATCAGCCCGACCTTGCAAAAGCGCTGGATAAAGCTGAATCGGTAATAGTCAGAAGTGGAGCTTCCAACGGCGGGGGTAGTCCGCCATCAAAAACTGCCGGCGATATGGCGCAAATCGACAGCAGAACCCATTTGCTCGATCATGTTAAGTCACTGCTCGCTAATCATCAGCAACAAAAACTCCAGAGTGCAGAAGCCCGGTTGCAGGGTCAGGACACCTTGTATTATGTGTTGCCTGTAGCCGGTGATGAGCAGCCACCTCCCGAACTGTTTCTTCGTGTCGAAGAACGGGACGCGCGGGAAGAGCAGGCAAAGTCGTCCGCACAGAGAATATGGCATCTGACCATGAAACTCAGTGCAGGCGAGTATGGAGAGCTGCTGGCAAAAACTAAAATTGATAAGGACGTTATTCATATCAATGTATACACATCGACAGATGCACTGTTGATAAAGGTTATGGACACCATGCCATGGCTGTTAAAGCGGTTAAAAGGCTTGGGTCTTGAGGTTGAACAGCACAGTTGTCAACGGGGAAAAATACCGCCGTCACTCAAAGATACGCCCTATCAACTGTTCGAGACACTGGTATGAGTGACAAAACACGTAAAGCGATTGGCTTGAGATACAACAGTGGCGAAGCCGGAGCAAAACCAAAAGTCGTGTCAAAAGGGTACGGTGAACTGGCCGGTGAAATCATTCGGGCCGCTGAAGATGCAGGCATTCTTATTCACGAAGATCCCTACCTTTCTGACTTGCTGGCAACATTAGATCTCGGGCAGGAAATCCCGGAATCTCTGTATTATGTAATTGCAGAATTGATTGCCTGGTCCTATGTGCTCCAGGGCAAAATGCCGGAAGGCTGGGAGAACAGCGGGCAGCTACCGCAACGGGTATAAGTTGGTAAATGCCTCATTAACATTTCTACCGTCTTTTTGCTCAGACAGAATACTTCTTTTTCCAATCACATTTCTTGTTATTTATAAAAAAAGCCAGCTTTTCAGCTGGCTTCAAATTTGATTTTCAGTTTCATGCGCAGCCTTTCAAAGGATGCAGGACATAAATCTTACAATGTTTCTTCTGACTCGCCTTCGGCTTCTTCAGGCTTCACTGTTTTTTGAGCCAATAACTCTGCGCGCAGCTTAGTTTCGATGTCATTCGCAATATCAGGGTTATCTTTCAGGAACGCCATTACGTTCGCTTTACCCTGACCAATACGGTCACCGTTGTAGCTATACCAGGCACCGGCTTTATCAACCAGCTTCTGCTTCACACCAAGGTCAATAAGTTCAGCTTCCTTACTGATACCCTCGCCGTAACGAATCATGAATTCCGCCTGCTTAAACGGTGGTGCAACTTTGTTCTTCACCACTTTCACACGGGTTTCGTTACCAACAACCTCATCACCTTCTTTAACCGCACCGATACGACGAATATCCAGACGCACAGAGGCATAGAATTTCAACGCGTTACCACCTGTTGTGGTTTCAGGGTTACCGAACATAACACCAATCTTCATACGGATCTGGTTGATGAAGATACACAGCGTATTCGATTTCTTGATGTTAGCGGTAAGCTTACGCAGTGCCTGAGACATCAGACGTGCCTGAAGACCCACGTGAGAATCACCCATCTCACCTTCAATCTCTGCTTTCGGTGTTAACGCAGCTACCGAGTCAACAATTACTACGTCGACTGCACCGGAACGAACAAGCATGTCACAGATTTCCAGCGCCTGCTCACCGGTATCAGGCTGAGAGACCAGCAGGTCGTCAATGTTTACGCCCAGCTTTCTTGCATAGACAGGATCCAGTGCGTGTTCAGCATCAACGAATGCACAAGTTTTGCCTTTCTTTTGCGCTTCAGCGATAACTTGCAGTGTCAGAGTTGTTTTACCTGATGACTCAGGACCGTAGATTTCAACAACACGCCCGCAAGGTAAACCGCCTATTCCAAGTGCAATATCGATACTAAGTGAACCGGTAGAAATGGCTTCGATATCATGCGCCTGATTGTCACCCAGACGCATAATGGCACCTTTACCAAATTGCTTTTCAATTTGGCCAAGAGCGGCGGAAAGAGCTTTGTTTTTGTTGTCGTCCACGATATTATCCTCAAGATAATGACTGTCCGGTAGTTACCCTGTCGTTTTACGCTGCCACTTTTACTTCTGTTATTCTTTAACTTCCGCAAAATATGATTCGGTCAGCGCTTCAGTAACTCACGAAACGAAATTCGAATGTTGAATGCATTTTATACTGTATAAGCATACAGTCAAGTAAGATTTCACAATTAGTCTGTCAAATCCCGTTTTATTCAGCAACCAGTCGTTGGTACAGATAAGAAATCGCATGGGCGATGGCCTGTTCCCGCACGGTTAACCGGTCACCGGAAAATACGTGACGCTGCGTGATGAGTTCACCGTCTATCATAAAGCCAAACCAAACTGTACCCACCGGCTTTTCCGCCGAACCGCCGCCAGGCCCTGCAATACCACTCACCGACACGCCAACCTGCGCACCACTCTCCTGAACAACACCCTGCACCATTTCAGCTACAGTTTGTTCCGACACCGCGCCAAATTCCGCAAGCGTTTCAGCTTTCACCCCAATAAGTGATTGCTTAGCCTCATTTGAATAAGTGACCCATGATTGATTGAACCAGTCAGAACTACCGGAAACAGAAGTTAATACGTAAGCAATTCCACCACCGGTACAGGACTCAGCACAGGATACATGCCAGTTCCGCCGGCAAAGCACATCTCCGGTGGCGACCACCTGTTTAAGTAACGCACTGTCTTGTGAAACAGTTGAAAAATCTGCGCTCATACGAATAATACTCACCAATGAATTAATTCCGTTGTACCATTTTACACATTTAGCAAACTGTAAAGACAGAAAGTTGGCCTGATGAAAGCTTTGTAGTGAAGTACGCTGATGGTAGGGGGAGCGTAACTGCATTTGAAACACGCCGTAAACCCATCCCTGGGGGCTCGGCTGCCGCATCCATGCGGCAGACGGTTTCAAATGCAATTACGCCCCCCGACCGCGCGCCCTTCACAACTAGCAACATCGCGCCAGAATAAACAAAGAGGTTTTCTTGGAATCACATACGCCGATGATGCGCCAGTATCTGGCCATAAAAGCACAACATCCTGATATTTTACTGTTTTACCGGATGGGAGACTTTTATGAACTCTTCTATGACGATGCCAAAAAGGCCGCACACCTGCTGGATATTTCATTAACAGCCAGAGGCAAATCCGGCGGTGAACCCATTCCTATGGCGGGAGTGCCTTATCACGCGGTGGAAGGTTACCTGGCGCGCCTGGTAAAAATGGGCGAATCGGTGGCGATTTGTGAGCAGGTTGGCGATCCTGCCACCAGCAAAGGGCCGGTAGAACGTCAGGTTCAGCGTATTGTCACCCCGGGCACAGTCACCGATGAGGCATTATTAGAAGAGCGCCGTGATAACCTGCTTGCTGCAGTGTGCGGTCACAGTATGCAGTACGGCGTTGCCACCCTCGATATCAGCAGCGGGCGTTTTCTGGTGGCTGAATGTGACAGCGACGAACAATTGCTGGCCGAGTTGCAACGTCTTAATCCTGCGGAACTGCTTTATCCGGAAGGATTCGAAGGTTTATCTCTTATTGAAAAACGAAAAGGTTTACGTCGCCGTCCCGAATGGGAGTTTGATACGCAAACGGCAACAGAGCAACTCAATCAGCAATTCGGCACCAAATCACTGGATGGTTTCGGGATCAACGGCTTAGATAAAGCCACCGGCGCAGCCGGCTGTGTACTGCAATACGTTAAAGATACCCAACGTACTGCCCTGCCCCATATTCGCAGTATTCATCGTGAACAGCAGGAAACACGTATTCAGCTAGATGCAGCCACGCGAAGAAACCTGGAATTAACCGCCAATTTATCAGGTAGTCAGGAAAATACCCTGTTCAGCGTGCTGGATTCTACCGCCACCCCCATGGGCAGCAGGCTTCTTCAGCGTTATTTGCACGCCCCCATTACCGATCATTATGAGCTCACCCGACGCCAGCAGGCCATCGGCAAACTGATTGAACAGGGCCATGAAGATATCGCAGATACACTAAAACGCATTGGTGACATAGAACGTATCATGGCGCGGTTAGCCCTGCGTTCGGCCCGTCCCAGGGATTTCTCCCGTTTACGCAATGCATTTAACGAATTGCCCGGACTACTCGACCAGTTATCCTCTCTTGAGGACCCGTTATGTGCAGATCTGGCCAATGCTGTGAGCACCTATCCTGAATTACAAAGCCTGTTAAATCAGGCTATCGTAGATAACCCTCCGGTTGTCATCCGCGATGGTGGTGTTATCGCTGAAGGTTTTAATGAAGAGCTTGATGAATTGCGGGCGCTGTCAAGGGGAGCCACGGACTACCTGGATGCTCTGGAGGTCAGAGAACGGGAGCGTACCGGCGTCTCTACACTGAAAGTGGGCTATAACAAAGTGCATGGCTTTTTTATCGAATTAAGCCGCGCGAATAGTGGCGCTGCCCCGGCAGATTATATCCGCCGTCAAACGTTGAAGAACACCGAGCGTTACATTACGCCTGAGCTGAAAGAACATGAAGATAAAGTACTGACCAGTCAGGGCCGGGCGCTGGCTCTGGAAAAGCAACTTTATGAAGGATTATTCGATGCCTTCCAGCCTCAGCTTACTAAGCTGATAAACACAGCGGAAGCACTGGCTAAACTGGATGTGATTCAGTGTTTTGCCGACCGGGCGACCGCGCTCGACTTACATTGCCCTACCCTCACAGATAACCGTGAAATCACTTATGAAGCCGGTCGGCACCCTGTGGTTGAGCAGGTCATGACGGACCCGTTTATTGCCAACCCGGTAACACTGGACACCAAACAGCGCATGCTTGTTATTACCGGTCCGAACATGGGCGGTAAATCAACGTACATGCGTCAGACCGCTCTGATTGTACTGATGGCATACCTTGGGTGTTACGTACCTGCAGAAAATGCAAAAATCGGCCGTGTGGATCGTATTTTCACACGTATTGGTGCATCAGATGACCTGGCGTCAGGGCGTTCTACCTTCATGGTGGAAATGACCGAGACCGCCAATATTTTGCATAATGCCACTGAGCACTCGCTGGTATTAATGGATGAAATCGGGCGCGGCACCAGTACATACGATGGCTTATCTCTCGCCTGGGCATGTGCCTGCTTCCTGGCAAGGGAGATTAATGCTTATACCTTGTTTGCCACCCATTATTTTGAACTGACACAATTAGCTGATTCTGAAGAAGGCGTGGTCAATGTGCATTTAGATGCCGTAGAGCACGACGATACCATCCGCTTTATGCATACTGTAGAAACCGGTGCGGCCAGCAAAAGCTATGGCTTACAGGTTGCCCAGCTTGCCGGCGTTCCCCGCCCGGTAATCAATGCTGCCCGGGCTAAATTACATGAACTGGAAAACCGGGCACCACAGGAAGACGCCCCGGCCATAAAGGAAACAAAAACGTCGTCAGATTCCGGTGCTCCCACGACCAGAGCCGGACAATCGGAAATGCACTTTACCGATATGCCTGACCCGCTGCGGGATGCACTGAATAATTTGTCTCCCGATGAGCTTTCTCCCAGGCAGGCACTGGATTTAATTTATACGCTAAAACGGCTAAGTCAGGCGTGATACTTAAGGCTTTATTAACTTACCTGAAATAAACCCGCCAGACCAGCAGGCAAACAGATTGTTTGCCTGCTACTCTTTCGCTATAATATTGCGCCGTCCAAGTGCTGAATCCCGTTTTGCCAACTCTCAGCACATTAGCCATACAATCCAAAGCCTTAGGTTTCGCATGACAAATTATATTTTCGTCACCGGTGGTGTCGTATCATCGCTTGGTAAAGGTATTGCTGCCGCGTCGTTAGCAGCCATTCTTGAAGCGCGTGGTCTCACCGTTACGATGTTAAAACTGGATCCGTATATCAACGTTGATCCAGGCACAATGAGCCCAATTCAACACGGGGAAGTGTTTGTCACGGATGATGGCGCAGAAACCGATTTAGATTTAGGTCACTACGAGCGTTTTATCCGCACCCGTATGACCAAGCGTAATAACTTCACCACTGGCCGGGTTTACGAAGAAGTATTACGCCGTGAAAGACGTGGTGACTATTTAGGTGCAACCATCCAGGTCATCCCGCACATCACCAACGAAATTAAGCGTCGCGTTATCGACGGTGCAGAAGGTCACGATGTGGCAATTGTTGAAGTAGGCGGTACAGTAGGTGATATTGAATCACAACCGTTCCTGGAAGCTATCCGCCAGTTAGGTACAGAAGTCGGCCGCGAGCGCGCCATGTTCATGCACCTGACGCTGGTACCTTACATGCCGGCTTCCGGCGAAGTAAAAACTAAGCCTACTCAGCACTCTGTTAAAGAGCTGCGTTCTATCGGTATTCAACCGGACATCCTGGTTTGCCGTTCTGTTGGCGCCCTGCCGGCTACCGAGCGCTCTAAGATTGCCCTGTTCACTAACGTGGCAGATAAAGCCGTTATCTCACTGAAAGACGTAGACAGCATCTACCGTATCCCGGCTGCGCTTAAAGCACAGGGTATGGACCAGCTGGTTGTTGACCGTTTCCGTCTGGATTGCAAAGAAGCCGATCTGACCGAATGGGAACAGGTACTTTATGCAGAGTCTAACCCTACTGCAGAAGTGAATATCGGTATGGTGGGCAAATATGTTGAACTGCCTGACGCGTACAAATCTGTCAATGAAGCATTAAAACATGCTGGTCTGAAAAACCGCCTGACAGTGAATATTCACTATGTCGATTCTCAGGACGTTGAAACAAAAGGTACACAAATTTTAGAACACCTGGATGCTATCTTAGTACCCGGCGGTTTCGGCGAGCGCGGTATCGAAGGCAAAATTGCAGCAGCACGCTATGCCCGCGAGAATAAAGTCCCTTATCTGGGTATTTGTCTGGGTATGCAGGTTGCTTTAATTGAATTTGCCCGCAATGTAGCTGGTATGGAAAACGCAAACAGCACCGAATTCGATCCCAAAACACCGTTCCCGGTTGTTGGCCTGATCACCGAATGGCTGGATGCAGACGGCTCTACCGAACAGCGTGATGCCTCTTCAGATTTAGGCGGCACCATGCGTTTAGGCAGCCAGCTTTGTCACCTGATCCCGGGCAGCAAAGTCTGTGAAACCTACGGCAGCGAAGAGATTTACGAACGTCACCGTCACCGTTACGAAGTAAATAATAACCTTCGTGACCAGATTGAAGCTGCGGGCTTGAAAGTAAGTGGTTTGTCCACCGACAAACGCCTTGTAGAAGTGATCGAAATCCCTGACCATCCATGGTTTGTTGCCGGTCAGTTCCACCCTGAGTTTACTTCTACGCCCCGTGATGGCCACCCGCTGTTTAAAGGATTTGTAGAAGCTGCCGGGAAATACCAGAAAGAAAATCACTGATTCTAAAAAGCAGAAGGCTTACTCCCGTTGCCTTTTGCACAAACGTTGAGGAAATAAAATGGCGAAGATTGCTCGCATTGTAGGACGCGAAATCCTGGACTCTCGTGGTAACCCCACTGTAGAGGCAGACGTTTACCTTGATTCAGGCGCAATGGGTCGTGCCGCTGCACCATCCGGTGCATCAACTGGTTCACGTGAAGCACTGGAACTGCGTGACGGTGATAAAAGCCGTTACCTGGGCAAAGGCGTAGAAAAAGCCGTTGCTGCAGTAAACGACATCATTGCTCCGGCGCTGGCTGGCATGGATCCACTGGCACAAACTGACGTTGATAACAAAATGTTAGAGCTGGACGGTACAGAGAACAAAGAAAAGCTGGGTGCAAATGCGATCCTGGCGGTTTCTCTGGCTGTTGCCAAAGCGGCTGCAATTGAAAAAGGCGTTGCACTTTACGAGCACATCGCTGACTTAAACGGTACGTCAGGTCAGTACTCTATGCCTGTACCTATGATGAACATCATCAACGGTGGTGAGCACGCTGACAACAACGTAGACATTCAGGAATTCATGGTTCAGCCAGTTGGTGCCAAGAGCTTCAAAGAAGCCCTGCGCATGGGTGCGGAAATTTTCCATAACCTGAAAAAAGTACTGTCTGCTAAAGGCCTGAACACAGCAGTAGGTGACGAAGGTGGTTTTGCACCTAACCTGAGCTCTAACGCTGAAGCGCTGGCTGTTATTGTAGAAGCCGTTGAAAAAGCGGGCTACAAAATGAACGAAGACATCACGCTGGCACTGGACTGTGCGGCGTCGGAATTCTACAAAGACGGCAAATATGTCCTGTCTGGTGAAGACAAATCTTTTGACTCAGAAACCTTTGGTGACTACCTGGCTGAACTGGCTGAACAGTACCCTATCGTTTCTATCGAAGACGGTCTGGACGAGAGTGACTGGGACGGTTGGGCAAGCCTGACTAAGAAGATTGGTGACAAAGTACAACTGGTTGGTGACGACCTGTTTGTGACTAACACCAAAATCCTGTCCCGTGGTATTGAGAATGGTATCGGTAACTCCATCCTGATTAAATTCAACCAGATCGGTTCACTGACCGAAACCCTGAATGCAATCAAGATGGCGAAAGATGCAGGTTTTACTGCGGTTATCTCTCACCGTTCAGGTGAAACCGAAGATGCGACTATCGCAGACCTGGCGGTTGGTACTGCAGCGGGTCAAATTAAGACCGGTTCTCTGTGCCGTTCTGACCGTGTTGCCAAGTACAACCAGTTACTGCGTATCGAGCAGGCACTGGGCGACAAAGCGGTTTATCCGGGTCGCAGCGCAATCAAAGGTCAATAATGACTATGAACGGGTAGCGCTGGCTACCCGTTCTTTTTAATGCTACTTTACTGATATTCTTCATAATCCTTTGTAGCCATGTCGTCAGGTTCTCACACGTCGTCCAGTCAGACTGATATTTTTGCTGCCACCGGCGCAACCGACGATTCTCCGGTCTTCACAGAAATTTGTAATGCCCTGTACGAGCGCGAGTTGCTGGTGCTTTCACAAGCGTCCGCTGCGCAGATATCCTACCTCCAACGCAGACTGGCCGCACTTCCGCACCGGATCCAACGGGCAGCCCACTATCTGGCAAACCGCAAAACACCGCTTGCAGTAGACAGTCACAACGGTACCTGGCAATGTAAACAGGCACCTAAATGTCCAGCCCATAAAATTACGCCGGAGGACACGCAAACCTGGTATACAGGCCATGCAGCCTATGGTTTACCCGTACCGGTAAGATTACTTCGCTTTGATGAAGAGCATATCGAGCTGGACTCTATTGACCGTGTCCAGCCTGAGAATGAAATGGTGCACACCAATAAATATGGCTGGTTTACCTTTGATGGTGTAAGTCAGGCCAACAATACAGACACCGACTATACGTTACTGAAACCCACTAAAGCTGTGATGGCTGCCGCATGCTGCGGACACCGCTGGAATCACAAAGGCAGACTGGCCCCACGCACACTCTCATTAAGAGAATTATTGCTTTCCACCACGGTAAAGTGGAAAAAATTCACCTTAAATACCTGACCAACCAAACAGAGTTAGGATAAATATAACCAATTATTATATTCATGATGGCAAAGAAAGGTTGACCTGTGGCCCCTGTATGGTTACATTGTCGGCTATCAATTGGATGCCCGTGAAATTCGCATAATTATGCAACATTTTTTACTTTCTCTTCTACTCCTTATGGCAGCAAGACTGCACGGGTAGAATGCATCCAGTAAGAGGAATTACAATAAACCCGTGCATCGCACGGGTTTTTTTTTACTAATTATCACCACGAGTACAAGCCATGACGAATCAGGTAAAAATCTTTGATACCACGTTACGCGACGGCGAGCAGGCACTGCCCGCCAGTTTAAGTGCCAAAGAAAAATTGCAGATCGCTCTGGCCCTCGAACGTCTGGGCGTAGACATCATCGAAGCGGGTTTCCCGGTATCTTCCCCGGGTGATTTTAAATCCGTGCAGATGATTGCCCGGGAAGTGAAAAACAGTGTGGTTTGCGGTTTATCCCGAGCCCTTGAAAAAGACATCGATGCATGCGGCCAGGCGCTGAGTGTCGCTGAACAATTCCGTATCCATACCTTTATCGCCACATCTGAAATTCATGTTGGTGCCAAACTCAGAAAATCTCAGGACGAAGTCGTTGATATGGCAGTAGCTGCAGTAAAGCATGCCCGCCGCTACACCGATGATGTAGAATTTTCCTGTGAAGATGCCGGCCGTACCCACATCGATTATCTTTGCCGTATGGTTGAAGCCGCCATCAATGCCGGTGCCACTACCGTAAATATTCCGGATACCGTGGGTTATACAACACCCACCGAGTTCGGCGGCATCATCGGCAACCTGTTTAACCGCGTACCGAATATCGATAAAGCCACGATTTCCGTGCACTGTCACAACGATTTAGGTCTGGCGGTTGCCAACTCGCTGGCGGCTGTCGAGCAAGGTGCACGTCAGGTAGAATGTACCATTAACGGTATCGGTGAGCGTGCAGGAAACTGTTCACTGGAAGAAATCGCGATGATACTGCAAACCCGCGAAGCCATGCTGGGCATGCAAACCAACATCAATTCCACTGAAATTTTCCGTACCTCCAAGCTGGTCAGCCAGTTGTGTAATATGCCGGTTCAGTCGAACAAAGCCATTGTGGGCGCGAATGCCTTCAGTCACTCCTCAGGTATCCACCAGGACGGTGTATTAAAAGCGCAAAATACCTATGAAATCATGACACCGGAAAGTGTGGGTATTAACAAAAACAACCTGAACCTGACATCACGCTCCGGTCGTCACGTTATCAAGCACCGTTTGACAGAGTTGGGCTACAAGGCGGAAGACTACGACCTGGAAACGGTTTACACCGCATTCCTTGCGCTGGCCGATAAGAAAGGTCAGGTTTACGACTATGATTTGGAAGCCTTGCTGTTTTTCGATCAGCAAAAACACGAAGACGCGTATTACCAGCTGTCTTATCTGCAGGCCAACTCTGGCCGGGAAATCATTCCCAGTGCCACTGTACGTTTACAGGTCGGCAGCGAAACCGTTACCAAAACAGCCATCGGTAACGGTCCGGTGGATGCCGCCTTTAATGCCATTATTTCTATTCTGGGCCATGAAGACCTGGAAGTGGTGGACTTCAAACTGGACTCGAAAGGTGAAGGTGCTGACGCCCTTGCCCAGGTCGGTGTTATCGCCGAGTACAAAGGCCGCCGTTTCCACGGTATCGGCCTGGCCACAGACATTGTCGAAGCCGGGGTTAAAGCCCTTATCTTCGTACTGAACAATACACATGTTGCTGACCAGATTGATCAGCAAAAGATTCAACAAGAACGCGTTGCAGGAGTATAAATGAGCGAATTCAATATTGCCGTACTCGCCGGAGACGGTATCGGCCCGGAAGTCATGCAGGAAGCCAACAAGGTCCTGGATGCCGTTGAGAGCAAATTCAAAGTGACTTTCAACCGGACCGCGTATCCGGTCGGTGGCTATGCCATTGATACTGAAGGTGAAGCATTACCGCCAGCCACTCTGCAAGGTTGTGAACAGGCCGACGCGATTTTATTCGGCTCAATCGGTGGACCAAAATGGGATTCCCTGCCACTGGAACAACGCCCTGAACGCGCAGCACTGTTAACCCTTCGCAGTCATTTCGATTTATTCAGTAACCTGCGTCCTGCCAAAATTTATCCGGGTCTTGAGAACTTATCCCCGCTGCGTGCAGACATTGCTGCCAGCGGTGTGGATGTACTGGTTGTCCGCGAGCTGACCAGCGGTATCTATTTCGGTCAGCCCAAAGGCCGTGACGGCGAAGGTGAAGAAGAATACGCCTTTGATACTATGCGCTACTCCAAACGGGAAATTCGCAGAATCGCGGTATCAGCCTTCGAAGCTGCGCAAAAGCGCCGTGGCAAAGTTACCTCGGTAGATAAAGCCAACGTACTGGTATGCAGCCGTTTGTGGCGCGAAGTCACTGAAGAAGTCGCCAAAGACTATCCTGATGTGGAACTTGAGCACATCTATATTGATAACGCGACCATGCAGGTGATGAAAAACCCGGCCCAGTTCGACGTGATGTTATGCTCTAACCTGTTCGGCGACATCATTTCAGACGAATGCGCCATGATGACCGGTTCTATGGGCCTGCTGGCATCAGCCAGTATGAACGAAGAAGGCTTTGGCTTATACGAGCCGGCCGGTGGTTCAGCACCGGATATTGCCGGCCAGGGTATTGCTAACCCTATCGCTCAGGTGCTGTCAGCAGCCATGATGTTGCGTTTCAGCTTAAACCTGCAAGATGCTGCAGACGCTATCGAAAAAGCGGTTGTAGCCACGTTAGAAGCCGGTGTATTAACCGGTGAATTGTTACCTGAGAATAAACGCGCACAAGCGTCCACCACGGCTCAGGTCGGCGATGAAATTGTCAAACAGATTTTAAATCAGGAGTAACAGACCGTCATGGCCAAGACCTTATATGACAAAGTCTGGGAAGCACACGTTGTAGACCAGATTGGCGAAGACAGCTTATTGTATATCGATCGTCACCTGATCCACGAAGTGACTTCGCCTCAGGCCTTCGCAGGTTTGAATGAAAAAGGCCGCAAAGTGCGTCGACCTGACCGTACATTCGGCACCATGGATCACAGTATCTCTACCCGCTCGCTGGCCATTGACGCCTGCGGTCCGCAAAATGCGTTACAGTTGCAAACGCTGGCGAAAAACTGTGAAGAACACGGCGTTAAGCTCTTCCCTGTTGGTCACCAGAAGCAGGGTATTGTTCACGTAATGGGTCCTGAACTGGGCCTGATCCTGCCCGGCGTTACCGCAGTATGTGGTGACTCGCATACCGCAACCCATGGCGCATTCGGGGCTTTAGCATTCGGTATCGGTACATCTCAGGTTGAGCATGTACTCGCCACACAAACTCTGAAGCAAAGTAAAGCGAAAAGCATGCTGATTAATGTGCACGGTAAATTACCGGTGGGCATTACGGCAAAAGATATCATTCTGGCCATTATCGGCAAAATCGGACACGCCGGCGCTACCGGTTATGTTATCGAGTACGCCGGTGAAGCCATCCGCTCTCTGACCATGGAAGAGCGCATGACTATCTGTAACATGAGTATCGAAGCCGGAGCGAAAGCCGGTATGGTTGCCCCGGATGAGACCACATTTAACTACGTGAAAGGCCGTGAATATGCACCCTCCGGCGGAGCGTGGGATGACGCCGTTGCATACTGGAAAACACTGTACAGTGAAGATGGCGCGAAATTCGACAGCGTTGTTGAATTAAATGCCGCTGATATCGCACCACAGGTCACCTGGGGCACTAACCCGGGTCAGGTAATTGGTGTGGATACACCGGTACCTGCAGCTGACTCCTTCAGCGATGCGGTAGAGAAAGAGAGCGCGAGAAAAGCCCTGTCATACATGGGCTTATCTGCAGGCGACAAGCTGGAAGATGTGGCCATCAGTCATGTATTTATCGGCTCTTGTACCAATGGTCGTATTGAAGACATGCGTGCTGCTGCATTCATCGCCAAACAGGGCAAAGTCGCTGACAACGTCACCGCGATTGTTGTGCCGGGATCCGGTGCGGTTAAACGTCAGGCGGAAGCAGAAGGTCTGGATAAAATCTTTACCGATGCAGGGTTCGAGTGGCGTTTGCCGGGTTGTTCGATGTGTCTGGGCATGAATGATGACATTCTTCAGGCCGGTGACCGTTGTGCTTCAACCAGTAACCGTAACTTCGAAGGCCGTCAGGGCCGCGGTGCCCGCACTCACCTGGTGAGCCCTGCGATGGCAGCTGCCGCTGCATTAAAAGGCCGTTTCGCCGATGTCAGAGAATTTCAGGAGTAAGTCATGAGTCAAGGTTTTACTACACACACCGGCCGCGCCTGCCCCCTTGATCAGGCTAACGTCGATACGGATCAGATCATCCCGAAACAGTTCCTTACTGGCGTAACACGCAGCGGATACGGTAAACATTTGTTCCACGACTGGCGCTATCTGGACTTACATGAAAAAGAACCCAATCCTGATTTCGTGTTAAATAAACCGGAACACGCCGGCGCAAGTATACTGATGTCGCGGGAAAATTTTGGTTGTGGTTCCAGCCGGGAACACGCGCCATGGGCACTGGCAGATTTTGGTTTTGATGCCGTTATCGCCACATCCTTCGCTGACATTTTCTACGGCAACTGCATTAACAACCAGTTGCTGCCGGTAGCGCTGACATCCGCGCAAATGGATAAGCTGTTTGCCATTGTCAAAACCAAACCGGAAACCGCTGTGGAAATCGATTTGCCGGCACAAACAGTGAAAGCAGGCGATGCAGTATTTAGCTTTGATATACTTGCACACCACAAAAACAATCTGATCAAAGGCTTAGATGCTATTGGTCAGACGCTGGAACTGACAGAGACCATCGAATCATACGAAAGTAGACAACCAGTCTGGCTTTAATTTTTTCGATATCAACTATACTCAAAGGGCGATGCATCAGCATCGCCCTTTTTTTCGGCCCCGGCTTCTGCTCAGGTAACATTGCATGCTAAAAAACGTGACTATTGATGAACTCATTCCGGGTATGTACGTCAATCAGGTTTTAGAACAAACCGGACAATTACGCGTGCGCTCCAGCGGCGTGGTGAAATCACCGGTATCCATCGGTAAGCTGAAGGAAATGGGGATCACCGTGGTAGAAGTCGACTTTGCCAGAAGTCAGTTGCCGGAAGCAGCAATGGTCAGTGACCAGGTGCCCGCCCCTTCACCTGCCACACAGTCGAATTCAGACGCTCTGAATGCCGCCAGCGTACTTTATGAAGAAGCCGTGAGCTTACAGCAGTCTTTCATCACTTCGCTCAACAAGGGCGCTCCTAATGATTTCTCGCAGGCATCAGACCTGTCATCCAGCATCATTGATGCAGTTTTCGATAATCAGGATGCCATGTCCTGCCTGACAATGATAAAGAATTCAGATCAATACCTGCTTGAACATTCGATTAACTGTTCCATCCTGATGGCTATGTTTGCCCAGCATCTTGGTTATGATCGGGATACGATTGATGAAGCTTGTATGGGCGCATTGCTTATGGACGTGGGTATGTCGCAGATCCCACAGGAACTGAGGCATAAAAATGGAAAACTGAGTCAGGCCGACTGGGATGTGGTGAAAAGCCATGTTGATATTGGCGTGGAACTGGTAGAGCAAGGGGAACAAATTTCAGATTTGGCATTGTCGGTTATATCTCAACACCACGAACGGGAAGACGGTTCCGGCTACCCGAAAGCACTGAAGAGTGACACCATCTCCCCCCTGTCAAAAATGGCGGCTATTGTGGACTGTTACGATGCGATGATTTCCAACCGCCCTCACAAAGACAGCATTACACCGGCCCTTGCGCTGAAAAGGCTGGCTAAAGATCCGTCTCTTGACAGCGTGTTAGTTAAACAGTTCGTGCAGTGTGTCGGTGTTCACCCCGTGGGCTCGCTGGTAAAACTGAAAAGCGGGAGACTGGGGATCATCAGTAAACAAAATCCCGACGATCTCACCTCACCGGTGGTAATGACTTTCTACAGCATTACCGGAGGTCACTTCAGTGAAATTAAACGCATTGATTTGCTTACTGTCGACGATGAAATTGAGTCAGGTGTCCGCCCTGATGATTTTGGCATTAATCTGCCGAAATTTTTCAAAGATGTATTTATCAGCCAGGTGCCAGGCTGAAACCCGGTCACCAGTCTGTTAACGCCGCCATAGAAAACTCTTTGTTTTCGAAACTCAGAATAACCCGCTGAGCTTCAATTTTCACTATTTGCACCTTGTCATCAATCCAGTCCCCTTCCCCGAGTTGTTTGCCGTTCACTCTGACCCAGCGGTCAGACGGACGACTGGCATACATATGCGCATTAAACGCCATACCCGGTAAACGGGTAAGCATTCTGACAGGAAGTTGATCGACACGGGGTAAATCGTCACGCACGGTGATCTGTGTTTCAGGCTCATCTTCGGTAGCCTTATTGTCCAAATCTTCAATGGCCTTGTTAAACCGTGCCATAAGCTCCGGTGACACATTCACATCGCTTTCCTGCGGCGCATTGATGATTTCACCGCCTAAATCTGAGGCCTGCGCAGCAGTATCATTCCCTGCGCCATCTCTGTTCACCGGATTGGCGGACACAGTATTTTGCTGCCCGGTTGCGCTCTGGTTTGGGATTGCGCTTATTTCACGCTGACTCCCTGCGGTGGCATCAGGAACTGGGTTTAATTCATTTGTATTAATTACCGGGCTGCTATCCACTGCGGCAATATTGTTACCGGCTGGCACCACAGCCTCTCCGGTAGATTTCAGGTTTGTGCTGTCTTTAGGTGTTGTTCCCGGTATCTCCTGTCCGTTTCCGCGCTCATCGCCGGCGGACACGATATTTACCGTATCAGGCCACCACGCAGGGTAACTGCCGATGGCACCACCTGTAATCAGTCCGGCCAGAATGACACCGGCAAAAGACACTGCCTGTCTGGTATACACTTTCCACAACGACGGCATTCCCTGCACAGTGGGAAGGAACAAGCTGCGGTTAAATTGATCTGACAACCCGGCATCAAACTTACTGACACTGGTGTCGTGTTCTCCCCTGAGCAGCGCCTGCGTTTGCGTGCGGTGATGCACCGGCTTTTCAATTTCAACGGCTTGAGCAGGGTCAACTTCAACTTCCTGCACTCCCATTTCCGCCAGGCCCTGTACCATGGCGTCACTGGATACCAGACCACTTTTGCGAATTTTAACCGGCCCGTTCTGCTCAGTGATGCGAATAATCACCATACCGGGTTTCAGCTCTCCAATTTTAATGAGGTCAGACATACAACCTCCCGAGGCCAAAGCCAGTCACCACAGCAATCACAAACAACAATATCATCAGCCATTTACGCTGACTTTGAATACGCTGGCTCACCACATCTTCGCCAAGTATTTGTTCTGCTGCGGCAAGGAATACAGGCTTCTTTACTACTGCATGCTGTTTGGTGAATGACAGGGTCAGCGCGCGGTCACAAAGCAAGTTAATCACTCTGGGAATACCGCCAGTGATTTGGTGAATGGCTTTTATCGTCGAAGGGCTGAAAATGCTCACGTCCCCCTTTGCCACACTTAAGCGGTGTGCTACGTAAGAAGAGACTTCCGGTGCGGTGAGCGGTAACAAATGATAACGGGCGGTAATACGCTGAGCCAGCTGCCGTAATTCGTTTCGCTTCAGTAACTGTTGTAATTCAGGCTGTCCTATTAACACCACCTTCAGCAGTTTCTCACGGTTGGTTTCCAGATTGGTCAGTAAACGCAGCTGTTCCAGCACTTCAGGCATCAGATGCTGGGCTTCATCAATCATCAGTACCGTATTCATGCCGGCCTGATGATTGTCAGCCAGCTTCGCCAGAATACGATCAGTGAAATATTTCAGACTGGCCTTGTCCACATCATAGGGAATGCCCAGCTCGTCGCAGACGGTAGCCAGCAGTTCCAGAGCAGACAACGTGGGATTTAGAATCATTGCTACCTGGGTATTGTCAGGTAATTGCTGCAACAATCTCCGGGATACCGTGGTTTTCCCGGTGCCAACCTCGCCGGTCAGCATCACAAAACCGCCGCTTTCGCGCAGGCCAAAGGTTAAATGTGCCAGTGCCTCTTTGTGGCGCGGGCTCATATATAAATAATCGGGGTTTGGCGCTATGGAAAACGGGTTGTCCGTCAGTCCAAAATAATTCAGATACATGTGTTTGAGAGAGTTAGCAATTCACCGCGACTAAACTAACCGGCCCGGGTGAATAAGTCAAAATCAAAGCCTTTCGATAAACAAAAAGCCTCTTAGTTCAGGCATAATGAAACAAAACAAACAGCGTGATGGTTTTATGGATGTTTATTTAGTGGGCGGCGCAGTACGGGATGAATTACTCGGACGTCCGGTAACAGAGCGGGACTGGGTAGTAACAGGTGCCACACCACAAGAGATGCTCAGTAAAGGCTATGAACAGGTCGGGAAAGACTTCCCGGTGTTCCTGCATCCGAAAACCAAAGAAGAATATGCCCTTGCCCGCACGGAAAGAAAATCCGGCAGCGGTTACACCGGTTTTGTTTGTTACGCTGCACCTGACGTGACACTTGAGCAGGATTTGATCCGTCGGGATCTCACCGTAAATGCTATCGCCAGAGACAAAGACGGCAATCTGATTGACCCTTACCAGGGCGTTGAAGATATCGAATCCCGCACATTGCGGCATGTGTCTGAAGCCTTTAGTGAGGATCCCCTGCGGGTATTCCGTGTTGCCCGTTTTGCAGCAAGGTATGCTTATCTCGGGTTTACCGTAGCGGATGAAACCGCTTCGCTCATGCGCTCCATGGCTGACAGTGGCGAACTTGCCCATCTTACGGCTGAGCGTGTATGGAAGGAGACTATTCGTGCGTTGGGAGAAATGAATCCTGAAGTCTATTTTCAGGTGCTTGAAAACGCTGATGCACTTGGTTTCTGGTTTTTGGAACTCATCCCGTCCCGGGCAAACAGTGACTTACGACTTCAGCGGGCAGCTGCGGCGCAATGCAGTGACGACATTCGCTGGGCACTGCTATTTGCAGACGTTTCACCGGAACAAACAGAGAAGTTGTGTGAGCGGATAAAAGCACCCAACAAATACACCGGACTGGCGATCCTGATCAGCCGTTTCAGCAAGAACTTTACCGCATCAAACCAGGCAGAAGACTGGCTTGCCCTGTGTAATCAGTGCGACGCCTGGCGTAAACCGGAACGCTTCACTGACTTTATTACAGCATGCTCACTGATAACGGCCCCCTCAGATATGGTCAATGATTTAGCAACGGCACTGAATGAAGCGGTCAGCAAGGCTGGCAAGCTGAGCGCCAAAGCCTTTGTTGAACAGGGCCTGCGGGGACCGCAAATTGGCGAAGCCATGGATCAGGCCCGTATGGAAATTATTGCGGAGTACCTGCCGGCAAATCAGTCCTCATAGCCAGTCATAAGATATCTGGTTAACGATTAATATCAGTCTAAATCACTTATTGAATAACAATATGCACACCCTGATACAACAGCTTCAACAACGTTTTGGCTTCGACGGTTTCCGCGAAGGTCAGCAACAGACTATTGAGCAGCTTCTGGCCGGTCATTCTTCGCTGGCGGTGTTTCCCACCGGTTCAGGGAAGTCTTTGTGTTATCAGTTCACCGCGACACAATTGCCCCATCTCACACTGGTGATTTCGCCGCTCATTGCGCTGATGCATGATCAGCTGGCATTTCTGCGGAGTAAGGGTATTGCAGCTTCCAGCCTGGATTCCACTCTGAGCAAAGAAGACAGCCAGCAGGTGATGCAGCTGGCCCGTGATGGCGAGCTTAAGATCCTGATGATTTCGGTAGAGCGATTTAAAAACGAGCGCTTCCGCCGCTTCATCGACAGCATTCCTGTATCCATGCTGGTGGTGGATGAAGCCCATTGTATCTCCGAATGGGGGCACAATTTTCGTCCCGACTATCTTAAACTGCCCCGCTACCGCCAGTCACTGAACATTCCGCTGGTGCTATTGCTCACCGCTACGGCGATGCGCCGGGTACAAAAAGACATGGCGCAGAAATTCGATATCGGCCTGCAGCACATCGTACAAACGGGATTCTACAGGGCTAACCTGGATATAGACCTGATTCCGGCACAGAACACCGGTAAATTCCCGTTGCTCACGCAAGTACTTGATGAAACTGCCGGTGCCGGGATTGTGTATGTCACCCAGCAAAAAACGGCGGATGAACTTGCCGGACAGTTACAAGCAGCAGGTTATTCTGCGGTTTCTTATCATGCAGGCCTTGGTAACGACAACCGTGCTGCTATTCAAAATCGCTTTATGGCGGGTGAAACACGCATCATTGTGGCAACCATCGCCTTTGGTATGGGTATCGATAAAGCAGATATCCGTTTCGTGGTGCATTACGATCTCCCGAAATCCATAGAAAATTACAGTCAGGAAATCGGTCGTGCCGGACGTGACGGACAGAAAAGCCGGTGCGTACTGCTGGCCAGTCTGGACGGCATTAACGTGCTGGAAAACTTTGTCTATGGCGACACACCTGAAAAGCATGCCATTGATACACTACTTAATGAAATCACGGCCAACACGCTAAATGATCAGTGGGAAACAAGGGCCTGGTCGCTGTCGCAAACCACCAATATTCGCCCTTTACCACTGAAGACGCTGCTGGTGCAGCTCGAACTCGCCGGCGCGGTTGAACCTGAATACAGCTACTACGAAGACGTAAAGGTAAAATGGCTGACGACTCCTGAGCAAATTACACAGCACTTACCGCAGGAGCATCAGGGACTGTTCGACGCCATTGTCAGCCACACCCGCTTCAGGAAAATTTGGGGCGTTCCGGATTTCGACGCCCTTCAACACCAAGGATTCCTGAGGGGAATGGTGCTGAGTCTGCTGGAGCAACTGGCTGACAACGGACAGGCTGAACTGGAAACCAAACAACTCACCGATGTGTACCGGGTGAACCCCGAGTTATTCACCCCCGACCTTGCCGGCAACCTTTATCAGTATGCCTGCAAGAATGAAGAATCAGAAATTGCCCGTATTGCTACCATGCTACGCTTTTTCAATCTCGACCGCTGCCTGAATCACAATCTGGCATTGTACTTCGGCGATCAGCATGCACCTGAACACTGCGGGCATTGCTCAGTATGCAGGGGGCAATCACTGAGTCTTAGCCGTGATAACTCAGAAGCTCAGTCCGGCAATATCGACACTGACATCCAACTGGCCCGCAACTGGCTTTCTGAAAAGCTGCCGGCACAGATGCTGACACCTGTCTTGCTGAGTCGCTTCATGGCCGGACTTACCCAACCCGTTTTCACCAAAATCAAGGCAAAGCAGCAGCCGCAGTTCGGAAAATACGAAGAGACGGCTTATCACGCACTCCTCTGCTGTGCCAATTCTGTTGTGAATGAATCTGAAGGCGCAGTTTCGGGATAATAGTTATCAAAACACAGCGGTGAGGTGCTACAATATGCCTTTATTTTCGCGACGCAAAAACACCGAATGACCTTTGAAGAATTAGAGCTTGATGACAGCCTCTGTCAGGCTGTTACGGAGATGGGATTTAAAAACCCGACTTCCATTCAGTCTCTCGTGATCCCGCCGGCGATGGACGGCAAAGATATCCTCGCATCGGCCCCTACCGGAACCGGAAAAACGGCGGCCTTTTTGCTGCCTGCATGCCAGTTTTTACTGGATTTCCCACGTCGGGAACCCGGTTCGACACGCATCCTTATTCTTACGCCAACCCGTGAACTTGCCTTACAGGTGTATGAGCAGGCACGGGCAATTACCCGTTATACCGAACTGGTATGCGGCGTAATTACCGGCGGCATAAACTATGGTACAGACAGAGAAACACTGAGCCAGAATCTGGATATCCTGGTGGCCACGCCGGGGCGCTTATTTGAGCATATCGAGAAAGAGTCTGCGGATTGTCGCAATATTGAATGCCTTATCCTGGATGAGGCAGATCGTATGCTCGACATGGGGTTTGGTGCCATTGTGGGTCAGATTGCCTCGGAAGCCCGCTGGCGTAAACAGAACATGCTGTTCTCCGCCACACTGGAAGGGCCGGGGGTGAAGTTTTTCTCCCGCGATATTCTTAATGATCCGGTTGAGGTAGAAGCGAATCCTTCACGGAAGGAAAAAGCGAAAACTCATCAGTGGTATCACCTGGCGGATGACATGGCCCACAAACAGGCCATGCTGGTGCATATTCTTAAAAACGACATTACCAATGCGGTGGTGTTTATAAAAACCCGCGAGCGCCTGCAGGCACTGAAAGATTTTCTGATGTCAGAGAAAATTGAAGTGTGCTGGCTGCAGGGAGAAATGCCGCAGGATAAACGCAATGACGCCCTGCTACGGTTTAAATCCGGAAAAGTCCCCGTACTGCTGGCAACCGATGTTGCTGCCCGTGGCATAGACGTACCTAACGTCAGTCATGTCATCAACTTCGATATGCCCCGCAAGGCCGATATCTACGTTCACCGTATTGGCCGCACCGGTCGTGCAGGCGCAAAAGGTACCGCCATATCACTGATTGAAGCTCACGACTTCGACATGGTAGGTAGAGTTGAGCGTTATACCGGTGAACCGCTTAAATCCCGTTTCGTAAAAGATTTGCGGCCTAAGCATAAAGCTCCGAAAAACACCGCGAAGAAAAAGGCCAAAAAGAAAAAAGCCGCCACAGCGAAAAAGAAAAGTAAGTAATCAGTAAGGACGGTTTGATATGTCATTTCCTGAAAAAATTGTACTGGCATCCGGTAACGCCGGCAAAGTGAAGGAATTCACCCGCCTGTTTTCAGCGCTGAACGTGACCGTGGTTCCGCAAAAAGAACTCGGCGTGGAAGACGTTCCGGAAACAGGCACCACATTCGTGGAGAACGCCATTATCAAAGCCCGTCATGCAGCTAAAGTCACCGGCTTGCCGGCGATTGCAGACGACTCAGGGTTGGTAGTGAATGCACTTGGCGGTGCGCCTGGTATCTATTCCGCCCGCTACGCCGGAGCACAGGCCAGCGACAGTGATAACATTGGTAAGTTGCTGGAAGCGCTGGATGGTAAAGCAAACCGCCGTGCACATTTCTTTTGTATGCTGGTGTTCATGCGTCATGCAGACGATCCGGTTCCGCTTATCAGTCAGGGTTACTGGCATGGCACGATTACGGATTCTCAGGCCGGTCACGGCGGTTTCGGGTATGATCCGGTGTTTTATGTACCTTCCCATGAATGTACCGCCGCTGAACTGGACCGTCAGGTTAAAAATCAAATCAGCCATCGTGGTCAGGCCATGGCATTTCTGCTCGAACAAATGAGACAAACTTTTGCGTAATCCCTCTCTGGGCCTGTATATCCACATTCCCTGGTGTGTTCAGAAATGCCCTTACTGCGACTTCAACTCACACGGATTGAAGTCATCGCTTCCTGAAAATGAATATGTCGCCCATTTGCTGGACGATCTGGCTATTGACGCAGCCCGCGTAAAAGGACGCGAGATCACCAGTCTTTTTATCGGCGGCGGTACGCCAAGCTTGTTTTCCGCAGAATCCATAGCAACCCTGCTGGACGGCGTTAAACAACGGGTAGCGTTGTCTGAGCATGCTGAAATCACTCTTGAGGCTAATCCCGGTACTGTGGAAGCGGGACGCTTTGACGGCTATGCTCAGGCCGGAGTAAACAGGATTTCCATGGGGATCCAGAGCTTTCAGAACCATCACCTTAAAGCCCTTGGCCGCATTCACGATACTGACCAGGCAAGCCGGGCCATCACTCTGGCGAAGGCTGCACCGCTGAACAGTTTTAATGTGGATTTGATGCACGGCTTACCGGATCAGAGTATTTCAAATGCGCTGGACGATTTAGACCGTGCCATTGCCATGTCTCCACGCCATCTTTCCTGGTATCAGCTCACCATTGAGCCCAACACACCGTTTTACTCAAAGCCTCCAGAGCTGCCCGATGATGATATTCTATGGGAAATCCAGTCACAGGGGCATAAGAGGCTTAAAGCTGCCGGCTTTGAACAGTATGAAATTTCCGGTTACAGCCAACCCGGCTTCCAGTGTCAGCACAATCTGAATTACTGGCGCTTCGGTGATTACCTGGGGATAGGCTGTGGTGCTCACGGTAAAATCACAGATATCAACAGCGGTGAAATAGTCCGTACAGTAAAAGTGAAGCATCCCAGAGGCTATATGGATATTGCCCGCCCCTATCTCGATAATTCCTCAACGGTAGAAAAAGAAGATTTAGCCTTCGAATTTTTCATGAACCGGTTTCGCCTTGTGGAACCCTGCCCCAAGCAGGATTTTACTGATTTTACCGGACAGGCATTATCATCTCAGGAATTAGCAGAGCTTTCTAAAGCCCGTGAGCAGGGATTGATTGAAGAATCGGAGTTGCACTGGCAGGTGACGGCAAAAGGCAGACGATACCTTAACAGTCTGCTCTCAGCATTTGTTTAACGATTTATTCCGAAATAATAATGTCGTAAGGTTTCAGCGCAGGGATATGCTTGCGCAGCTTTTCTTCCAGGTTATTCAGACGGTGTAGTTTGTCACAGAACCACTGGGCTTTATTGTTCAGTGATGCCGGCCCTGCTTCAAAATCCAGTTGCTCACCTACGGCCTCAAGCTGACGGGTGATTTCTTCCACCCTTTCGCTGCTTAAATCTACCCGGTTTTCATCCATGCCGCCAATGGCTGAAAGAATACCGCCGATGGACATTGAGATAGCCTGCTCCAGTTCAGCTTCAATTTCACTGTCGACAAAGTGGTCGACACTTTCCAGTGATCCCGGGCCGATAAAGTAATGGTTACTGGCATGACGGAACTTGTCTTTAACACGGTTACGCACGCGCTTCATTGCGTGCTGCAGCTTCTCGTAACTTTCGTGATCGGTTCCCACCAGCCCCTGATATACGTTATCCACGGTATCTGCTGCCAGATCTACACCTTCTGTCGCCAGAATAATCATCTTGGGAACAACATAGTGCAGTCCCCGCGAATAATCACGGAGCCAACGGCGCTCGGGTACACTCAGGTTTTGCCAGCGACCTTTTACGAACAGCTGATCCTGGTCGTTGATCTGAACGACAGTACGGCTCTTATCAAGGATCCGTAACTGATGTTCGTTAACCACCAGACCATAGGCAAAGTCGATGTCACAGGATATATCTGCTGACGCACAAAAAGGCACCGTGGTGAAAAACACCAGCGGAACTCGCAAAGCAGATAATAATTTTCGCATTCTCATGCGTAGCATTGTGTACGCCTTACCCCTAAATAAAAAGCCGCGACAAGTCCAACCTGCTAAAATTCAGGTTGAATAAATCGCGGCATTATAAGGGCTGTTAACGGCTAATCAAGCTGTGTACGCACTAAACGCACGTAAACAAATCTGTCCTTTTCTTTAATTGAGTGGCTGGCATTAAAAAATGCGACTACCCAGGAACGTACCGGATCTTCCAGTGAAGGCGTTGATGTCCAGAAATCATCCGGCGGTGTATTAGGGAAAATAGCTTCGTTAATCGCAGGGCGTACACACAAGCGTTCAGTAATGGTCGACAGCTCTTTGATGTTAGGTAAACGCAACCCGGCAAGATCAACGGCATCGGCTTCCTGCGCAGCAATGAGTGCTTCCTGCCAGTTATATTTAGTGGCGGTGCCTGTGCAGGTTGTCCCGTTCCAGGTCTGACCCAGTGAGCAACGCTGCCAGATTAGCTGAGTTTCAATATGCAGCACTTCGCCGTCACCCAAATCTTCAAAATCGTCCTCGCCGGCGGTTTCAATACCATCACCCAGACAGGTCTGAGCCATTAAAGACGCCGAAAACAGCCAGCATAACAATACAAATACAGGTTTCATGCTTATCTCCCTGCCCTTACCAGACGCACACGCGCCGGGCTCGATTTGATTAAGAAGTTATCCAGGCCGGAAGCAAAATCCAGTGCCCAGGCATTTTGTGCCGCATCACCGGACACGCCGTCAGCACTTGGCATGCGGGTCCAGTACCATAACTTGTCCTCACCGGCCGCCAGTGTGCCGGCGAAAGGAAAATAGTCATCATCAAGCATCACGCCGCTGGGCTGACCGAAATGAATAATCGACATCAGTTCCTGATGTGTCGGCATACGCCAGTCGTAGAACCCGCACAGGCCCTGAGCGTTTACCGCACTGACATAAGCCTGAGTGTTACAGTTAGTCATTGTACAGCTGGCGGTAGTCGTAGTCTGCGGGCCCTGATAACCTCCGTTTTGCGCAGAGAAAAACCAGGAATAGGTGTTATCTGCATCACGAAGTCCGGCATCGTCGGTTTTCTTCTCCCAGATAAGACCGGTGATGTTATCACGTACACAAGACCAGGCCTGCGACGTATCGTCTTCTTCATCACCGTTGCTATTGAGTTTGGTGAAATCAAAACCCGCTTTACCACGGCCTGCCTTTTCAAGGAAACCGGCAGCACTGATCACATCCCCCCCCCGCTGTCCGTCCTGACCGGGAAAATCGTTCTGCTGGGTATTGGCGTAGGCTGTATTATTCGCCTGCACTGTAACGCCGGTGTCGTTTAACAAAGGAACGGGCATGGGACGGACGGTAACGAAAATTTCGTCATAGACGATATGACCGAAGGCATCACTCACGGCAAGGGTATAACTCATTTGCGTTTCCACATCGACCTGCGGCGCAATCGCATACGTTGAAAGAGCATCTGCATCGCGGACCATACCGGCACTGCCTGACGCTTCCCATTCGCTGAGTAGCGGTAAACCGGCGGATACCGTCGTACTTGCAACGCCATTGAGGACAATCCGCTCACCACTGAATACCGTCTGGTCGTTGCCGGCACTGACCTTTGGTAAGGTCTGGCTTTCTGACAATGTATTCAGGGTAACAGTGGCGGTATCTGTGGCACCTTCTGCATCAGTAACAGTCAGCGTCAGTGTCAGCGCCTGCGCACTGGTTTCCACCGGCATAGTAATGGTTATCGAAGGCTGATCAGTGGCGATACCATTTAAAACACTGTTACCTGAAGTTTGTTGCCACTCCCAGGCTGCAATGGGGTTTGCTGAATCCGGTGCATCCTCGTCAGTACTGGCCGACCCGCTCAGCTCCACGGTACTGCCGGCAGAATATGTATTCTGCGGCTGACCGGCTTCCTGCTCCGGCGTGATCACAGCTGTCGGTGACACATTTACCGGCCTGACCAGAATATTTAAGGTATCAGAATCGCTGTTACCGCTGCTATTGGTGACTGTCAGGGTAACAACAAACGACGTATCGGTGGTAACGACAGGTGCAGTAAAAACCGCGTCTGCAACAGTATTGTCATCCTGCGTGATAGTGGCAGAAGGCGTTACAGACCAGCGCCAGGTCGCGCCATCGGTATTGCCTGTAGCACTGCCACTCAAACTGGCGTCCGTGGCCTCCAGTACTTCAATATCGGCACCGGCATTCACGTAAATCGCATTGGGATTAGTGGGCGTGCCACCGGAGTCATCACCGCCGCCTCCGCCGCATGCACTCAGCATAAGACTCATCAAGAAAACGGTGAACCCGTGCCGGCACGGAAGGTGTGGAGAAATTCGAAACATCACGTCGTCTTACCCTCTGAAAAAGAAAACGCCGGTGTATTCAGTTTATTGTGGTGAACGTCTTTCCCTGCGTTCTTCACTGCTCACCTGCAACGCTTCAAGTTGCTTTTTACCGGACGCGATATCCGTCATATCGTAAATCATTACGCTGATATGGTCGGTTTTCCCGTTCGCCGATGTTAAAGGTGCCAATGTGATATTCTGATACATGTACGGCTCATTACCTGTAATCGGCCGGTAATTGTGAAACTTGAACAAATGAGGCCGCTGCTCCCAGGTCATGAATGCCCGGGTTTTCAACTCAAATACAGGTTTGCATTTTTTTGCAAACCAGCTTTCATTGATGTGAGGGAAAATGCTGAATAAGGTTTTGTCACGCACTTCGCTGGGTAAGAGCCCGCTGTGGCTTTCCATGAAGCCATTCCATACCTTTACCTGAAATGCTCTGTCCAGAACGATAATACCAACATCAACACTTTGCAGCATATCCATCATCCAGTGGAAAGACTGCATTTGCTCTAATTCACTGTCCTGCATTACATATCCTCCAGTAAATGAGCAAGTTTGGCGTTCATGGTTTGCATAGAGTCTTCGGTGAAAAGAATTAACAGGTCACAATTCACATTGTAGCCTTCCAGCCCGTAACTCAGTTCAATCGCCAGAGTACGTTTCCACTTCACCTGATTAGTCTGAATAATATCGGTAATCGCACGGTGCTGCCCCAGAACAATGGGCTGCCCCTGTGCAAAAGTCACGTCCATTTGTTGCGCCAGGCCAGTGAGGCAGGTGCCGATAAGGATACTGGCCGCATCCATTAGCAACTCAAGCTGCAACTGATCGTCCACATCCTCCTGCACATCGAGAATTTTTGCCACATCTTCAAAGCTTGAATCACTGAGAATACACATGACTTCGCCGCGGATCCCTGAGCCGATAAAGCCCTGACACACTGCCGTTACCTGCTCATGGCTGTCTATATCCGACAGCATCATGCGCATTTCAGATGCTTCAATAAGATTCACATTGGGAATAGGCAGGTGAACAAACACATTCATCGTCCGCGCAAGGTGGTCTCCCGCCCGTCCCATGGCAATATTAGTGATTTCCTGATAGCAGTCGCGGATATCCGGATCCAGTTCAACGGACTCTTCAACTTCCGGCTCGTTTTCCAGCAAATTATGTTTAACCAGCACGCTTTCCAGCGTTGCAGGGTCCACAGGCTTGCGAATAAACTCCAGTGCTCCCAGACGGGTTACCCGTTCATGGGCCTCGGGCTGTATATCCCCGGAGATCACAACAACTTTGGTTTTCAGCCCCTTATCCTGAATGGCCTGCAAGGTGGCGTATCCGTCCATCACCGGCATATTCAAATCCAGTAATAACAGTTGTCCTTTGCCCTGCTCTAAAGCGGCAACCGCTTCCTGACCATTTTTGGCGAAATGAACAGCGACATCCCAGTCAGGCGGCAAGCACTTTGCTACCTGTTTGCGTGCTACCAGCGAGTCGTCACAAACCAATACCGAAATCATGTAAAAAGATTACCTTCCTTTAGCCTTCGCAGAATTGCGAAATCTTTTGCAGAAATTGTCTGACCATGAACATTGTACACCGTGCATACAACAGTTTTCAGTCAACTGAATCCCTTATACATTGATAGCAGGATTCTGAGTAATTTCCATTCGTCATTGGTGTAACACGGCGGTTATTTTTTAAACTCAGGTTCCTGCTAATGACACTGTTACGCAAACAATAAAGGCAGGATAATCGCCGTCATGATGCCGTTCAGACACAACCCCAACGTTGCCAGCGCGCCGGTGCGCTCACTCATTTGCAATGCTTTGGCGGTCCCCACTGCATGACACACAGCCCCCAGCGCGACACCACGGGCTTGCGGCAGAGTGACATTTAACAAGTGATAGACCCCCGGCGCAATTACCGCCCCTACAATACCTGTAGTGATAACGAATACAGCAGCCAGCGCAGGAATACCATTGATTTGCGCAGTCGCCTCCATCGCCAGCGGCGTAGTAATGGACTTCGCCAGCATGGTCATCTGAATAGCCAGTGGTGTATCATAAAACCACACTGTCAGCCATGCTGTTAACGGTGCGATGACGCCGGCAAGAAATACCGCCAGAACCAGACGCCAGCCCAGTTCACGAATTTTTTGCCACTGGGCATACATAGGGATCGCCAGCGCTACCGTGGCCGGCCCCAGTAACCAGTGAATAAAGCCCGCCTCATGCTGATAATTACCCGTTCCCTGCCCGCTTATCAAAATAACCATGCCGGTGATCACCGCAGTGACCAGAACAGGGTTCGCCAGCGGATGTCCCCGGGTTCTGCGAGCAACGGATAATGCGAGTAAATAGGCCTCAATGGTTATACTTATCCAGACTAATCCCGTTGCCGAAAAAGAAGGCACAACGAGCGCAGAGACACTTGCAAACCAGTCATTAAATGCCTGTACAACAGTCATAAGCCAGGATCTTCTTCTGAATCCACAGCAACAGATTGCAATAAACGTTGCGCTATCCACCCGCTGAGGCCCAGGCTGACAGTGGTTGAAACAATGATGGCTAACCCGATGCCGGTAAGGCTTTCATTGATTTGCTGCCAGTAGACGCCAACGCCCAGCACAGCAGGAACAAAAAGCATCGCCATATGCCTTAACAGCGGGGCCCCGCCCGATATCAGCACGACAGGGGTTTTCCTGCGGAGAAACTGAAAAGCGAGCAACATTAAGAGTCCGGCGAGTGTGCCGGGGAACGGCAGTGCTAATACTCTTACCAGCATCTCCCCGCCGAAATAAAAAAGAAAGATCGCAGCCAGACCGGCAAGCATGTGCAGCAGGTTATTCATAGGCGTCCGTGTTAATGGAGATAAGGCAGTGTATCTGACAGAGTCCGGGTCTCACAACCGACAATGGTCTTAGTTCGAAGTATTGATACGTGATGTTCTCATCGCATAATGCTGACTTATCTTAAGTTTTATGTTGCCAGACAAGTGAATAAACCGGGGGCGCTTGCAACATTCATCGATTCTGACAATAGCAGTACAATTAATTATGGCTGAGCGGCTGATACGCATAAATTGATCCGGCAATTTGCGCTGCATATCACAGAGCGAGCAACGGACAACATGATTTTCAGACAGACAGTGCACAACTAGATAGTCCCCTGCAGCTTCTATCCAAATAATGTCGCCATATTCAAGATATGTCCACTCTCCCGCACAACGTAAACTCAGGCGACGTTCAAAACCCGGGTGGTTAAGTTGACGGTTCAACCTCGCTTTCAGTGCGCTTACGGAAATACCAGCCTGGAGCGAAATAGTTTTACAAGCGGATTCATAACCGGCGCGTTCCGTACGGGCACTGAACAGTGCGTGCTGATGTTGCAGACAAGACCGGACATTTTCCTTTGAAGGAGGCATAGAGATAAATCCTCCAGCATTGATAGCGAAGGCCTTTAAAGCTTCCTCATTTGTACTGCCGGCAATAACAAGTGGACATAGGTGAGGGCCGGTAACAGCAAAAGAGTTGAGACAACTTATTAAAATTGAGTTGCGGGAACCATTAAACCAGTAAAGTTCTTCGGGGGTACGGCATATTGTCACACATCCAACCTGCGGGATATCTTCTAATATCAGCCTGAGTGACGAATGATACTGCTCATTCTCAATCATCACCAGTACACTAAGCAGGGGTAGCGGACCGGCTACAACTTCTGTGTGGCTGCCGGTACCGTTTTGACTTTCCATGTTCGTACCTGCCGGGGTTAACGCCGGGCTGTTAATGTTTCATCCTGAAGCTTTAGTCGTCTCGCGATCAATTCACTGGTGTCCATTGCACGGTGGCGCTCTGCAAAGGACATCATATCTTCACCATTACAGACTAATCCTTCATGAAGAACTTTCAGTGACACCCTCGAATCTCTTACTGCGTTTTTTAAAGCACGGGTATCATCCTTACGGATAGCATGACATACAGATACAAGGCTGCTCTCAAGCCATCTGGGATAGGTTGCGGCAATTGCATTTGAGCTTGTCACAGGAATAATGAATGACGCGCTGGTGATAACAGCGACAATTAACGCGGTGTTGCGTTTGGGAAGTTTAGATTTCATGGTCGTCTCCTTGTTAAAATCACCTTCCATCAGGTCGATGGTCAGGATATTGATAACGTAGAGAAGTGTTGTTAAAAGGACTGTGAAGAATCGATGAATCGCAAAGTTTTGAGATCTTGCGATGAACAACATTTTTTTGCCGTTCACTTATCGGCAACAGAAGGAATACATCGTGCTAAAAACACATTTTGTCACATTCATATTTAGTACGAAGATGAGTAAAAAACGAGGGAGGAAAAGAATTAAGCAGGTCAGTTCAGGTTCTGTTTGAAAGCGGCCCGGGATATTTGCCGGGCTCCGGAAGGCGTAGTTCAATGGCAGATCAGAAAGCGCTGTCCTGATGCACTTTAATGAACATCGGCGTTTCAGCTTTGCTGTAATCTACCTTGTATTCTTTTCCATTCAGTGTCTGAATGAACACCAGTGTCTTTTCGTCACCGAAAACATCACCGGTTGTAATATCAACCAGTTCCATGTCCATCATTTTGGCTTCACGCTTGTTATCAGGGATTTTTCCTTCGTACCGCTTAATACCTTTATGAGTCACGATTACCGGCGGATTATCATCACCGTTAACAATCAATAAATCGAATTTACGAACTTTATGAATAATGGTATTGCGGCCACTTACCAGGAAGGGCTTCTCAGTCATTCTTATCTCCATGCTGGCTGGCTAAAATTAGTGTAAAGGAAAGATAGCAAAGAATCTGAAACCTTGCACTACGCCACAGGCAAATTTCGCCTTAAACCACCGACTTAGGTTCATACCCTCAGGATTTCAGGTATACCTTTTCAGGCGCGTCCCAACGCAACCATTCCCTACCGGTGAGATTTTTCATGACTTTTTCACAGCTTTTATCGTGAGAACCGGCCATATTACATTCCGTAACCGCTTTTAAATCAACGCGGAACAGAATTTGTTGCAGCTTCGCCAGCAAGCTGAGGTCCGACACGTTCTGGGCCATAGGTAACTTCACCGTTACACGATTGGGAAACGCACAATCTGACGGCTTCGTTTCAGCATTCACTCCATTGCATCCTCCGCTGGCCAGTAAAAACGACCAGATGGCGCCCGGCTCGCGGGTATTTTGTAATTCCACACGGAAGAAGTTATGTCCGGCATTCACCGACTGGTACATCGTTGGTTTGTCCAGCGGCGGTGTTTGTTCCACCGGCAATGAATGGTTCTCATCAAAATTAAGCCCCATCGTCAGGCGCAGTTCTGTAGCTCTGCTTAGCAAAGCTTCATTGGCATCCAACAGAATATGATTGTTATTCAGCTTTTTATCGCAGGCATGATGAAACTGCAAAAAGGCGACTTTATCTGACTGCCAGTCGTTATTGACGAAGTTCAGTGGTACCCATCTGCCCTCCACTTTCACTTCCGGTTGGCTCAGATAAAAAGCCAGATAGTTTATTTTCCACAGATCTTTATCCACCGTGACTTCCCAGGCACAGTCTTCACCTAATGAGAGGTCGGTAAATTCCAAGGGGATATCTCCGGGGGCTCTGCTGCTCCCGAACAGATCGCCGCAGCCTGTCAGCATCAGAAAAGCCGGGATCAGGAAAATCCATTTCATGTTCATAATTACGCTTAATTTAAAACTTACACCGCCACCATAGTGAGCGGGCAGCCACCATTTCGTCAACCAGACAAAAGACTAACGGGGCAAAGAATGAGGTGCGCGGAAGCCATACGCTTTTTACTAACAACATTAACCGCCGGGTGTTACAACAGCAGGCTGAACAACTTTTCGCCAGGCAATTGAATTCACAGACTGTATAGGGTGACAAGCCACAAAAAACTGCTTATACTTCGCCCCGCTTGTAAAAACCAGTGCGCAGTTCTGCAGCAAACACTGGCTCTCCACACAAGCTTCTTAAAGTTAGAATGGCCCTATAGCTCAGTTGGTTAGAGCACACGACTCATAATCGTTAGGTCCCTGGTTCGAGTCCAGGTGGGGCCACCATTTCCTCCCCCCAAACCCTTTATTTACAAGGGCTTGAGAGAATTCAAGGGTACTTCGTTCCACTTCTGTTCCACCTTCGATACTAACGATTAAGCTCATTATTGCAATATATCTTTCTCGATATTTGAAATTTTGAACTCATCTACTACAACAACAGTTATCGTTTATGCTTAGCGTTCAAGTGACTTTCTTACTAAGCAACTTTGTCATTAAGTCGTTTTTGAGCCAGCTCTGCTGCCACTTTCGTATTTTTAGCTTGCGCTTCTCTATAGTGTTTAAGAGCTTGCCCGCTGGTATGACCAAGCAACTTAGATAAAATCGGGTCAGATAGATCATCGATTCGTGTTAATAGTGTCTCTCGAAAGTCGTGCAGCCGATACTTGAAAGTATCGAGTTCAGTATCAAAGAATCCCAGTGCGATACGCATTTTTGACCATTCGTTTTCAAAGTTTGCGCGAGGAACCGATGAGTTGAAGGGGGACGGAAACAGGCAGTCTGAACAGATTCCAGACTCTTTTTGCCAGACCCGATGTGCCTTTATCTTTAAACAAGCCTCTTCTGAAAGGTAAAGCGTAACCTTATTTCCACCTTTCGCGAATGTTTGTAACTTACAATTTTTAAAATCAATCTGATTATATTTCAGTGTGACTGTTTGCTGAGTTCGAAAGTGCCCAGTCATTTCAAGTTGCATAAAAAGTGAAAATTCTCGATACATTCGTTCTGATGAAAAGTTTTCTTGAATCAGATAATCACTCATCAACATTAAGTCGTCATCACTGACAGCAACGTGGCGAGCTTCAGAAATTCGTCGAACTCGCTTATGGAAATAAAAAAACTTCCCAGTTTTGAACAAATTCTGCTCGTGACAGAAGTTAAATGCTGCTGTCAAACGCGTTAATATCTTGTCGTGAGTCCCAGACTGCTCTTCATACGCTTGCATGTAGCTAGAGAAGCGGGCTGGCGTGAGACCACAAAGCTTCTCGTTAAGAATACATATACCCTCCACTCGTTTGTTTGGAAGGGTAACGTCGTGAGTACGTGATAAATGAAGCCGCTCCAGACTCCCAAATAATTTTTCTTCACTAGAATCCTCGCCGTGATTTATCTTCACGTTAAATTCAATGTGTGTTCTGATAAGATCTGCTACGGTTGTCACTTCTAAAGAATGTAGTCGGTATTCTTCAGTGCTTGGCCGACGTTCTAGTTTTTTTTGAACCCTTAAGTAACGTGAAACAAAGCCTTTTACGTTTGCTGTTGTGAAAGTATCTTTTGTCAGCTCGCCCAACTTACAGCGTTGATTCTTTGAAGAGTGCACTGTGATTGAGATTAAATTCTTCGCAGTTTCGAACTTGACGCCTTTGACTTCATTAATTTTCAAAGAGAACTTTCGTTTTGAGTCATTAACGAGTAAATCGAACAACGTTGCTGATATTTTATCAATAGTTATATTTGAGAGTGAAAATTGAGAGCCTTTTTCTCGATACTCATCAAGTCGATGTTTCATCAGAGATTTTGGAAGCATTTTCCCTTGCCTCCTTATGTTTCTTAAAGCTTCGCAGGCAGAGACCCCATGTCTGCCTGCCCAAGCTGCTGCAATTTTCTCGTTTAAAATACTTAAGTCACGAAGTCTTTTTAGTCTTATTTTATCTATCGCTTCAATGTCGAAATGAGCAGATTCATTCTGCTGTAAGTTACAATCACGCATACCAAGTCCCGAACTGAACGCCGAACCCGCCGCAAAAGAAAAAGTTGTGATTTTCAGCTCAGAACGAGCTGATTCTGAAGAAATAGGAAGTGTTAGATTACTCAATTTTTACTACTCAGCTACTAATCTAACACCCCATTTTAATTACATTTTTTGAAAAAAGAATAGTAAAACCAGCAGTACGCCAGTGAAGCCAAATATATACATGTATATTTTAGAAATTCTCTGACGAAAAAGTTTACTTAGGGTTCTGACTGTGATGTTCAGCGAGACCAATTTCGACTCTTTCGTCGTTATTTACACCTAGATGCTATGGTTCAGTCTATGCTTTCTGGCTATTCAACATATCAAAAATCACCCTGGCAAACGCTGCGGTTTTCATTGGGTCTGAAAGGAGTTGCATCATTTGCTCCTGATGCGCTTCTCCGCTGCTCAGGATGGCGTCGTCGATGGCTTTGGGAAAATCACCCAGCATTGCTTGTTCAGGTGTGTTATTGGCTATCTGCGTCATTACAGCGCTATTTTCACTAAGCTTGTCACGCACCGTGTAGGCGTAGTTCACCATGTCTTTGTCGGTAAGGTTATCTGTGATAAATACTTCGTTCAGCCGTTCAAGTATTTGAGACAGGAACTCTTCTTTCTTGTCCTTGGCTTTTGCTGTTCCAACATCACTATTTGGTTCCAGCTTGTAATCAGCGCTGTCTTCCTGAAGCTTAATATCCTGCTGTCGAATTTTAGACAGACGATAATGGCTCATAACCACATTGGCTAAATCGATATCATCTTCATCAATAACTTTTTCCCGTAGCAATGGGCGTAAGTGTCTTGCGTATAAGCTCAGCTTTTCAAGTTCTTTATCATCATAATCGACAATTTGAGACATGAACTCATAGAAACGGGTAAAGCTTCCCAAGTCTTTTTTGAATATCTCAAGTCTGTCTTTTTCTTGCTTGCAATCTTTAAAGCTGTTTTCAGCGTTAGCTATTAATACAGCGTCGCCTGTTTTCTTGGTACGCTCGAACATTTCTTTAGCTTGTATATAGGCTTCTACGGCTGAGCTGTAGCGTTTCTGCCATCTATCTACCGCTGGCTTACAGATATTACTAATAGCGGCATTGGATTTGTTTTTGGTAAAGAAAGCATCACAGAATTGCTCTACTTCGTTCCAGAGGAAAATGCCGCTAGTACGAAGCTTCTCAAATAACTCAAACACGATATCAGGATTGGTAACATCTGTGAGTTCCGCAGTTTGATAATAGGGCTGGAATGCATCGAGGATATCTTGGGGATCGTTGAAGAAGTCCAGCACAAATGTGCCACTTTCCGCTTTACCAGGGTAAGTGCGGTTTAGTCGTGATAGCGTTTGTACACACTCCACCCCACCGAGCTTTTTATCCACGTACATCGCGCATAGCTTCGGCTGGTCAAATCCGGTCTGGAACTTGTTTGCAACCAGCATCAACTGATAACTATCCGTATCAAAAGCCTTTCGCATATCCTGCTTCAAATCAGGGTTCATGCTCTTTTCAGTGAACTTCTGATCTAGTAACGCAACAGCATCAGGGTCATTAGGGTTAAACTCGACTTCGCCAGAAAAGGCAACCAATGCCCGTATCGATTGATACCCTTTCTCAGTAACATACTTATCAAAAGCCAGTTTATATCTCACCGCTTCCTTACGTGAGCTGGTTACAACCATAGCTTTCGCCTGACCGCCCAATAACCCCATTATATTGTCTTTGAAGTGCTCTACAATCACCTTCACTTTCTGTGAGATGTTGTACTCATGCAGGCGCACCCATTGACTTAGCTTGACCTTCGCTTTCTTACTATCAACCTCTTTGTCGGCCGCCTCAATCTTCTGTGCTAATTGATACGCCACCTGATAATTGGTGTAGTTCTTCAATACATCCAGAATAAAGCCTTCCTCTATAGCCTGGCGCATGGAATACACATGAAAAGCTTCCGGTTTATTCTGCTTTGAAGCGGGCATATCTGGATTAGGTAAGCGCCCGAATAGTTCCAGCGTTTTGGCTTTCGGTGTCGCAGTGAACGCATAGTAATTTAAATTAGCGCTACCTCTTCGGGCAGCGATAGTTGCGTCCAGAATATCTTCAGATGTTAGCTCCGTATCATCATCCACTTCGTCTGTCATCAATACTTCTTTTAACTGACGCGCCGTAGAGCCACTTTGTGAGGAATGAGCTTCATCGGCTATCACTGCGTAACTACGTTCTTTCAGCGAAGTTGAATTCTCAATAGCGCGTAAGACGAACGGGAATGTTTGAATGGTAACAATGATGATTGGTTGAGATGTTTCCAGAGCTTGTGCCAGCTTTTCAGATTTGGAGCCATCGCCTTCTTTATTATTGATGCGCCCTACCACACCATCAGCGTGTTCAAACTGATAAATGGTATCCTGTAGCTGATCATCTAATACCGTGCGATCTGTTACTACAATAACGGAGTGAAACTGCTTATTACCATTTGCATCATACAATGTAGATAACTGGTGTGCTGTCCACGCGATGGAATTAGATTTACCAGAGCCTGCACTGTGCTGAATCAGGTACTTATTACCTGTACCTTCTTCAACCGCTGCATTAATCAGTTTCGTGACAACGTTCCACTGGTGATAGCGAGGAAATATCAGCGTTTCCTTTTTGCTCTTGCGCCCTTCCCAGTCTTCTTTCTCTTCAATCTGAAGATGAATAAACCGACCAATAATATTAAGCAGATTATCGGGCGTTAACACTTCATTCCATAGATAATCAGTGGCATAGCGGTCTGCATCTTCTGGGATCTCATTACCTGCACCGCCCTCGCTTGTCCCTTTGTTGAAGGGTAAGAAAAATGTCTCGTCGCCAGCGAGTTTAGTCGCCATATACACTTCGTACTGACTAACAGCAAAATGCACCAGTGCACCACGTTTAAAGGCAAGCAGTGGTTCAATTTTCTTGGAAGCTGGATCTTTGGGTAAACGGGTTCGCTTGTATTGCTTAATCGCATTTTCAACAGCTTGTTTAAATTCAGACTTAAGTTCAAGTGTTGATACTGGTAACCCATTCACAAACAAAACGAGATCGATTCGCCATTTTTTAGACGCCTTTCCCGTTGCAGCAAGATGCTCTGCCGTTGCATAAGGGCTATACACCAACTCAGGCACAACACGACAGATGTTCTTCTGATAGCGAATAAGCGTATCAGGGTTTAAATCATGTTCTGGTTTGAACTGGCATAAAGAAAAACGCGCATTACGAATTTTTAACCCATGACGCAGAACACCCAAAGTGCCATAGGTTCGGGAAGCCTGATCTGTCGCGTTGATATCCGCTTTCTTTAGCTGAGTGACCAACGCATCTAGGAAATGGCGCTCTGAATCAATAGAAAATACCTTACAGAACTTCTCCCATTCTTTTGGCTGGGTTTCTTTTATAAAGGCCAGAACATCTTGTTGATACAGAGCAGATTCACAATTGTAGTTTTCAGGCTGACCTAGCTGCCAACCGTTAGCCAACATTTGACCAATAATATCGTCCTGGAAAATCCGTTCCTGCGTTGCATCCGTGCTCATGCTGTTACCTCAATTTCCTCTGTACTCTTATTATCTGTTGGTTGCCAGTTTCGGACATCAATTTTGCCTGTGACTGCCGCTGAGATTAAGGCTGCTCGTCGCTCATATAAAAGCGCCATCATCTGATTTTTTTTGCTTTCAAGTGCGCTTAATTTACTTACTTGTTCGTCCAAAAACTTTGCAATAGAGAGTTGCTCTTCATAATCAGGCAAGATTAATCGATGATTTCCAATGGCTTGCTGTGAAATTCCAAGAAAAGTAGCACCTGTACCATTATTTCTAATAAAACCTTGAAAGTGCTCAGTTTGCATTAAGTAAAACATAAATTTGGTGTGAAAAGTCTTAACACCGTCTCTTTGCAAAGGTCTAAAGAGTAGCAAATGACTATTGAGGCAGGCTTTTCCTGGCAAGTCATCGACATAAGCAAGTTTCCCCATTGCTGCACCATCTTTCATTAGCAAGATGTCACCACTTTCAAGCTGGATATTTGAATCCAACTCATATCTTTCTTCAGAAACTCTAGGGCACATATCCCAGCTTATCTCATGGTTGTTAAAATGAGCACTACTTACCACATGAGGGCCGTCATCTTTATACTCATCGGCTTTTAAACCTTGCCAACCTAATCGTCCTTTCAATGAAGATAGGTACTTAATCGGAGTTGCTGAACTCCAATGTTCTGGCACTTCACCCAACCATTCCACACCTGAATCTTTCATCGGTGCGTCAGGATTTAAACCCTTGGTTACGGCATGGCTGATAACCGCTTGGCGTTTCTCTTTTAGGAGTTTGATAAGCTGTTGCTGCTTTTCTATTAGGGTGTCGATTTTGCGGGTTTCACGGTCAAGGAAATTAGCAATTTGGGTTTGTTCCTCTATAGGCGGTGAAGCCATAACAACACTTCCCAATTTTTCTTTCGTCAAATGCGCAATACTTATACGATTAACTATTGAATCAAAGTAACCGTATTTTCCACAGGCGATAAATTGATACAAATAAAAGGTGGGCAAACCGTGTTTTAAACGAACTCTGTTTACAGAGTTTTGAATGTAACATTCCTCAAGTTCAGATTTCCAAATACTGGTTCTACCAACTTCACCGCCTTCACTCACAAGTAAATCTTTATCTTTGAGGGCAAGAGATTTAAGCTCATTTTCATCAAACCACATCTCTTTGACATCAGAGACGTCAACTGACTGCCATTGCAGATTCTTTGCCCTTAAATATGGTTTTTTAAACATTCCTCCCTTGTCATTAGGTGTTAGCATTTTGCCAAGAGTTATATCTGAAATTAATTTAATTGGTGATAGCAACCAATGCTCAGGCACTTGCCCTAACCATTCAATTCCTGAATATTTATAGTCTGGATAAGGCATATATTTACTCATAGTCGTAATTTTTGACATTATGAATGCACCTCTTGCAAAAGCTGCAAAATTTCAGCGCTCACTGCATCCAAATCTTTATCTATCTCAACTAAATCACGAGGCGGCTGGTAAACGTAAAAATGCCGATTAAACGGAATTTCATAGCCAACAATTCCAATCTCACCGTCTTTCTCGTCACGCTTATCAGCATTAATCCAGGCGTCTGAAACATGAGGCGCTACTTCTTTTAGGAAATACGATTCGATTAAATCAGACGTTGTTACGCTTGGGTCTAGCGGCACATTTTCGTTATCTCGCAGGTCGCCGTCCTGTTTGAATGACACCACTTTATCTTTCCACTTGCTGACAGACCCTTCGTATTCATACGCACCATAGAGCGGATTTTCGTCACTTTTCAGGGCTTTATCAACGACACATTCTGCATCTGGGTTTTTGGTCGTTACGGCATCGAGAAACTGTTTTTTTTCTTTTGCATCAAATTTGATGTTTAGCGCTTTCAGGGCTTTGCTGTAATCGATTTCGAATTGGTTAAAGTCATCTGAACGCTTGTCTTTACCACCTGCAATGTCAGCTAGTTTGGTCTGAAGTTTTTGCACCTCTTCCATTAACGCTTTTTGGGATAACCACAATTTGCTACTCAGCACGTCTTTAATTTGCGCTTCCTTCAGTTCACTGAATTCTGCTTTTATCAGTGCTCGAACCTCTACCTGAACCAGGCTTAAGTCACCATAATTCTCTTCGTTCCATGATGAACCAAATTCGCTGTAAATTCGCTCCATTACAATGTTGAAAGGCTTAGGTGCAAAACGCAGGGATTCGATAGCTTCATCGGTGATTTGAGAAGATAAACGTAATGGTCTTTCAATCGTTATACGACGATACCCAAACTCATAGGTATTGAATATTTTGCTGGCAAACGTCTTTGGCGCTTCTTGTTTCGCATTGGCGGACTGACGTCCACGATTTGATTTTTGTTCTGATGGTTTGTCTATTTCACGAGCGTCAATGACTTCAAAATCACCAAATGCACGAGTGATTGTTTTAATGTCGTCGTCACTCATCTGGTTGCGTTTTGAACCGAGAGATTTACGCATTTTTCCGTAGAGGTTTGAGCCATCGATAAGCTGCACCTTGCCTTTACGTTCGTCTTTCTTCTTGTTCGTTAGCACCCAGACGTAAGTAGCAATACCCGTGTTGTAAAACATGTCCGTCGGCAATGAAACGATAGCTTCCAGCAAGTCAGCTTCTAAAATGTAACGTCGAATTTCACTTTCACCGCTTCCCGCACCACCCGTAAACAGCGGTGAACCGTTCAGAATGATGCCAATACGCCCGCCGTTGCTGACAACACCATCAACAGGCTGTGTATCTCGCATTTTACTGATGAGATGCATGAGAAAGAGCAAGGAACCGTCTGATACACGGGGCAGACCTGCCCCAAAGCGACCATCAAAGCCTTTTAGGGTGTGCTCGTCTTTAATATCACTTTCAATTTTCTTCCAATCCACGCCAAACGGTGGATTAGAAAGCATGTAGTCAAATTGGTCGGCAGGTAGTTGGTCGTTCGACAGCGTATTACCTAGTTTGATACGGCTTACGTCTTGCCCTTTTATCAGCATGTCGGCTTTACAGATAGCGTATGACTCTGGGTTAAGTTCCTGACCAAATGCTCGCATGACTGCATTGGGGTTCAGCTCATGCACGTATTCCATCCCTGAAGACAGGAAACCGCCCGTACCAGCCGTTGGATCGTATATAGTTCTGATAATGCCTTCTTTGGTTAACGCATCATCATCTTCCATGAATACCAAAGAGGTAGTTAAGCGAACAATATCGCGAGGGGTAAAGTGCTCCCCTGCCGTTTCATTAGAACTCTCAGCGAAGCGTCGGATTAATTCTTCAAACACCAACCCCATATCATGGTTTGATATGTGTTTGGGGCTTAAGTCTGTAGTAGCGAATTTCTTAACGACTTTGTAAAGCAGGTTGGCATCGTCAAGCAGACCTACAAATTCGTCGAATTTGAAATGTTCAAATATTTCACGGGCATCAGATGAAAAGCTTTGGATATATGTACCCAGGTTAGCCTTGATATCACTTTGCCCCATCTTGCCGAGATCCATCGGCGAGGTATTGAAGAACGACAAACCATTGGGGTTATTAGTGCTTTGAGTTGCCCTTAAAAGCATTTTTTCCTGCGCTTCTTCGGGCAAGTTCATTGCCTTTACCCGTTCAGCCTCTTTTACTACTGAGTCCTTTGACTCTTCCAGAACACATTCAAGGCGACGTAACAAAGTAAATGGAAGGATAACGCGCCCGTACTGGGATTGTTTGAAATCACCGCGAAGCAGGTCGGCAACAGACCAAATGAAGGCAGCGGTTTGAGAAAAGTTGTTGTTCGTTATCATTGTTATTTTCCGAAGTGACCCCGTTTACGGCATTACTTATTAATTAAGCTTGTATTGATGCAGTCTTTAGCAGTGGGAAATTTAAGAAGGACGCATACTTTGCAAACAAAAGATTGATTATTAAATATGCTATTTGAAGACAATCCCATATCAGAGAAAACTGAAATCAAATGGTTTTTTTTATGTCCTTATATCACCCATTTCGACTATAAAACCTCAAGCACTTTAGGCGTCTGGCGACAACGAAAGTGCTTTTAAAACCTAGCATTTTTATTAACATTTGTCAGTAGATTAATGATAAATGGAGCTAGTTATGGGCTTGTTTAATTTACTGTTTGGTTCGGGATATGCGAGTTCGTCGACGGTAGAGCCATCCGTTAATATTGATGGGTCTCCAATGGTTGGGAGCACAGTTATTAACGGAAATCCTTACGGTGTTACGGAAAGCACTGACACTGAAAATAGCAGCTATAATTTTGATAACAATAGCTATGAATCCAGCACTTTCGATAGTTTTGACATCGATTCAAGCGGCTTCAGCGATTGGTAACAAAGCATAATTTGAATTCTTTTCTTATTTTTTAATTTTGTATTCTTCCTGCACCGACGCTTGAGGTGAGTCATCAGGTTTGTGCACAGAAATATTTTAGCCTGCTCTGATTTTAAATGGAAAAAACACCAAGGAAAGCCGAGATGCACGTGCTAGCCACATTTAGCTTCAGCGTGAACGTGACGCTTACAATAGGAATAAAAGATGAATACAACATAATAACCGCAGCGTAAGCTTAGTTAATACCAGGACAACTACTTGGTATTTAACATGAGTTCACAAAAAATTGAGTTTCATAAAACTTACACCCGAATGAGCCGTTCTCCCTGGAAAGAAAGCGATCTCAGTCGTGTGGCAATGCTGTTTGATCCTGACTCGAAAGGTGGAATTTACCTCCATCTTGGTGATAAGGGTATAAACGGAATGTCTGTCAGTAAATCATTACATCACATGCTCCCAGAAAAACTTCAGCAACAATATATCGATGCTGAGCTAGTGGAAGTGGTGATGTATGTGTTTCATGCTGAGATAGAGAACTATTGCAGAGAAAGTGTTGAAGAACATGCCTTTCGTCGTATATTTCTGCTCTCACAAGATGCATTTTTTTCTGACAGTTCACTATACCGTTGGCAAGAGGCGTTCGATAACTTTATGGAACTATGCTGCAATTGACATCTCCACATTTTGTCAAATTTCCACACAGGGAGCCTTCACGGCTCCTTTTTTCCTGCACTGGGGCTATTTATCAATGAACTGGATAAAACCTGCCGACGTTGCAGTTGGCGTCCCAGCAACTCATTGCTGGCCTACTAACTGGCGGGTACTGCAAATCTCGCCGCCACTTTAGTTTCTTTTCACAGTACGTGAATAGTAACTTTCCCAGTTATAGCTGGACTTAATGCTAAGTTTAAAGACTAACGACAAAAAAAGCCCCTGCTGAAAATAGCAGGGGCATTTTTTACTTTATAGACAAGAATTATTAAAGGATCAATGGAGCCAGAATTTGTGATAGAGCATATCGATATACTCTCGTGAATATACAAGTTTTAAATGAGTATTAAACCAATCAGCATCCAAACAGTTTTCCGGCTTGTCGAAAAGTTTCCGATGCACCCTTTCAGCATCTTTTAAGTGTTTTCGCTTATGAGAAAAATAGAGAACGCGATTGAACCGATTTTCTTCTTCAATCATGCGTCGCGTTGCTATCAGACAGTCTTTTCTATGAGGTATTGTTTTTGCTGAAGCCTCAACTTCAATGCCCACAAGTTCAGCTGTTTCAGTTTCAAAAACAATGGCGTCACAACGCCTGGTCTTCTTCTGATGCTCCTTCGCTTGCTCGGATTCTGTAACGTAAAACTGATATCGCCCTTCCGCGCAGCCTTTTGCAACTATTGCCTGGCACATTAGATCGTGGGTAATTGTTTTGAAATTAAGTGTAGAAGGCTTCACGGGGTATTTGAGGGTTTCACCATGATAACTCTGTAAAAGTCTCAAACCTTCAGGCTTAAGCAGAAAAAGCCTTTTATCTCTGCAACTGAAAGTGGCAACTTCGGTAACCATTCCATCATTGATATACCTGCGAACCATTCTGTTTATAGTTGAACGATCCAAGCGCCAAAGCTCTTCCAGCACAGCTGTGCTCGTGAATCCCCAACGCCAAATCCAATCTAGTAAGCTAAGTAATTTTGCTTGATGCCTATCTTTGGTTGAGGTCGATTGGATGTACCTATTAAGAATTCCTCTTTCAAATCTCGCTACGCTCATGATCATCTCTCCTTATTGATAACATTAAGTAGAGAAGTGAAAAGCGAAATCCCCTTATTTATTCAAAGGAGATGGATTACCAGCAGGTAATGCCAGCAAGGTAAGCTAGCATCACCTTTTGTACAAGCTACTTCGTATAGTGCTTTGGAATTGCTTGCTGAATCGCCACTAATTTCCTAGACGCCTCTCAGTTAGATAAACTAACTGAAAAGAGAGGTGCTTATGAGCGGTAAACGCTACCCTGAAGAATTTAAAATTGAA
>NZ_JBSWWW010000004.1:0-549566 GCF_056160285.1 Alteromonas sp. AWJ4_197 | reverse complement strand
TTCAATTTTAAATTCTTCAGGGTAGCGTTTACCGCTCATAAGCACCTCTCTTTTCAGTTAGTTTATCTAACTGAGAGGCGTCTAGGAAATTAGTGGCGATTCACATGGCATTCGTATCTCATGAAGATTTTGGTATGGCTTTCGGAGGCATTGTGGCAATTTTTATTTCTGTACTGGGTTTTGTTTTCTCAGGTTTCTGTGCTGCTGTGGTAAGTTGGGAATACAAGTTGTCTATAAAGTAATCGTCGCACTGATAGTGCAATGTTTGCGGCTAAATACGTGCAAGGTTTGTTTCATGAGTCTGGAAAGTCATTTCTGCTTACTGGCGGAATATAATCAGTGGATGAATTTAAAGGTCTATGAATCTGCCGGGCGTCTGAGCCGGGAAGATTTAACGGCAGATCGCGGTGCTTTTTTTAGTTCTGTGCTGGGCACGCTGAATCATATTGTTGTAGCGGACATTATCTGGCTGAAGCGATTTGCCACACACCCATCCTGTGGGTCTTTGCTGCGCGAGATTGTTGACCTTTCAAATCCGGCAAGCCTTGATCACATTCTCTATGACGACTTTGAGGCATTGTCTGAACGCAGGTATTGGTTGGACGAACAGATAATCAAATGGACTGGCGCGTTGGCCGCTGATGATCTGAATTTTGTGCTCAGCTATCGGAACACAAAAGGCATTGCCGCTAACAAGCGGTTTGCGAGTCTGCTTCTTCATTTCTTTAATCATCAAACCCATCACCGTGGTCAGGTATCTACTTTATTATCGCAGGCGGGCGAGGATGTTGGTGTTACCGATTTACTTGCGCTGATCAAAGAAGAAATTTAAGTGGAATATCTCAGGCATCCGCAAAAAGGTATCTGATAAACCCCATGGTTTACTCAGCTAATCCGAATGAATTGCCAGATGCGTTCAGAACCGGAAACTGGTAACTTGAAGCAGAGCGCGATTAATCAGAATTCACAGATGAAGGAACCAGGCAAATGCCATTCACGGAAGAAGAAAAAAGTGGTTTACTTTCAGTCAAAGGCGTAGGTCCAACAGTGCTGAAGCGATTTGAAGAAGTCGGGCTGGATTCCTTTGAAAAACTTGCCAGCCACAATGCTTCAGAAGTCGTCGCACTGGTATCTTCCATGCTGCAATCGAGATGCTGGACAAATACTAAAGCGGTGGAGGCGGTGGATGCCGCTATCCAACAGGCAAGAAAAGAAATCAGCAGTTGAACCGTGTGAAAGCATGCCAGTTTCAGACATTACTTTAACCTCCCGGCCGCCTGAAGCAAAAGCATTTGCTGACTTGCGGGAGACTGCAGGGTGGAACAACCCTGCAATGGCAGTCATTCAGAAGAGTATTGATAATTCGTTGTTCTGGGTTTGTTTGTATTCAGAGGAAACGCTAATTGGCTGCGGGCGTCTGATTGGTGACGGGGCGATGTACTTTTACCTTCAGGATGTCATTGTGCACCCTGATTTTCAGGAACTCGGGCTCGGAGCCCGGATAATGGAATCAATAAACGCATTCATTGCAGAACATTGCCCGGCAGGCTCAACAGCGGGCCTGTTAGCAGCAAAGGGAAAAGAAGGGTTTTACGCCAAATACGGCTTCACTGAGCGAAACGGTGAGCCGCTGGGACATGGAATGTGCCGTTTTATTACTGACTAACATGGTGATGTGGCAAGGACTGATATTACTTTCAAAAGGATTTTGAACTGATTATGGGAAAAGTAAATTCAAACACTGTCGTAGCATCTTTCTGGTTCGGTTTGTCTTTCATACTTGCCTGCTGCGCCGTCATTTCTATATTTTGGGGCACAAGTCTGGTAGCTGCACCGCTGTTATTCTGCTTGTCTCTGCTATTGTTTTTTACAGGACGGCAACGAGTCTCTGCGTGGCGTCAGACAGATAAAGCGTTTAATTCAGCGCTACTTACAATATCGCTCGCTCTTGCCATGCTGTCTTCACTGAGTGTAATGCTCAGTGACGTCAATTGAGTCTGTTTCACAAGAATAAAATCTACCCATTCAGAATCCTGAAGGAAAAGGAGAGAACAATGCTGTCAGCCGGATTTTTATTAACGTGTCTGGTCGTGGTACTGATGCCGGGCACGGGTGTGTTGTACACCGTAGCAACGGGTCTTTGCCATGGAAAAAGGGCGAGCTTCTTTGCTGCGCTGGGTTGTACGCTGGGGATTATTCCTGCGCTGCTGGCCAGTAGTTTCGGTCTGGCCGCTATTTTTCATACCAGTGCGGTAGCTTTTTCGGTAGTGAAATATGCCGGTTGTGCTTATCTGTTGTATCTGGCCTGGCAAATGTGGCGTTCGTCCGGGCCATTGGCAGTGTCCGGTGAAGCGCAGGGTGAGACAGGGTATGTAAGCTTCATGATAAAAGGATTTTTGCTGAATATCCTGAATCCGAAATTGTCTATTTTCTTTCTGGCATTTCTGCCTCAATTTATCACCGGCAGCGACAGTACCATTGCCGCCAGCATGTTACTTCATGGCTCCGTGTTTATGCTTATGACCTTTGCTGTTTTTCTGGTTTACGGTGGGTTATCCGGTTTATTCAGTGCCCGGGTTTTAAAGTCTGAGAAAGTGAGTGTTTTCATACAGAAATTCTTTGCCACCAGTTTTGCTGCACTCGGGCTGAAACTCGCATTTAGTGAGCAACGCTAAAGAAAGTGGCGTCGTACCGTTACTGGGGTGAAGAAAATTCGTTCAACTTCGTATTTAATGCGCTTGTCGTACATTACCTTGCGCGAATATAGATTTAATGCAACAAATAACATGATATGACCCTGGAAACTGCAACCGGATCAGGGGTAAGGTAAGCTTGTCCGCAGGGACGGATGCGTAAACTATCACACACCACATTTACCGTATCTTAATGGAGAAAAGAATGAAGCAACTGCTCAAGACCGGCCTGATGGCAGCAGTCGTGGTTACAAGCCTGACAACCGGCAGCGTTCTGGCTCAGGAAGCTGCAATGAACGAAAAACACGCGAAAGCGGCAACTAAGTACAGACATGCGCTTTACACACTGGTAGCCAGCAACATGGGGCCTTTGGGCGGCATGGCGAAAGGCGCTATCCCGTTTGATCAGGAAGTCATTGAGACCAACGCTATGCGTCTGGAACAACTGGCTGACATGATGGCAGATTACGTAAAGGTTGATACCCGCAAGTTTGATGTAGACACAGAAGCAAAAGATGAGATCTGGGAAAACTGGTCTGATTTTGAAGGCAAGATCAGCGCGCTGAAGTCTGCTGCTGCTAATTTACAGACTGTTGCTGCTGCAGGTGACGAAAGCAAATTTGCTCAGGCAATCGGTAAAGTAGGCGGTACCTGCAAGTCTTGCCACGACGATTATAAAGCTGACTAATCAATAAAAAAACGGTACGGATTATCCGTAATGTTCATTTAATGGCCGCTTATAGCGGCCATTCGCGTTTTTAGACGTCGTATTCCGGCATGATATCGCAATTTACAAACCTCTGTTTGTAGAAAAATGGTTCTTTTCCTATGCTTAAGTGGGGTGATCGCCGCAGGAAAAATTTTTAGTGATTCATGAGAGGAATGCCGGTATATGGGTGAGTCGTGGTTAACGGATGAAATAAGTCATGAAGGACGTTCCCGGATTTCGGATGTCCTGAATTCGCTTATTCAGAATACCGCCGCAGAGAACGCCTGTGTTATTGTTGCCACAGTGGCAGAGCAGGAGCATGCAGCATCCTTACAGGGGAAAATTCTTTTCTGGCAAATGAATGACACCGCGTCATTACCAGCCGCTTGTGTACTTGAACAAACCTGCGCCTCTCCCTGTCTGCCCGTAAGCTTTAAAGATAAAACGACAAAAGCATTTTTTTCACTGGCGGTTCAGGTTGTTAAACACGACGACATTGCACTTTTTGTCGCCGGTTATTTTCCGCACCAGAAAGCATCAGACTACGATATGGCCTTTCTGGAGCTTAGTGGTGAGCGTGTGGGGTTGATTGCCGAATCGGCATCGTTACACCGTGAGGGCAGCCTGAAGTTACTTCACGACAGACTGTCGCTGTTTGATGAAGTCTCCGAGATGTCGTCTACCGGCGGTTGGGATTACGATGTACAAACCCAGCAAATACACTGGACTAATGAAACCTACCGGCTGTTCGATTTCGCCAGAGATACCCGCGTTACCCTGTACCGTATTCTTTCCTGTTTTCCCTCTGAAGCCAGACGCAAGCTGATTAAAGCCATACAAATGCTACTGGCCTCCGGAGTGAGTTATCAGTTTGAACTGCCTGTGATCACCCGCAAAAAACACAAATGCTGGGTGAAATTATCTGGGAAGGCCAGAAAGCAGAACGGTGAAATTGTGAAGATTTTCGGCTCTGTTCAGGACATTACTGAGCACAAGCGCCTGTCGGAAACAGAACAGAATTACATCGAATACTTAAACACGATTCTGGACAGCATGAATGATGCGGTACTGACCGTTGATGAGCTGGGCACCATCATTACTGCCAACCAGACCGTTGAAATTCTCTTTGGTTACGAGCCTAAGCAGGTTATCGGTGAAGACATTTCCTATTTACTGCCGGGGCCGCCTGATGATGAGCAGATCGAGTTTGTCCGTCAGCACTTGCGGCCGGGACTTGGCGCTATTTTCGGAAAAGAACTGTCAGCGAAGCACCGTCAGGGCAAAACCTTTCCTATTGAAGTGTCGGTGTCTGAAGTTGAGCAGGTGAGTCAGTCGCAGTTTGTCTGTGTTATCCGCGATATTACCGAGCGTAAACAGGCGGTAGACAGTATCTATCAAATCGCCTTTTTTGATGAAGTTACCCATCTGCCTAATATCAAATCCTTCGAAAAGGATTTGCGTCGTCTGATCATCGCCGCGAAAACCACTAAACGGCAAATGTACTGTTGTATGCTGGATATCGATAATTTTGCCCAGTTTAATTTGTCGTTCGGCAAAGAGACCGGTGATTACATTTTGCGTATTTTTGCCGGACGCATCAAAAAAGCTATTTCCTCCCGTTTTCAGGTATACAGCGGTCTGGGAGATAAATTTTATATTCTGTTTAAAGAACCCTTTGATGAGTCAAAAGATGCTGCCACCATGGATTTGATTGATTCTATAGAATGGGGCGTGCACAGTGAGTTAGGCAAAGAGTTTACCCTTCATGGTCATTCACAACTGGTATCAACCTCGCTGGCATCGACCTATGTTCACGCGCAGGATGCCAGCTATGAGAAAATTACCGGTATTCTGGATTTCGGTACGAGGCAGGCCAAGAAGCAGGGACCGGGCGGCCGTGTCACCCTGGAGCGTAACGAGTTTAATGCCTACGACAGACACAATTACATCAGTCAGAGTTTTGCTCATGCTCTGGAATACAACGAATTCTATTTAGTGCTGCAACCCCAGTACGACAAGCACGGTCGTATTTTGTCTTCTGAAGCACTGCTGCGCTGGAATGAGAAACGGCTGGGCTTCATCAGTCCCGGTGAGTTCATTCCCATTGCAGAGGAAAGTGATGCCGTGGTGGATATTGGGTACTGGGTAATCAACGAGGCCTGTCGCCTGCTGTCAGAAATGAAATCTCAGGGACTGGAAACGACCCTTTCTGTGAATATCAGTGGCAGACATATTGCTCGTGCTGATTTTTCTGACCGGCTGCTGGAAACGATCTCAGAATGGCAGATTAACCCTGAGCAGCTGGTGCTGGAAATCACGGAAACCACACTGGTTACCACCATTGATCTGGTGCGAAAACGTATCGAAAGGCTGTCACAACTCGGCTTTGCTTTCTCCATTGACGACTTTGGTACCGGCTATTCCAGCCTGAGTTACCTTAAAGAACTGCCCATTACTGAATTGAAAATCGACCGTTACTTTGTGGATGAAATTAATTTTGAAAGTGATGACGTGCCCATCGTCAATACCATCATTGAAATGGCCAGTGCCATGGGTGTGAGAACGGTAGCTGAAGGCATTGAGAACGAAATTCAGATCCAGTACCTCACCCGCCGGGGCTGCGATATCTTCCAGGGTTTTTATCTGTCCAAACCGGTGGAAGAAGAAACCTGGCGTAACCTGCTCCTTACCTGCGTCTTACCTGCGCAAAAGGAAAAATTGCCCGCCTTGTGAACTGATTTCTCTGTCAGCACAAGGCAAAAATTTGCGACCCAAGTCTTATGCGGCTTTTTGTTGTTTTTATATTAATGTAAATCAAGTTAAAAGTTTTCATTAATGGTTACATTAATTGTACCGGAACAACATTCGCGAGGCCGTTATGTCGTACACCACAGAATATCAGAGGGCAATTGAATCACCGGAAGCATTCTGGAAAGAAAAAGCGCAGGCGCTGCCCTGGTCCCGTTTTCCTGAAACCATTTTGTCGAAAGACGAAAACGACATTTATCGCTGGTTTGCTGACGGGGAAATGAATACCTGCTACATGGCACTGGATTATCATGTTGAAAACGGCAGGGGCGATCAGCTTGCGCTTATTTATAATTCACCGGTTACGGGAAATAAAGCGACGTATACCTACCGCAGGTTGCATGAGGAAGTCGCAAAATTCGCCTCCGTGCTTGCCGGCAAAGGCGTAGAGAAGGGCGACAGGGTTGTTATCTATATGCCGATGATCCCGCAGGCTGTCATTGCCATGCTGGCATCGGCACGACTCGGCGCTGTTCATTCGGTAGTTTTCGGCGGCTTCGCCCCCCACGAGCTGGCTGTGCGCATTGAAGATGCATCACCGAAGGTGCTGGTGACAGCCTCCTGCGGCATTGAGGTGACGAAAGTGCTCCCCTACAAGCCGCTGGTCGACGAGGCAATCAGTCTGTCGGCGCACAAACCGGATTCAGTCATTGTGTTTCAGCGTCCTGAGCAACTGGCAGAACTCAGCGCAGACGACACAGACTGGGATACCGCAATGGCAACAGCCACACCGGCGCCCTGTACTGTGGTGCAGGCAACGGATCCTCTCTATATTCTCTACACCTCAGGCACCACGGGAAAACCAAAAGGGGTTGTGCGGGATAACGGTGGTCATGCTGTCGCGCTGAAGTATTCCATGCAGGCTATTTACAATATGGCACCGGGTGAGGTGTTCTGGGCGGCATCGGATGTTGGGTGGGTAGTCGGACATTCCTATATTGTTTACGGACCGCTTTTGCATGGGTGTACTACGGTTGTGTATGAAGGCAAACCGGTAAAAACGCCGGATGCAGGCGCGTTCTGGCGCATGACGGAAGAATATAAAATTAAGGCGCTGTTTGCTGCGCCGACGGCGTTCCGCGCAATTCGCAAAGAAGATCCTGATGCAAAGTTAGTCGAAAAATATGACATCAGTTCACTGAAGACGATCTTCATGGCGGGGGAACGGCTCGACCCGCCCACCTATCTATGGACCATTGATAAAACCGGCAAACCGGTGATCGATCACTGGTGGCAAACTGAAACCGGATGGGCCATTTGTGCTAATCCCGCAGGACTTGAAGACTTACCGGTTAAACCGGGTTCCTCAACCGTTCCGGTGCCGGGCTTTAATGTGCAAGTGCTGGATCACACCGGTAAACCTTTACCGGCGGGAGAGCAGGGCGCAATTGCGATAAAGCTGCCAATGCCGCCGGGTTGTCTGCCGACTATCTGGGGTGATTGTGAACGGTTCAAACATGCCTATCTGGAAGCTTATCCGGATTATTACACCTCAGGTGACGGCGGTTTTAAAGATGACGACGGTTATGTCTTTATTATGGGGCGCACTGATGATGTGATTAATGTGGCCGGTCACCGTTTATCTACCGGTGAAATGGAAGAAATCGTGGCTGCGCATCAGGCAGTGGCAGAATGCAGTGTGATAGGCGTTCATGACAGTTTAAAAGGGCAGGTGCCGGTTGGGTTAGTGCTGTTGAAAGATGGTGTGGATATTGACGAAGACACACTGCAACAGGAGCTGGTGGCGATGATCCGAAAGGAAATCGGTCCGCTGGCCTGTTTTCATCGTGCGGTGGTAGTGCCCCGGTTACCTAAAACCCGGTCGGGAAAAATTTTACGTAAGCTGTTACGTCAGATTGTTGCAAACCATGAAGTGGCAGTGCCGTCTACCATTGATGACCCGGCCAGTGTGCCGGAAATACAGGAAATAATGCAAAAGCAGGGACTGGTAAAATCGTAGCGCAGCTTTAGCGCTTAATGCATGAGAGATAAAACGACAAAGCCGCCTGTGAAGGCGGCTTTGTAACATCTGGCTGTGTAGCTGAGCCAAGTAAAAGATCAGTAGTAATATTCTTCTTCTGCTGCTTCAGGCGGCGCGATTTCTACTACATAGTACACAATGCCGGCACTGATAAGCGCAACTACAACAGCAGCCAGCAGGCGTGATGACGGGATCCCGGCTTCATTAGTGCTTTTCTTTCCGTGCACCATGGCCGGTGCCAGTTTTTGCTTTTTATACACGGCATAGAAACCAATCGCTGCAATATGAAGGGCAATGACCACCAGTAGAATATTGAATACGTTATTGTGCAAATAACTCATGGTTTTAAGCGTTGAGTCTTCTACTGCGGCGCGCCAGGGACCATCAAGGAAAATGTCGTCAGTCATGAATAATCCGCTTACTGCCTGCACGGCAACCAGTGACAGCATGATGATAACAACCCAGCCACCCAGCGGGTTGTGACCTGCATGAGCTTCTGAGTCCCGCTTAAATAGGGTGCCGGCATAACGTAATACAGCCCGGGGACCATAAATAAACTGGCTGAACTTCGCGTAATCCGAACCGGCAATCCCCCAGATGAGCCGGAAAATAATCAGCCCGAGCGTAAAGTAGCCGAGATAGAAGTGCCATTGCATGGCGTTGTCCATCAGTTCAGCGGTGACATATTGCCCGGCCAGGGAGAAAACGAGCAACCAGTGAAACAGTCGGGTAGGAATATCCCAGATCAGCTTTTTTTCCATGTTGAGTCCTTTTCTGCATAAGCACGATTATCGTAGCGGATAAAGTACGGTTTTATGTTGATGCAACACAGTGTAAATGCAGATTTTCTGCGGGTAAATTGAAATGGCATGACTGCAGATGGTTATACCATATTCTACGCTAATTACCTGTGATCATTTGAAAATTGTCTGCGCTCAGGCAAAATGCCGGAAAACAGACTGAGAATATCCTGATATGAAAGTAGCTATTTTAGGCGCCAACGGGCGTATGGGACGTGTGCTGATTGAAGCATTACGTGAAAATGACGATGCAGATTTATCTGTTGCCACGGTCCGTGATGACTCACCATGGGTAGGCATCGATGTTGGCGAACTCGCCGGGATCGGTACGCAGGGCATTGCCTGCAGTGCGATTTCATCACTGAACCCTGACGATGTTGATGTGGTGATTGATTTTACCTTACCGGCCGCATTCGACAGCAATCTGGCCTGGTGCACAGAGCACAAAAAGCCGGTTGTCATTGGTACCACAGGTTTGTCGCAGGACCAGTTAAAGGCGCTGGACGAAGCAGCAAAAACAATCCCGCTGGTTTTCGCGGCGAATTACAGCGTGGGCGTAAACGTCATGCTGTCGCTGGTGAAGCAGGCGGCTAAAGCTCTGGGCAATACAGCAGATATTGAGATCCTTGAAGCACATCACCGCTTTAAGCAGGATGCACCATCAGGCACGGCTATGGCTATCGGTGAAGCGATTGCAGATACTTTAGGTCGAAACTTGCAAGAATGTGCTGTTTACGGTCGTGAAGGGAAAGAACCGCCCCGTGAACATCAAACTATCGGTTTTGCCACCGTTAGAGCCGGTGATATTGTGGGAGAACACACCGCATTGTTTGCTGATCTGGGCGAGCGTCTGGAAATTACGCATAAAGCGTCGAGTCGTTTAACCTTCGCCAAAGGCGCAGTACATGCGGCTTTGTGGCTGTCGGGTAAGCAAAATGGACGTTATGGCATGAATGATGTCATTGGACTGGCGTAATTATTCATCAGATAAATAGGCTTTTCTGAGGTTAGACGCTGAAAAATCAGTTAATGAGGTGTTTTTCATGTTTTTCTAAATTTGAATTAGACCTTTGCTGATTACTCCTATATAATACTTGGAATTTGCCAAAATTTAGCGTTCCGGCTTGTCCGGGTCGCGTTTTATTAGCTGCAAAGTATCGTAAACGGGAAGTAAAATTATTGTTACCTCCCGTTTTTTGTGGGGTTTATTCATGCCACTGAATAAACCGTCGGTTATCCTTAATCTGGAGGTTGACTTGGCTAATTCTGCCCTTTTGGTGTTAGAGGATGGTTCAGTTTTTAAAGGTACGGCAATTGGTGCCACTGGTTCTGCCGTTGGGGAAGTTGTTTTTAATACTTCCATGACAGGCTATCAGGAAATCATCACCGACCCGTCATACGCTGAACAAATCATTACACTTACTTACCCCCATATCGGTAATACCGGTACCAATTCTGAAGACGTCGAAGCAGACAAAATCTGGTCTAAAGGTCTAATCATTCGTGACCTTCCCCTCGTAGCCAGTAATTTTCGAAACCAACAAACATTATCTGAATACCTCGAAGCCAAAGGCGTAGTAGGTATTGCGGATATCGATACCCGTCGTTTAACCCGTATCCTTCGTGACAAAGGTGCGCAGAACGGTTGTATCATCTGCGGTGACGATTTAGATGAAGCCAAAGCATTAGACGCTGCTAAGGGGTTCCCGGGCTTAAAAGGCATGGACTTGGCCAAAGTAGTTAGCACTAAGGAAGTGAAAACCTGGACCGAAGGCACGTGGGTGCTGGGTGAAGGCTATGTAACGCCAGCGGAAGCGAAATACCATGTTGTTGCATACGACTACGGCGTGAAGAACAACATCTTACGTATGTTGGCAGACCGTGGCTGTAAAGTGACGTTGGTGCCGGCGCAAACGCCTGCTGCTGACGTACTGGCTCTGAATCCGGATGGTGTGTTTTTATCAAATGGCCCCGGCGACCCTGAGCCGTGTGACTACGCCATTGAAGCGATTAAAACCATTCTTGAAAAAGACATTCCGGTATTCGGTATTTGTCTGGGTCACCAGTTACTGGCACTGGCCAGCGGTGCTAAGACGGTCAAAATGAAGTTTGGTCACCACGGTGCTAACCACCCGGTGAAAGACCTTAAGAAAGGTACAGTGATGATCACCAGCCAGAACCACGGTTTTGCTGTTGATGAATCTACGTTGCCGGATAACTTAGAAGTTACTCATATTTCATTGTTCGATAAGTCGTTGCAGGGTATTCACCGTACCGACAAACCTGCGTTCAGCTTCCAGGGCCACCCTGAAGCGAGCCCGGGTCCGCACGAAGCGGCTGATCTGTTTGATCATTTCATCGACCTTATTGAACAATCAAAACAGTAGGAACTAGCCGACAATGCCAAAACGTACTGACATAAAAAGTATTCTGATTCTGGGTGCCGGCCCTATCGTTATCGGCCAGGCCTGTGAATTTGACTATTCCGGCGCACAAGCCTGTAAGGCACTGCGCGAAGAGGGTTACCGCGTCATTCTGGTAAACTCTAACCCTGCGACTATCATGACCGACCCTGAAATGGCTGATGCAACCTACATCGAGCCGATTCACTGGGAAGTGGTACGCAAAATCATCGAAAAAGAACGTCCTGATGTGGTACTGCCTACCATGGGCGGCCAGACTGCACTGAACTGTGCGCTGGATCTTGAGCGTGAAGGCGTACTGAAAGAGTTCAACGTTGAACTAATTGGTGCAACGGCTGACGCTATCGATAAAGCGGAAGACCGTGAGCGCTTTGATAAAGCGATGAAGTCTATCGGTCTGGAATGTCCCCGTGCGGAAATTGCTCACTCTATGGAGCAGGCCCACGATGTACTCAGCCGCATCGGTTTCCCTTGTATCATCCGTCCGTCGTTCACCATGGGTGGAACCGGTGGCGGTATCGCATACAACATTGACGAGTTCAATGAAATCTGTACCCGCGGTCTTGACCTTTCTCCTACCAATGAGCTGCTTATTGATGAGTCGCTGATTGGCTGGAAAGAGTACGAGATGGAAGTGGTTCGCGATAAAAACGATAACTGCATTATCGTTTGTACTATTGAAAACTTCGATGCCATGGGTGTTCACACCGGTGACTCTATCACTGTTGCGCCGGCGCAAACACTGACCGACAAAGAATTCCAGATCATGCGTAACGCGGCCATGGCCGTATTGCGCGAAATCGGTGTTGAAACCGGCGGTTCAAACGTACAGTTCGGTGTGGATCCGAAGACTGGCCGTATGGTTATCATCGAGATGAACCCGCGCGTATCACGTTCTTCAGCACTGGCATCAAAAGCAACCGGCTTCCCGATTGCAAAAGTGGCTGCCAAGCTGGCTGTGGGTTACACCCTGGACGAACTGGCTAACGATATTACCGGTGGCCTGACGCCGGCATCTTTCGAGCCGTCTATCGACTACGTTGTGACTAAGATTCCACGCTTTAACTTCGAAAAATTTGCCGGTGCGAACGACCGTCTTACCACACAGATGAAGTCTGTAGGCGAAGTGATGGCGATTGGCCGTAATCAGCAGGAATCACTGCAGAAAGCATTACGTGGTCTGGAAGTGGGCGCGACGGGTCTGAACCCGATTCTGGACCCGCAGGACGACGAAGCCATGAGCAAGCTCAAGTATGAGCTGCAAAACCCGGGCGCTGAGCGTATCTGGTACATCGGTGATGCTTTCCGTATGGGTATGAGCGTTGAGGAAGTGTTCTCTTACACCAATGTAGACCGCTGGTATCTGGTACAGCTAGAAGAACTGATTAAACTGGAAAACCAGGTGGCAGAGCAGGGCGTAAGCGCACTGACTGAAGATTTCACCCGTGCGCTGAAGCGTAAAGGTTTCTCTGATGCCCGTCTGGCTGAGCTGACTAACGTAGCAGAAAGCGACATCCGCGACATCCGCCGTGGCTTCGGTATCTCTCCGGTGTATAAGCGTGTTGATACCTGTGCTGCTGAATTCTCAACCAGCACTGCGTATATGTACTCCACATACGACGAAGAATGTGAAGCTGCACCGACGGATAAAGATAAAATCATGGTACTGGGCGGTGGTCCTAACCGTATCGGTCAGGGAATCGAATTCGATTACTGCTGCGTGCACGCTGCGCTGTCTATGCGTGAAGACGGCTACGAAACCATCATGGTTAACTGTAACCCTGAAACGGTTTCTACCGACTACGACACATCAGACCGTCTGTACTTCGAACCGGTAACGTTAGAAGACGTGCTGGAAATCGTTGCAAAAGAACAGCCTAAAGGCGTGATTGTTCAGTACGGTGGTCAGACACCACTGAAACTGGCCCGTGCCCTTGAAGCGAACGGTGTACCAATTATCGGTACGTCTCCGGAAGCTATTGACCGTGCAGAAGACCGTGAGCGCTTCCAGCACATGGTGAACAAGCTGGGTCTTAAGCAGCCGGCTAACGCAACGGTTACCAACATTGAACAGGCTCTGGCCCGTGCAGAAGAAATCGGCTTCCCGCTGGTTGTTCGTCCTTCATACGTTCTGGGTGGGCGTGCGATGGAAATCGTGTACGACCTGAAAGATCTGAAACGTTACCTGAACGAAGCGGTTAAAGTGTCTAACGACGCCCCTGTACTGCTGGACCGTTTTCTTGACGACGCGATTGAAGTCGACATCGACGCTATCTGTGACGGCACTGAAGTGGTTATCGGCGGCATCATGGAGCATATTGAACAAGCCGGTGTTCACTCTGGTGACTCTGCCTGTTCACTACCTTCACACTCTCTGCCAAAAGATATTCAGGACACCATGCGTAAGCAGGTTCGTGATATGGCGTTAGAGCTGGGTGTTGTGGGTCTGATGAATACACAGTTTGCTATCAAAGACGGCGAAGTTTACCTGATTGAAGTGAACCCCCGAGCTGCCCGTACCGTACCTTTCGTATCTAAAGCGACAGGTGTACCGCTGGCGAAGGTTGCTGCCCGCTGTATGGCGGGTCAGTCACTGCAGTCTCAGGGTGTGACGGAAGAAATCATTCCGCCGTTCTACTCTGTAAAAGAAGTGGTACTGCCATTTGCTAAGTTCCAGGGTGTTGACCCGCTGTTAGGCCCTGAAATGCGCTCTACCGGTGAGGTTATGGGTGTGGGTGATACCTTCGAAGAAGCGTATGCTAAAGCCAACCTGGGTGCCAGTGCGCCGCTGCCAAGAGAAGGCAAAGCGTTACTGTCTGTACGTAACAATGACAAAGCCCGTGTTGTCGACCTTGCCAAAGCAATGATCGAAGCCGGCTTTAAGATTGAAGCGACCAGCGGTACTGCGAAGAGCCTGATTGATGCGGGTGTTGAATGTACTGTAGTAAATAAGGTGTCTGAAGGACGTCCTAACATCGTTGATTCAATTAAAAACGGTGAATACAGCTATATCATCAACACCACGGAAGGCCGCCAGGCAATCACGGATTCTGTATACATTCGACGTGAAGCGTTAGTGAATAAAATCACTTACACCACAACAATGAATGCAGCATTCGCTACGATTCGTGCAAAATCTGCTGATGACCGTAACAAGGTTTCATCAGTGCAGGAACTGCATGCCCGTATTAATGCCTGATGACAGTTGTGTGAAATTGCGCTATTCTGCGCAATCAATATTTTAGAAAAGTGCGCCGGTTGGCGCACTTTTTTTAACTCAGCGATCAAAAGGTCAGCAGACCAGTCAAAATAAGTGAGAAACACCATGAGTCAGTATCCGATGACCGCTCGTGGCGCAGAGTTATTGCGCAAAGAATTAAATGAATTAAAAACAGTGACCCGCCCGCGAATTATCGCTTCTATTGCCGAAGCACGTGAGCACGGCGACCTGAAAGAGAATGCCGAGTATCATGCTGCGCGCGAAGAGCAGAGTTTCTGTGAAGGTCGTATTCAGGACATCGAAGGAAAGTTATCTAACGCGCAAATCATCGATGTTACCAAAATGGATAATACCGGTAAGGTCATTTTTGGTACTACAGTTACCATTATGAATCTGGAAACTGATGCTGAAACCACTTACCGCATCGTGGGTGATGATGAAGCTGATATCAAAAATAATCTGATTTCAGTGAATTCTCCTATCGCCCGTGGTCTTATCGGTAAAGAACTGGATGATGTGGTAAATATCCAGACACCGGCAGGCACTGTCGAGTTTGAAATCACCGAAGTGGAATATATCTGATATTGATGGCGGAAAGTCTCTGGCTTTCCGCTTCCTTTAACCAACGCCCTCAGCGGATAAAGCCGCAACGGCAAATGATGTGTAGTACGGTACCGTTCGTGAAACATTCATTATTACTTTTAGTCCTGATATTACTCAGTGGCTGCTCACGGATGGTAGCAGAGCGCATCGAATCACCCGCGCAATTAATTCACTACGAACAGGCCACACTGGACCAGATGTATGCCCAATGGGGCGTGGTTGAGAAGCAGTGGTGTAGTGAGCGCTCATCCTATTGTATTCCTTATAAAGATGGCGGTGCTGTTACCCGTCAGCTTCCCAGTATGTCTTTTACCGTATCGCGGGATTTTGGTAACCAGTTCAGCTTTTTGAAGGAAGTGACGATTACTCCCCGTGATGTCGGGCAGTTTTCCGGCACCGTTGTTTTACTTCACGGTTACGGTGCGAAAAAAGAAAGCTGGATGAGTACCGGTTTCTATTTTCAGGCATTGGGATTCCGCGTCATTGAACCTGATTTAATGGGGCAGGGCGAGTCCTCTGCACCACTGGGGTTTGGTGTGCGTGATGCAGACTTACTTGCCGAGTTTATCGACCACACCGTGGATATCACTGAAGAGCCTGTTTATCTCGTTGGTCACTCCATGGGCGCTTTAGCTGCGGTGAAAACAGCCAGAAAGCTGGAGTCCGTGGCCGGACTGGTATTACTGGCCCCTATGGACCGGTTTGACCGCGCTACCATTGGTGTCGCCCATACATTTAAACCCCGTTTAAGCAAGCTGGTACCAGATTCATCTATTCGTGCCGGCGCAGAACTGGCGCTGAAACGGGCAGGGCTCTCTGTTGAGCAGACAGATATGTTTGCAGATTTACCTGCGCTGAATGTGCCTATTCTCACCTACGGTTCAGATCAGGATCTCGTTAGTAACATTCGCCGTGTCAACGGCTGGTCAAAGCTGGCAAATGTTACCCGAATCGTAAATGATGACGAAACGCATATGTCAGTCATCGGGATCAGCGATACCGAACATCAGGTGTTGATGAACTGGCTGGAGCATGCGGGTAATCACCGGCCTGCACTGTCTGCTGCACGCACCGCTCAGTAAAACTGTCGTTTATTCTCTTTCTGTGCAGGCTTTCCCTGCCTGCACTCGTCGTCTTTTCTTCATTTAAAAAGCCTTTTTACGCTTTATTTACGATATAATGCATCGATGTGGCGCAAATGGAGATGCAGAACAAATAATTACGGAAAAATAAAAGGTTTATGCCGGTGTGGAAATCACACCTTACTATGAGTTTTCTGATAAACGACGTTGTCTTAGGACTGCAGGGTTTATGAGAGAGTTTCATCCTTTTGCGCACTGGTAAGGAAGTATTGCTTTAGATGTCTGCCAGACGGAGAACCAGTCGTGCGCGACACCATCCGTATAATTATAAGTTTGTCTTTCCTGATTTCAGGAAGCGTTAATGCGTTGTCTTACACCAGTCTTGACAGTTGTCTTGCCAGTGCTGTGGACTGTAAAAATGAAACCCGTCAGTTACTGAAAAATACTGCTGCCGGAAGCCGGGATTGGTACATGTTGATGTACTACAACCTGTCTGCACGGTGGGATTTGGATAACCTGTCTCTGACCCGTCAGGAACTCAGCGGTTATGCTGACATGACGGATGCCCCTGATGTCTTCAAAATTGTGGTTTACACCATTTATGCCAAGAAGCTGTTAAGTAGCGGTGAGACAGAGCAGGGAACAGAATACGCTCATCTTGCCCGCGATTTAATTATGCGTTCGGCAGAGTATGCCCCTGATCCACGGCGTCTTGCAGAACTCATTATTCTTCACAACTACCTCAAAGATTATGACGCTGCCAGCGAGCTGGCTGACTGGGCGGTAAGGCGTACTGAAAATATTCGTAATCCTGATGCTAAAGCGCCTTTGCATATGGCAATCGCACACGTAGCATTATTTATAAAGGATTACGACAAAGCACTGCAATTCTACGGCTATGTGGCCGAAGCGCATGAGCATAAGAATGAGCCGCTACAGCTTTCTAATGCTTACAGTAGTCTGGGTGTTGTCTATCTGCACAAAGAAGAATATAAGCAGGCCCGGTATTATTTGAAGCAGGCGGGTCATGCCCTTGACCAGGCGCTGGGTACGTATGAAACGGGCGATAAAACTTATATCCGGCTGAGACTGGCGGAACTGGACTTTATCGAAGATAAGAAAGAGGCTGCTATCGCCGCGCTTGCTAAGATAGATCCCGGTAAAGTGCATAAACATCATATGCCACTTTACCGGAAATTACAGACACAAGCCGGTCAGTCTCCGCCGCCGATGGAAATGCGCTGAGGCTTTTTCGCTTCAGGGATAAGACGTTGTAAATCAATATGCAGCAGGCCGAGTTCCATATCGGCCGCAATCACTTTTACGTTGTCACCTAACTGGAACTTACGTTCAAAACCCCGCTCAGAAATGCCCTTGTGCAGGAATTTGCGCTCTGCCTGTTTAGGGTCTGCCAGCTTTTTACCGGCAATCCGTAAGGTATTGTCCTGCACTTCCACAATCACGTCCTGCTGACTGAAACCCGCTACAGCCATGGTGATGCGGTACTTAAACTCGTCAATCAGTTCAATGTTGTACGGCGGATAGCTGCTTTGCTTTTCTGCGCGGTTGGCAGCTTCAATTAAGGTAGCCAAATGGTCTGAGCCGATAAAAGAGCGGTAAAGGGGAGTTAAGTCGATAGTAGGCATACCTGTCCTGTTAAGCAAAAGGCGTAAGTTCCCGTAACGGGCAACATAAATGGCCGGCCTTTTAATTAAGCACCAGCCTGTAATGGTTTAATTATGTCAGAAAGCGGCACCGGCGGCGAGTGGGAAAGTTGCCGCCGGCAGGAAGGGTTACATCGCGAGGGATTTGACGATTTGTCCGTTTTTGACCACCAGGCCTACATCTTCCATCAGCGCCATGTCATCAAGGGGGTTACCTTTTACCGCAATGACGTCGGCTTTCCGGCCCGCCTCAATACTGCCAAGTGATTCCTGTTGTTTCAGTAGTGTAGCCGAATTAATGGTGGCAGCCTGAATGGCCTGCATGGGTGTCATACCCCAGGTCACCATGCGGGCGAACTGTTTGCCATTGTCCCCGTGAGGGTAAACACCGGCATCCGAACCGAATACCATGTTGACGCCGGCCTTCACCGCCTTTCGGAAATTCTCCCGTTGTTTGGTGCCTACAATGCGTTCTTTTGCGAGGCTTTCCGGCAGAATACCGGCCTTTTCACCCTCGCCGAGAATGTATTCTGTGACGTACACGTCCATGGAAAAATACGTGCCGTGTTTTTTCGCCAGTTCAATGGCTTCATCATCCAGCAAACTGACATGTTCTACAGAGTCCACACCGGAACGGATTGCCGCTTTTATGCCGCTGGTGCCGTGAGCGTGCGTGGCCACGGTGAGGCCGCGTAAATGGGCTTCTTCAATCAGTGCCTGCATTTCTTCTTCGGTGTACTGCCGGGCACCGACTTTTGTACCTTTAGATAAAACACCACCGGTGGCGCAGAACTTAATAACGGTAGCGCCGTATTTGATGTTTTCACGTACTTTCTTGCGTACTTCCCACGGACCATCAGCAACGCCTTCGCTTTTATCGTGATAGCCATAGGGGAGAAGATTATTGTCGCAATGACCTCCGGTCACACCCAGTGAAGGGCCGGCCACAAACATGCGGGGTCCCTGAACATCACCGTCATTGATGGCATCACGCAGCGCCACATCAGTAAAACCGGGTGCGCCAACGTTCCGGACCGTGGTGAAACCCGCCATCAGAGTATCTTTTGCATGTTTAACACCAGTAATAGCCGCACGGGGAACGGAAACAGACAGCGATGAATAGCCGTGTTTTGTGGGGTCGCTGGTCAGATGAACGTGCATGTCCATCAAACCCGGCATTAATGTGTAATCACCCAGTGCCATGACTTCAGCGTTGTCCGGTATGGCAATTTTTTTGCTGTGGCCGGCCTGAACAATCACATCATCTTCGATAATCACCACGGCGGATTCGATAACCTTGCCGGCTTTCACATCCACCATGCGATCTGCGGTAATAACAAGGGGATTAGCCAGCGTAAACAAACTGGTAAGCGCCAGCGAACCGGCCATCAGGTATGTGTGTATTCTTTTGATTTTCATTGGTATTTCCGGAACTGTCCTGTCAACAGCCATACTTTACCCAATCAGCGGGAAATTTGGCTGACAATTATCGCAAAAAAGAGGAAGAAGAACGTGTACTTGTGCCTCAGAAAGGCACAAGCACGCAGTCAGCAGGGTTAATGAGTGCGTCTGAGATACAGCGCAACACAAAGCAGTAAACCGCTGACAAACCATACCGGTATATCTCCGGCGCGGTTGTATGGTGTAAGTCCATGTTTGGCTGCCACGTCAGACACCAGGCTGCCAGCTTTAAACTGCGGCAGGACAGAGGTTACATCGCCCTTTTCATTAATAAACGCGGTAATACCATTGTTGGTTGCCCTCAGTACCGGCCGGCCGGTTTCAATTGCCCTCATACGGGCAATATCCAGATGTTGTGCCGGACCGTGAGAGTGACCAAACCAGGCGTCATTACTTACCGTGATAATCATGTCTGTATCGCTGTGAACATTGGCCGAAACCTGACGGGGAAAGGCTATTTCAAAGCAAATTGCCGGTGCCAGGCGGATCCCGTTGGCTATCAGGTTTGTTTGTTCAAAGTCTCCGCGGGAAAATGAAGACATAGGTAAATCAAACAACGGGGCCAGTGGTCTTAATATGTCTTCAAAAGGCACAAATTCACCGATGGGCAGCAGGTGATGCTTGGCATACCGGTTGGCATGGAAATAATGGTAACGGGCCTGCGTATCGTCCTGTGTTTTGCGGCCGAGCACCAGCAGATTATTCCACGCTTCTTCAGACTCCCAGTTGTAATTAACAATACCGGTTATGAGTGCTGTGTTTGTGCTCACTGCCTGGCGGTCCATGGCTTGCAGAAAGTCTGTCGCCATCAGTTCCAGTTTGGGTACAGCAGCTTCAGGCCATATCACCAGATCGTTGTCCCACAACGGCGTGGTTAAACCACGGTATTTTTCCATGGTGGGAATATCCTGCTCCGGTACCCAGCGCAGTGACTGGGCAATATTTCCCTGTACCATGGCAACTGAGTGTACGCCGGCAGTTTCCACCCAGTTAACTTTCTTCAGCAGCCAGCCTGATACCAGGCTAACTGTAAAAATAACCGCTATCGCCGGCCATTGGGTTCTGACTTTGAATACTGCCAGTGCTGCTGCGAGGGCAATAATAATCGCTGTAATGCCGGTTTCACCGGCTACCGGCGCCCAGCCTGCCAGCGGACTGTTGATTTGGCTGTAGCCCACCGATAACCAGGGGAACCCACTCAGCATCCAGCTTCTCAGCCATTCAGCAACGACCCAGAGAAATGGCAGGGCAAGCGGCCATAACCTGGCAGGAAACCAGCGTCTTGCAGCCCAGAGCGCAATGGCAGGATACAATGCAAGATACCCGCACAGGATGAGCATGAGTCCTACTGACAACACCACAGGCAAGCCGCCAAAATCAGCAATACTGACATGCACCCAGCTGATGCCGGCACCAAACCAGCCCAGACCGAATAACCAGCCGGTTAAGAAGGGATGTTGCGTTTTTACCAGTTGGCGGATCGCCAGGGCCAGCGCCACGAACGTGACAGGCCAGAGCGAAAACGGGGCATAGGCAAAGGTTAAACTGGCACCGCTAAGCAATGCCAACAGATAGGGAATAAACGCTTTCAGGGGAGATTACTCCATGGAGGGTACGGTAACCTTGAGCTGCACCAGACGGCGCTTGTCGGAGTTGGTAATTTTGAAGTGAATATCGCTGACGGTAATTTCGTCACCGGTTTCCGGCATGTGCCCGAATGCTTTCAGTACAATACCGCCGATCGTATCCGCTTCTTCTTCATCGAATGTCGTTTTGAAAAACTCATTGAAGTCATCCACCGGCGTTAATGCTTTAACGGTGTAGGTAGATTTATTCAGCGGTTTAATGTCGTCTGTACCGTTTTCGTCGATGTCATATTCATCTTCAATTTCACCGACAATCAGTTCCAGAATGTCTTCAATGGTAACCAGGCCGGATACACCACCATATTCGTCCACAACAATGGCCATGTGGTAGCGTTGCTGGCGGAATTCTTTGAGCAGTACGTCCACCCGTTTACTTTCCGGCACAATGACCGCCGGACGAAGTACATCTTTTAACTCAAAGGCCTTATCCGGACTGAATGCATAGCTGAGCAGATCTTTTGCCAGTAAAATACCTTCGATATGGTCTTTGTCTTCGCTGATAACAGGAAAGCGGGAGTGGGCTGTGTCCAGAATTTTAGGCAGGAACTCTTCTACCTTCTGGTCGATATCAATAGTAGTCATTTGCGTTCTGGGGATCATGATATCCCGTACGCGCATTTCGTTGACACCGATAACGCCTTCAATCATTTCTCTGGTCTGGGGGTCAATCAGTTCCCGTTGTTCGGCTTCTGTAATAACGTCTACCAGATCTTCCTTACTTCTCGGCTCGCCGGAAAATGTCAGTCTTAATTTATCTAACCAACTTTTGTTCGTCGAGCCGTTGGTAGAGTGAGGGCTGTCTTCGCTCATAATCGTCTTTTGTAGTGTGTGAAATATGAAAGTTAAAGATCCCGGTAAGGATCGTCAATGGATAATTGCGCTAAAATCTCAATTTCCAGAGATTCCATTTCTTCGGCTTCCTCATCATCGATGTGGTCGTAGCCTATCAGATGCAGGATACCGTGCACCACCATGTGGGCATAATGGTTGGCTACCGGCTTATGCTGCTCTTGAGCTTCACGGCTGATAACCGGCGCACAAATGACCAGGTCACCGAGCAGATTCAGCGGTACACCCGGCGGGCACTCAAAGGGAAATGACAGTACATTGGTCGGCTTATCTTTACCGCGGTAATCTCTGTTGAGGGTTTGTGATTCTTCTTCATCTACAAAGCGGATGGTCAGTTCTTTATCGCTGATATCCAGTTGAGAGAAGATGGTGTTGGCCCAGAGAGAAAGTTGAACTTCTGTTGGAATGTGCGCCGAAACGGAGTCTTCCGGCGCATAAGCTTGCTGAAAATCGATGACTGCCGTCACGGCTTGTCCTTACTGTCGTCACCGGCATTTTGCTGCTTTTCCTGTTCGGCGGCAGCACGTTTTGCCTGACGGATTTTTTCCTGCTCACCATCAAACTTCTCATAAGCCTGTACGATTCTGGCCACCACAGGGTGACGCACAACGTCTTCAGCTTTAAAGAAGTTAAATGAAATGTCAGATACACCTTCCAGTACTTCAATACTGTTTCTCAGCCCTGAACGCACGCCACGGGGCAGGTCGACCTGGGTGATGTCACCGGTGATCACCGCTTTGGAATTAAAACCAATACGGGTTAAGAACATTTTCATTTGTTCAGTGGTGGTATTCTGGCTTTCATCCAGAATGATAAACGCATCGTTCAGTGTACGGCCACGCATATAAGCCAGCGGCGCAACTTCGATTACGTTGCGTTCCATCAGTTTTTCTACCTTTTCGAAGCCAAGCATTTCAAACAGGGCATCGTAAAGGGGACGCAGATACGGGTCGACTTTCTGAGACAAATCACCCGGCAGGAAACCCAGTTTTTCACCGGCTTCAACAGCAGGGCGGGTAAGCAGAATACGGCGTACTTCCTGACGTTCAAGGGCATCAACTGCACAGGCCACAGCCAGATAGGTTTTACCCGTACCGGCAGGGCCGATACCGAACGTAATATCATGATTAACCACGTTAGCAACATATTGTGCCTGGTTCGGATTACGGGGCTTAATGACCCCCCGTTTGGTTTTGATATTAACTTCTTTGCCGTAAACCGTTGATTCACTTCGCTCCGGGAAACGGGCTTCCTGAATGGCTAGATGTACCTGCTCCGGTTCCAGTTGCGGGATAAGGCCTTTAACAGGCTGAGTTTCGATATACAGTAACTTGAGCAGCTCTGCTACACCGTTGGCCTGAAGGGCCTCGCCTGACACTTTAAAGGCGTTATTACGGTAACTGATTTCTACACCAAGCCTGCGTTCGATTTGTTTGATGTTGTCATCAAACGGGCCGCACAGGCTGGACAGACGTTTATTGTCAGCAGGTTCTAATATGACTTCGTTGCTTACCAGAGTACTCAAGTTATGCTATTCCTCGCTTATTCATCAATTTAAACGGCAGGGACAAACTGACCCACGCCCAGTGCATCAGGCGCTTCCCCGTGACGCTTTGCTGTAATAGATTGGGGCGAAACTGCTACACGCAAGCCCATATCCTTTTCGCGGCGAACCACATCTCCACGCAGTGAATTGGTAAAGACGTCTGTGATTTTCACATCCACAAATTCACCAATCATGTCCGGTGAACCTTCAAAGTTCACTACACGGTTATTTTCAGTACGGCCGGACAGCTCCATCGGGTTCTTTTTCGACGGGCCTTCTACCAGAATCCGCTGCTCAGTGCCGACCATATGACGGGCAATGCGTAATGCCTGCTGGGTGATGCGTTGCTGCAACAGGTGCAGGCGCTGCTTCTTCACGTCTTCGCTGACATCATCCACGGCATCAGCAGCAGGCGTACCCGGACGTGCGCTGTAGATGAAACTGAAGCTCAGGTCATAGTCGATGGCCTGAATCAGATCCATGGTCGCCTCAAAATCTGCATCGGTTTCACCCGGATAGCCGATGATGAAGTCTGAAGACATGCAAATGTCAGGACGTACTTTCTTCAGCTTGCGGATTTTCGATTTGTATTCCAGTGCCGTGTGACCACGTTTCATCATGTTGAGAATACGGTCGGAACCGCTCTGAACAGGCAGGTGAAGGTGGTTTACCAGCTCGGGAATTGTCTCGTACGCGGCGATAATGTCATCGGTGAACTCCACCGGATGCGACGTGGTGTAACGGATACGGTCAATACCGTCGATGGCTGCGACCATTTCCAGAAGCTCGGCAAAGCGGCAAATGGTGCCGTCGTGATGCTCCCCACGGAATGCGTTTACGTTCTGGCCTAACAGGTTCACTTCCCGTACGCCCTGTTCAGCTAACTGCGCGATTTCCAGAATCACGTCATCAACCGGACGGCTGACTTCTTCACCACGGGTGTAGGGTACAACACAGAATGTGCAGTACTTGGAACAGCCTTCCATAATTGAAACGAAAGCCGTGGGACCTTCTGCACGGGGTTCAGGCAGTGAATCAAACTTTTCAATTTCAGGGAAACTGACATCCACCACAGAACCGGCACCGCCCTGAAGTTGCTTAATCATTTCCGGCAAACGGTGCAGAGTTTGCGGGCCGAATACCAGATCTACGAACGGTGCGCGCTGACGGATATGGTCGCCTTCCTGTGAGGCGACACAGCCACCCACGCCGATAATGAGTTCGGGTTTGTCTTTTTTCAGATTTTTCCAGCGGCCTAACTGGTGAAACACCTTTTCCTGTGCTTTTTCACGGATAGAACAAGTGTTCAGCAGGATCACGTCCGCCTCTTCTGCTTCCTGCGCAAGCGAATAACCGTGGGTAGAATCCAGCAGATCTGCCATTTTCTCCGAGTCATACTCGTTCATCTGACAGCCCCAGGTTTTGATATACAGCTTTTTGGTCATATTCACGTCACGATTTCAGGTGTTGCGGCATTAAAAACCACGGGCTAAACCCGTAAAACAGCCGGCTAGTGTTCAAAATAGCCGCGTATTTTACCTGTTGAGAAGCTGTTTGCCCAGCGGTTCCTTAAATCTGTTCCGCAGTTTAATACTGTTTAGTATAGCTTGCTGATCTATAGCAACAGTATGACATTGGCTTCATGGTAGTCGCTGCCGGTTTAGGTCATAATGCGCTATCGCTTCAGGAGATGTTATGTACGATTTTTGTATCAATGGTGGTGGAATGGTTGGCGCAGCGCTGGCATCAGGGCTGGCGCAGCAGGGATATAAAATTGCCATCATTGAAACGGTGCAGCCGCAGCCATTTCAACACGGTCAGCCGCCGGATCTGCGTTTGTCTGCTATCAGCCTGACGTCCGTGGATTTATTACGGGCGCTGGGGGCATGGGAGCACATTGAAGGCATGCGGGTGCGGCCCTACGATACCTTGTCTGTGTGGGAAAATCCGGATATGGCCACCCGCTTCAATGCACAAAGTATCGGCCAGACTCAACTGGGATATTTTGTTGAGAACCGTCTTATCCAGTTAGGCTGTCACCGTGTTCTGGCGGATTTGCCGGTGGACTGGATAACGCAAACGAGTTTGCAGTCTTATGAGGTTGATGAATCCACTGCCATCACACGGGCCACACTGGAAAACGGTGAAAGTTTGCAATGCCGTTACCTTATCGGGGCTGATGGGGCCCGCAGCCGTGTGAGAGCGCTGGCGCAAATTGGTTCCACTGGCTGGCAGTACGGCCAGCAGGCAATGGGCATTATTATCGAAGGTGCAGATGCTTTTGAGGGTGAAACCTGGCAGCAGTTTTATCCTTCCGGACCCAGAGCATTGCTTCCCATGTACGGCCAGTTTGCTTCGTTGATCTGGTACGACAGCGGCGAACGCATAAAGCAATTGCAAGGCATGAACGACAAAGCGTTAACAGAGGAAATTCTTAGTCATTTTCCCCGTCTTTTACCTGAATTCCGCATCGTCAGTAAGGCCGGTTTTGTGCTCACGCGTTCACATGCTTCAGACTATGTGCGGCCGAGTGTCATATTAGCCGGAGATGCAGCGCATACCATTAATCCGCTGGCAGGGCAGGGCGTGAATCTCGGCTTTAAAGATGTATCGGCTTTACTGGCTCTGACCGGCGACTGCAAACCTCAAAGTGATGAGTTTTACCACAGACTGAAAACAGAATTTGAACGCCCGAGAATGAAAGACAACGCCCTGATGATGTCGGCGATGGACGGCTTTTACCTCTTGTTTAGTAATAAAATACCCCCAGTTAAGTGGTTTAGAAACCTGATGCTGAAAGGTGCGGATATGGCCGGGCCGGTGAAAGATCAGGTATTGAAGTATGCAATGGGGATGGACGAATGGAAGTTCTGATCTTACTGGGTGTGTTATTTCTGGCGCTGATTATTATTGTGCCGTTAATTGAACGCTCCAAAATGCGGGTGAGTCCGGAAACAGCAAGCAAAATCAGCCGCTGGATTTGGCCGCTGGTGATGATTTCTCTGGTTATTCAGCTAATAAGAATGATGATGCAGGGCTGATTCAGACTGTGTCATTTCAGGCTGCGTTATTTAATTCGCTCATCGCTCTGCTTATCAGTCGTTTAGTTTGTTCATTGTCTTCACAGACAAAAGCCTGTGTTCTGAGACCAACGAATTGACATTGCAGCCAGGCGGCCAGCTCACTGAGATCTGCTTCTTGTGATATGTTGCCTTGGTGCTGAGCATTTTCCAACACTAACAAAAATGCTGATTTCAGCGTCGCCATCCCTTCAACTACCACTTGTCTGATTGCTTCAGGCAACTGTTCCATATCTGACAGTGTTCTGACCAGCAGACATTGACGTTGGTACTGCAATTCCCCGGGACAAGTCGTCACACTGACAAAATATTTTTCTAATTCTGCAAGCGCATCCGGAAAGGCTGAACAGGCCTCTATATCACGTTTACTATCTTCAACGTACGTTTCTATCACCAGCCTGAACAAGCCGTCCTTGCTTTTGAAACGGTGATAAATACTGCCGGGTCTCATATCTAATGCGGACTGGAGTTCGCGCATACCCACGGCACTGTAGCCTTTTTTCCAAAACAGCACAGTCGCATTCTTTATCAACTCTTCATTGGTTATTTTCATTCGAATTACCTTAGAACACATTTTTTGAACAATCGTTCAAAAATGACTTGAACGGTCGTTCAAAGTCCTTATATCTTATACACAGAGCAATCACATTGCGTTGATTATTTTACTTAACGGAGAATTTTATGACTACTTATACATTGCATACTGAAGATACTGCCCCCGAAAAAGCTAAGCCACTACTGGAAAATTCAAAGAAGTCTTTTGGAATGATCCCTAACCTGCATGCGGTCATGGCATCATCTCCTGAATTACTCGAAGGTTATCAGGTGCTTCACGATTTAGCTCAGAAAACAGATTTTACTGCAGAAGAATTAACCGTCGTCTGGCAAACGGTGAACGTGGAACACGAGTGCCATTACTGCGTACCGGCGCATACAGGTATTGCCAAAAGCATGAAAGTTGATGACAAGCTGATTGATGCATTGCGTAATAACGAAGAGCTTGAAGATGCAAAGTTAAATGCTCTGAGAAATGCAGTCCTCTCTGTCACCCGCGGTCGTGGCCACATTGACGATGAGGCGATGAAAGGCTTTACTGATGCGGGTTACACCACAAGAAATATGCTGGATATCATATTAATTCTGGCCCAGAAGGTAATGAGTAATTACACCAATCATCTGGCAGAAACGCCGGTAGATGCGGCATTTGAAAAGTTTGCGTGGGCACCGGCTAAGTAGGACATAATACGGCTATCTTAAACAGATAGCCGTAGTTCGTTTACCAGATACCGTCTTCGCTTTTACCCTGAATTTTGCAGTCACCGGTTTTGTATTCCATGTCCCCGCCACGGTCGTGTTTGGCAAAATAGTCTTTACTGATGGAGACGATAGTGGGCGTCATCCAGACAATGGCGATGATGTTTATTACTGTCATTAATCCCAGAGCCATGTCAGCCATTGCCCAAACGGTAGGCAAAGCTGCCTGAGAGCCCCACAGGATCATGATAAGGTATCCGGCAGTGTAGGCAATGCGGCCCGCTTTGTTGTCCAGTTTGAACATATGCAGGTTGCTTTCGCCGTAGGCGTAGTTCGCAACCACCGAGGTGAATGAGAACAGGCAGATTGCTGCGGCAACAAAGTCTTCACCACCCATTCCGATGTGTTTCGTCATTGCTGCCTGAGTCATACCAATACCTTCCATCTGACCGGTTGCTTCGCCGCCTGCCAGTAAAATGATAAATGCTGTCGCCGTACACAGGATCATTGTGTCAACGAAGACCCCCAGCATCTGAATGTAGCCCTGAGATACCGGATGATTTGGTGTAGGTGCGGCACTGGCTGCCGCATGAGGTACACTGCCTGAACCGGCTTCATTGGAATAAAGGCCACGCTGGATACCATTTTTCACGGCAGCCCCCAGCATACCGGCACCGGCTTCCTGTAAGCCGAATGCAGACTTGATAATCGACATGAGTACGGCAGGCAATTCAGTGATGTTGAAAGCCATAATAAGCAGCGCGGCTATCACATAGCCAATAGCCATGAAGGGCACAATCCACTCTGCAAAGCGGGCAATACCCCGTAAACCACCCACAACAATGAGTGATGCCAGAGCAATAATTACCAGACCGGAATATAGCGGATTAAAACTGTAGGCGTTGTTCAGTGCATCGGTAATGGTATTTGCCTGCACCGCACTGAATACGAAACCGTAACCGAAAAACAGACAGAGTGAAAAGGCCACTGCCAGCCAGGTTTTATTCAGTCCCTGTTTAATGTAATAAGCCGGACCACCCCGGTATTCACCGTTCTCATCTTTCACCTTATAAAGCTGACCGAGAACGCTTTCGGCAAAACCGGTAGCCATGCCCAAAAAGGCAATAACCCACATCCAGAAGATAGCGCCTGCACCGCCAAGAGAAATTGCTACTGCCACACCGGCCAGGTTACCTGTACCTACACGGGCGGATAAGCTGGTGCACAATGCCTGAAATGAACTGATACCTTCTTTCGTTGTGGAAGTACTGCCTTTCATCAACGAGAACATATGGGTGAAATGACGGAGTTGTACCGCGCCGAGTTTCCAGGTGAACCAGAGACCACACCCGAGCAACATGACGATAAGGACCTGGCCGTCACCCCACAGCACATTATTTACGGCCGATACGATATCGTTTATCACATGAATTCCTTGTTATTTATAATAGATCTTCTTTATTGTCCGGCTATCTTATCAGAACAGGGCAGGGGGAAAAGGCTATACAACCCGTGTTTGCATAAATATCTCTGTTTTTTGAATTTTCAACGCACTGAAAAACAGGCATAAAAAAACCAGTCAAAAGACTGGTTTTTTTATAATATGGCTGGGGTAGCTGGACTCGAACCAACGGATGGCGGGATCAAAACCCGCTGCCTTACCAACTTGGCTATACCCCAATCAACTGGGTGTTAGCTGAATGGATTCAACATAACGAAATAATGGCTGGGGTAGCTGGACTCGAACCAACGGATGGCGGGATCAAAACCCGCTGCCTTACCAACTTGGCTATACCCCAATAATGGTGCGGAAGGAGAGACTTGAACTCTCACGCCGTGAAGCACTGGAACCTAAATCCAGCGTGTCTACCAATTCCACCACTTCCGCGCAGCTAGACATACCTGAGAGATATTGTAAGAAAGTGGTGGCTACGGCGAGATTCGAACTTGCGACCCCATCATTATGAGTGATGTGCTCTAACCAGCTGAGCTACGTAGCCTCTTTCTTTCTCTTCCCTCTCAGGAAGTGGCGCGTATTATGCGGATATGACCCCCGACCGTCAACCCCTTTTTTACTAACTTTTTTTAAGTGCTCACTATGTGTACTGAAATGCTTAATATGGCGTCAAAATGGTGGAAAAGAGATCAATTTGAGGGCATTTGCTATGAATTTCTTCCCTCAGTATTGGCGATTAATTAACCGGCTTAGCGGTCTGAATTTGCCGGTTGTGAAATCTTTTTCCCTGAAATCTGCGAATAAATCCGATAATGTGAGTAAATTGTTAAGTCAGATCTTAAAGGAAGAAGAAAAATATGATGAATAAGGTCGCTTCACCCTTCGTAAAACTCGTTGAGCGCTATCTGCCGGACCCGTATATCTTTGTTTTATTGCTTACTTTGGTGGTTTTTGCCGCAGCAGTGCTTGTAGAAGGACAATCTCCGCAGCAGGTTGTTGAGCAATGGGGGAGCGGATTATGGGGGCTACTCAGTTTTTCCATGCAAATGCTGCTCGTGCTTGTCACCGGATACATGCTGGCCAGTACGCCGCTGGTAAAAGGCGGGCTGGAGAAAATGGCCGGACTGGCAAACTCTGCACCTAAGGCGATTTTACTGGTTTCGCTGGTATCGCTGGCTGCCAGCTGGCTGAACTGGGGCTTTGGCCTGGTGGTGGGGGCGTTATTTGCCAAAGCGCTGGCAAGGAAGGTTGAGGTGGATTATCGTTTGCTGGTGGCCAGTGCCTATTCCGGATTCGTGGTTTGGCATGGCGGTCTTGCCGGCTCTGTTCCACTGACCATTGCCACGCCCGGTCACTTTTCTGTTGATCAGATTGGCGTTATCGACACATCACAAACTATTTTTGCCACCTTTAACCTTGTTCTGGTCGCCATATTGTTCGTTGTAATGCCGGTGGTAAACCGTTTAATGCTGCCATCGAAAGAAGACAGTGTCATTGTACCGGCATCAAAACTTGAAGATGAACCTGTGCCGGAAGCTGAGAATACCCGTCCGGCGGATAAACTGGAAAACAGCGTTATTCTTGCCCAGCTTACCGGGTTTGCCGGTCTGGCGTATCTGCTTATGTACTTTATAAACGGCGGCACGTTAAACCTGAATATCGTTAACGGTCTCTTTTTGTTTCTCGCCATTGTCTTACACGGGACACCACGGAAATTACTGCATAGTTTGCATCAGGCTGTGAAAGGCGGAGCGGGCATTGTTATCCAGTTTCCGTTTTATGCCGGGATTATGGCTGTCATGGTTCAGTCCGGCTTAGCGCAGAGTCTGTCGGAATGGCTTATCAGTCTTGCCAGTGCGCAGTCGCTGCCGGTCTGGAGTTTTATCTCTGCGGGCATTGTGAATATTTTTGTGCCGTCCGGAGGCGGGCAGTGGGCGGTTCAGGCTCCGGTGGTACTGCCAGCGGCGCTGGAACTGGGCGCCGATGTCAGCCGTGTTGCAATGGGTGTTGCCTGGGGGGATGCCTGGACGAATTTAATCCAGCCTTTCTGGGCGCTGCCTGTGCTGGCGATTGCCGGGCTTAAAGCCAAAGATATTATGGGGTTTTGTCTGGTGCAGTTGCTACTGACCGGCGTGGTGATTGGCGCAGTGCTGTATTGGGTTTAGCACTCTGCCTGCCTCACCGTTTAACCAGCTTTAGCCGGTATCACAGCGTAACTTCTTAAAGATAAAAAGCGCTCAAATAAAAACACCGCCATCAGGCGGTGTTTTTGAATGACAGTGCGATTACACGTTAAAACGGAAGTGAATGACGTCACCGTCTTTAACGATATAGTCTTTACCTTCCAGACGCCATTTACCGGCATCCTTTGCGCCTTGCTCGCCGCCAAACTCAACAAAATGGTCGTAGCCAACGATTTCTGCGCGGATAAAGCCTTTTTCAAAGTCTGTGTGGATCTTACCGGCTGCCTGAGGGGCTGTTGAGCCTTCAGGGAATGTCCATGCACGCACTTCTTTTACCCCTGCGGTGAAGTAAGTTTGCAAAGTCAGCAGGTTGTAGCCGGCACGGATAACACGGTTAAGACCAGGTTCTTCCAGACCCATGTCCTGCATGAATTCTTCACGCTCATCATCTTCAAGCTCAGCAATTTCAGCTTCAATTTCAGCGCAAACGGCAACAACTACAGCATTTTCAGCGGCTGCGATTTCTTTTACCTGATCGAGGAACGGGTTATTTTCAAATCCGTCATCGTTCACGTTAGCGATATACATGGTAGGTTTCAGTGTTAACATGTTCATGTAGCTGATGGCTGCCATTTCTTCTTTGGTCAGTTCCAGAGAGCGTAGCAGGTTGCCTTCGTCCAGGTGCGGTTTTATCTTTTCCAGTACTTTTAATTCGTACTTCGCATCGGCATCGCCACCTTTGGCACGCTTAGATACACGGTGAATGGCTTTTTCTGTGGTTTCCAGATCCGCCAGTGCCAGTTCGGTATTGATAACGTCAATATCATCTTTCGGGCTGACTTTACCTGCAACGTGCACAATGTTGTCGTTTTCAAAACAACGCACAACGTGTCCGATAGCATCGGTTTCACGAATATTTGCCAGGAACTTGTTACCCAGACCTTCACCTTTTGAAGCACCTTCAACCAGACCGGCAATGTCCACGAATTCCATGGTAGTAGGAATGACGCGCTGCGGATTGACGATTTCTGCCAGCTTGTCCAGACGTAAGTCCGGTACAGGTACTACACCGGTATTCGGTTCAATAGTACAGAAAGGGAAGTTCGCCGCTTCAATTCCGGCTTTGGTAAGTGCGTTGAACAGGGTAGATTTACCCACATTTGGCAGACCAACGATGCCACATTTAAAACCCATGTGCTGGACCCTTGTTAAGTTATCAGCCCTGAACGTCAGCTTTAAAACTATGCAGTCGGTTCTGGGCTTGCTTTAAATCGTTTTTAATTAAAATCTCTGTACACCGGACCGCTTCATCGATGGCATCTTCAATTGCCCGTTTTTCGTTTTCCGGTGGTTTGCCAAGTACATGGCCGGTTACCTTGCTTTTATGGCCGGGGTGACCGATACCAATTCGCAAGCGTAAGAAATCTTTGTTATTGCCCATTTTAGCGACGATGTCGCGAATGCCATTCTGACTGGAGCTGCCGCCAACTTTATATTTAGCGATTCCCGGAGGTAAATCCAGCTCGTCAAAAGCAATCAACATATTCTCTGCAGGGATACGGTAGAAGTTTGCCATTGCGGCTACCGCCTGACCACTTTTATTCATGTAAGTAGTCGGGTAGATCAGACGAATATCTTGAGTGCCTACGGTTATCCGGCCAGTGAGACCAAAAAACTTACTTTCAGGCTTAAGGGAGGTGTTAAAACGCGCTGCCAGTTCGTTCAGAAACCAGACGCCGGCGTTATGTCGGGTATGTTCATATTCCGGGCCCGGATTACCCAGGCCCGCAATCAGACGGATATCTGACGACAAGCTGATTATTCCTCAGCTGCGTCTTCTTCGCCTTCTTCTGCTTCAGGTGCTTTAGGAGCAGGCTTAACAGTAACAACTGCTAAGTTGTGTGCATCATCACCTTTAGCCAGTTCAACAGACGAAACGCCTGCAGGCAGAGTCAGGTCAGACAGGTGAACGGTAGCATCCATTTCAACTGCAGCCATATCTACTTCGATGAACTCAGGCAGATCTTTAGGCAGACACGTGATTTCGATTTCGTTTACGTGGTGCTCTGCAATACCGCCAGCTTTGATAGCAGCAGATTTTTCTTCATTGATGAAGTGCAGAGGTACGCTGGTGTGCAGCTCTTCGCCAGCGATAACGCGTTGGAAGTCAACGTGAGTGATCTTAGGCTTGTACGGGTGACGTTGCATATCTTTAACTAACGCTTCAACTTTCTGACCGTCAATGTTCAGAGTCAGAACGTGAGAGTAGAATGCTTCGAAATCAGCAGCGTTGTTCAGTTTGTTGTGATCAAGAGTCAGTGCAACAGGGGCTTCTTCGCCACCGTACAGGATTGCAGGAACTTTATCAGCATGACGCAGGCGGCGGCTCGCACCTTTCCCCAGGTCAGTACGTACTACTGCATCCAGGTTAAAAATAGCTTCAGACATTAATATGTCTCCAATATATTTAGTTTATTTTTGTGAGTTTTTGCGACCAAAACTCACGCGATAACGGCAATAAACAAGGCTCATTAACCGTACCCCGAAATAAAAGGGCGGCGAATTCTACCACCGCGAAGCAGGATATACAAACGTCAATTACATTTCACTGTGGTGCGGTGCGACAGCTGTGGCATCGGCACTGACCACTTTTTCTACTTTAAAAACGGTTCCGAACTGAGTCGTTGTCATCATACCGGTCAGCGGCTGACCTTCGACAATCAGTTTCATGCCATTCTGACGGTAAGATTTATCCAGTCCGCGCAGGGTGTAACGCTCTCCGGTGTCAGTAATGAAACCGAAAAAGCCGCCTTCATGCTGTTGATAGACCAGTTTCCCTGACAAGGTGATATTGTTTTCCATTTCAGTGGCCTTATTGTCGATATTATCAGTCACATTTTTCGTAACGTTCTCAACCACATTGAGGGTGACGGTTTCTGTTTTTGATACGTCGTCCGGCGCAGCTTCATCGTTACAGGCACTGCACAGGCTGACTAACGCTGCTAAATAAATAAGTCTGATCATATTATCTCCGCCGTAGTTATGGTCAGCAGACCTTTTTTGTCATTGTGCCGGTTTTGACCTGAACGGACAATGAACAGGTGGGTGTGGTTTATTGTTTGTGCCTTTTTATTTTATTAAAACTCAGAGGATTGAGTCTATGTCTTCAGAATTTCACTTTTACGAGCCTACAGCGGGTCATGGCCTCAAACATGATCCCTTCAACAGTATTATTGCACCCAGACCCATCGGCTGGATTTCCACTGTTGACGAAAAAGGTATCGCTAATCTGGCACCTTACAGCTTTTTTAATGCATTTAATTACACGCCGCCCATTATTGGCTTTTCCAGCATCGGCTTTAAAGACTCAGTAAGAAATATTCAGGCGACAGGAGAGTTTTGCTACAACCTGGTGAGTGTGCCGCTGGCGCAGCAGATGAATCAGACCTGTGCACAGGTCGATGCCAGTGTGGATGAGTTTGAACTGGCAGGGCTGACAAAAGGCGAGTCCCGCACTGTAAGGCCGCCTTATGTTGCGGAAAGTGGCGTGGTGATGGAATGTCGCAAAACACAAATCGTAAAATTGCAGGGCAGTAATGGTGAATTGTGTGATACATGGATGGTATTCGGTGAAGTGACCGGCGTGAAGATAAAAACATCACTGATTGAAGACGGTGTTTTTAAAACGGGCAGGGCAGACCCCCTTCTGCGGGCGGGTGGTGCAGGGGATTATTACACCATTGATAGTGAAAACCTGTTTGAGATGTTGCGTCCCCGCTGATACAAAAAAGCCGGTGCTTTTCAGCACCGGCCTTTAATAATCTGCGCACCGGCAGCTATCAGTATTCGAACATCGCTGAGATAGACTCTTCATTGCTGATGCGGCGAATCGTTTCAGCCAGCATTTCAGACAATGTGAGTTGCTTCACTTTACCGGTTGCCTGCATGTCTTTTGACAGCGGAATACTGTCGGTAACAATGATTTCATCGATAACCGACTCTTTCAGGTTCTTTGGCGCGTTGCCTGAGAAGATAGCGTGAGTCGCGTAAGCATACACTTTGCGCGCGCCATGATTTTTCAGGGCTTCCGCAGCTTTCGCCAGCGTACCGCCGGTGTCAATCATGTCGTCAACAATGATGCAGTCACGGTCTTTCACATCACCGATAATATTCATCACCTGAGAAACGTTCGCTTTCGGACGACGTTTATCGATGATTGCCAGTTCTGCATCATTCAGCAGTTTAGCCGTTGCACGGGCACGTACTACGCCGCCAATGTCCGGAGACACAACAATCGGGTCAACAAAATCACGCTGAACCATGTCTGCAAGCAGGATAGGTGTACCGAAAGCGTTATCTACCGGTACATCGAAGAAACCCTGGATTTGCTCTGCGTGCAGGTCGATGGTCAGTACGCGGTCAACACCCACGTTAGACAGAAAATCTGCGACCACACGGGCTGTGATTGGCACCCTGGCTGAGCGGACGCGACGGTCTTGTCTCGCATAGCCGAAATAGGGAATAACAGCAGTAATACGTCCTGCTGATGCACGACGCAGGGCGTCGATCATCACAATCAATTCCATCAGGTTGTCGTTGGTTGGTGCACAGGTAGACTGGATAATAAAAACGTCCGAGCCACGGACGTTTTCATGAATTTCTACACTGATCTCACCGTCGCTAAAGCGACCAACACTGGCGTTACCAAGTTTGGTATAAAGGCGTTCTGCAACCTTATGGGCAAGTTCGGGGACGGCGTTGCCTGCAAAGAGCTTCATATCTGGCACAAGTGTTTCCTCGGTGCGTTTGATAAAGGAGGTGGCTGGGGTAGCTGGACTCGAACCAACGAATGGCGGGATCAAAACCCGCTGCCTTACCAACTTGGCTATACCCCAAAAATTTAGTTCATGTCCGATGCTTCGTTCACGTATTTTAGCTTTTGTTGTAATGGCGACATATTCACACCTTTAGCAACAAAACCGGACCATTCTGCGGGCAATTTCCCGAGAACCTGTCTGGCTGAATTTTCATCACTAAATACAGAAAATACGCACGCGCCTGTGCCCGTCATCCGCGACGGTGCGAATTGTAGCAACCACTGTAATAATATTGCAACTTCCGGATGCTTTTTACAGACAATACTCTGGCAATCATTATGCGTTGCAGCGAAAGTATAATTGTGCCACTCCATGGCCGGTGTGTTGCGGGGCAGGGCAGGCTCTCTGAAAATATCAGCGGTGCCTACGTGTATACCCGGATTGACAACCAGATACCATTGTTCGTCTAAATCAGCGGGACTGATGTGCTCGCCCACACCGCCGGCGAAACCCGTGCGGCCTTCAACAAAGATAGGTACGTCGGCGCCCAGACGCAAACCTAACCCGGCCAGCTCTGCTGTACTCAGGCCGCACTGCCACAAGTAGTTCAGAGCAACCAGCACTGTGGCGGCGTTAGATGAGCCCCCGCCAATACCGCCACCCATGGGCAGTGACTTTTTCAACCGGATGTTTGCGCCTTTGTCTGTTCCCGTGTGTTCCTTTAACAGCCTGGCTGCTTTTACGATCAGATTATCTTCATCATTCACACCGGGAATCGACGGATTAAGGGTGATATTGCCGTCGTTGGTGACATCAAAAGCCAGTTCATCTCCCCGGTCCAGTAACTGAAACAGGGTCTGAAGCTGATGGTAACCGTTATCGTATTTACCGAGGATATGAAGGAATAAATTCAGTTTGGCCGGGCTGGGCCACCATTCACTGTGTTGCATTACTGTATGGTCCACTCATCAATCCGGATTTTTATCCATATTTTTGTGTTGTCTGTGCGGGTAAGCATTAACTGATGCGGTAACCACAGTCCTGCTTCCTCACCATAGTTGCTGTAACTGACTTGCCAGTTGCCGCAGGCTTCACAGCCCGGAGAAAGGGAAGCCAGTAGTTGTTTATCGTTGAGCTTGTAGTCGTCACCCAGTAAAGGCAGCCCTTTCACCCAGTTCAGCAGCTTGCCGGCGGGAATATCCCAGCCGGTTGTCTGGTAAATCAGACGTGCCGGACTGGTGTCCTGCCAGCGCTTATCGTCAGCTTCCAGTGTAGCCATGCCGTCACTGAAATCGATATTCGCCAGGGTAATACCCAGCATATTGGTTAAACGGAAATTAAAATCGGGCTCATCGGTTTTCCAGTTTACGTGAGCGCTTACAGCTTCTTTTTCATTGCGGATAGCCATCTTACCTTTCATCTGCCAGCGGGTGACGGATTTCAGCTTCTCAAGCTGTGAAGGCAGGTTTACTGCGGTCTCCGGACCATCCGGCAGAGTGGTACAGGCTGATAACAGGGCGATAAACAGACCTGCAAAAAGTATTCGGAAAATCATGAACGATTATGATCCTACGCAATGCAACGGGATGATTGCTTCAAAACTCAGGGATCTAATGGGAACACAGTTTCAGGAGTACTTTCAATCATTTTGGGTTTTTCGTACAATGCCGCTCCGACGATGCCAGCATAAATATTGATGACCCTTACTGCCCTCGGAATAAACCACAAAACTGCACCTGTTGCGTTACGCGAAAAAGTCGCCTTTACACCGGATTCTCTGGTGTCTGCGCTCGCCTCGCTGAAGCAGATAGACGGTATTGAAGAATCTGTCATCGTGTCTACCTGTAACCGCACTGAAGTCTACGTAAAAGGGGCCGGTGAGGCTGCGTTGCTGCTCGACTGGTTATCTGCCTTTCATGATGTGAAACGGGAAGATATTGAACAGAACAGCTATCTTTACCAGCAGGAAGACGCAGTAAAGCATGTTATGCGGGTAGCAAGCGGGCTGGATTCGTTGATCCTCGGTGAGCCGCAAATTCTCGGACAGATCAAACAGGCATTCAGTGACGCAAAGCATTCCGGTACTGTGGGGGCAGAGTTCGAGCGGTTATTCCAGCACACGTTCTCTGTGGCTAAAAAAGTACGCTCTGAAACAGAAATTGGTGCTAACGCAGTATCTGTGGCCTTTGCTGCGGTGCAACTGGCCAAACATATATTCAGCGCATTACCAAAGCGTTCAGTATTACTGGTAGGTGCCGGCGAAACCATTGAACTGGTTGCCCAACATTTAAAAGAGCAGGGTGTTCAGCGTCTTGCCGTTGCCAACCGTACCGTAGCCAGAGCTGAGAATCTGGCGGCGAATCTGGGCGCAGATGTACTCACACTGTCTCAGTTGCCTGAACATCTTCACGATTTTGATATTGTCATCAGTTCTACAGCCAGCCAGTTGCCATTGATTGGTAAAGGGATGGTGGAAAAGGCCTTAAAGCAGCGCCGTAACATGCCCATGTTTCTTGTTGATCTGGCGGTTCCCCGTGACATTGAGTCTCAGGTTAATGAACTCGGCGATGCCTACCTTTATACTGTTGATGATTTGCAGCATATCGTTGAGCAGAATCTAGCTTCCCGTGAAATGGCCGCGCAGGACGCTGAAAAAATCATCGATGATCAGGCTTCCGTATTTTTAAGCTGGAAACAGGCGCAGCATTCCATTGATTTGGTGCGTCAGTACCGTCAGAAAGGCATGGCATCCAGAGATGAGCTGGTCGCACGGGCGATGAACCAGTTGTCGGAAGGCCGCAACGCGGAAGACGTTGTACAGGAACTGGCCTATAAACTCACCAATGCGTTGATGCACGGGCCTACCCGTGTATTGCGGGACGCTGCACACGAAAATAATGCCGCGCTGACTCAATGGCTGGGTCAGGCGATGGATCTTGCCGGTAACGGGCAGGACAAAGAAGGGTAAAACAGAATATGAAAGAATCGGTGACCAGAAAGCTCGAGAACCTGGTGGAAAGGTTTGACGAGGTTCAGGCATTGCTTGGTGATCCCGGTACGATTTCCAATCAGGATAAATTCCGTGCGTTGTCAAAAGAGTTCAGTCAGCTGGAAGATGTTGTAAAAGGCTTTAATGCTTTTCAGCAGGCTGAAGAAAATCTTGCTTCTGCGCTGGAAATGATGGAAGAAGACGATGCCGAAATGCGCGAAATGGCGCAGGAAGAAATGAAGCAGGCAAAAGAAGACATTGCACGCCTTGAAAGCGAACTGCAAATTCTTCTGTTACCTAAAGATCCCAACGACGACCACAACTGCTTTTTGGAAATCCGTGCCGGTGCCGGCGGTGATGAGGCGGCTATTTTTGCTGGTGATCTGTTCCGTATGTACAGCCGCTATGCCGAATCAAAGGGCTGGCGCGTAGAGGTGGTCAGTCAGAATGAAGGTGAGCACGGTGGCTTTAAAGAAGTCATCGCCAACCTTTCCGGTGAAGGCGTTTACGGTATTATGAAATTTGAATCCGGCGGACACCGGGTACAGCGTGTGCCGGAAACTGAGTCCCAGGGACGTATCCACACGTCAGCCTGTACCGTCGCGGTATTGCCTGAGATCCCTGAGTCTGAAGCCATTGAAATTAATCCGGCAGACCTGCGTGTTGATACCTTCCGTGCATCCGGTGCCGGTGGTCAGCACGTTAACAAAACAGACTCTGCTATCCGGATGACTCACATTCCAACCGGTCTTGTGGTTGAGTGTCAGGATGAGCGTTCACAGCACAAAAACCGTGCTAAGGCCATGTCTGTACTGCAGGCCCGTCTTAATCAGCTCGAAGAAGAAAAGCGGGCGAAAGAAGAGGCTACCACCCGCCGCAATCTGGTGGGCAGTGGTGACCGTTCTGAGCGTATCCGTACTTACAACTTTCCCCAGGGCCGTGTGACTGATCACCGCATCAACCTGACCCTGTACCGTCTTGATGAGGTCATTGAAGGGGATCTGGCTGCGCTGGCTGATCCTATCCGTCAGGAACACCAGGCCGATCTGCTGGCTTCACTGGCAGACGAATAATGTCAGTCACCATTGCCTGTGCACTTCAACAGGCAAAAGAAGCGCTGGCAGGGGGAGAGTCTCCTGCCACCGACGCAAAAGTACTGCTGGCCCATGTACTGGGCCAGACACAAACCTGGTTGTACACCTGGAGTGATAAAGTACTTAAGGACGAGGAGCTTAACCGCTTCAGACAGCTTATCAGTGAAAGAAAAACAGGCCGGCCGGTGGCGCATCTGACCGGTAACCGCGACTTCTGGACACTGACACTCAATGTGAATCCTGCCACGCTTATCCCGCGTCCGGAAACCGAGCTGCTGGTGGAGAAAGCGCTGGAACTGCTTCCTTCTGAGCCTTGCAATGTGTGTGACCTGGGCACCGGAACAGGCGCTGTGGCGCTGGCACTGGCCAGCGAAAGACCGGACATTCAGGTCACCGGTACAGATCGCATTGAAGAGGCTGTCGACCTCGCTAAACAAAATGCAGCACTGAATCACATCACTAACGTCTCATTTATCGTCAGCCACTGGTTTGATGCCCTGAAAGATAAGCAGTTTGATATGCTGGTGACCAATCCCCCTTATGTGGAATCAGACAGTCACTATCTGCAACAAGGTGATGTCCGCTTCGAACCCCTGTCAGCGCTCACCGCCGGTGAGGACGGGCTTGATGATATCCGGCTTATCATCAGTCAGGCATCAGTCTGTCTTAAGCCAGGCGGATGGCTGCTTATTGAACATGGCAGTGAGCAGGGCGGTGCAATCCGCGGACTGTTTAATGACAGCGGTTACACCATGGCAAACACCTTTGCCGATCTTGCCGGTCTTGACCGGATAACTATTGCGAAAAGACCTGCTTGCGAATAATTCCTCTTACAGTATGCTTTAACCGGCCTTTTATAAAAATGGAATGCTGTAAATGACTGATGATTTCCTGTTTGCGGACGATGACGACGAGGAATTAACAGAGGAACTTGGCGTCTGGAAGGTGCTCATTGTTGACGATGAGCCGGAAGTACACGCGGTGACAAAACTGGCGTTGAGCGATTTTGTGCTGGATGATAAGCGGCTGGAATTTGTCAGCGCCTACAGCGGCGAAGAAGCCAAAACCTACTTTCGTGAAAATGACGACGTGGCTGTGGTGCTGCTTGATGTGGTGATGGAAACCGATAATGCCGGGCTTGAAGTCGCAGAATACATCAGAGAAACACTGGATAATCATTTTACCCGCATCATTCTGCGGACCGGACAACCCGGACAGGCACCGGAACGGGATGTGATTGTTGATTATGATATTAACGATTACAAGTCAAAAACCGAACTCACCGCGCAGAAGCTGTTTACTGTCATGATTGCGGCATTGCGATCGTATCGCGATATCGTCGTGATTGAGGAAAGCCGCGCCGGTCTTGAAAAAATTATTGATGCTTCCGCCGACCTGTTTACTTCCCGATCCCTTGAAAAATTCATGCGGGGTATCATTCAGCAACTTTCCTCTATTCTCGGATTCTCCAAAGACGCCGCCTATATCACCAATGCCGTGGCGGTGCCGCGACCCGTCACGCAGTCTTTACCGCAGGAACTGTTTGTGTTTGCCGGCAATGGCGAATATGCCGGTCAGGAAGGGAAATCGTTGATTGATGCGTTGCCCGCAGAAGCGTATTTGTTGTGCCAGCGGGCGTTAAAAGAGCAGAGCATTATCTTTGGCGAAGATTATGTGGTGGCTTACTGCTTCAGTAAGCACTACAAGGGGTCATTACTGTATTTATCCGGCATCCCCCGTAAGCTCAGCGAAACAAATATGCATTTATTGCAGTTGTTCTCAGAAAATGTGCAGCTGGCATTTGAAAATGTGCTTATCAGTCAGGAAGTGGAAACCACCCAGCGGGAAATCATTGAGCGGTTGGGTAAAGCCATGGAACGTGACAGTGAAACCAGCAAGCATATCCGCCGGATGGTCGATATGGCTGAGTTACTGGCACGATATGCCGGGCTGGGCGAAGCACAAATCATGACGCTGCGGCTTGCTATTCCGTTGCATGATGTGGGAAATGCACATATTTCGTCACAAATCCTGACAAAAACAGATGTACTGACGGAAGAAGAACGTTTTGCCATCCGCCAGCATGCGGAATTTGGCTATCAGATATTAAAAGACTCAGACAGTCCTACCATTCAGCTGGCTTCCGTACTTGCTAAAGAACATCATGAACGGTGGGACGGACAAGGCTATCCTGAAGGACTGAAAGGTGAAGAAATCCAGTTGGAAAGCCGGATCGCGGCTATCGTCGATGTGTTTGATGCACTGATGAACAAGCGCCCGTACAAAGAAGCCTGGTCGCTGGAAAAAACCGTCAGCACGTTGAAGGCGGAAAGCGGACGGCATTTTGATCCGCAGCTGGTCAGCTATATGCTGTCGAATATTGGCCGTTTCGAAGAAATTCAACGCCGGCTGGCGGACGACATATCACAATAATAAAGAGGTTGTTATGTATTTAATGGCTAAGCATTTGCACCTTACGGCCATCGCTCTCAGTGTATTTCTGTTTATTTTCAGATTTATGCTGTCCCAGTTTAACAGTGAGTTACTGACCAGAAAGTGGCTTAAAATTCTCCCTCATGTCATCGACACCTGCCTTCTGGCCAGTGCGCTATGGCTATGTTTTCTTATTGGCCAGTATCCGTTTGTGCAGGGCTGGCTGACCTTCAAAGTGGTCGGGCTGGTGGCCTATATTCTGATGGGGATGTTTGCGCTTAAATGGGGGCGGAACAAGCCACTGCGCTGGATCGGTTTTATCGGTGCATTAACCTGGTTAGGGTTAATCGCCAGGGTTGCAATATCAAAGCAACCGTTGTTTTTTTAATTTGGAAGTAAATAATGACACAGTCCCGTACTGAAATTCAGGTTGGCGATATTACTGTTGCTAACGACAAGCCGTTTGTATTATTTGGTGGCATGAATGTGCTTGAATCCCGTGATCTGGCAATGCAAATTGCTGAACACTATGTGGAAGTGACGACACGGCTGGGCATCCCATACGTATTTAAAGCCTCTTTTGATAAAGCAAACCGCTCTTCTGTAACGTCTTACCGCGGACCGGGCATGGAAGAAGGCTTAAAGATTTTTGAAGAAATCAAATCTACTTTTAATGTACCTGTGATCACCGATGTCCATGAGCCTCATCAGGCGGCACCTGTGGCGGAAGTCGCGGATGTTATTCAGCTACCGGCCTTTCTCGCCCGCCAGACCGATCTGGTGGTGGCAATGGCAGAGACCGGTGCGGTCATTAATGTGAAAAAACCTCAGTTTCTGGCTCCCCATGAAATGCGTCATATTATCGGTAAACTCGGGGAAGCCGGTAACGATAAGGTGATTCTGTGTGAACGGGGCAGTTGCTTTGGATATAACAATCTGGTTGTCGATATGCTGGGCATGGATGCAATGAAAGCGTATGCACCGGTAATTTTCGATGCTACTCATGCGTTGCAGATGCCGGGAGGCAGAGCTACTTCAGCAGATGGCCGCCGTGCACAGGCTGCGCAACTGGCGCGTAGTGGTATGGCTTTAGGTCTTGCCGGTTTATTTATCGAAGCGCATCCGAATCCGGACGAAGCGAAATGTGACGGACCATGTGCGTTGCCATTGTCAAAGCTGGAACCGTATTTACAGCAAATGAAAGCGTTAGATGAGTTAGTAAAAGGGTTTGCGGCGCTGGATACCAGTGCAAACTAGATGAAACGCTGAAAACGGTGCCCGGCAACACTGTTGCCTGGCACCGAATCAGGTGTGAAAAAAGGGCTTATTCGCTGCGGTTTTCTTCCTTAGCGTCGCGATTGTCTTTTTCGTTCATCGCGATAAGTGTACTGGCTACGTGCTGTTGCACTTCTGCGGCCAGAGCAGCCTTAACTTGTTCCTGAACACTGACCATTTCTACAGACAGTTCAAGGGTATTCATAGCAGGTACCACAGGCATAGAAGCCGGCAGTTCCTGAGAAATAGTTGGGTAAGCAGTGGTTGCCGCTAAGATAACAGCCATCTGGCTGAAGAATTTTTTGAATTTAGTCATATCACACCTAATAAAATTAATTTAAAATTCGTTAACAAATTAAGCTTTCTTGTTAACATTGCACTTGTCTAACTGATTGATTGAAAAGTGCTGTGCTTTGAAAGCGTGCGAATAATAAACAGATTTTACTCGTCTTTAAAACGAGTAAAAGTAGGGTTTAAGGATTAGAAAAACTAATGCTTTATCACGTTGGTCATTTAGCTACCGGAGGGAAGCGTGCATAGACGTTTGCCGCCGCTGAATGCGCTGAAAGCCTTTGAAGCCGCCGCCAGGCACCTGAGTTTTACCAAAGCCGCCGAAGAATTATTCGTTACCCAGGCTGCTGTCAGTCATCAAATTAAAGCGCTCGAAGAATTCTTATCAATGAAGTTGTTTCTTCGCCGAAACCGGACATTGCTCCTTACTGAAGAAGGACAGGCATATTTTCTTGAGCTGAAAGATATCTTTAAACATCTTCAGGAAGCCACAGAACGATTGCTGGCAAAAGGCAGTAAAGGAGCGATTACCGTTGCTATGCCGCCAAGTTTTGCCAGCCAGTGGCTGGTACCCCGTATCAGTCGTTTCAGCATTGAGCATCCGGATATTGATGTTCGTATTAAAGCGGTAGATTTCGATGAAGGGTTTTTAGAAGACGATGTGGATGTGGCCATTTATTACGGTAAGGGCCGCTGGAGCGGTGTGAAAGCCGATAAACTGCATACCGAGTACCTTACTCCGTTGTGCTCTCCAATGTTGTTTAACGGCCCTAAACCGTTGAACAGCCTGAGTGATTTGAAACACCATGTTCTGTTGCACGATTTAAGTCGTGAGGCCTGGAAAAACTGGTTGAAAAGTGTCGGCGTGTCCGGCGTGAATGTAAACCAGGGCCCGGTGTTCAGTCACTCCATGCTGGTGCTCCAGGCGGCTGCGCTGGGGCAGGGCATTGCGCTGGGTAACACTATTCTTGCCCGCCCGGAACTGGATGCCGGCCGTCTAATCATGCCTTTTGAAGAAAAAGTCGCCAGTCGGGATGCGTTTTATCTGGTTTGTGATGAAGCGCAGGCAGATTTAGGTAAAATCGCCGCGTTCAGAAGCTGGATATTGGCGCAGGTTGAAGAGGAACAATATGATGTCTGACATGATCACGGACCGGGCAGAGAATGAGGTCGCCGTTTTGATCCTCGCTCATGGTGCCGGTGCGGGAATGCAGTCTCCCTTTATGGCAGATATGGCTGCCTTACTGGCAGCACAGGGGATTACGGTGGCGCGTTTTGATTTTCCCTACATGCAGACCATAGCGGAAACCGGTAAAAGAAGACCACCGGATAAAATAGAAAAACTGGAAGCTTTTTATAAAGATCTGGTAGAGCAGGTGACTGAGAATAGCTCTTCGCCGGTATTTATCGGCGGCAAGTCTATGGGCGGTCGTGTGTCGACGATGATTCTTGAAGCAACAGAGGCGAAAGGCGCGGTGGTATTTGGTTATCCTTTTCATCCCCCCGGCAAGCCGGAAAAGCTGCGCACGGAACATCTGGTGAAGATGACAAAACCCGTATTCATCAATCAGGGTGAACGGGACACCTTCGGTACGCAAAGCGAAGTTGACGGTTACAACCTGTCGGGTCAGGTCACTTTGCATTATCTGGCTGACGGCGATCACAGTCTCAAGCCCCGTAAATCCAGCGGTTATACATTAAACGAACATATGCAGCAGGCGGCCTCAGCTTCAGCCGCTTTCATCAACAGGCTTATTTCATGTTAAAACCTTTTGTACTTACCGGTGCCATTGCTGCGCTGGCCGCGGTGATATTTGGCGCGTTCGGTGCGCATGCGCTGAAGTCAATACTCAGCGATTCACAACTGACATCATGGCATACCGCTGTGGACTATCAATTTTATCATGCGCTGGCGTTACTGATTTTGCCGGCACTGCGACACGCAGTGAGTAACAGGTTATTAAGTACTGCCGGTATTTGTTTTGTTGCCGGCATTGTTTTGTTCAGTGGCAGCATCTACTTACTCACCTTGCTGGAATGGCGCTTTCTCGGACCGGTAACGCCACTTGGCGGTTTATTCTTTATGATTGGCTGGGTGGCACTGATCACCGGTGTGGTAAAAGGAAAGTGGCATGAATAGTTTGCTGATTTATTGCCGCAGTGGTTATGAAGCTGATACCGCCGGGGAACTGACAGCATTATCCTCTGAAGCCGGTATTTACGGGTATCCGGTATTTGCGCCGGACCAGGGCTTCATTTTGTTTCATTTTTATGAGCAGGGCGATGCTGACCGGCTGGGTCAGCGTCTTGCTGTGGCTGATACCATTTTTCCCCGACAGATTGTGGTGGTCACCGCTCATCTTGAAGATCTCGATAAATCGAACCGGGCAGGTCCGGTACTGGCCGCCATCAGCGACGCAGACACGGATGAGTGGAAAAACACCTTATTGTTTGTCGAGCATGCCGATACTGAAGCAGGGAAAGCGCTGGCTAAATTCTGCCGGAAGTTCACTGTGCCACTGCGGCAAGGCTTAAGAAAGCAGGGAGCGCTAACATATAAAGAACGAGAAGACGGCAGGGCATTGCATGTTTTCTTCACTGATTATGACAATTGTTTCGTGGGCCATTCTTATCCGGCCATGCGAAGTCCCTTTGCTAACGGCATTTGTCGTCTGAAATTTCCGCCGAAAGCACCCAGCCGCTCGACTCTCAAGCTTGAGGAAGCCATTCTGACCATGCTGGACGATGAAGAACGCCGCGAAATTTTCCGTGAAGGCGCCCGTGCGGTAGATTTGGGGGCGTGTCCGGGTGGCTGGACGTATCAGCTGGTGATCCGCGAGATGGGCGTTGAGGCCATTGACAACGGTGCTATCGACGAAGAACTCATGGCAACAGGATTAGTGGACCATTATGCGGCAGACGGCTTTACTTATAAGCCCAAATTTGGCCGTGTAGATTTGCTGGTGTGTGATATGATAGAGCGCCCCGACAGGGTAGCGGTTCTCATGAGTGAGTGGCTTGAAAAAGGTTGGGCAGATCATGCGATTTTCAACCTTAAGCTGCCAATGAAGAGACGATACGACACGGTGACGGCCGCTATCGGGGAAATACAATCGCGACTTGGCAAAAAAGCTGGCGGCTTTCGGATGAAAGTCAGACACCTTTATCATAATCGCGACGAGGTTACTGTTACTGTCATAAAAGCTTAAATAAAGCCTTGTGATGGTAATTTATTGATTTTAAATGTAAAATTAAAGGCTTGGCGCGGAACTGCTGAATAAGTTTTAGACTTTTTTCGCAAAGGACTATAAATCTGGTATTGAAATCCTTTATAATCCCGCCGTTTTTTTACTCTGAACCAACGAAAGTGAACTAATGTCAGACTTATCTCTTTACAGAAACATTGGTATCTTCGCCCACGTAGACGCGGGTAAGACTACCACTACAGAACGTATTTTGAAGCTTACCGGTAAAATCCATAAAACTGGTGAGGTACACGATGGTGAGTCAACTACTGACTTCATGGAACAGGAAGCTGAGCGCGGTATTACTATCCAGTCTGCTGCGACTACTTGTTTCTGGAAAGACCACCGTATGAACATCATCGATACTCCGGGACACGTTGACTTCACAGTTGAAGTTTACCGTTCTCTGAAAGTATTGGATGGTGGTATCGGTGTTTTCTGTGGTTCAGGCGGTGTTGAGCCTCAGTCTGAAACTAACTGGCGTTATGCTAACGAATCAGAAGTTGCCCGTGTAATCTTCGTAAACAAACTGGACCGTATGGGTGCAGATTTCTACCGTGTTGTTGGCCAGGTTAAGAAAGTACTTGCTGCTAACCCGCTGGTAATGACGCTGCCAATCGGTATCGAAGACGAATTCAAAGGTGTTGTTAACCTGCTGGACATGAAAGCGTACATCTGGGATGACTCTGGCCTGCCAGAAAACTACGAAGTCGTTGATATCCCTGCTGACATGGTTGACAAAGCGAACGAGTACCGTGAGCAACTGGTTGAGACTGCTGTTGAGCAGGACGATGACCTGATGATGGCTTACATGGACGGCGAAGAACCTTCTCTGGAAGACATCAAGCGTTGTATCCGTAAAGGTACACGCGATATGTCATTCTTCCCGACTTACTGTGGTTCTGCATTTAAGAACAAAGGTATCCAACTGGTACTGGACGCAGTAATTGACTTCCTGCCTTCTCCTACAGAAGTTGATCCTCAGGAGCTGACTGACGAAGAAACTGGTGAACCTACTGGTGAAGTTGCCACTGTATCTGTTGACGAGCCGTTCCGTGCTCTGGCGTTCAAAATCATGGACGACCGTTTCGGTGCGCTGACCTTCATCCGTATCTACTCTGGTAAGCTGAACAAGGGTGATACTATCCTGAACTCTGCTACTGGTAAGACTGAGCGTATCGGTCGTATGGTAGAGATGCACGCCGATGAGCGTACAGAACTGACTTCTGCGCAGGCAGGTGACATTCTGGCTGTTGTAGGTATGAAGAACGTTCAGACTGGTCACACCCTGTGTGATCCAAAGAACCCTTGTACCCTTGAGCCAATGATCTTCCCTGAGCCTGTAATCTCTATCGCTGTTAAGCCTAAGGATAAAGGCGCTAACGAGAAGATGTCTATCGCTATCGGTAAACTGGTTGCAGAAGATCCTTCATTCCAGGTTGAAACTGATGAAGATTCTGGCGAAACCATCCTGAAAGGTATGGGTGAGCTTCACTTAGACATCAAAGTAGACATCCTGAAGCGTACTTACGGCGTTGAGCTGGAAGTTGGTCAGCCGCAGGTTGCTTACCGTGAAACTATCACTACTCCGGTAGAAGACAGCTACACGCACAAGAAACAGTCTGGTGGTTCTGGTCAGTTCGGTAAGATCGATTACCGTATCAAGCCAGGCGAGCAAAACTCTGGCTTTACGTTCAAATCTACCGTTGTTGGTGGTAACGTACCTAAAGAATTCTTCCCGGCTATCGAGAAGGGCTTTAAAGGTATGATGGACGAAGGTCCTCTGGCTGGTTATCCGGTACTGGATGTTGAAGTTGAACTGTACGACGGTGGTTTCCACGCAGTTGACTCATCAGCTATCGCGTTCGAAATTGCAGCGAAAGGTGCATTCCGTCAGTCTATGCCTAAAGCCGGTCCTCAACTGCTTGAGCCAGTGATGAAAGTTGACGTATTCAGCCCTGAAGACAATGTAGGTGACGTAATCGGTGACCTTAACCGTCGTCGTGGTATGATCAAAGACCAGGAAGCTGGTGCGACTGGTGTACGCATTAAGGCAGATGTACCTCTGTCTGAAATGTTCGGTTACATCGGTCACCTGCGTACTATTACATCTGGTCGTGGCCAGTTCTCTATGGAGTTCAGCCACTACTCAGCATGTCCTCAGAACGTAGCTGAAAAAGTAATGGAAGAAGCGAAAGCGCGTAAAAACGCTAAGTAATTCTTCTTGAAAGCTTTAAAAAACCCGCCATCCGGCGGGTTTTTTTATGGCTGGTAAAACTGTACTAAACCTGTACTTGCGACGACTCCGGCAGCTGATACATTTAAGTGGCTTAAAGGAGAGAGTTATGCAATGGATTGTTCACACACTAGCGACAGTGATCCCCCTCGGCTTTATCGTCTACTGGTTATGGTTCAGAAACGCCTGGTACAAGTCTATGCTTCGCAAAGGGAAGCAGGGCGGTAAAGATACCATCGCCATTTATCCTACCGTCGCCTCACTGCTCAGGCTGGAAGCGGCAGTCGTTGTACCTGTCAGCCGGGTAACCAAAGTCATCATCACAGCACGTTGCATTATATTTTATGCCGGCCCCTGTAAAATTGCTGAGTTATGGTTGCTTGCAGGGCAGTCATCAGAACTGGCTGAAGGGATCCATGAGTATTGCAGCCACGCTACTGTCACCTATGTACCTTATTACCCGCGGCAAACTCTGGCGGAAAGCTGTCGTTTTCAGCGGTATTATGGCATGGATGTGGTCAGCTTTAATGACGGGCAGTATTTCGCACCCGCCGGCAGAGTTGTTTCGCGGCTTCACGAATCGCCGTTGCCGGAGGAGCCTGATGAGGATGATATTGATATTGTTCAAACAATCTGGTCAGACTGGCGAGATCGTTTGCTATAGCCTCCGGCACTTTATGCTTACAGTATTCATAGAATTGTCCCGGACTGCGGTTCTCCCTTCGCAGATTAAATTTTTGTTCCAGTTTCTCAACCGCGCCAAGATAGTACTTCTTTTCTCTGGCAATGTGACTTCGTTGCCATCCCGGTACAAAATAAATAACCAGCAGCGCACCTGTGAACAAGAGCAGGCCGGCGGCAAATAAGCTGAGCTTTAACGGCGTTATACCATTTAAAATACGGTCTAGAATGTCCGTTTGTTTATCGTTGTTATAGCCTAAAAACCAGCGGCTCCAGAGAAAATCCATTTGTGCACTCATGTTGCGCAATGCATCGAAGAACGCTAGCTGGCTGATACCGTTTAGCGGGTGATCGCCCTGAATTTCTGTCGAGAATCTTGCTGCCTGCTCAAAACCGTCGAAAATTCGTGAAGGCGCAACCATGGTTGTCGGATCGTAGCTTTGCCAGCTCACCCCGTCGGTTTTTGCTTCTACCCAGGCGTGAGCGTCGTACTGATACACATTGACGGTTTCATCATTGATAGGTGTGCCACCCTGATAACCTGTCACAATGCGGGCGGGTATACCGGCAAGCCGCAGTGCAAACGTCATCGCACTCGCATAATGAGCACAAAACCCCTGTTGATGGTCAAACAGGAAACTGTCTACCGGATCATTAAGCATGGGCGGTGGTGTTAGCGTGTAACTGAAAGGCTTGTCATTAAAATAACGCATCAGTGCTGAAACAAATGCACGGTTATCAGGATGCATCTCTCTGAGCCCGTGTACCCATTCCCTGGTTTTCTCATTACCTCTTTCCGGCACTTGCAGGTTCAGCGTATTGTCCAGCGCCGCATTCCCCTGACTTCGCGGGGAGTCAGGGTAGGAGGCAACATAATAAGCATAGCGGCTGAACAGTGGCTGTCTTGATGTTAGCTGGTATTGCCAGCCCTGCCACAATTCCCGTTGACTGGCTGCACTGTCCGGTACAGCTGTGTCTAATGCAAATAACCAGGATTTTTTGGTGGGTTCGGCAATGACTTCATAGCGGACAGGCTCACCGCTGAGGGCCGGCCGGAACGGCTTATTCATATACCGCAATTGGGTTTCTGCGTATTGCCTTGTTTCACTGACTGACCACGATTTTCCGTCAAAATGTTCCAGCGTCAGTGCACGCCAGTAAAGCTGTTCTCTGACCGGAACAGGCGTTGAGAATGTGGCACTGAATGCCAGCTTTTCAGACTGTGCGAGATTGGCAATGTCACCCGGCGTAATGGTTTCTGCCAGCCCGGTTTCTGTGGATTTGCCTTCCGGCATTTTCCATAAAGGGGGAAGCCGGGGCATAAACACAAACAAAATAACAGCAAGAGGCAACGCCTGAAAGAACAGAATAAAGGTTTTCTTTTGTCTGAATTGTCTGGTTGACGACGGTGTGTGAGCAGACAACAGAATATACAGTAAGAACAGAAACAGGATGCCGTAAAATAAGGTACGGGCCAGCGACTGATAGAAAATGAAACCGCAGGCCAGCAGGAATATGGCGCAGATAAAAAGTTGATAGAAATCCCGTCGCTTACTTAACAACATTAATTTTAGCGCACAGGCCAGCAGCAGCAGGTTAACCATAATATGCAGGAAATCCATACCGTCACTGGTGGTGATCAGTGCTGTTCCCGCCAGCAGGGCAAGTAAGTTGACCATACGCTTTCCGGGCATATGGTTGTACCAGCCGAGAAACAAAAATCCTCTGACAATGCCGGCACATAAACAAAGCAGTAGTACCCACAAATGAATATCGCTGAACAGGGAGGCTGCCAGCACCACAAAGAAAACGGAAGTCAGCATACTTTCACGGTTCCCCGCAATCGGCAGGCTTACAGGCATCATGACGGTGTGTCCTGACGGAAAAGGGCCAGAGCTTTTAAACAGGCCTGTTTGTGCTGTTGTCCGCAGCCCGGCTGAATAACCAGATTATCCAGTTTCAGGCCAAATTGTGTGCCGGTTGCTGACAGCTGAGTGACCTGCCAGCTCAGCACCGACAGCGCCGTCTCTGTATCCGTGCGTAACTGATGGATATCCAGATAGCCGCTGACCGGCTGTTGATCGGTGAAAATCTTATTTACACGGTCACCGCCTTTGGCGACCCGTTTCCATGCAACGCGGTTTAACGGCTCTCCGCTCTGCCAGGGCTGCAGTGCAAAGAAGTCATCGGTGCCATTTTGCACCTGCTTGCCGGTACCGCTGCGGGCATACCATTGAGACAGATCGGCGTGCTCGGGCTTTTTCTGCGGATAGACTAACAGCGTCTGATTAAAATCAGGATGGGTCCAGCATTTCACCAGTCCGAGGGGAAAAGAGGAGGTGACGGTCACTCTGGGCAATCTCATGATGCCCCGTTTATCTGCCTGTATTGCCAGAAGATGAGATTTTTTTTCCTGTTCGAGATCCAACGTGCTGCGGTCAATATCACCGTACCATCTTATTTCCATCAGTCCCCGCAGAGATTTCCCTTCAGCGGCGTTAAAGTCTACTGTCATAAATCCATTTTCGCCGGCGAACACCGGCTTTAGCTCCCTTGCTGACAATCGTATCCCTGAGATATTTTTGTAGGCAGTGAACAAAGTGATAAGGAAAAGGCTTAACAGAAACTGACAAAGAAAAAGCAGAAGATTATTCTGATAGTTAACCGCAAGCAGAAACAGACAGGCGGTCATCATCAAGTAAAACCAGCCGAAGGTACCCGGGAAGATGAAGATATTACCATGATGTAACTGATGAACAGTGTCCGGCGGCATTCTCTTAGCCAGCCATTTTAACGACCATGCTCCGAAAGTTTTCCTCATCATCCGCTTTTCAGGCTGCCAGCGGGTCCACACTGTTCAGCAACCGCTTACTCAGTGTATTTTCTTCGATGGATTCGTGATGAGTACCCCGTAATCTGTGTTCCGCCACAGCGGCAAAAATAGCCTGAACATCTTCAGGGACGATGTAGTCGCGGTCGTGAATGAATGCCCAGGCTTTTGCTGCGTTTAACAGGGCACGGCTTGCCCTGGGGGAGAGGGGTTGCGGATAACCACTTTGTTCCCGGCTCTGATTTACCAGGTTAAGCACGTATTCCAGTACGGCTTCACTGCAATGCACATCGTTGACCTGCTGCTGATAGCGGAGCAGTGAGCGGGGATCAATTTTTTCCGCCAGCGGACCTTGTTCTCTGCCACCTTGCTGCTGCAACATGGCTTTTTCCGCTTCTCTTGAAGGGTATCCCAGAGATATACGCATGAGGAAACGGTCCAGCTGTGACTCCGGCAAGGGATACGTTCCGCTCTGATAGCCCGGGTTTTGAGTGGCAATAACAAAAAAGGGGGAGGGCAGCGGATAAGTGGTGCCGTCGACGCTGACCTGGTTTTCTTCCATGGCTTCAAGCAGCGCACTTTGTGTTTTCGGTGACGCGCGGTTAATTTCATCTGCCAGGATCAGTTCGTTGAATACCGGACCGGGGTGAAACCTGAATTCGTGCTGCTGCTGATCGAACACGTTCACCCCCAGCATATCTGCGGGCAGTAAGTCTGACGTGAACTGAATACGGGAATAAGACAAGCCGAATACATTTGCCAGCGCATGAGACAAAGTGGTTTTGCCCATGCCCGGTAAGTCTTCAATCAATAAGTGACCTTTTGCCAGCAGGCAGGTTACAGCCAGCTTCAGCTGTTGAGGCTTGCCAATAATATGCCCTGACAGTGCGTCTGTGATCGTCTGAAATTCTGTTCGCATGGGGTTTTCCCGCAACCGGTTTGTCCTTATTTATACATGCTAGCAATTCTGAAGGGAATTGCTGTTATCCTGTTGATACCTGAGTATAGACACGGTGTCTGCGCCGGGGGATATAAATTACCTGAGTGAACCTGATTTAGTGCTGTTATCAATATCCTTGTTGTCTATAATGGACCGGTTTATTAAGGAAGTACCATATGAAAATCATTGAAATTGATGATGAGCTGTATACGTTTATAGCAAGTCAGACAAAACACATCGGCGAAAATGCGTCGGACATTCTGCGTCGTTTACTGCTGGGTGATGCTGAAAGTAACGAAGTAAAAGCAGCACCTGTAAAGGCGGCTCCCGCGGTGAAAAAAGCGGCTCCTGTTAAAGCCCGTCAAACGAAAACACCGTCACAGTCAACAACAGTTTCTGCTCCCCTTGCTGTAGAGCACGGCAGCGGAGATATTGAAGCCAGACTCACCAGTGCTGCACTGGCGCAGTACACCAAACGGGTTGATCTGTTTCTGTTTATTCTGTCTGAACTTCATGATTTGCACAGCGATGCCTTTGCAAATGTTGAACAAATTAAGGGTAAAAATCGTATTTACTTCGCAACCAGCAAAGATGCGTTGCTGAGTACGGGAAGCAGTACTAACCCTAAATCTATTCCTGACTCACCCTATTGGGTAGTAACAAATAACAACACTGCTAAGAAAGTAGCGATGTTGGAACAGGTAATGAAAACACTGGGATACAGCGACGAAGCCACGCAAACGGTTATCGCTAAATTTGCTTAATACCCCTGGTTAGCAAGACGCTCACTTTAATAAAGGACGAAAAATGGCATTACATCCGCAGGCAGGAGAACCCGCAGCTCCGGAGCAACTGATTAATGTTGCAGAACTTATCACCCAATATTTTACCTATGTCCCTGATGCTGACTCGCCGGCAGAAGCTGTCAGTTTTGGTACATCAGGTCACAGGGGCACAGCAGCAAATACAACGTTCACAGACACGCACATTGCCGCAATTTGCCAGGCGTTAGCAGAGTACCGTCAGTCAGAAGGCATCGACGGACCGCTGTATATTGGTAAAGATACCCATGCATTGTCAGAACCGGCAATGATCACTGCGATTGAAGTGTTAAGTGCCAACGGTGTTGATGTAGTGATCCAACAGGCGGACAACGCCAGCCGGGGCTACACGCCCACGCCGGTTATTTCCCGCACCATTATTCGTTATAACCGTGGACGTTCTGCGAACTTAGCTGATGGTATTGTCATTACGCCTTCTCACAATCCGCCTTCTGACGGTGGCTTCAAATACAACCCGCCCCATGGCGGACCCGCTGATGGCGATGTGACCTCTGTCATTCAAAAACGTGCGAATGCACTTATCGCTGCGGGCAATAAAGACGTGAAGCGAATGAACGTGCAACAGGCACGGGCGGAAGGGAAGTTTGTGGAAGCGGATTTCATGGAAGCTTACATAGACGATCTCGCTGAAGTTGTGGATATGGAAGCGATTGCAAAAGCCGGGCTCAAACTCGGTACCGATCCCTTAGGCGGAGCGGGAGTCGGTTACTGGGAGCGTATCAGCGAAAAATATGGCCTTGATATCACAGTTGTGAACGACAAGGTTGATCCTCAGTTTGGCTTCATGCGTCGTGACAAAGATGGCAAGCTGAGAATGGACTGTTCTTCTGCCTATGCAATGGCCGGTCTTATCGATCTGAAAGACAAATTTGACCTCGCCTGGGGTAACGATCCTGACTTCGACAGACACGGTATTGTTTGTCCTGCTGCAGGCCTTATGAACCCTAATCACTATCTGGCCGTAGCTATCAATTATCTGTACAGCCACCGCCCTGACTGGCCGGAAAGCCTGAAAGTAGGTAAAACTCTGGTATCCAGCTCAATGATTGACAGAGTCACCGCGAACCTGGGTCGTGAACTGGCAGAAATGCCGGTGGGCTTTAAGTGGTTTGTTGGTGGATTATCCGACGGTGAAATCGCCTTCGCAGGCGAGGAAAGTGCCGGCGGTATTTTCCTGCAGCGCAACGGTCAAACCTGGGCCACGGATAAAGACGGTTTTATTATGTGTCTGCTGGCAGCAGAAATACTTGCTGTCACCGGTAAAGATCCCGGTGAGCATTATGAAGCTCTGACTGAGAAATTCGGTTCGCCTGTGTATCAGCGGGTCGACGTTACTGCAAGCCTGGAAGAGAAAGCGAAACTGTCCGCCATGGATGCGTCTGTGGTGACCAGCGACTCCCTCGCCGGTGAGTCAATTACTTCAGTGCAAACTCATGCTCCCGGCAATAATGCTGCCATCGGGGGAGTGAAGGTATCCACTGAAAACGGATGGTTTGCCGCACGACCTTCCGGTACTGAACAAATTTATAAAATTTACGCAGAGAGTTTTAATGGTGAAAGTCACTTACAATCTCTCATCAAAGAAGCGGAAGAACTGGTAGCAAAAATTATTAAATAAACGCGAATGTTTAAATTTGATGTTTAAAGTGTGAATTTATTGTTAAAGAATGGGGTGTATTTTTAAATGCAGCCCATTTTTTTTGAAAATTAACAAACATTTTACAAAAAATCGTTTTTAACGCTGCTATATTGCTGCCATATCGATATTTTATTGTGTAATTTAATTACAGTGTAAGGCTAATTTGTAGCCAGTTTACATCGCCATAGTAAAGTGAGAACTGATATGAACGCGAAAACCACTAAAGCGAAAACGGTTGCCCCTGTGGCCGTCAGCGCCGGTAGTAAAAACGAATTTAAATCAGCTGTTATCCGTCACCTGCATTGCACGCTGGGAACAGATGAAAACAAAGCGAACAATCACGCCTGGTGGAAGGCGACTTGTGCTGCTATGCAGGAACAGGTGCTTGAGGGTTTACGTAAAACCCAGAAAACCCATTACTTAAACGATACACGTGCTGTTCATTATTTCTCTGCAGAATTCCTGATGGGCCGTTTACTCTCCAACAATCTGCAGAATTTTGGTTTGTATGATGTTGCCAATGAAGCGCTGAAAGAGTTAGGCGTAGAACTTGCCGATGTGATGGAAGAAGAGCCTGACATGGCACTGGGTAATGGTGGCCTGGGCCGTCTCGCTGCTTGCTTTATCGACTCTCTTGCGACCATGGAATTACCGGCAATCGGTTACGGTATTCATTACGAGCACGGCCTGTTCCGTCAGGAGATTCAAAACGGCGCACAGATTGAGCGTCCGGACAGTTGGCGTGACTTCGGCAACCCATGGGAAATATGTCGTCCTGAATCGATTCAGCAAGTGTCTTTATATGGCTATGTTGAAACTAAGTACGGTGACAATGGCCGCATTCAAAAAGAATGGCACCCGGGTTCAATTGTAAAAGGTGTACCGTGGGATATCCCGGTTGTGGGCTACGGCGGTAATACCGTTAACGTACTGCGTCTGTGGAAGAGTGAATCATCTCATTACTTCAACTGGGACGTATTTAATGCCGGTGGTTATGTGGATGCCCAACGTGAGAACGTACAGGCAGAAACCATTTCGAAAGTGCTTTACCCCAACGATGAAACAGAAGCGGGTAAAGAACTGCGTCTTATCCAGCAGTATTTCTTCTGCTCATGCTCGCTAAAAGACATCATCCGCCGTTACAAGCGTGCCCACGGTGATGACTGGAGCCGTTTTGTTGATCAGGTCGTTATTCAGCTTAACGATACCCATCCGGCTATCGCGATCCCTGAATTAATGCGTATCTTAGTTGACCGTGCAGAGCTTGACTGGGATACCGCCTGGGGCATTTGTACTAAAGTGTTTGCTTATACAAACCACACTCTGTTGCCGGAAGCGCTGGAAAAATGGCCTGCACGCATGATCGAGAAGATCCTGCCCCGTCACCTTGAAATCATTTACGAAATCAACCATCGCTTTATGGCTGAGGTTGACAAGAAGTGGCCGGGTGACAATGCGAAAAAAGCGAAATTGTCCATTATCGAAGAAGGTAATGAGAAGATGGTTCGCATGGGTAATTTGTCTGTTATTGCCTCGTTCGCCGTTAACGGTGTAGCTGAAATTCACTCTAAGCTGGTGAAAAAGAACCTGTTCCCTGAGTTTGATGCGCTGTGGCCGGGTAAACTGACTAACGTGACCAACGGTATTACACCACGTCGCTGGTTGAAAGCCTGCAACCCTGCGTTATCTAACCTTATCGATAAAAAAATCGGTGAAGACTGGCCGCTGGATCTGAAAAAGCTGGATGGTTTGTCTAAGTATGCTGACAACAAAACATTCCAGAAACAGTTCATGAAAGTGAAGCTGGAAAATAAGAAGCTGCTGGCACAGGAAATCAAGCAATCGCTGGACATCGATGTGGATGTGAATGCTATCTTCGACGTGCAAATTAAACGTCTGCACGAGTACAAGCGTCAGCATCTGAATCTGCTTCATATCATGGCGCTGTACCGTCGTTTGCTGGAAAATCCGGATTACGACATGCACCCGCGTGTATTTATTTTCGGTGCGAAAGCAGCGCCCGGTTACAAACTGGCGAAAGACATCATCTACGCTATCAACAAAGTGGCTGATAAGATCAACAACGACCCGCGGGTAAACGGCAAGCTCAAAGTGGTATTCCTGCCGAATTACCGCGTATCTTTAGCTGAGAAAATGATTCCGGCTTCTGACTTATCAGAGCAAATCAGTACTGCAGGTAAAGAAGCATCCGGTACCGGTAATATGAAGCTGGCTCTGAACGGTGCTCTGACTATTGGTACGCTGGACGGCGCCAATATCGAGATCGCCGAAGAAGTGGGTGACGATAATATATTCATTTTTGGTCTCACCGTTGATGAAGTGCATGAGCTGAAAGAAAAAGGCTATAAGCCGCTGGATTATTATTACCGTGATCCTGAAATCAAAGCGGTACTGGACTGGCTGGAGACTGATTACTTTACTCCGGGCAAGCCGGGTGCCTTAGTGTCCATCAAACAAAGCTTGCTGGATCACGGCGACCCGTACATGGTACTGGCTGATTTCCGTGCTTACTCCGACGCGCAGATCCTGGTGGATGAGGCGTACCGTGACAAAGAGCGCTGGGCGAAAATGGCCATTATCAATACAGCGAAGATGGGGAAATTCACTTCAGACCGTTCAATTAATGATTATGTTGAGCGTATCTGGAAGCTTTCATCCTGTTCTGTAAAGTAAATTTATAGTACGAACAACGAAAGCCCGGGATCTGAAAAGATGCCGGGCTTTTTTGTTTTAACGGTCTGGCCTGCTCAGCAGGCGGCTGCGGCCTTACGCTTTCTGGTGAAAAATGATGCGGGCAGGTTACTTACCAGTGTGCCGGCTAATATCATCACCAGGGCAACAGACAGGCCAGTTGTCCATTGTTCATTGAACATGGGCACAGCCAGCGTACTGGCAAATACCGGTACCAGTGCCATTAAGCCACCCATTTTGGTTGCGCCGAGAATATGCACGGCGCGGGCATACAAAACCATTTGAACGGTTGTAGCCATGACACCCTGATAAAAAGCCTGCAGGCCCAGCATTTCAAAACTTTGCTGCGCAATATTATGTGGCAGAAACAGAATGTATACCGGCACGAACAGTATTGTCGTGGTCGCAATGATACCCAGCGTGGCGTGCCACGGCGCAAACTGCCACCGTCTCAGCAATACCGTAAAAATTCCCCAGAACAAGCAGGCAATGACAAAACTCATATCGCCGGACAAGTAGTGACTGTCTGCGAGCAACGTTTCAGTCAGCAAAGCAATAATTCCGGTACTGCTTAGTGCAATACCGATTTGTGATGATAGACGATGTCTCTCATTTGCGATGAAATAGGCAAGTACTGCAATCATGACAGGCATTAACCCGGGTAGCAGTAATGCGGCGTGGGTGGCCGGTGCCAGGGAGAAACCGGTGAACACCGATACGCCGTATGCGACGCCGCCAATCGCGCCGAGCACAAACATACGCCACTGGAATATTACCTTGCGGTGCTTGTAAATGAACGGAGAGAACAGCAGGCAAGCTGTACCGAAGCGCACCATCAGCATATCCGGCACTGCCATAGATGATACGGCTCCTGCTTTACTGATGAGTATGAATCCTGTCCATATCAGGACGGCAGCAAGGGCATAACCTAACCCTTTCAGTGTGTTCTGGCTGGCGCTGTTTTGCGCTGTCATGGTAGTTCTCCGTGGAGCAATTTTCCGGTATCAGGCAATCATTGCCTCAACCCTTGTGCAAAAGTATAAGGGATTACTTGTTTCATTAATAATGAATAAATGAGAAGATTTCTTTCATATTAATTGAATGACAAGGTTTGCTGATGGACATTTCAGATCTGGTGGTGTTTAAGGCTGTTGTGGAGCACAAGGGCGTCAGCCGGGCGGCAGAATCTCTTCACCGGGTACCGTCCAACGTCACGGCAAGGTTAAAGAAACTGGAAGGGGAGCTGAATGTAGATTTGTTTCTGCGGGAAGGGAACCGTTTAACAGTAACTTCTGCTGGTCTCAGATTGTTGGATTACACCGGCAAGATATTACAACTTCAGAAACAGGCCATCGCTGAATTAACCCTTGCAGAGCCGGGCGGTTTATTGCGGCTCGGTTCAATGGAAAGCAGTGCCGCTTCCCGTTTACCCGGTATTCTTGCACGTTTTCATCGTCAGTATGATGCGGTACAACTTGAGTTGACAGCCAATGCATCGATGCCGCTGGTGGAGAAAGTACTCAGCGGTGAACTTGACCTGGTGATGGCATCGGATCCGCCTGACGATCCAAGGCTGGAACGGGTGAAGTGCTTTGAAGAAGAGTTGGTGCTCATCTTGCCCCGTGAGTGGGAAAGCAACTCTGCATTGCCGGAGATCTTGACCATGGTTGGCTACAGCCGTGGCTGCTCGTATCGCCACCGGTTGGAAAAATGGCTCGCCAGACATAATCACATTTGCGAAAGAGTCACAGAAATCCCCAGTCACTTCACCATGATTGGCTGTGTTATCGCCGGAATGGGACTTGCCATGGTGCCCCGTTCGGTACTGGCACTGCATCAAACTGAAGGGCTAACATTGAAAACGGTAGATGAAGATATTGCCTTTGCACCAACCTATCTGGTGTACAGAAAAGACAATCCATCCAGCGCCATTTCTGCGTTTATAGATTGTGCACTAGCCGCGCCCGGTGCGGTAAACTAACCATTCCATTATTTCCCCTTCATTTTTATCGAATGCAAACACCAGTCTGGCAGGCTGGTTAATAAAGGACTTTCGTCAATTGCAAAATAAACCGGTTAACACAGAGCTTTATGCTCATACACTTCTTGTTGTCGTCACGCTATTAGCAGCCTCCGGCTGGTTATTTTCAAAATTTGTTATTTCTGCCATGACACCCATGTTTTTCCTGGCTATACGATTTGTCATTTCGGGTCTGATGGTCGGAGGATTGAAGCCCCGTCAAGTGTTGAGTACCTCCGTGCGGAAGCGCAGGCGGGCACTGATGACAGGATGTTTGCTGGGCGTGCAAACCGCAGTTTGGGGAGCGGGTCTGTTATTGTCTGAAGGATTGGGGGGCAGGCGCATTTTTGCTTAGCCTGAGTTTTCTTCTCATACCGGTGACGGGATTATTTTTTGGTTACCGTGCCAGAAGGCACATATGGATTTCTGTAGCAATTGCGGTGCCGGGGCTGAGCTTTCTTGCGTTGAGAAACGGCTTTGTACTCGTGCCTTCTGATATTTTGTTTCTGGTTTCAGCTGTACTTTATGCACTGTATTTTAACGTTAATGGCAAATATTGCTCAGATATACCACCCGTCACACAAACGTGCTTTCAACTTATTTTAGCCGGCACAACTTGCTTTATCGCCTATCTGGTCACCGAGCAGAGTGCGACACAATCCGTCACAGAAGTGTGGCAATGGCTGGTGTTAAGCATTGTGCTTGCTACCTGCCTGCGTTTTTTCTTTTTATTGAAAGCACAGAGCATGTCTCCGGAAGGGCAGGGAGCGATAGTGATGACCCTCGAACCGGTTTGGGTAGCTATTCTCAGTGCCTGGTGGCTCAATGAGTCGTTAAATACAATGGCTTTAACAGGTATGGCAATTATATTTCTTGCGCTCGTCGTCAATGCGATTGGCAGCCTGCTAGCGGGCAGGAAGCAAAAACTTGCTGCTTTGGGACAACCCCCGATTGTTTGAATAAGTAAACTCAGCCAAAGAGTAAAATAAGTCAAATACAGTGGAAGAAGTGTTTTATACTAAAATTTAAGCATTTACGTCTATCTAACTTGGTAAACACACCATTTGTCTGATTAAATGTTCATGTACTTTCTTATATATGCGTCAATACAAAAGAATGGTTGCGGGACTGGCTCCCGCATGTTTTTATAGATAAATAATAATAAAAGAAAATTTCAGTGACCGGATTGCCTCCTTATATGAGCCGTCTACATCAAAGTTTGGCGACAATTCCAAACCGCTATGCCTTTATCGATACCATAGAGCAATGTGCGGAAAAACATAAGCATGTCTCCCTGATGCTTATCGATGTGGTGCGTTTTTCCGACGTGACCACCAGTCTTGGTATCAATGTCGCAGACCAGTTTTTGCTGGAAATCGCGAACCGGATCATTTTGCTCTTTGATGAACCCTTGGGTTTCGGCCGCATCAGCGGTGATGTTTTCGGTATCGTTTTTCCTGACAAAATCAAACAGAAAGAACTACGTGCTACGTTTGAGCATATCGTCGAACACTTCAAAACCCCTATGCATCACGGCAATCATGCTTTTATTGCTGATTTTAATGTCGGGGCGGTCAGTGGTAAGCAGGAGAAGTTCGATATTACTGCGTTTGTTTCCCGTGCAGAGGCTGCCCTCAAGCAGGCGAAAGAAAATAAGTATGAAAACTTCCATGTTATGTCCATGGATGAAAAGGCGGAGACAGGACGCAGTCTTGCACTGAAAGCCGATCTCAAGCGGGCACTGCAACAAAATGAGCTGGAGTTGTATTTCCAGCCTCAGGTCGATCTGAATACGCTGCAAATTACCGGTGCAGAATGTCTGTTACGCTGGAATCATCCGCTGGATGGTGTGTTGTTTCCGGGCCCGCTGATTGAAGCCGCAGAATCCTACAACATGATGAATGAACTGGCTTACTGGACCTTCGAGCAGGCATTTCAGAACATGGTGAAACTGGATGCGCAGGGCCTGAATGTTTCATTGTCGGTGAACATTTCGCCGACACAGCTGTACGACAGTAAACTCATTCCCGCGCTGGTCCGTCTCAGAGATAAATACACACTGGATCTCAGCCGTTTTGAACTGGAATTGACAGAAGACGTTGCCCTGTCGAACTCATTGATGGTGAAAAAGCAACTGCATGAGCTGGGTGCGCTGGGTATTGGCATTGCGGTGGATGATTTCGGAAAAGGCTATTCCAACCTGGCGTTTATCCGGGAACTGAACATTGATGCTCTCAAAATTGATAAGTCTTTTGTGATGGAACTGGGGGATAACCCGGTGAACCGTGCCATTATTGAAGCGGCTAAAATTATCGGCAAAGCAAAAAATTGCCAGGTGATTGCAGAAGGGGTGGAAACAACGGAACAGCTGCATACCTTAAGAGAAATAGGCATTCTGACAGGCCAGGGATATCTGTTTTCCCGAGCTGTACCGCTTAATGAATTTATCAGTCTTGCCCACCAGGATATTATGATTGGTGACTCTCCTTTACGCAGGATGCTGGTATAAACCGGTCATGTTTGGCTTTTTAGCTGCACAATAGATAGAATCCTGCGGTATTAATTGCATAAACGACAGGATATCCATGCGTACCCGCTTGCTCGCCCACGGCGATTTTCTCAATCTCTCCCGTTTTTCTTCTGATATTGTTAAACCTCAGACTTTGAAACTTGAAAACGGTGTGCGTGTTCACATCGTTGCGCCCGGCATTGTCGCTTTTTACCCTCAAACACTTAATGCTGACAGTAAATACATTGTGCTTTCCTCCGGTGTTCACGGCAATGAAACCGCCCCCATTGAAATCTGTGATGACATGGTAAAACGCCTGTTCACCGGTTCTCTTGTTCCTGCCCATGCGGTGCTGTTCCAATTCGGGAACCTGGACGCTATGGCCATTGCGAAACGCTTCACCGAAGAAAATATGAACCGGCTGTTTTGTGGCGCGCATTCAGCCGGAGAAGGGCTTGTGAATGATGAGCGTATCAGAGCGAAGCAACTTGAAGATACCATGGCGGCATTCTACGCTGATGCCGGAGATAACGCTGAGAAACTGCACTATGATTTGCACACCGCTATCCGTGAATCTAAAAACGAAAAATTCGCAGTGTATCCTTTCCTCCATGGCAAACCCTATAGCCGTGAACAACTGTCGTTTATGAAGGCCTGTGGTGTAAAAACGATTTTACTTTCAGAGTCTCCGACCACTACCTACAGCTATCACTCGTCACTGAATAACGGCGCCCATTCGTTTACCGTTGAGCTTGGAAAAGTGCAGCCCTTTGGTCAGAACGACATGGCGCGGTTTGAAGAGGCGAGAAATGCGCTTATCTCGCTGGTGTGTGAGCAGCAAATATCATTGAATGACGATTTATCTGATATGGTGATTTACCTGGTTAATCAGGTGATCAACAAGCAGGCAGACGATTTTGTACTGCATTTTGCAGACGATACACCCAATTTCATGGATTTTGCAGAAGGCGATAAGCTGGCATCTGAAACCGGCGCAGAATATTTTGCTGAACAGGACGGCGAAGCGGTGGTGTTCCCCAACGCCAATGTGGCTATCGGGCAGCGTGCTATTCTCACGGTCGTTCCGGCTTCACTGGAGTACATTAATGTTTAAACTCGACGAGCGCTTACAAAACGATACGGTGCTGGTAACCGATTTACCACTTTGCCGCGTGCTGCTTATGAATGACAGTCAGTTTCCCTGGCTTATCCTCGTTCCCCGTGTCGAAGGTCTGGCAGAGTTACACGAGCTTGATGACTGGCAAATGCAGCAGTATGTGCAGGAGTCCCGCTTATGTTGTAAGGTATTATCCTCATTGTATGCGCCTTATAAACTGAACATTGCTGCACTGGGTAATGTGGTCAGGCAACTGCATATTCATCACATTTGCCGTTATGAAGAGGATATCGCCTGGCCTGCGCCTGTGTGGGGAAGGCAGCCTGCTATACCTTATGGTGACAGTGAACTGGCAGCACGCATTGAAGCATTGAAAAACGCTTTTTCAACGGAGGAAAAAAGATGATTTTAACAACAACACCCGGTATTGAAGGTAAAACCATTTCGCAATATCACGGTATCGTCATCGGCGAGGCGGTCATGGGCGCGAACATTTTTAAAGATTTGTTTGCTTCAATCCGCGATATCGTCGGCGGGCGGTCAGGTTCCTATGAAGACGAGCTCACCAAAGCACGTAAAATGGCCTTCGCAGAGCTGGAGCAGGAAGCCCGTGCCATGGGCGCAAATGCGGTTGTGGGTATCGATATCGACTATGAAGTTATCGGTGAAAAAGGCAGTATGCTGATGGTCAGTATCAGTGGCACTGCCGTACGGGTTAACGGGTAATAATGAAAAGAAGACGATTATTTGTCTTCTTCGTCATCCCATTTTCGCGGCGTGAAGTCTTTCGGTACTCTGAACTTTGACGACGACTTAAGCAGTAAAATGTTGCCGATGATAAAGCCGGCGGCCAGTAAAATGATGAGAATTAACCATCCGGTACTCATCTTATCCCCTTATTCAGTACATAACGCTCAAACAGTGAATCAATGCGTTTGAGCACTGCTTCTTTGCCTTCCATGTCTGCCTGTTTCAGGGCGTCTGCCAGCGCATCTGCGCGGCGTTGTTGTTCAAATGTGCTGGCTGTTGACGTGTGAGTCAGATGCCATAATTCCACAGCCACGCCGCCTCTGTCTTCCAGAAAAGGGCGTGAAAAACCGAAGCGGTGCAAATTTTCATCCATCCAGCAGGCCAGTCCGAAGCAGGGACCGGATTCACGGTATTCACTGTCCACCAGTTCGAAGGGTTGTCCCCATTCATTCACTGCGTGTTTATCAAATACGTCAATATCTGATCCCCAGTGATGACGGCTGCCGCCGGGCAATGCTGACCAGGTCAGGATAGCATCAATTTTTTCATCATCGGACAGGGCGCTGTGATTGAGGGCCTTTCCCTGCGCATCATACAAGGTGGCTTCACCACGCCATTTTCTGTTCCAGATCGCCAGCTGACGGGTAAAGTCACGGTGACTGCTGACCAGCTGACAATCGAGCCCTTCCTCCTGTGCGGCCCGCTGCAAAGCAAGCCATGGTTCCTTTACCTCACGGTGTATGGAGAACTTATCATCAAGAGGAACCAGAAAAGGATTATCAATACCCAGCCATGCCGTCATACTCATGCCAGCAACCTGACCATGATGTCGTAATAAATATCAGTCAGCGTTTCCAGATCGGCCATCGATACGCATTCGTCGATTTTATGGATGGTGGCATTCACCGGACCCAGTTCAACGACCTGTGCGCCGGTTGGCGCTATAAAGCGGCCGTCAGAGGTACCGCCGGCAGTGGATAATTCCGTTTCTCTGCCGGTTACGTGACTGATGGCAGCCTGTGTAGCCTCAACCAGATCCCCGGAGTCTGTCAGGAACGGCTGACCGTTAAAGGTCCAGTCGATATGGTAATCCAGTTCGTGACCATCCAGGATGGTGGTGACCCGCTCAATTAATTCCCGGTCGGTGACTTCTGTTGAGAAGCGGAAGTTAAAGCACACTTCACAGGTGCCGGGAATGACATTGCCTGCACCGGTTCCTGCGTGAATATTGGAGATTTGAAAACTGGTGGGCGGGAAGAATTCATTGCCGTTGTCCCAGTGTGCCTGACTCAGGCTGGCCAGCGCAGGGGCGGCATCGTGCACCGGGTTTTTAGCCAGATGCGGATACGCCACGTGACCCTGAATACCTTTCACTGTCATATCACCGGTAAGAGAACCACGGCGGCCGTTTTTCACCACATCTCCCACCTGTGAAGTGGAGGAGGGTTCGCCCACGATGCACCAGGTAATTTTCTCGTTCCGGGCTTCCAGCGTGTCGATAACTCGGGTGGTGCCGTTAATAAATGGTCCTTCTTCGTCACTGGTAATGAGGTAGGCGATGCTGCCTTTGTGATTTGGATAGTCAGCAACGAATCTGCGGGTAGCGACCATCATCGCTGCCAGACTGCCTTTCATATCAGCTGCACCGCGGCCATGTAGATAGCCGTCTTTTTCAGTGGCGATAAACGGCGGGGTTTGCCAGGCTGATTCCGGCCCGCTTGGGACAACGTCGGTATGACCGGCAAAGCACAAAAGAGGAGCTTCAGTTCCCCGTCGGGACCATAAATTCGTCGTATCGTCGAAAACCATGGTTTCATGGTTGAAACCTGACTCGTCCAGCCAGGCTTTCATGTAATCCTGACAACCGGCATCTTCAGGTGTGACTGAGCGGCGGTTGATCAGATTTTTGGCAACATCGATAACAGTACTCATCAGGCAAAAATCTCCTCATACTGAGCAGGTTTAAAAGCAAGATGGTAGCTGTTGTTGTGAATGAGCACCGGGCGTTTGATCATCGACGGATTTGCCAGTAACAGGCTCAGAGCCTTATCACGGGTTAAATCTGTTTTGTCTTCTTCCGGCAACTGACGAAAAGTAGTGCCCCGTTTATTCAGCAGGTTTTCCCAGCCCAGATGACTTTCTGTTTCTTTAAGCCAGGCTTCGTCCAGACCGTCTTTACGGTAATCGTGAAAAGTAAAAGGGATATTTTGCTGTTCAAGCCACTTTCTGGCTTTTTTGATGGTATCGCAGTTACCGATACCGTAAAGAGTAGTGCTCATAGTGTTCATCGTGATAATACGTTGCCGGTCAGTCTAATTAACTGTGCTGGCCGGCGCAACCGGCGCAGGAGCAAACGGTCATGACAAAGCGTATATTTGCCTCATTTTTGCCGGCTCGTCGTTGCGTTTTGCAAAGGTTTCTGGCAATTTCCCATGCTCTTTTTTTGCGGACATTATTTTATGAACACCGGCTTATTGTCTGTTTTTATTCCCACCTTTTTCTTTGTCTCTGTGACGCCGGGTATGTGTATGACGCTGGCGATGACACTGGGCATGAGTATCGGCGTTAAGCGGGCACTGTGGATGATGCTGGGAGAACTGGCCGGCGTCGGTCTGGTGGCAACACTTTCTGCCGCCGGTGTGGCAGCACTGTTATTAAATTATCCGGATGTGTTCACCGTACTGAAATATGCCGGCGGGGTTTATCTGGCCTATACCGGCATACAAATGTGGATGTCACGGGGCAAAATGGCCATCAGCACTGACAGTGCGGCCCAGGCCACGGAAAAAGCGTTAATTATGCAGGGGTTTATCACGGCCATTGCTAACCCCAAAGGGTGGGCATTTTTTGTTGCGCTGTTACCACCGTTTCTTGATACCGGCTCACCGCTGGCAGCTCAGCTGGTCAGCCTGATTGCGATTATTCTCCTGCTCGAATTCACCTGCCTGCTAATTTATGCATCCGGTGGCCGCTCGTTGAGGTCGCTGTTGATGAAGAGCGGAAATGTCAGGTTGATGAACCGGATTGCCGGCACGCTGATGATCGGTGTGGGGATCTGGCTGGCAGCCGGCTAAACCGTTCTTTATTTACATCCGGCGGCACAACGCTGAAGCACCGGATGACCGGTGCTACAGCAGACGCCGGGCGTTTGACTTCACTTTTTTGTGAAAAGGCTGAACCAGCTTCTCTGTCATTTTCGTACCCGCCGCAGGCCCTTAGCGAAGCATTGCCTGTGCTGCGGTTTGCGGGATGAGTGCAGGGGTCATGGCATTACTGACAACTGCGGAAAAAATCTTTGTCTGAAAACGCATGGATTCTGCCGTTACAGCCTGACAGGCACTGACTACGGCCTGTACCTTTTCTGTCCACATCTCACTCATTTCACGCACTTCGGATTTTTTTGCCGGGTACGACGTGGTGGCCATTTGCATTAACCGGGTGGCGATAACCTGAGGTGCCAGTGTCCACAGCTCAAATAATTGCATAGGTAATGGTTGTTTCACGGTATTCTCCTGAGTGCTGCTTCTGATACGGCACAATTGAGGGTTGGTTCAAACTGAAAAGGGTTTAATATAGCCGGTGTAATCCGCCATACTGAATTAACAGTACTAAGATGCAGAAAACTATGAACTTAACCGGGGGAGCAGGTATGCGGGTGATAGTCAGTATTATAGCCGTTTTATTATTAAGTGGCTGTGACAGAAATGAAGTTGGCGATGTGTCGCTGGGTGTTTTCACCACCAAAGATATAAAGCTGGACGCCTTTACTGATCCTGTGGTCACCGGTGTGACTTGCCATGTCTCCAGTATTGAAGCCAATCTGGATTTCTCCGACCCGTCAGACAGTTCCATTGCCTGCCGTCAGACCGGCCCGATTACCCGTGAGATGATAGATAAAATCGACAAGGGAAAAGACGGCGATGTGCTGTTTACCAAGTCTAAAAGCATACTGTTTAAGTCAATGAAAATCCGGCGCATTCTAGACGCGGAAAACCAGACATTGATGTATCTGGCATATTCTACGAAAGAGACTTCCGGCAGTTTCAAACATAGTTTATCCACTGTGCCGCTGTGGGGTACGCAGGCGCATGTAGCTGCAGCAAACAGCAATGAAGGCGGGCGCTGATTTTCCGGTGCTTCACCTTTCCGGACACCTTTTCAGATGCTGGGTTAGTGCAAAGTCATGTTGAAAATTCGCCACCTCAGTAAGCGGTTCAGTGACGGCAACAAGCCTGTTATTGACGATCTCAATTTATCAATGGACACCGGGCAGTCTGTCAGTATCCGCGGCGCATCCGGTTCCGGCAAGTCTACATTACTCTCGCTGATTGCCGGTTTTGATGAACCGGACAGCGGCTCCATTGCTGTTCACAACGTTACTCTGCCTTTTAAGGGCGAGAAGCAGGCTGACCGGTTTCGCAGAGAACACTTGGGAGTGGTTTTTCAAAGTTTCAATCTGCTGGGTTGTTTATCTGTTGAAGATAACATTGCCTTTACCGCCAGGTTAAAAGGCAATGTGGAGCCTGATTATCAGCAGTACATAATGCAACGGCTTGGGATCAGCGCGCTGGCCGGTCAGTCTGCCGCCTTACTTTCAGGCGGTGAGCAGCAACGGGTTGCCATTGCCCGTGCTCTGGTTCATAAACCTTCCCTCATTCTGGCAGATGAACCTACCGGCAATCTGGATGAAGACAACAGTGAGAAAGTATCTTCTGCTTTATATGCATTGTGCCGTGAGCTGAATACTACGCTGGTTGTGGTAACACACAGTAATGAAGTGGCCGCTCTCGCGCAGAGGCAATGCTGGTTACGTCACGGAAAGCTGGAAGACTGAGGGATGCACGGTTTGTTTCCGGTGCTTCACGTTTTTCTGAGAATGGCACTGACCCGGCCATGGCAGCCGTTGCTTATTCTCATGGCATTACTTGTCGCCACCGGCGGGCTCTCTGCCGTCTGGTTAATTAATGAAGGCGCAAGGCAGGGGGAGCTGGCTTCCGGTAGTCGCGGCTTTTTTGCTGCCGGTACGGTGTCGCCGCGCTCTGACGTTGAGCCGTTAACCAAACAAGACTATGTCCGGTTAAGAAAGCAGGGGTTTACCGGTCTGATTGGTATCAGTGAGCGGGATATTACACTTTCCTGCGGTGATACCGGGAATGACAGAAAGCAAGGTAAAAACGCAAAAACTGTCACTCTGACCGGTATTGATGAAACGGCCCTGATGTCGCTACCTGACACGACTGTTCAGTCCCGCACATTCAACAGTGCTTCCGGTGGTTCTGCATTATTTGAACCCGGCAACCGGGGAAATTCATCAGGCATTGTCAGCTATGCTGCACCGGGGTTTATTACAGGCTTTACCTGTGACAATCAGGAACTGTACGGCGATGGGACGCCTGTCCGGCAGCCTGTCTCTGTGCAGGGGCTGCAGGAGGATATACTGGTAACTGGTCTGCAAAACTTTTACCGGAAAGAGATTACGCCTGACAACACTCCTCTGTCTGCACTGATTGTTGCAGGCGACCCCGATAATCAACAAATCGCAAAGCTAAAGTCTGCACTACCTGCTCATCTTACTTTTATACCGCCGCCGGTTCAGGCAGAAACTGGCACGTTGTCAGCCAGCTTCAGGTTGAACTTGCAGGCCATGGGTATGCTCATGGCGGTAGTGGCCTTGTTCATCATTTTAAATGCACTCATGCTGATGTACCGCGCCAGGCTGGCAACCATAATACGGCTGAGGCAACTGGGTACAGCAAAGCAGACAATACTCACGGCACTGTTTGCAGAACTTATTCTGTATTGTTTTATCGCCGCGCCGGCGGGCGTGTTTTGCGGGCTCGGGCTTACCAGAGGTTTGACTCCGGTGTTGCAGTCTGTGTTTGCCGGCCTGTTCGACGGGGTATTTATTTCACCTTCACCTTTTATTGTGCAGATGGTGTTGCTGGCCTGGCTTATCAGCGTGATTGCGCTGGCGATTTTTTTTGCTATTCCGGTTAAACAGCTATCCGGTGCACTGTCTCTGCGTCGTTTCAGTGAGGGTCAGTCAACACTGTCTGTTGCCGGGCGCCTGTTTACTACAGTAATAGTCACTGGCATTGCGGCAGGTTTTGTTTTTAATGCAGACAGTACGCTGACCGCGCTGGTGAGCACTGGCGCAGTGTTATTAAGTGGCTGTATGCTGATAATCCTGTGGTTGCCGGCACTCACCGCAATGGTTTGCAGGCTGGTGCCGTCTTCAATGCCGGTAATGTCTTATGTGGCAGCGGGCACGCACCGCCTTTCTGCAAAGAGTAAACTGGCAGTTTGTGCATTTTTTATCGCTCTCACCGCGAATACCGGCATGAATGTGATGACAGACAGTTTCAGGCAGGCCACTGAAGACTGGCTGATGCAGCGGTTGTCCGCACCGGCATACTTTTATTCAGACGCTCCGTCACCTCCGGAATTGATTGACGATGAGGTTCAAACCCGTTCAGTCTATGAAGGGCGGGGCATTATTGGTCTTAATGTACCTTCAACTGAAAGACGCCTGGCGGTTTCAGTGAAGAGTTTTCCGGTTGACGACATTGCCCGTAAAAGCCTTGCATTATATTCATCCGCTGAGCAGGCGTGGTCACAGTTTGTATCCCGGGAAGGGATTTTTGTTAATCAGCAACTGGCATTCCGGCTAAATATCAAGCCCGGCGACAGTGTGGTATTAAGCGACATTCAAACTGATGATGGCACCCTGGTCAGCCTCTATGACAAAACATCCGGTGACGCCTTTTTGATTGCCGGAATTTATCCGGATTATGGCAATCCTCAAGCGCAGCTTTTATTGCCTTTGCCGGCATTTTCACCGCCGTCTGGGTATGCCGGACTTTCGGCGATTTATTATGAACCTCATGCCATTTCCGGGCAGAAACCGGATTTGAGCGTACTGGCCAGTGCCGGAACACTGTATTTTACCGGTGAACTGATCACCCGTTCTATGGCCACTTTCGACCGTACTTTTGTCGTTACCGATGCGCTGAACGTGGCAACCCTGCTGGTGGCCGGTCTCGCTTTTGCCATTTCTGTCAGTGTGCTCACTCTTGATCTCCGTCCTGAACTGAATGTGCTGAGGGCCATGGGGGTTGGTCAGTGGCGATTACGACTGGTACTGATATTCCAATATATGTTGCTGTGCTTGCTGGCCGGGTTAATGGCATTGCCGGCTGGTATTGTACTGGCTCATGTATTTATTTTTCAGGTAAACCGTTACGCGTTCTACTGGGTTTATCCGCTGAATGTGTCGGTGGACGTTTTGCTGTCCGGTCTTATGCTTAGCATGGCTGTAGTGTTTATTATTCTGTTATTGCCTCTGGGAAAAATGAACGCAAAAGTGGATCTCAGGCAGGAGGAAGGGCTGTGAGAAAGCAGGCTGCACTTGTGCTGATAATCAGTTTTGCGTTGTTTCTGGTCACCCTGCCAGCGTTTCAGATGATAACCCGTTCCGGTGATTCAGGTGCTGAGGAGGACGGTAACACAGCGAACGCCGGTGGCATTTTCAGCGGTCTGAATATGCCTGAAAGCCGGAAACTTCCTCAAAGTGCAACAGTCAGCGCTGACAGGCCTGTCGTTCTGCCTGATGAGCATGGCAGTCACCCGGCATTTCGCCTCGAATGGTGGTATCTCACATTCATACTGGAGGACGCAAAACCTGAGGCCGGCTCCGGACCGGACGAATACGGGCTGCAATTCACACTCTTCAGATTCATTAATGACGGATTTGAGCCAAATAACTGGGCGGATAACCAATGGTGGATGGGGCATGCCTCCCTGCACAGTGCTGCCAGTCATGAGTTTGAAGAGCGTTTCGCTGCCGGTGGCACCGGTATGGCCGGTGTCACAACAGCACCGTTCAGTGCCTATATTGACAACTGGCGCTGGCAGGCACAAGGGATTGCACTTACCCCGTCTGAGCTCAAATTCACCATAAACCGGCATACGGATATATCCCTCAGTCTGACCGCAAATGGTCCCCCCGTGCTTCACGGACTGCAGGGCTACAGCACCAAATCAGCCAGTGAGCAATACCGGTCTTATTACTACAGTCAGCCATTTATTCAGGCAAACGGGGTGATAAACAGTCGCGGTGAAAAGACGGAAGTGACAGGGGCTGGCTGGTTCGATCATGAATGGAGCAGCCAGCTGGCCAGTGACGATGCCTTAGGCTGGGACTGGTTTTCACTGCATCTGGACAATGGTGATAAAGTGATGGCGTTCAGAATGCATGTTAACAATCTGGCCCCTTATGTTACCGGCACCTATATTTTTGCTGACGGACGCTCTGAAACTTTGTCGCAGGATGATTTATCCCTGGTTCCGGACGGATCCGAAATGTTCCATGGCCGTACGGCTCAGGTTCGATGGAACATGAAGATCCCGTCAAAAAATCTTGATGTGACAATCAGTCCGTTCAAGCCCGGTCAGTGGAACGAAGGACGCTTTTCCTACTATGAAGGCAGGGTGAATGTAGAAGGTACACATTCAGGGCAGGGATTTATGGAATTAACGGGGCAAAACCCGTAAATTAGATTATTCGTTAATCATAACTGAAATACGATGTCTGTAAAACGAACTGAGTCTCAAGGTGTCCTGCGTAAACTCTACTGGCACATTTTCGATTACATCGCCGCCGTCAGGCTGAAAAAAAACGACCTCGATCCCAGAGTTATCCACGCGCATCTTATTACCGTGTTGTGCACCGGTGTTCTCATGTGGGCTTATGTCGCAGTGTCATTCATTTTTATGAGCAGCACGGCTCCCAAGGTTATCAGCCTTGTTGCATCCATCGTGCATTTGGTCAGTCCGTTATTTTACCGGTTCTCTAACCGCGTCTTTTTAATTTCTAACATCATGTTGCTGGCAGGCATGAGCCACCAACTGGTTTCAGCGTTTTATTCCGGGGGATTCAACAGCCATATTTTGATCTGGTTCGGAATTTTGCCAAGCCTGGCGGGGATCATCTCCGGCATGCGGGGCTTGGTGCTTTGGGCAACACTCACCACCAGCGTATGTCTGGTGCTGCTTCTTATGGACATAAATGGCTTTAATTTCCCGGGCAGTGGTGACGGTATCATGTCGCCGGTTTTCCAGTCGCTGATGGTGTTCGGCTGGATATTTATCAACACCACCATGATGTATGCTCATCTGATCATGCAGCAACGATACGAGCGGAAACTGTCTGCCCAGAACGCTAACATCAGTATGTTACTAAAGGTACTGACCCACGACATGAGCACGCCGGTAGCCAGTATCAATGCAGCCAGCTGGGCGCTGAAAACCCGGCAGGGAGAACCGGAACATTATATTGATAATATTGATGTTGCCTGCCAGTCACTGACCGATATGACAAAGCGTGTTCAGCAAATGTATTTGCTGGCCAATGAATCCCTTGAAATTAAAAAGCAACCCTGCAGCCTGGCTGATTGTGTCGGCCTGTTATCATCGTTATTTGAGATGAAACTGCAGCATAAATCCCTCACGTTTACCTATGACGAAGAGAAGTTGTCGAAAATCCGGATTAACGTGGATCCCGGTTTGTTTACCCATCAGGTTATGGCGAATTTGCTGTCCAACGCAGTGAAGTTTTCCTATCACAACGGCACCATCAGGCTGGATGCAGAAGAGAAGGGCGATACCGTTGCCATTACTCTGGAAGACGAAGGAACCGGCATTGAGGGAGAAAAACTTGCCCGCTTGTTCACCGTGGAAAAGAACGTGTCTTCTATGGGAACAGAGTCTGAACTGGGCATTGGCTACGGACTGAATATTGTGAAAACCTTTGTCACCAGTTTCGGTGGAAAGATCACCGCCGAATCGCCGCCATCGGGACGGACAGTACAAACACCTTTTAAAGGTACCCGCTTCACAATAACTCTGCCGGCGGGCTGAAAAGACCACACCGGCAGTGATTGATTAATCTTTGTTACCACGCCAGCGCGGTTGCTTCACGGCGCATATCTGCACCGGTACGCAACACGCCATTGGGTAAACGGCGGATAATTTGCAGACTACCAAAATTGGCCACCCAGCTTTCACTCAGTGTGATGTAGTGACCCTGTTCAGTCAGGGAGCGGATCACACTGTCAGGCAGGCGTTCATCTAAAGTCACGGCAGTACCGGAGCCAATGCGGTAGCGGGGGGATTCGATGGACAGTTGCGGTGACATATCAAAAACATAGCTGTTGATAAGCGCCTGAGTAATAAACTGTGGTTGTCCTGAACCACCGGGCGTGCCTATGGTCATTTCAAACTTGCCATTGTCATCAGTTACCATGGCAGCCATCAACGTATGGAAAGGTCGCTTACCCGGCGCAATCTGGTTCGGATGTCCGTCTTCCAATGAAAAACCGGCCCCCCGGTTGTGCAGTACAATACCTGTTCCCGGCACCATAAGGTTTGAACCAAAACTGGAGTACAGGCTTTGAACCCAACTCACAGCATTGCCTTTCTCATCCACGACCATCAAAAATACAGTATCGCCGTCTTCGTTCAGTAAGGCTCCTTTATCATCGGGAACAGATAAACCTGAGATATAATCTGCGCTCGCTTTGTCACTGATAAGCGCAGCCCGATTTTTCAGGTAAGCAGGATCGAGTAACCCGTCAACAGGTACGTCAGCATACGCCGGATCTGCCACCCAGCGGTCCCGGTCGGCAAAAGCAATTTTGGTGGTTTCAATTAAATTATGTAACAGCGGGGCTGAATTCTGGCCCATCTCTTTAAGTGGCATGTTGCCGGCCATTGTCAGCATTTGCAAAAGCACAATGCCCTGGGAGTTGGGCTTTACCGTGTGCACGTTTTTACCCTGAAAAGGCATACCCACCGCGGTTGTCCATTCAGGTTTGAAACTGGCAAAGTCTGGAGCGCGCAGCGGACTGCCTTCGGCTTCCAGAAACGCTGCCATTTTTTGTCCGAGCTTACCTTCGTACATCACTGAGGCGCCGTCTTTCGCTATCGCAGAAAGGCTGCCGGCTAAATCAGGGTTTTTCAGTATTGAACCAGCTTCTAATGGAGCACCGGCGGGATAAAATACCGCTTTGCCCGCTTCATTCAGTCGCGGGCCGGCTTTGGCGAGATCTGCAGCTAACGTTGTGCTGACCATAAAGCCGTCCCGTGCCACTTCGATAGCCGGTTGCAGTGCGTCACTCAGACTGATTGTACCGTAACGTTTAAGCGAGGCTTCCCATGAAGCCACTGTACCCGGCACGGTCACTGTGAGCGGACCGGTAAACGGCAGTCTATCGAGACCCTGCGATGTGAAAAATCCCGGTTCTGCAAGTCCTGCGGCTTTGCCTGATGAGTTCAGTGCCGTTATTTCACCGGTTTCAGCGTCATAAAACAAAGCGAAAGTGTCGCCGCCCACGCTGTTCATGTGAGGTCTGACAACCGACAGCATCGCAGCCATTGATACGGCGGCGTCTACGGCATTACCACCGGCTTTCAGTACGTCGTAGCCTACCTGAGAAGCCAGCGGGTGCTCAGATACCACTGCACCGTTCAGGCCGCCTTTTTCCGGCCGGATTTCCTGTAACACCACGTTCTCTGATGTCTGAATTTCTGTGGTTGCAGCATATACAGCTGTGGTGAATAAACTGGCCTGAACCATTGCAGATAAAATGACATGCCTGAGATTCAGTCCGCTTCTGATGATTTTCATATTTTTGTTCCTGGTAAAACTGTTTTAGGAGAATTCACACTGTTTAGCGGGATTTACCAGCCTACTGCATATGCGGCACGTCGTGGATCTGCGCCGGCCGTCACAGTGCCAAAGGTCTGGTGACGCAGAATTGCCTGAATGCTGCCAAGTGAATAAGAAGGCGCCAGAGTGACATCATGACCCCGCTCTTTGAGGCCTTCAAACTGAGCAACAGGGATGCGGTCTTCAATACGCATGGTAATTTTTGCACCTGCTTTATAGAAATTAGGTTCAGCAAACATGCTGAATCGCAGTGCTTCAATGGCTTCCTGAACACCCATACCAAAATCCAGCACATTTACCAGCACCTGAAACTGTGTCTGACCAATGGTTTCACCGCCCGGTGTGCCAAGTGCCATCAGAAATTTTCCATCTTTCATGACAATAACCGGGGAGTTATTCAGAATAGGGATCTGACCACCACGGGCGTAGTTAATATCGTCAGGGTAGGGTGACGTGGAGCCGATCCGCGTGCCGTTGTTAAATGTTAAACCTGTAGAGCCTACAACAACGCCCGTTCCGAACGCACCGCCGTGGGTAGGCGTCATTGCAACGACGTTGCCTGCTTTATCCATGACTGAGAAACTTGTGGTACTTCCGGCGAAGGATTTCTCGCGGCTGGCATCTACCAGTAACGGCCCTTCAAGAGAAGCCAGATAAGCTGATGACTGCGCATTCCCCGGCGGTGCACCGTGATCAGGAAATGTCATTGCTTCAGCAGGCTTCAGTAAAGAGACGCGTGAGGCGATATATTCATCAGAGAGTAAACCTTCCAGCGGAATCGTAAATTTGTTCGGGTCGGCCACGAAATGATAAACATCACTTTTCGCCAGCTTAATGGCTTCAGCAAGAATGTGGGTGACGCGGGGGTCATCCGGGGCATATTGACTGAGGTCAAAAGCTTCAACCAGTTTCAGTTGCATGGCGACTTCAAGACCTCCCCGTGAGGTCGGAGTGGAGGTGTAAATATCATAGCCACGGTAATTCACATGCACGGGGTTTACCCATTGTGGTTGATAGGCAGCGAAATCCTCTTCAGTGAACTCACCGCCATTTTGCTGATAAAAACGGGCCATTTCCTTAGCGATATCGCCCTTATAAAAACGGTCAAATGCGGCCTGAAGTGCTTCAGTTCTGGATTTTCCCTGTGCAAGTGCCGAGGCTTCTGCTGCTGTGACTTTTTTGAAAGTGGCGGCGAGATCTTTCATGTAGAACAGTTCGCCCGCTGCCGGCACTTTCCCGCCCGGCAACAACATATCCGCACTGGTAGGAATGGTGCGGTACAAATCTTCATCGTAACTGATTGCTTTGGAAACCGATGCTTCCAGCGGATGCCCCTTTTCGGCATATTCAATAGCCGGCGCCAGCACTTCAGCAAGGCTCCTGGTGCCGTATTTCTGCAGCATGCTGATCCATCCGCCAAAAAGGCCGGGAACAGCCCCTGCGTGGATCCCTTTATTTAACTGTTCCGGTTCAAGTGAAGCTGCGTCCAGTGCAAGGGGGGCTGCGCCAGTGGCACTAAGCGACCACACTTTATCTGTTGCTGCATCATAGTAGGTAGCAAATCCATTGCCGCCGGCGCCTGACATTTGCGGGCGTACCACATTTAAAGTAGCGAGTACCGCAACAGAAGCATCAACCGCATTGCCGCCATCCATGAGAATTTTCAGTCCTGACATGGATGCCAGAGGGTGTCCCGCTGTCACCAGGCCGTTTGGTCCCGGCACTTCCGGACGGTGGATAGTGCGGGAACTGCTCATCTGCAGCGGATAAGCCGCTTCCTGAGCGTTTGCGGGAGTTACGACTGTGCCGGTTAAGCCGATTGCCAGTGAGAGAGTCAAAGTACGGATGAGTTGGCGCTTTGGAAAGCGGAATGAAAACAATTTTTGCCTGGCTGTCATGGTTGAAGGTTCCGGTTACCTGGAGAAAATGGCTATAACGTCTGTGCCGGTAATTCCGGAACCACTCAGTGTGAATAAATGTGTGTGTTTGCAGACGGGCGTTATCTGTTCATTCGTTATCAGCACTCAGAAATCACCCGCTATGGATGCAGAAAGACCTTGACCCCGCAGTGGCCTGCATGCAAAAGTTATCAGGTAATCAGAAACTTGCCTGCTTCTGAATAATAATCATTGTCCGTTTTATCCTCTGCCAGTCTCCGTGTACCGGCATACTTTCTTTTCAGGACATATCCGCAACTGTGTTGACGGATTTTCACTTTTTTTCATAAAAAAGTTCCGCTGACCGGGACATCACCGTCTTAGTCATTGTCCGTTATAAACTGAGAAGAAGGCGCTTATGGGAAGAGCCATAGAAAAACACGAACTGGAAGAAGCTGCGCTACCTTGTCAGAAAGCCATCACAGGTCAGAAAGAAATCATTGCTGACTTGTTCAGGCAGCATAATGATACGTTGATCAAGTTTCTCAGAGCCAGGCTTCGCTCCGATGCCGATGCCCACGAAGTGGCTCAGGAAGCTTATGTAAAACTGCTGGATCTCGATAAACCGGATGCAATCAGCTACCTCAAAGCCTATCTATTTAAAATTGCATCTAATCTGGCTATCGACCGTCTGCGATCCAAGCAGCACAACACTGTATTCAAACCACTGACGTTTGTTGAAAGTAATCATCCGTCCGAAGAGCAATATGCGTTAAAAAAAGAACAGCTCAAGCTGATGACCGGATTTATCAATGAATTGCCTCCCAGGTGCCGGAAAGCGTTTTTGCTCAGCCGGTTACACGGGCTGTCATCCGCTGAAATTGCCAGTCTGATGAATATTTCAGACAGGATGGTAAGAAAATACCTTGTCCGCGCCACGGAATATTGCCGTGACAGACTGGACAGCCATCAAGGAGATATTTGAAGTGAATTTTGAAAACAGGACACGTTTTGAGATCGCTACCGAATGGTTTTATGAATTGCAGGACCCGAATATTGCCGTGGAAAAGATTCATGAATGGCAAAAGTGGCTGGCTGAATCGCCCGATAATATTCGCGAATACGAACGGGTTGAAGAGGTGCTGAACCTGTCAGGTGATATGGAAGGCCTGGTGTGGCCGGACGACAGAGATTTGCTGGCTGATGATTACGACGGAGAAGAAAAGATAGAAAGCTGGAAAAAACCGGCAAAAAAACGCGCCTTCAGTCCGTTCAGCGTTTTCAGTCTTGAAAAATTATATGACTGGCGGCCGTTTCAGGTATCCACCTTGTCTTTGGTGTATGCCGCACTGTTCTGTATCGCTATCGTCAACCTTTCTGATTTCAGCGGTAACTATCCCGTTGACGTTGCTGTTTATGAATCTGCAACCGGGCAAAACCGTGAAGTGCTGCTGGAAGACGGTTCGATCATTACTCTTGGTGGCCAAAGCCTGGTTTCGGTGGCATACAGCAAGAGCCGCCGTCAGATCGTGCTGGAAAGAGGGGAGGCTTATTTCGATGTGGCAAAAGATGCTGACAGACCATTTTCCGTGGTCACCGGTAACCGTGTTGTTACTGCTGTGGGAACGCAGTTCAATATTTCCAAACAGGCTGAGCGGGTTGTTGTCATTGTGGCTGAGGGCAAAATCAGTATTGCACCGGAGCAGAATGAAATCAAAACCGGTAATACCATTGATGCCTATCTTACGGCAGGGCAGCGGGTCTATTACGACAAAGAATACCTTTCTGATATTGCGGAGTTTCCTGTGAATGCATCCCTGGCATGGAAAGACGGCAAGCTTCAATACATGGAAGAAAAGCTCATGTATGTGGTTGAAGATATTAACCGTTACTCGAAAATTAAAATCCGTTTCGCCGGTGAGGAAGCCAAGGAGTTTCTTTACTCAGGTACTGTTTTTACCGGCAATCTGGAGCAGTGGGTCGAAGTGCTGCCCCATGCTTTTCCGCTCAGTGTGTCTTATGTCGGTGACTCGGAAATCGTGTTATCTGTACATGCCGGGGCGATATAACGTGACTTTCCCCGCTGTTAACTGGATGCATGACGCGTTTTGCCCTGTTCATCTAAGGGGTACCTGATGAGGAAAAGAAAATTCCGGCTGACAGGTTTACTGCCAGTGTTGTCAGCCGGTCTGATCTGTCACAGCGTCGATGCCGCAGACAGGCGGATTGCCTTTGATATTCCGTCGCAACCTATGAACGCTGCATTGATCGAATTTTCTGAGCAGTCCGGATTACAGGTCGCGGTGAATGCCAGTCTCATCAAAAATATCAAAAGCCGGTCAGTGTCAGGGATGTATGAAAGTGCAGGCGCTATTGAACATTTACTGGGTGAAAATGCACTCACATTCGAAAAAATTGGAGAAGAAACCATTGTCATCAAAAAGGCTTCTTCTGAGGGAAAGTCATCTCTGACGTCCGCTATTAACCGTTCTCAGCGACGGGCGTCAGCAAAAAATGAGCATGATTCAAAAACGACGGGTATTGCCGGCGAAGACGAAAACGGTGAGGTACAGTTTGAAAGGATTTCTGTTGTCGGTACCGCCATTGCCAGCCATCGTTTGAAGTCCGCTTTGCCTGTTGCTGTTTACGGTACAGATGCGTTTGATGCCACCGGAGTGACTGACGGCAACGAACTGGTCAGAGCGATCCCGCAGATGGGCGATATAACCTGGAATGAGTCATGGATCCCGGGAAGCAGTAACGCAGCGAGGGGAGATACCGCTTCGCTGAATCTGAAAAATCTTGGCGCGTCCAACACGTTATTGCTGATTAACGGCAGGCGTTCCGTCATTCATCCCACTACCTCAACCGTGGACGACAGTATTTCCACTACTACATTTAATACCAATGCCATTCCACTTTACGGTTCGGACAGAGTAGAGATCCTTCTTGACGGTGCTTCGGCGATTTACGGTTCAGATGCCATTGCCGGCGTGGTAAATATTGTTACCCGAAAAAATATTGAAGGTGCGGGATTAAAGATCCGTTATGGCAAAGCAGAGGGCACAGGCCGGACAGACTCAGAGCTTACCGGTTTTGCCGGAACGGATTTTGACAATGGAAGGGGAAATGTGTCTTTGATGTTCAATGTAGTCAAAAGAACTCCCCAATATGCCGCCGATCAGTGGTACACCGCAACATCAGACCACCGCAACTTTTTTGCTAACACCGATTTGGAAAATGCCGCTTCTCTGGATGGTCGCAGTGTTTATACCCCTTGGGGAAATTTTGTCGCGCCAACGCAAGTTAGCGCTAACGGTCAGCCATTCACCAGTGCCGCCGGCTACTTTCATACAGAGGCCGAAAACAGTAATAACTGTATCGCAGAAGGTTACAGCGGCACATGCTATGCGTCCGGTAGTGCAGCAGGTGACTATTTGTATGACTTTGCCGCTGCAGGTACTTACATTACCCCCGGTGTAGAACGGGTTAATCTTTTTTCCACATTCAACTGGCAATGGCTGCCTGACACGGAAATCTTCGGCGAAATTGCCTTATACAAAGCGGCATCGGATTACGTGACCAGTCACGGTTTTTTTTCAGTGAATACGCCGGTTTATGTGCCCGCTGATGCCTATTACAACCCCCTCGGCGCATTGACTCTCGCTGACGGCACCATTAACCCAAACCGGATAAGCGGGCTGGATAATGTGCCTGATGATGGTGTACTTGTTGAAATCAGGCAATACCGGTTTACCGGTGGTGGTTTGCGCACTGTTGACGTACATAATACACAATCGCGGTTTCTCGCCGGATTAAAAGGACTGACATCCGCCGGTCTGTCATGGGAGTCTGCGCTCCTCTATTCAAAAGGCCATGCTGCCGATACGTCAGACGGCTACAGTGTGTCGGCATTTTCGGAAGCCATTTCCGGGCGCAGCAGCGATGCATATAATCCTTTTTCCGGCGGTTTGAATGCTCAGGCGAACAGCTCTGATTTTGCTGTAAAAGCACACCGCAACAGCGTGTCTGAAATTGCGTCATGGGACGTGAAAATAACATCACCTGATTTGATAAAACTCCCTGCGGGGGAGCTGGGTTTCGCTACCGGTGCTGAGTTTCGTTATGAATCCCTGAAAGACGACAGAGATCCGCTGGTGGACGGAACGCAAACTTATACCGACTGGTATACCGGGTATGAGTACTTCAGTGATCTGGCAGGAACCAGTCCTACACCGGATTCGGCAGGCAGCCGGCAGGTGATGTCAGTCTATGGTGAACTGGCTATGCCGCTTGTTTCCCCTGAATTTGATTTGCCCTTCGTAAACGCTCTGGATCTGCAAATTGCCGGCAGATATGAACGTTACAGTGATGTAGGGAGTATCGCTACGCCGAAAGTGGCGGCAGTGTGGCAGGTAAATGATTCTTTACTTATCCGTGGTTCGTGGTCTCAGGGGTTCAAAGCGCCTAATCTGGAGGTGCTCAATGCCAGTGAAATGGCCAGGTACAACAATCATACCGACTATATTTTCTGTGAGGCGGCTGAGCGTCAACAATATATTGAGAGCTACGCCGGTTGTTCAGCCACTTATGCAGTGACCTGGCATATTGCGGGAAATGAAAACCTGAAGCCGGAGCGTTCGGTAAACCGCACATCGGGCCTGGTTTACAGGATACCGGGTATGAACAGTCACAAGGGGAACATGTCGTTTTCAGCAGATATCTGGCAAATCGACATTACCGACAGGGTTGGCGTGGCGCCCGTGGAAGACGTCATTTCACGTGATTTGTATCTGCGCACTACCATGCAGTCGCAGGATAGCCGCATTGTGCGAAACGATGCGAATAGCGAACAACAAAGCCTTTTTATTAATACCGGTTTGCAGGCGGCAGGACAGATCCTCTTTATCCAGACCGATTATCAAAACCAAAACTCACTGTCAGTAAAAGGCGCCGATTTCGCGATGGACGGCGCATACAAATCATTGGAGTGGGGCGACTTTTCTTTTCATCTGGCCGCATCGAAGCTGATCAGTTATCAGCAGGCACTGACGGCAGAAATGGAAGAAGTGAAGGCCGCACAGGATAACGGACTTATCGACGGGTTTGTTGTAATTGGCAATGGCAATGAAACAGGAGTGAACGGTAAAAAACCTGAATGGAAAGGCCTTGCCAGATTTACATGGCAATTCCGGAAACTGATATGCAGATTATCAGCGCAATATATCCACCATCTTAATGACGGGAGATACGCCGACGGCTCTGATTTTAAAGTGCCTTCGATGACGACATGGAACGCGTCCGTCAAATATACCTTTGATGACAGTCCTGCAGGTGCTGTTGATGCAGAATTAGGGGTACGGAATATGTTCCGTCAATCCCCGCCTCTTAATGCGTCCGGTGATTATCTTGCAAACCTCTACTTACCTTTTTCACGTTACTTTTACGCCAGCGCAGAGGTACGTTTTTGATGCGCTACTTTTTTCTTTTACTATTTTTCACAGGATGAACACATGAATATCGCGAAAGGCGCGTTGCTTTGCTGCCTGTTAGTGTCAGCGGGACTGACTCTGCCGGCTGCTGCAACAAGCGGACAATCTGAGAGTATCACCGTGACGGAAGGCACCGCCATGGCTGCCAGTGTGTCTCCTGACGGGCAAACTATCGTGATGGATTTACAGGGCAGTTTATGGACTTTACCGGTTAGCGGCGGTGATGCTACGCGTATTACCGGTGAATATCAGGATGCGAGGCAACCGGTGTGGATGCCTGACAATCAGACCATTGTATTTTTCTCTTTTAAAGATGGCGGTTATGATCTCTGGTCGGTAGACAGAAGCGGCGAAAATATGACCGCCCTGACTTGGGGGCCTTATGATGACAGGGAGCCCGCTGTGTCGTCTGACGGGAAGTTTGTGGCTTTTGCTTCAGACCGCAAAAACAGCTTTAACAGTTACGACATATACAAGCTGGAGCTTGCTTCCGGTGTCATCACCCAACTGACTGACGATAAGTACGAGAACCGGATGCCAGTGTGGAAATCGACCAGCGATGCGCTGACTTACACAACAATGCGGGAAGGACGCCATTTACTGGTCACCATAGATGCCAAAGGCAATGAAACCATCGAACAGGAAGCGGAACATGCGCTCACTCCTATGCTCTGGGATAGGGGCGAGCTGGTTTATGCCGCTGCAAGTGGCGACAATCAAACCGTGATGAAAAGAGGAAGCAGGGTAATTGCATCCGGTGAAGAAGTATTTGAGTTCAAAGCCAGTCTTTCGGCTTCCGGTGAGGTAACTTACGTTGCCGGCGGTAAGATAAAAACACTGGCCGCTGACGGTGCTGCTTCTGACATTCCGTTTACTGCAAAACTGACCATTTTCACACCGGAATATGCCAAAGCAGAAAGAGATTTTACATCAGACAAGCCGCGCCCTGTTTTAGGGATCATGCGGCCGTCTTTATCTCCGGACGGTAAATACGTCGCTTTCATCGCTGTGGGAGACCTGTATCTCATGAAGATTGGTGAAAAGCCCGTAAACCTTACCCAAGACCACTATATGGAAGCGGATCCTGCCTGGTCTCCTGACGGCAAGTCACTGGTTTATTCTTCGGATCGCGGTGGCGATAAAATGCAGTTGTGGGTACATGACATTGCTACTAATAAATCTGAGCAGCTTACTGAACTGGATACTCAACCCCTCGGGCCGGCATGGTCACCGGACGGGAGTAAAATTGCCTATCTGAGCGTAGATAAAATGTGGGGCGAAGCCAGTCTTGGCATGTACGATCTCGACGCAAAATCCGCTTTTCAGATGAGCCAGACGCTTAAACAACCGGGAAAACCGTCATGGTCTGCTGACAGCAGCCGGATCATGGTCGCTCTGCCTGACCAGTTTTCTGCAAGCTTCCGTGAAGGGACTAACCAGGCCTATATATTTCCGGTAAACGGTGAAAAGCCATACTGGAGTACGCCGGTGGAGAATTTGTCAGTGGATACCAGAGGGGGAGGCGGGCCAGTATGGTCGCCGGACGGAACAAAAATGGCGGGTATCTACGGTGGTGAACTGAATGTGTGGCCTGTTGACGATAAAGGCGAACCTCTGGGCCCGCCAAGAAGTTATACATCGGAAATTGCGCACAATCCCACCTGGTCGGGTGACTCAGCAACTATCCTCTACCAGTCAGATGATAAGTTAAATATGGTGAATCTTTTCACCGGTAACATTGAGACGATACCCTTCGACATGACATACGTGCTGGCAAAGCCGGCAAACAAGAAAGTTATACAAGTCTCTTATGTGTTTGACGGCGAAACGGATACTTTGCAAAAAGACAGGGACATCTTTATCAGCGGCAATACGATCACAGATATTGTCCCCCGCAACAGTAAATCCACATCCGGCTATGAAATTATTGACGGAACAGGCAAATATGCCATGCCCGGTTTGATTGAAAGCCATGTGCATCCGCAGAAAGACTTCGGACAGGGGGCGCACAGAGGTTGGCTGGCTTATGGGATTACAACGCTCAGGGACCCGGGCAACCAGCCTTATCATGGTGTGGAAGATCGTGAGGCCAGTGAAGCCGGTGTGAGAGTAGGCCCGAGAATTTATACCACCGGCCACTTGATGGAATGGCAACGGGTTTACTACAAAATGGGTGTTGCGATTGCCGGGCCGGCGCATCTGGAAAAAGAACTGCAGCGGGCTAAAGCATTAAAGTACGATCTGCTTAAAAGTTACGTCAGACTACCCGATGCCCAGCAAAAACGGGTAACGGATTTTGCCCATGATGAGATGGGCGTGGGAGTGACCACCCATGAGATCTATCCTGCTGCGAAAAGTGGCGTTGACCGCCTTGAACATCTCGGTGCGACAAGCCGCCGCGGGTACAGTCCCAAGCAAATAGGCGGCAGGGCTTATGACGATGCATTGCAACTGATGAACAAGGTAGTCACACCCACCATGTTCGGTTCATTAAATATGCTGATTGCACAGCATCCTGAACTGAAAAAGGATAAAAGGCTGTCGCTTTATCCTTTGTGGACGCAAAAAGGTGTAGAAAACCCGATGACGTTTCCTGCCAGCTACCTTGCCAGCCTGAAAGAGCAGGCGAAAACTCTAAAAACACTCTATGACCGGGGCGCAACCATCACAGCGGGTACAGATCTGGTACTGGCGATGAATCTGCACGGCGAGCTGGGTTTTTATGTGAATGAAGCGGGTTTCACTCCTTATGAAGCACTGAAATCTGCAACCTCGGTACCGGCTGATGTACTGGGTCTCAATGCCGGCAGGATAAAGGCGGGCAGTTTGGCTGATATCATTCTGCTCGACGCTGATCCGCTGGCAGATGTTTACAATGCATCAAAGGTGAACACGGTTATCACCAATGGCCGCGTATATACGCAAGAACAGTTGCTGGATATGACTTATCACGGAGAATAGCCGTGTTTAACCGGTGATGCCGTCCGGCATCACCAGTTTTCTTTCCTGATTTGATATGTTTTAAGGTTCCGCAGAAGTGAGGTTTTCCGTTATAGCAGGAGACATCACTTTTACGGACTACAAAGATGCAAACCTTCATTGCTTCACACCGCCCGGCCTCTCCAAAATTTAACCCTTTCAAAACGCTTATATACTCAATTTGCCTGTGTTTAGCCGTCCTTGCTCCTGTCACGGCTCGTGCTGAAAAACTGACCCTCATCAGGAATGTTAATGTGTGGGACGGCACCAGTGATTCCCTTAAGCAAGGCTACAGTGTGCTGATTACCGGTAATCTTATCACTGCCGTTGAAAAAGCAATCGACACACCACAGGATGCGGTAATTATCGATGGCAAAGGCCAGACGCTGATCCCCGGCTTGTCTGATGCGCATACCCATTTTGCCCAGACCTCGCCGTCAATTACCGGGATGCGCAACGACGAGAACTGGATGTACGTGGGGATCAAATCTGCACTTACGGCTAAACATTTTCTTATGCTGGGCTTCACCACTGTCAGAGATCTCGGCGGTCCCTCTTTTGGAGTAAAGCAGGCTATTGATGAAGGGCTTATTCCCGGTCCGCGTATTTATCCTTCCGGGGCGTTTATATCGCAAACATCCGGCCATGGCGATTTCCGCAATTACAATGAACCTAACCGTGTCATCGCCGGTGGTCCTGTGATGCCAATGGACCAGCAGGACTGGTTTTATCTGGTGGATGGTAAGGCGGAGGTTCGCAAAGCAGCGAGAGAAAACCTGAGAAAAGGTGCGACCCAGCTTAAAGTGATGGCTGGCGGAGGTATCGCTTCTGATTACGATCCTATTCATTCGGTGCAATTTGCGCCGGAAGAAATAAAAGCAGCAGTGGAAGCAGCAAAAGACTGGGACACGTACGTGGCTGTGCATGCGTATACCGAAAAAAGCATCATCCGTGCACTGGAAGCCGGAGTGAAAAGTATCGATCACGGTCAGCTTATTTCAGAAGAAGCGATGAAACTGGTCAAAGAGAAAGATGCCTGGCTGGTGCCGCAAAGCCACTGGGGTTTAAGGCCTGCTCCGGATTTAAGCAAAAAATTATCTGACCGGGAAAAGAAATCGCTCATGGTCAGAGAGGGCATAAACAGAGAAATGATGCTGGCAAAGAAATATAAGGTCAATCTGGCTTATGGCACTGATGTTTTCGGATCTTTAGGAAATGAGAAAAGGGCGCTGAATGAGTTTACGTCAAGGGTGAAATGGTTTACGCCACTGGAAGTGCTAAAACAGGCCACGTCAGAGAATGCCCGCCTGTTTGCCATGTCCGGTAAATTAAATCCCTACACAGAAGGAAAGCTGGGTGTCATTGAGCCCGGAGCTTACGCAGATATTCTGATTTACAGTGGCAACCCGTTAATTGATGAGCAGGTTGTTGTGAATTACAGCCAGAATCTTAAGTTCATTATGAAAGATGGTGAAATATTTAAGAACGTTCTGGACGACTAAGTGTTGCCGCTTAAATGTTAAATTTAAACTTTTTCGTAACAAATGGCGACATTTCGTGAGTTTTAGTGTTTTTTAAAAGAAGTTGGTTCCGTTAATTCAAAGTGGTTCGTCTTAATGAGTGAAGTGTGAATCCCGCAATATCACACACAGATAAGACAATAAAATCATTCAACGGGAACTAATCATGCAGATACAGGAACTCAGAGGTTTCAGAAAGCTGGCACTGTCAACAGCGATAATTTCAGCGATGAGCGTACAGGCTTATGCTCAGGAAACACCGGCCGGCGACGGGCAGGAAAAAATTGCTGAAGAGCAGCGGATGGAAAAAATAGCTGTTGTAGGTTCCAAAATCGGCAGTGAAAGAACGGAAGCAGCATTACCGGTTGCGGTTATCGGGCAGGAAGCCATCGAAGCACTTGGCTCTGTTGACGGTAACGAACTGATAAGAAGTATGCCTCAAATGGGGGATATCACCTGGAACGAGTCTTTTATTCCGGGAAGCAGTAACGCCGCTCGTGGCGACATGGGCTCGATGAACCTGAAAGGGTTGGGGGCGTCAAATACCTTGCTGCTGGTCAACGGACGTCGTTCTGTTATTCACCCTACAACCGCTACGGTTGACGGCAGTGTGTCGACAACCACATTTAACTCCAACGCCATCCCCATGTATGGCCTGGATCGCATTGAAATCTTACTCGACGGTGCCGCAGCGATTTATGGTTCAGACGCCATCGCAGGGGTTGTGAACGTTGTTACGAAAGATAATTTGCAGGGCGGGGCCGTTAAACTGAAATATGGTCAGGCGCAGGGCTCTAATCGTTCGGATCTGGATTTAACCGGTTACTACGGCACAGATATCGACGACGGCAAAGGTAATTTCTCGTTGATGTTTAATGCCTTTCACAGAACGGCACAGAAAGCTTCCGATATGTGGTTTACTGAAACTTCTGACCGGCGGGATTTCCTGCCGGGCACCGATCTCGCCGGCACTGCTGCGCTGGACGGCCGCAGTTCTTACACGCCGTGGGGTAATTATCTGGCTCCCTATCAGATTTATCAAAATGGCGAAGCGATCACCACAGCTTCTGGTTATTTTCACTCAGAACTCGCCTCATCCTCTGACTGTCTGACAGAAGGCAGCACCAGTGAAACCTGTTATGCCTCCGGCACTGTTCCCACAGATTACCGGTCAGACAGTGCACGTGAAAACAGTTATGTCACACCTCAGGTCACACGGATGAACCTGTTCTCAACCTTTAATTACTTTATTAATCCTGATCTTGAATTCTTCGGCGAAGCCGGGATCTATGCTGCTGAAAGTAAATACATGAGCGGACCGTCTGTGTTTTCAAGTTCTCAGGTGGTTTATATTCCTGCCAACGCGTATTACAACCCGCTTGGCGCAACGTACCTGGAAGATGGCACACTGAATCCCAACCGTATTGCCGGCCTGGATAACGTGCCGGAAGAAGGTCTCGATTTACGCATTCTGGCTTACCGGTTCACCGACATCGGCAATATGGAAGTTAATGTGGAGAATCGTCAGTACCGCCTGCTTTCCGGTTTAAGAGGATGGTTTGGCAGCAACTTCGAGTGGGAATCTGCCGTTCTTTATTCGCAGGGTAAAGCCCGGGATGAATCTGAAGTGATCAATGTAAATGATATGGTGACTGCCATTTCAGGCACAACAGCAGATGCCTACAACATTTTCTCCGGCGGTAACACTTCCCACGTGAACTACGGCCACAGCGGATTTAACAGCGAAGAAGTCATTAACTCATTTATCGATATCTCTGTACGGGAGAGCACCTCTCAACTGGCATCCTGGGATTTTAAAATCAATAACTCTGAACTGATGAGTTTACCAGCAGGAGATCTCGGGTTTGCCGCCGGTATAGAAGTGCGTTACGAATCATTGAAAGATGACCGCGATCCTCTGGTTGATGGCACAGACCCTTATGTTAACTGGTATACCGGCGAGTCCTTCAACAGTAATCTTGGGGGCTCAAGCCCTACGCCGGATTCTTACGGAAGCCGTAATGTAAAATCGGCCTATGTTGAACTGGCGGTTCCCATTGTCGGGCCTGATTTTGGTATTCCGCTTATGCAAACCCTTGATATGCAGTTAGCCGGACGCTACGAGAGCTATAGCGACGTAGGCGATATTTCTACCCCTAAAATTGCGCTGGCCTGGGGCGTCGATGAAAACCTCACTCTGCGGGGTTCGTGGTCAGAAGGGTTTAAAGCACCGAACCTGGAGGTACTGAACGCTTCTGAAATGGCGAGATATAACACCCGTACTGACTACATTTACTGTGAAGCTGCGCTGAGACAAGGCGCTATCGAGAATTATTCTGCCTGTACTGACAGCTATGCGGTGACCTGGCATATGGCAGGTAACAGCGAACTGAAACCGGAAACATCAACAAACCAGTCATTTGGTTTTCAGTTAATTCCGCAGTTCCTGCCGGAAGACTGGGGTAACTTCCGTGTCACACTGGATTTCTGGGAAATTCAACTGGATGACCAAATCGGTGTCGCCCACTCTCAGGATGTTTTGATTTACGATCTTTACTTACGTACCGTTGAAGGCTCCTCTGATCCGCGGATTATCCGTGCTGACCCGACGCTGGACGATGTGGCCCGCTTCGAAGGTACAGGGTTGGATCCTGTCGGCGAAGTACTTTACATGAATACCAACTACTCCAACCTGAACTCATTGAAAGCTAAAGGGATGGACTTTACGTTTGACTGGCGAAGTGTGGCGACAGACTTTGGCCGGTTTAACCTGAACTTCAGTGCTTCGCAGCTGCGCAGCTTCCAGCAGGAACTGACACCGCAAATGCAAACAGCCAAAGCAGCACAGGAAGCGGGTTTGCTGGACTCTTTCATCTCAATTACATCCTCTGATGAAGTGGGTCAGGACGGCATGAAGCCTGAGTGGCGGGCAACCACACGTTTTAGCTGGAATTACGAAGATTTTGCATACCGTATTTCAGCTATTTACACCGACAGTGTGGTAGATGGCCGTTACGCCAACGGTGATGATTTCGTTGTACCATCAACAACGTTGTGGAATACGTCGTTCCAGTACGAGCTGGATGAATCGACCTTTGGCGGATTTATCGTGGAAGCCGGTGTGAAAAACCTGTTTGATAAAAATCCGCCGTTAAACTCATCGGGCAATTATCTGGCTAACCTGTATCTGCCTTACAAACGTTATTTCTATGCCAGTATCGAAAAGCAGTTTTGATAACGCTGCCTTATAAGGTGTTATAACCTGAAAACCCTCAACCGGGGGATTCATTCCCCGGTTTGTTCCTGTCGCGTAAAAGTTACACAATTTCCACTATCCATCATTAATGCAGTCGTCGTCTTAATACCTGATACTTTTCTTAAATGTTTTTTAACACATTGTAACTACTAGCTTTAATGACTTGCCCAGATAGGGCAGTCCGCTATTTCCAGGTTTGGCATTTACCGTGCATCTGTTAAGTATGCACTGCGTAAGCAGCGTACTTTATGTTCAGTCAGCGGAGGTTATTATGACGATCAATCAGTTACCAGCTACAGCACTCGAAGAGCTCGAAGCCAGAAGACGGGCTGAAGAGCGGGGCGTGAGTGAGACGTCATCAGTTGTCTCTCCGGCTGAGCGGGCTGAAGAGGTCCGCGACAGTGAGCGCGAGGCGGATGAACGTCAGCAGGAAATACGCCGCGAAGAGCGACTGGAACAGGAGTATCGTCAGGAAGCGCTGCAGGAAGAGCGTCAGCGTGAAGCATACAGGCGCGAGGAGCGTACGGCAGTGATTGAAGAACGCCAGCTCCGGCGGGAAGAGGACAGGGAAGCGTTGTTGCGTGAAATAGAAGCACGTCGTGAAGAAAGACGGCAGGAAGCATTACTCCAGGAAGAACGCCTGGCCTCATTGCAGGAAGAACAGGTTCAACTCAGAGAGCAACGTTTACAGCTGCAGCAACAGTCGCAGACCCGGCAGCAGGATGCATCAGAGCAAGCTGATATTGAGAGTTCGCAGGCGGATGAGCCGGCATCACAGGAAGATATTAACGAAACGATTCAGTTGCTCCGGGCTGAGGTGGCCGTGCTGCGTCAGTTGCAGAACATCCGCGACAATGAGCAGGTTTCGCAAGACTTACAGGAAGCTTCACAGGCGCTTGAACAGCAAACCGGCAGAGCGGCTAACCAGCTTCAGACTGGAGCCAACCGGCTGGGAAATTTCATTGATTCGGTGAGCTGATTAATTTAAGCGGGCATCAGGGAAACCGCAGGAAGTGAATAGATTCTGCGATATCCAAATTGTCAGGCCCCAGCAATTCAATTAAGTGAATTAGTTATTTGTAATAAATGATTTATTGCGGCGTTTTCGACTAATTCAATATTATGTAATTATGTCTGTCAAAGTGTAGTTACTACTTTAGACTTTCATTCATGCACCTGAATGGTCTACCTGTGGTGATAGTAGGTCAAAATATTAGTTAGTTTAAAAAAAATATAAAACAAGATATTCCTTGATATTAAGAATCAACTGGAGTACAAAAAACAAACAGTAACCAAGTAATTACATGGATGTAAGTATGGCTAACCTAGTTGTTTGTTGTGATGGTACTTGGAACAACCCATCACAAGAAGATAACGGCATTCCAGCGCCTACGAATGTCGTAAAACTTTACCATTCCCTTAAAACAGATTATGCCGACAAGCAGAAAGCCTTTTATCACCCTGGTCTGGGAGGTGAAGAAACTGGCATATTTAACAGTGTGGTTGATGGTGCTCTAGGAAAAAGCATCAAAAGGCATATTTGCAGTGCATATTTCTGGATTGCTAATAATTACGAACATGGGGATAAAATATTTCTTTTTGGGTTCAGCCGCGGGGCCTTTACAGCCAGAAGCCTGAGTGGATTACTCGGACTTGGCCTTTTAGATTTTAAAGGTGTGGATAATAAAACTAAATGGGAACAGACCCACTCTCTCTTTGAAACCTACAGGTCTAAAAGCCCTGATACTCCCCCCGGTAAATTTCTAAATAACCGCGCTCCGCAGGGCATACACTTTATTGGTGTCTGGGATACTGTAGGTGCGCTGGGTATTCCGAATGACATGGAATTCTTTAATCTTCTGGATAATCCAGCAAAGTGGCGCTTTCATGACACTTCTATAGGCTCTCATATCAAGCACGCTAGACACGCAATGGCTATGGACGAGAAGCGCAGCAGCTTTAGTGTGACAAGATGGAAGAATGCTACGAGTCACCCTGATGTTATTGAGAAGTGGTTTTCTGGTGCGCATTCCGATGTAGGCGGGGGATACGCCAATAATGACCTTTCTGACATCGCTCTAGAATGGATGCTCAAAGAGTCAATAAATAAAGGGCTTAAGATTCGCGAGAACGTTTTTGAACAATTAGCCCCGAACCCGCTTGGAGTGCTCCATAATTCCTACAAGGGAGTATTTGCCAAATTTCGCTCTCGTCCACGAAATGTAGAGTGCATGAATAGCTATCCAGGCAACTTTCACGAAAGTGTCCATACACGGTCTTCAGTATCACCCATAACACACCCTTCATACTGGCCCTGTAAAAGGCTTGATGTGGGTGAGTCTTTCGAATTTGACGTTTTTGCAAAAATGACTTGGAACCCATCTTATATATATATGGAGAAAGGAGAAAAGTACTATTTTTCTGCTGAAGGCGAATGGCAGGATAGTAAAGACATATGTGACTGGAAAGGGACTGAAGATGGAAATCTTACAGCTGGAGATATTATCCGGACAGTTTCATCTTTGTGGGGATACACAGAACGAAAATTTAAACAGCTAACTGACAACCGCTCTACGGATTTTTGGGGGACTAAGCGAGTAGAACGAATGAGATGGTTTATTGCTGTGGGTTGTATTTCAAACGATTCTGGAAATGGAGAGGCTGTCGATAATGACGGTAGTCCTTGCCCCCATCAATACTATGCGCTTCCAAATCATAATTCAGTCAGTACAGCGATAGAAATTGATTCCCCCGGATACTTTTATGCTTTTGCCAATGATGTTTGGGCATTGTATGACAATAATCACGGAAGTATAAAGCTAAGTATCAACCGAATCGAATGATATTATTATTTTTAACTGTGTGGCACCTTGTTTTTCGATTTTTATGAATTTAAAGCTGATCTCTAGATACAAAGAAGGTACGACCGTCATGCAGCGAATGAATTATTATATGAGTGCAATGAGTAAAGCGAAATTTTAGGTTTTAGTTATGGTGAATTTCAAATCATAGTAAAACGATATATGCTATTACATTTTCTTGCTGTTCATTTCAGAAAGCTAAAAATACGCCCCCTCAGTCTTAATTGCTAGAATCATAAAAAATTAGTCTTTAAGGCTTAATTAGATGTGAAGTTTTTTAAAGGCTCTTATCTAAAAGTTAAAATGAAAATTTATGAATAAAAAGTCTACTCTATATACACTGCTTCTCGCTGGTTGTGCATTAGGATGGTTAGTTGGACTATCTGCTTCTCCAGTTATTGCAAGTTTATTAGGAATACTTGTAACAGCTATAATTGGTGTTGGGAACTTAAAGTACATAGGGGAAGAGGATAATTCTCAAGTACTATTTGGTGTTAAAATTATATCACTTATTGTCATAGGTATTTCTATAGGAGCTACAGGGGGAGTGTATACAAGGACCCACGACTTGCTAGGATTCGAAAGTAAATCTGATGTTTTAAATACTATGTGTGGATTATCGACAAACTACGAGATTTTAGAGGCAGAAGTAGACGTTTGGAATAGATTAACAAATATCTCAAAAGAGGAGATATCAAAGCACTTGTTTGGATTGTATTCTAAAAATTGCACTAGTGGAAATGATGATATTATAAGCGATCGTAGTCAATCGAAAGATATGGGTGAAAATTTTAGTAGAGGAGCTCTTTTTTCAAACTCTAGAAATTCTTGCGATGAACTAATCTCTTCAAAAAATTTAAGTAGGGACATGATTGAGAGTAATGAGTTATTTCAAAAAATAGGTGAGCTTCCGATTTCAGATGATATGAAAATGGAACTTGTGAAATTAATTTGCATGTCTTGAGGTACTGGAATGTCTAAAATTATAATTATAATAATTCTATCATCCTTTGCTTTTTTGTCTTATGCTGATGATTTTATATACGAAGATGCTATAGTCAGAATTGTTAATTATGGCTTGCAAGGCAAGGTCGCAAAACAAACAGGGGTGATTATAAGCATAGAGCGGAACGGATCTGCCCGTACTGGGGTGATAACCGCTCTTCATGGAGTCATTGCTTACCCGAAAATAAAGGCTATTTACGAAAATGAAGCACACGAATTATATATTGACGAAGTAGATATCGAAAATGATATCGCCTTTTTAATACCAAAAAATTCATGGGCACCAGAAATAACGAGTTTCAAGAGTTTTACTTCACTAGAGGCTAGAGATAAAGATGCTGAAGTTATTGTGCATGGGTATCCTGGTAACTTTAAAAAGTTAGTAGAAAGAAAAGTAGAAATTCGAACTCCAGAGACTATAAAGATTAGTGATACAGGTATCAGTCAATTATCAACGTGGAGTGCTCGAGGAAGTCCTGTAGTTGATTCTGAATTTATTTTCTTACAGGGTCCGGTAATGCCGGGGGACTCAGGTGCACCTGTTATAGTAAATGAAAGTATCATTGGTATTGTTAACGGAGGACTGGATTATGGTCGGCAGCATTTTTCCTGGGCTATACCATGGAGTATTATTCAGTTGAAAAAAGCCTCAATTGAAAATTCAAGATTGTTAGCACTTCGACGTGAACCTCTTCTAGTATCAATTTTGTTTAATGCGCATGTAGAGCCTAAAGATAGAAATGGAAGTCCATGTTTAGCTAGTGAATATAAATGTTGGGAAAGCTGGATTTACTTAGCCGCAAGAGCTATTAAGCCTTCTATGCCGGAAGTATGTTCGAAATTAGACTCCACTTTAAATGTTACAGTATCTGAAATTCAAGATATTCAAGCTAAACTAGCCTATGAAGTTAAGTTGCATAGAATAGAGTTTTTTAAAGTAGGTATAGTTAAAACAATTGATAGATTAGATAACATCCATCCACCGATAGATTCAGATGAGAAACTATTTTTAAGTTTTGCGTGCAGCCAGTTATCGAATGCATCTGCAGCAAGGGTTGGAAGCTGCTATCAAGGTTTTGCGCTCTTGAGGGCCTTAGGGACTCCTCAGTTTTGTGAAATGAATGGGCATAATGATTCCGCAAGTTGTCAAAAGTTTAGACAAGAAACTACCCCAAAAATGATTGAAGAGAGTTTTAAACAATGTGATTCAGATACTTTTACAGAGGATTGGTCTTTAGAGTATTAATTTAACTATGATTTTGTAAGCCCCAGTTCTTTCGTTACCTTATAATTTTAAACCAAAATAAGAGTTGCTAAAAGCGTATTTCCAGTAGGATTTTTTGCATTACGTAGTTTGCGTAACGCGAATTGCGTAATTGAACAACAAATATAAATTTTATGCGACTACATAGCAACTTTTGGAGAAGATAATGGTGACAAATCTAAAGATGTTACAAGCAGAGTACATTCGCCCTGTAGTGGTCTAGTGAATTAGTGTGATTACCAAGGGATACTGGCGGTATAAGTACCGAGCGATTTTGACGTAATCACACTATCAATGTTGCCTCGCTTCAGCAAGCTTTGCCAGCCGTAACGCAGTGGTATTCATGTTTTCCCTCAGCCAGATATTGCGAACGCCGTTAGCGTGTATGTCGACGTTTCTTTCGGATTTGAGTAGCCGTGATACCTTGGATTGTCCCATGTGTGGGTTAGCTAGGGAGAATTCGATGACGATTTCTTCAATGGCTTTGTCTGTGCGATTTTTGTGATGAAAATCCGGCGTTTCCTGACGTTTTAACGATTCGATTCCGCCTTGTTTTATCAGTTTACGATGGCGGTAAATCGTATTGCGGGAAACACCACTAAGTCGGGATGCCGCTATTTTAGGGGAGGTTTACATTAACAGCTGAGAAGAATTTAGCTCAAATCTAATCTGACGCTGGCACCAGAAAAACTGGGTAACTGTCAGATCAGGTATGAGCTAGTACAATTAAGACTTACGCATCCGCTTGCTTTGTGCAGCGCGTTTTTCGTTACGCTTTTCTTTTCTGTCGTGCTTATCAGGGGTCGCTGAGCCATCTTTGAAGCGTTGTTTCCGGGCTGCTTTCTTCGCCGCTTTTTTCGCTTCGGCTTCTGCGATTTCTATCTTCTCTTTTTCCAGCATAGCGGGCGTTTCGAGTGTGATCCGGCCCAGTTTTCCCGCTTGTAATTCGGTGAGGAGTATCTCGCAGATCTTATGCAGGTTCACACGGCCACCTGTCATGATTGCACCACGCTTGCGGGCGGCATCTTCGAGAAATTCAATCTCTGTATCCGCTATTTCATCCAGCTTAAAGCGGTCTTTCAGTACGTCCGGATAAGCTTTGATCAGATAGTCGGCGGCATAAAAGCCCACGTCATCAAACTCCATTGCGGTGTTCTTAACTGCGCCGGATGCAGCCAGCCGGTAAATGGAATTCGGGTTTTCCTGCTTAGGCCACAGTACTCCCGGGGTATCGAACAGAATAATGCCGCTGCCCAGATTGATCCGTTGCTGGGTTTTGGTTACCGCCGGTTCATTACCGGTTTTAGCAATCACTCTGTCAGCCAGAATATTTATCAGCGTCGATTTACCCACATTAGGGATACCGGTGATCATGGCGTGAATGGCTTTACCGGGGCCGGCTTTCTGAGGAAACATGTCTTTCAGCATACTCAAAATGTGCTTAGTGTTTCCCGGCTCTCCCGTGTTGGTGGTGATGGTGCGCACGCCCCGTTCACTTTCAAGGTAAGCCTGCCATTCCGCCGTCAGTTCAGGATCGGCCAGATCGAACTTATTGAGGATTTTCAGGCAGGGCTTATCGCCACGAATTTTAGCGATTTCGGGATTTTCGCTGGAGTAGGGGATGCGGGCATCCAGTACTTCAATCAGCACATCAACCTGAGATAAGGTTTCTTTTATTTCTTTCAGGGCCTTGTGCATGTGCCCCGGGAACCAGTGTAACGCCACGATATTCTTTCATTCAGCCGGATTTGGCCGTAGTTTACTTCATTTCTGTACGAAATGCGGCGTTATTCGCAGGGCATCAGAAGGGGCGGGACGGGAACAGCCCGTGAATGGTCAGATAAATGATTGCTCGCGGTAAGTCCCTGTGGTCTGTACCACGAACAATGAATGCACAAAGCGGTGCGGATCAGAAATACGCTTTCTTTACCGAGTCATGAATGACAATAAGTGCAGCCTGTATATCGTCTATCAGTTGATGCAGCGCTTCCTGTTTCAGATCTCTGGTTTCAAGCTCCATGAGCATGGCGGATATTTCTTTTACCTTGCTGCTGATGTCCTGCGGTTCAGGTAGTTCCGACAGACATTTTTCCACCTGGCCCAGAGAATGGTTAATGCTACGGGGAAAGGACTTCCGCTTTAACAGGAATTCCAGGATATCAGCCCGCTGAACCCGTAAGCGCATTTCCTGCCGGTATACCTGATAGGCCGATAAAGACTTCAGTACACCCATCCACTGAATGTTTTCAAACGCAGAATGTTCTTCTGACACATCAGGGAGCAATGACGCTGACCGTACATCGATGATCCGTGTGGTCATATCACAACGTTCAAGATGCCTGCCAAGTCGCAGGAAGGCATAAGCCTGATCGCGGTTCATGGTGCCGCCGACAAGACCGGTGATTGCCTGGTTACCTTTTATTATTTTGTTTAAACAGGTGAAACGGTGACGACGGGTCAGCACGCTCTGGCTGTCAGCCTTCGCCTGCAAATGCACGTTATTGATTTCTTCCCAGGCTTCAGACGGGATGATTTCCCGTACAATGCGGGCATTTTCCCGTGCTTCTGCCAGCGAATTAATGATAGACCCGGGATTACTGGTGTCGGTTACCATAAAACGGATAACACTTTTTTCATCAGCCGTTTCATAGTTTGCATAGAAACTCTCGCGGATGGAAAGCATATCCACAATCGGCTCCCAGCCCAGGGTGACACTACGGGGTAAATCCAGTAACAGGTGAGTATTTACCTGAATCAGGCGCGCAGTATTCTCAGCCCGTTCAAGATAACGGGCCATCCAGTAAAGATGATTGGCAACACGTGACAGCATCTTATTCGTCCTCCATGTCAACAATCCAGGTATCTTTACTTCCTCCGCCCTGGGAGGAGTTCACCACAGTAGAGCCTTTTCGCATTGCTACCCGGGTCAAACCGCCTGTGGTAACAGAAATATCACTGCCGGATAAAATAAACGGACGCAAATCAAGGTGCCTTGCTTCGGCTTTATTATCGATTAAAGTGGGCGCTGTAGACAGCAACAGCATAGGTTGTGCAACATAATTGCGGGGGTCGCGGCGAATGAGCCTGACAAACTTTTCCCGTTCCGCTTTGGTTGCATGGGGCCCGATTAACATGCCATAACCGCCGGATTCGTTTGCGGGCTTAACCACCATCTCATCAATATGTTCGATGACGTAGTCACGCTCATCTTTGTTAATGCATTTGTAAGTAGGCACGTTTGGCAGCAGGGGTTCTTCATCCAGATAAAAGCGGATGATGTCAGGCACAAAAGCATAAACCACTTTGTCGTCTGCCACACCGGCGCCGGGCGCATTCGCCAGCCCCACATTGCCAGCCTTCCAGGCGCGCATCAGCCCCGGCACACCAAGCATGGAGTCTTCACGGAATACTTCAGGGTCGAGAAACGCATCGTCGATACGGCGGTAAATGACATCTACCCTGGCCAGCCCTTCTACTGTGCGCATATAAACGATATCGTCATCGCCCACTACAAGATCGCTGCCCACCACCAGTTCTGCACCCATTTGCTGGGCCAGATAGGCGTGCTCAAAATACGCAGAATTATAGATACCGGGGGTGAGTACAACGATTTCCGGTTGCTTCGTCTTTCGGGGAGAAAGCTGGCACAGCATGTCGTAAAGTTCTGACGGATAATCGTCTACCGGCAGGATGTTGTACTTTTCAAACATGTCAGGAAAAACCCGTTTCATAACATGACGGTTTTCCAGCATATAAGAGACGCCGGAAGGGACCCGCAGGTTATCTTCCAGCACGTAAACGGTGCCGTGCTGATCGCGGACTAAATCTGAGCCGCAAATATGTGCCCACACGCCGTGTTTAGGTTTAACGCCAAGGCATTCCGGAAGGAAGTTCTTTGACTGGGTAAGAATGTCTTCGGGAACGATACCGGCATCAAGAATTTTCTGCTCGTTATACAAATCGTCGATAAACATATTCAGCGCTTTTACCCGCTGCTTCAGGCCAAGCTCAATTTGTGACCATTCTTTTTTATCGATAATGCGGGGAATAATATCGAATGGCCAGGCCCGGTCGATGGAGCCTTCTTCCTCGGTATAAACGGTAAAGGTGATCCCCATCACGTGGATTGCCGTGCTGGCGGCCACCTTATATTCCTCGATATCTTTGTCGGATAAGTCTCTTAAATAAGAGCACAATGATTTTGCTGCCTCTCTTGGCTTATTACGGCCTTGAATCAGCTCGTCATAAAACGGGCCGGTAGCATAATTTCCCCATCTGATTGCCATGGCCTGATCCTTCATTTTTTTGTGTTTTATTTATACTCATCTAATCGTGTTTCTGACCAAAAATCAATCGCTAATATGTCAATTTAGTGACAAGATTTTGATTGCGTATCTTGCGCCGGGCATGCATGCTTAGCCCCATGCTATATTGTGTTTTATCACTTTTTAGAAAGGTGAATTGTGACTTATTGTCTTGCTATAAAAGTAAACAAAGGACTTGTGTTTGCTTCTGATTCCCGCACCAATGCGGGTGTGGACTACATTGCGACGTACAGCAAAATGTGGCGTTTTTGCTGGCCCGGCGAACGTTCTATTGTGTTACTGACGTCCGGAAGTCTGGCAACGTCTCAGGCGGTGGTGAATGCCATCAAGCGTGATCTGGAAAATCCGGAATCGAAATTTAATCTTCGCGCCGGAAAACATCTTCATGAACTGGCAGACTACGTTGGCAAGCTGAGTCAGGCAGAGCAAAAGCAACATGCCGAAGCCATGGAAAGATCAGGCAGCAGTAATGAGTCTAATTTTATCATTGGCGGTCAAATCGCCGGTCAGCCTCACGAAATTTTTCTGATTTACCCGCAGGGGAATTACATTTCTGCGTCAGACGATACGCCGTACCTGCAAATAGGTGAGAACAAGTATGGCAAGCCCATTCTGGACCGAATTTTATCCGGTGCCACGTCGCTTGAGGATGCTGCCCGCTGTGCCATCGTATCGCTGGATTCCACCATCCGCAGTAATATTTCGGTAGGGCCGCCGGTGGAGCTGGCTATGCTGACAGCAAATCAGGTGGAAGCGCCGTATCATCAAACGTTTACCCTGAACAGCCCCATGTATAAATCCATGCAAAAGCAATGGACTCAGGGGCTGAAGCGCACGTTCAACCGCTTACCCCGTTTTGAATGGGAAAAGAAAGCGGAAACAGGGTCTGCGCAAAAGTAATCTTAAAGCCGCTGATGCAATAAGTCGTGTATGAACGACAACTTCTCAAGCGCCGGGTAGGATATGACAAACGGATACGCGTCATCCTGCCCCATGCTGCGGTTCAGGGCATTTAACACTGTGGTCAGCCTGCACCAGTCTTCAAATATTCGCTGGAAATCCGTTTCACTCGCACGCCGGTAGGTTTCTGCCAGCGGGTTACCCAGGCGGTTCTGCAAAATATTGATGCTGTATTCGGTAGCAGTTTCCAGCGTATCCACAATGTGCAGATAGTGCGCCCAGCTCTCAGCCCAGTCTTCCCAGGGATGCATGCTGGCATAGGCGCTTATCCATGACGACTGCCAGTCCTGAACCGGCCCGTTGGCGTAATAGATCTGCATTGATTTGGTGTAATCCTGTCGTTCATCGCCGAACAGGCTTCTGAATTTTTCCAGATGAGGGGAGTTCTGGATCAGTGTATCCCAATAATAATGCCCGGACTCATGACGGAAATGACCGATAAGTGTCCGGTAGCGCTCATTCATCTGTTCACGCATTTTAAGACGTGAAGCGTCTTCAGCCTCTTTCAGGTTTAAGGTGATAACGCCGTTACAATGCCCGGTGATGACCGTTGATTTTACTGTGAGCTCTTCGCCATATTCGTCTTCCTCCGTTTCATCCTCAAGAAAGCGGAAGCGAAGTTCGTTTGCGTTTTCCACACCGTGTTTCCAAACGTCCAGCCCCAGTTTACTTAAGGTGTAAATTAACTGGCGCTTGGCCTGCTCCATACGGAACCATAATGACAGGTTGTCCGGCTTGGAGAGATCCGGAATGGTCTCAGTTAACCGGCAGGACTCGCACAGCGAATGGTCCTCTTCTGCGGGAATCAGCCAGTTACATACCTGATACTCACTGAAGTTGGTACAGGGACGGTACGCTTTACCGTTAAGACAACTTATCCAGTGACCGTTGTCATCAATTTCACAGGCAGATAACGTCATTTCCTGACTGATGAAGCCCACCGGCCGCTGGCAGGACAAACAAGTTGAGTTGGCGAAATACAGAGTGTTGCCACATTCGCACTGGTAGTTCTTCACGGTTAAACCTGACTAAACGAGCTGTATAAAATGTATAGCATGTTTACGCGAATAAAGATTGCGCGGCTATGAAATAAATCCTGTTTGAGACAGATTAAATGTAAACGTAGATCAACGGGTCTTCAGGGGCCATGAACTGACGGTTATGACTGTGCACGACGGCTTTACATTTTTCACCGTTCATCACACAGCACACACCGTTAAGCGGCAGGCTCTGTTGCTTGAGCCACTGCGGTTGAAAAGACATCAGCGGTTGTCCGGCTTTGACTTTCTCACCGGCTTTTACCAGACGCATGCAACGCTCGCCCATCAGAGAGTGTCCTGCCGGCAGGAGGTTAATGTGCAGTCTGAGGCCGTGACGGGTTTTAATGATAACCGCATAGCCGGTTTCGGGAATACTTTCTATCAGGCAGTCTGCCGGTGCGTACAAAGTATGCCCGGCGTAGGTAAATGCCAGTGCCGGGCCCCACATACCGGCAGCATAAAGCGGTGCATTAATTGACGCTAACTCTGTACGGGTGCCGTTAAGCGGCGCACGCAAAATAATTTCGCGGTTGAACGAGGCCGGTTTTTCTGAAGTAAAATTCATGCAGGGAAGCCGCTATTGTCCGACGATGGTGTAGCCATCCTCCTGCAATGCAGTAATGGCGTCATTCAGTTTGTCCGCTTTGACCAGAAAAAAATCTGTGTCGAATGTAGAGACAATAAACATACTGACTTTGGCTTTTGCCAGCACTGTCCCCAGGTTCGCCATGATCCCTACCATAGACAATTCAAGGGGGCCTAACAATTCAAGCGCCCGCCAGCCTTTATCAGATTCCAGTGACACAAGATTAACAGAGGAAGGTACGACAACCGACAAGGTATCTTCCGTCTTGCCAATGAAAAATAAATCACTGTTCAATACCGGAGCCGGAATGGCGGAGTTAGGATCGAAGGCATGGATAGTAAATTCACCGTCAATGACGGCTAACGTCTGCTTTTTCATTATCTGATGTCGTCCGGAACATGTCATATTATTAAATCATCATACTTGAATAACTTCTACGTGTTATCCACTTTATCTGTGGATAAGTTTGTTGAGTAGTATGTGTGTGAAATGTAACTCCATGAAATTGTTTAATAAAAAATACTGGTTAAACAATGGTCAGTGGATAACTATTGCCATAGTTCAAGCATTTTCCACAAGCTGTGTCTACCTTTGTGTGAAAAAAATATTGGAAAAAACTGGGTTTTCTTTAAGCTGTGTGTATTGACACTTCATATTTAGTCTGGAGCAAATCATGAGCGACTCAGCAGGTGACTGGCGGGATTTAACAGTAGCAGATGCAGTGGAAACCAGCACCTTTTATGAAAAGGTACTGGGATGGCAAAAAGAACCTCTGGACATGGGCGGCTACAATGACTTTGTTATGAAAGATGCAGACGGACAGGTAAAAGGTGGCATTTGTCACCGGAGAGGCCCGAATCAGGATGTGCCTGCAGGTTGGATCCCGTATTTTACCACCGGTGAGTTTGATGAAGCCTTATCGCAGGTTACGGCATGTGGCGGGGAGCAACTGACTGCCGTGAGAACACACGGTACGGCAAGGTTTGTGTATATTAAAGATCCCTCCGGCGCCTGTTTTGCACTTTACAGCGATGGCAGCGGGTCGTAATTCAGCAAAGGATTTTGCGGTCATGACATGACCGCCATCAACTGCTAAAGTACTCACAAATAAAAAGAAGTGAAGGGATAACACGTTGACTGCGCCACTGAATATTTACGCTGGCCCGGGCGCACTGGCCACATTAAAAGAGCACGGTTTCTATCCGCTGCTGTTCAATTACTTCCTCGGCGCGTCCGGCGGACCCAAATGGTTCGTGCTGGCGGGTCTGGATCGGGTGCTGTTTCCGGAATGGTTCGATGAACGGGGAGGGCAGGTGCAGGTGATTGGCTCATCTGCCGGGGCATTCAGAGCCGCATGTGCCGTTCAGAGAGACCCATTGGCGGCCATCAACCGGCTGGCACACCATTATTCACACACTGTGTATTCTGCCAAACCGTCAGCAAATGAAATTACCGTAAAAGCCCGTGAACTTATCAGCCATGTGCTGGGTGAAGAGGGTATTGACGATATTCTGCTGAACCATCGTTTTAAGGCGCATATTTTCGCCGTACGTTGCCACCGTGCTATGGCATCGCGGGGGCGCATTACCCAGTTCCATGGCCTTGCCATGAGTGCAGCTGCCAATGCTGTTTCAAGACGTGGTCTTAACCGCTTTTATACCCGCCATATTTTTTCGGCACCGGACAGCGATTTTACTATTCACGATCCGTACAACCTGAACACTGAACGGACAGAACTGAGTATTGTGAATACCCGGGATGCGTTACTGGCATCCGGTTCTATTCCTCTGGTACTGGAAGGGGTAGAGAAAATCGTTGATGCACCTGAAGGGGTGTACAGGGACGGCGGTATCACCGACTATCATTTTGACTTGTCTTTCGGTCCCCGTGAAGGGCTGGTGCTTTATCCGCATTTTTATGACAAGCCTGTTCCGGGCTGGTTTGATAAAGGCCTGAAAAGACGGGTACCACACCGCAGCAGTTACGATAACGTGGTGATGCTTGTACCGTCGGCAGAATTTGTTTCATCTTTACCTTACGGCAAAATCCCTGACAGAAAAGATTTCGATGCCCTTGATCCCCAAACCCGCATAAAATACTGGCAAACCGTGCTTAGAGAGACCGACAGGCTGGGCGAGTATTTTATGGATATTACTGCCAGCGGAAAAATCATGGATGAAATTAAGCCACTGCCTTTTCCAATGCTGAGCGACTAACAAAAGTTAACACAGAAAGCCCGTTTTTCATTTACAGGAGCGGGCTGCTCTTCTCTCTTTGGTTCTTCATCTTCCTGCTCCCGGCTGGCAGATCTTTTCATGACTTAGCACGGCTTCAGCAAGATATGCCAAAAAGCTCCGGCGCAGTCAAAAACACCTGTCGACCATAATTTATCTATGGCAGTCTTGCCTGAAACAACGAATGAAATGATTGAAGTGTCTCTGCTGCAATCATTTTCTGAGCATGAGAACGATAAAAATGACAACAATGCAAACTTCTGCGGCGAACCATGCAAAACGTATCGCGTCTATTGATATCCTCCGGGGGCTGGTGATGCTCTTTATGCTGGTGGACCATGTTCGCGAACGGTATTTCTATCATCAGCAGGTTGGTGATCCCATGGACGTGGACATTACCAGCCCGCAATTATTTTTCACCCGGATGAGTGCCCATTTCTGTGCACCGGTATTTGTATTTCTGACCGGGTTGTCTGCGTGGTTATACTCCCACCCTGCGAACAAGCCTGCACGCTCTGCAACACCGTTCTTATTTAAACGGGGTTTGTTCATTATTTTCATTGAGATTGCAGTGATCAACTGGCTGTGGATGGGCACCTACGACACATTGTGGTTGCAGGTAATGTGGGCAATTGGCGTGAGTATGGTTGTACTTTCTGTGCTGTGTCATTTACCGGCAAAACTGATTCTGGCACTGGGGCTGTTGATTGTATGTGGTCATAACTTGTTATCACCAATCAGCTTTGCGCCGGGGGAAACCGGCTACACCCTGTGGGCTATTTTACATGACCGCGGCTTTATATTTACCTCCGAAACCCTCCGTATTAAAGCGTCTTATCCTGTGCTGCCGTGGATAGGTGTGATACTACTGGGTTACAGCATGGGGCCGGTATTTTCGCGCAATGTTGCCTCGCCGCAGCGTAAAAGAGTATTGCTGGGTCTGGCTTTATCCATGTGGGGAGTACTACTGGTCCTGAGGGGCTTCAATATTTACGGAGAAGACATGCCATGGGAAACACAGGCAACAGCCATTCAGACCGCGATGGATTTCATTAATTTTACCAAATATCCGCCATCTCTGGATTTCGTGTTACTCACCCTGGGCGGGGCATTTTTAGTGCTGTTTGCTTTGGATACAGTGAACAATAAATTCACACAAATCATTGAGTCATTTGGCTCAGCACCCATGTTTTTCTATATCGTGCATCTATTTGTGCTGCTGGTCAGTTACAACCTTGTACTTGATCTCGCCGGACCGAACTACGATGACTTGTTTGCCTTCGATTATATCTGGCAGGTATGGCTGGTTGCGGCGTTGATGGCAGTGGGGTTGTATTTCCCCACAAAAGCATTTTCTCGCTTTAAACACAACAGTACGAACCCGCTGGTTAAATATTTCTGATGTAGTAAGCGCCTTATTTCCCCTGCGTTTTTGCGCAGGGGAATTACACAAAACCAATGTTCTCTTTCCTGCCTCAAAAGCTGAAACAGTATTCATCTGAGTGAAAAATCAGTTGTCAGCGCCGGTCCTTCCGTTAGTATAAATTTAATGCTGAATTAAGCTGCAAGATGCCACAAAGCAAAGTATCAGATAGCTGAAATTGCTTATGTTCAGCTACAACCGGCACTCCCACACCTATAAAGATAAGGAACAGATCATGACGTTGAAAACGGTTGCAGGTATTGCCTGCTTTGTCGGGCTGTCATTCACCTCTGCAGTAACCGCTGCCAGTTTCACCATAACCAGTGAAGACATGGCAGCCGGGGAACCCATGTCCAAAGAGCAGGAATTCAAAGGTTTCGGTTGTGACGGAGATAATTTGTCACCTCAGCTTTCGTGGCAGGGCGCACCGGAGGGAACAAACTTCTTCGCACTCTTTGTATACGATCCGGATGCACCTACCGGAAGTGGCTGGTGGCACTGGCAGGTAGTCAACATTCCGGCCAGTACCAGTGAATTACCCACCGGCGCGGGCAGTGCCGGCAGTATGGTATTACCGGAAGGCAGTATGCAGATAGTGAATGATTTCGGTTATGCCGGTTTTGGCGGCGCGTGTCCGCCTGAAGGTCATAAAGCGCACCGCTATCAGTTCACGGTATTCGCATTGCCGGAAAAATTGTCCCTGCCGGACAATCCATCAGGCGCACTGACAGGTTACATGGTGAACATGAATGCATTAGGGAAAGCCACTCTGGAAGTGACTTATCAGCGCTGAATGAAGAAATTATCAGCGCCGGAATGAGCAGGAAGGGAAAGCGGGTGTTAAAACCCGCCTTCACAGAAGTAAGCAATATATAAGAAGTCATCCAGGCCGTAGTGTGAGCCTTCACGGCCATAGCCTGATGCTTTGATGCCGCCAAAAGGTGCCTGTTCGCTGGCAACCGCACCTTCGTTTACGCCAATCACACCCGCCTGCAGAGCACCTTTTAACCGGTGAATCCGGTAGTGGTTACGGGTGTAGAAATATGCCGCCAGGCCATATTCGGTATTGTTAGCTTCTTCAATGGCTTCGCTTTCTGACTGAAAGCGGAACAGGGGAAGCACCGGACCGAATGTTTCTTCAGTGAACAGGCGCATGGCATTGTTAGCATCGGCAATGACGGTGGGTTCGACGAACAGGGTGTCGTCAGGCGCTTTATTCCCGCACAGTACAACGCCGCCTTGTTCCACCGCGTCAGCAATATGGGCGTTAATTTTGTCTACAGCCTTTTGATTTATCATCGGGCCGATGCGGGTATCTTCGTCCAGAGGTGAACCCACTTTTAACGCCGCGACTTTGTCCGTCAGCCGGCTGGCAAATTCATCATAAATACTGTCTTCTACATAAATGCGGTTAGGACATACACAAGTCTGCCCGCCATTTCTGAGTTTAGCAGCCATTAAGCCTTCAACCGCCGCGTCTAAATCTGCATCAGCGAACACAATAAAGGGCGCATTGCCGCCTAATTCTAAAGACAGCTTTTTCAGCGTACTGGCACAGCGCTCCGCCAGATAGCGGCCTACCTGCGTTGAGCCTGTAAAGCTGAGCTTTTTCACTAACGGATCTTTAAGCCAGGCATCAACGGCAATGGCCGTTTGTTCACGACTGGCAGTGACCACATTCACCACACCCGGCGGGAAGCCTGCCATATCGATAAGTTTTGCCATCATCAGTGCCGTCAGCGGGGTATCTTCCGCCGGTTTAACCACTACCGTACAGCCGGCCGCCAGTGCCGGCGCAATTTTCCGGGCCAGCATGGCAAACGGGAAATTCCATGGTGTGATAACTGCAACAACGCCCACCGGCCGCTTTTCAACAGTCTGCATTTTGCCGCTGCCGGTTTCAGGTAAAATATCGCCCCGAAGCTGCATGATTTGCTGAGAAAACCATTTTACGTAAGAAGCGCCATAGGCTACTTCGCCTTTTGCTTCCGCCAGCGGCTTACCCTGTTCTGTGGTCATGGTAAGTGCAAGATCGTCAATATTTTCGTTGATGACAGCGTACCATTTCTCCAGCAGTGTGGCCCGTTCACGGTGACTGGTTTTACTCCAGCTCTGAAATGCTTTTTGTGCAGAGCGGGCAGCATGGGCGGCATCAATGGCGTCACTGTCGGGCGCACTGGCAATCCGTTCACTTGTGGCCGGATTGATAACCGGATACGTCATCCCGGAAATCGCATTCTGCCACTTTCCGTTAATGTAGTTTTGCGTGCTGAGTAGTGTCTGATCTTTCAGCGTCATTCCTGTTTCTGTCGTCACGTTGCTGTTAAACCCTTAAAGGTGAGAAAGAATGGTGTCACCCATGGACTGTGTGCTGGCATTGCCGCCCAGATCCGGAGTGGTAATGTCGCCTTTTAAAGCGGTTTCTATGGCTTTGATGATAGCATCGTGGGCCTCTGCACCGGAGCCTGAATCTTCAGTAAGGAACTTCAGCATCAATGCGCCAGACCAGATCATACCAATGGGATTGGCGATGTTTTTACCGTAAATATCCGGCGCCGAACCGTGTACCGGCTCGAACAGGGAAGGGAATTTTCTTTCAGGGTTTAAATTCGCAGAAGGTGCCAGACCAATGGTGCCGGTACATGCAGGACCCAGGTCAGACAAAATATCACCAAACAGGTTGGAGGCAACCACCACATCAAACCGCTCCGGATTCATGACAAAACGGGCCGACAGAATATCGATGTGTTGTTTGTCCCACTGAATGTCGCTGTAGTCTTGACTGATGGCTTCGGCGCGGGAATCCCACCAGGGCATACTGATGGCCATACCGTTACTTTTCGTGGCCACTGTCAGTTTCTTCGCATCACGTTGACGCGCCGTTTCAAAAGCATATTTTAAAACGCGGTCGGTACCGTGACGGCTGAACACTGATTGCTGTAAAACCACTTCACGCTCTGTGCCTTCATACATAATACCGCCAATGGATGAATACTCGCCTTCAGTATTCTCCCGTACAACCACAAAGTCGATGTCATCAGCACGGGGTGTCGACAGAGCACATTTGACCCCTTCGAAAGTACGTACCGGGCGCATGTTGATGTACTGATCGAATTCACGGCGGAAAGTCAGAATGGAGCCCCACAGTGAAATATGATCAGGCACAGACGCCGGCCAGCCAACGGCACCAAAATAAATGGCATCCATGTCTGACACTAACTCTTTCCAGTTTTCCGGCATCATACGGCCATATTCGGCGTAGTAGTCGCAATCACCCCATTTGAATTCCTGGAAGTTAAGAGGGATGCCGAATTTCTTTGCAGCCGCTTTAACAATTTTCAGCCCTTCAGGCATGACTTCTTTTCCGATGCCATCACCGGCAATTACTGCAATATTAAACGGTTTCATTAGCGGGCCATTTCCTTCTTAACCATATCTAAAGACAACACTTCATCGAGGGTTTTCTGTAACAGGTTAAAGAGTTCATCAAAATCTTCTTTGCTGTAACAGAGCGCCGGGGCAAAGCCGAGAATATTGTCGCCAAATGCACGGAAAATAAGTTTGTTCTTCCAGGCAATATCAGCAATTACTTCATGTAATCCCAGCTCTGCAGGAAACTGACGTTTTGACGATTTATCTGCCACCAGTTCAACAGCCGCAAGCAGGCCCTGGTTTCGTACATCGCCCACAAGAGGGTGGCTCAGTACCGATTGCAGTTTGTCTTCGAAATACGGCGTCATGGCCTGCGCGTGTTCCAGCAGGCCTTCTTCGTAAATACTGATCACTTCCAGTGCTACAGCGGCACTGACCGGGTGGGCTGAATACGTCTGACCGTGGCCGACTACCGCTGAACGGTGCGGGCCGTCGGCGATGCCTTTGAATATTTCATCTGACATCATCACGGCACCCATCGGCACGTAGCCTGATGTTAAACCCTTTGCCATGGTCATCATGTCGGGTTGGATATTTTCATGCTCACAGGCAAACATTTTTCCCGTGCGACCAAAACCGGTGATGACTTCATCGACCACAAATAAAATACCCAGTGACTTACACGCTTTGGCAATGGCGGTTAACCAGCCTTTCGGAGGCACGATTACGCCACCGGAACCCACAACCGGTTCACAGAAAAACGCAGCCACATTGTCGGCGCCCAGTGCTGCAACTTTATCTGTCAGTTCCTGTACGGACGCGTCGATGAGCGCCTGTTCAGTGTCGAAGTCGCTACGGTAAAAATAAGGGCAGGTAATATGATGGTGTGTCGGTAGCGGCACATCGAAGTTAGCATGAAAAGCCGGTAAGCCGGTGACCCCTGCACCCACTGACGAAGAACCGTGGTAGCCACGTTTCAGCGCAATAATGTGTTTTTTCTGAGGTTTGCCAATAGCATTGTAGTAATAGGTAATGTAACGCAGCGCGGCATCTACAGCATCAGAGCCACCCAGAGAGAAATACACATGCTGTAATGACTCCGGCGTAATGGACACCAGTTTTTCTGCCAGTTTGATTGCCGGCTCGCTGCCGAATCCGAAATAGCCTGTGGCATAAGGAAGTACCGACATTTGTTTGCTGGCCACATCGACAATGCGTTGTTCCCCGAAACCTACATTCACACACCATAAGCCTGCGAATGCATCCAGATAAGTTTCTCCCTCGCTGTCGGTCACCCGGGGGCCTTTGCCGGATTGTAAAATTTTGACACCTTTTTGCTGGTGACCACGGAAATCTGATACCGGATGGATCAGGTACTGGCTGTCCAGTTCTTTCAGGGCAGAGGTTTGCATGATGACATTCCATATTTGTATTTTTTAAGCGAAGTGTGTGCGCCGCTTAATGTTTATGATTCTTTAAGACATCTGCGTGATTTATCCGGCGAGAAAAAAGACGGAGGTAAAGAAACGCAGAGCAAATTCAGCTTGATAATAGTAGCGCTGCACCAGTTCGTTTATCTTTCAAACGATTTGAGATAAAGGTGCGGAAATATTGTTTTTGTGAGCTTCTCAGCAAAATATGCTGCGATTAATGCGGCATGATGATTAAGCAGGAGTGATGCGACAGCAGCATTGTTTTAAACCGTGGCACGGTACAAGTGATGTTACGGGAAACGGGCCATTTTCAGGCGTTCTGGCCGGTGGATTAGCAATTAAAACGATGCGGCATACTCTGCTGATTGTACAAATAAAACAGACGTATCATCCCGTGGTAACATTTCATTTTGGAATGTTTATACCGTTACCGCGTGGTGTAATAGATTCGACATAAAAATTACATAGCTGGAACCAACAATGAGTGCATTTAAACCTAAATATATTTCTTTCGACTGCTACGGCACCCTGATTTACTTTGAAATGGCGCCCATTGCGCAGCGACTGTTTGCAGACCGGATCACACCGGAGCAAATGCCTCAGTTCGTAAAAGACTTTTCAGCCTACCGTTTAGATGAAGTGCTCGGCGCGTGGAAGCCTTATTCTGAAGTGGTCCGCAATGCTGTTACCCGTTTATGTAAGAAATGGGGCATTGAGTATCGCGATGAAGACAGCGTAACAATTTACAAGGCTGTGCCAACGTGGGGACCACACCCTGATGTGGTTGAACCGTTAAAAAAGGTGGCTGCTGAGATCCCGCTGGTCATTTTATCCAACGCGGCAAACGAGCAAATCAATTCTAATGTGGCCAATCTTGAAGCGCCTTTTCACGCTGTATACACCGCAGAACAGGCGCAGGCTTATAAGCCCCGCTTGCAAGCCTTCGAATACATGATTGATAACCTGGGCTGTAATCCGGAAGACATTCTTCATGTTTCATCCAGCTTCCGTTATGACCTGATGTCAGCGCATGATATCGGCATTAAAAATAAAGTATGGGTAAACCGTGGCCATGAGCCGGCTAACCCGTTCTATGGCTACACCGAAATTAAAGACATCAGCGGATTACCGGGCGTAGTCGGACTGTAAAATATGAAAAATACGTCGTACTGGTTAGATACAGCACCCACGCTTTCACTACCGGAAAGTCCGGCCAATGCCACAGTGGATACCGTGGTGATTGGCGGTGGTTTTACCGGCTTGTCCACCGCGCTGGCCTTAGCAAAACGGGGCGCAACAGTGGCTCTGGTTGAAGCCGGCACTATCGGTTCGGAAGCGTCCGGCCGTAATGGCGGGCAATGTAATAACGGTACGGCGCAGGATTATGCCGGGCTTGTCGCAACATACGGCGAAGAAAAAGCCCGCGCGTTCTATACGTTTTATAATGATGCTGTTGGATCTGTTACCCGCATTGTGCAGGAACATCAGATTGCCTGTGATTTCAGAGTGGCCGGAAAAATCAAACTGGCAGCTAAACCTGAACACATGGAAAAGCTGGAAAAAACACATGCTGCGCTGATCCAGTCAGTGGATCCTGATGCGAAATTACTCGATAAATCCGCACTTGAAAAAGAAATCGGTTCCGGTTCGTTTTACGGCGGGTTGCTGACACCCAATGGTGTGCAACTGCATGTGGGTAAACTGGTCACGGGTCTTGCTCAGGCTTGTGTGCAGGCAGGCGCCATGCTGTTTCAGCATCAGCCAGTCACGCAGGTCCGCAAGCTGAATAATCAGTCATGGCAGGTGACTACGCCGGTGCAAACACTACAGGCAAAGCAAGTTGTAGTTGCTACCGGCGGCAGTGGCCCCGGTCCGTTTAGCTGGTTTCGCCGCCGCATTGTGCCGGTGGGCAGTTTTGCTGTGGCCACTGCACCGTTGTCAGACGAACTGGTGGCTGAATTGTTCCCCGGCAACCGTTCCTACGTGACCAGCAAAAATATCGGTAATTATTTCCGTTTAACGCCGGATCAGCGTTTGCTGTTCGGTGGCCGCGCCAGATTTGCCGTATCCAATCCGAAGTCAGATGCCAAAAGCGGTGTGATTTTGCGTCAGTCTCTGGATGACATGTTCCCGCAGCTTGTCAGCACAAAAATTGATTATTGCTGGGGCGGAACGGTGGACATGAGCGCAGACCGCTTACCGAAAGTCGGACAGCACGATGGCCTTTTTTATGCCATGGGTTACAGCGGTCATGGCGTTCAGATGGCTGTGCACATGGGTGAAACCATGGCGGATTTAGTGGAAGGCAAACCCTCGCACTGTCCCTGGATTTCCAATGACTGGCCAGCGGTGCCACTGCATTTTGGAAAGCCCTGGTTTTTGCCTTTTGTCGGCTTGTATTACCAGCTTCAGGATAAACTTCATTAAGCGTAGAACGTTACGTGTCATGACGGAAGGTGTTACAACATGAAAGAACGACGTTCTCTGCATTCTGTGTCGCAACACGACAGAAGAAAATTATTAAAAGGGCTGGGCGCTGCGGGTGTTGCTGCGGCCAGCGGGCTGATTTTACCTCAGCATGTTCTGGCTGCGATGGCCGGAACCCCGGCAACGGACAAGCCTGTTTATGGCGGCCGGATCCGTGTGGCCGGTATGTCTATTTCCACAAAAGATACCTTAGATCCTGCAAAAGCCTCGTTGGGGACCGACTACGCCAGAATTTATATGCTTTACAGCGGATTGACGCAGTTTAACCGCGACCTGGGAACGGATCTCGCGCTGGCTGAAAAGATGGAGAGTGAGGACCAGCAGCACTGGTTTATCACCTTGCGCGATGGTGTTACTTTCCACAACGGTAAGTCACTGACATCAGACGATGTAGTGTATTCATTACTGCGTCATAAAGACCCGGCAGTGACGTCCAGAGCAGCGGCAATTGCTCAGCAATTTGATTCTGTAAAAGCGACAGGCAGGCTCACACTGTCACTGACTCTTAAGTCGCCTAATGCCGATTTACCGGTCATTCTGGCATCATCAAATTTCTGTATTGTTGCTAATGGCACCACAGACTTCAGCCGGGAAGCAAATGGCACAGGTCCCTACAAGCTTAAAGAGTTCTCCCCGGGCACACGTACTGTGGGAGAAAAGAACTGCAATTTCTGGAAACCCGGCAAGCCTTATCTGGATGAAATTGAACTGGTAGGAATTGCAGACGAATCGTCCCGTGTGAATGCGCTGCTATCAGGTGATGTACAAATGAGCATTGCCCTTAATCCCCGTTCAACCAAACGGGTCAAAGCATCCGGCACCTGCGACATTATGCAGACTGAATCTGGCCTGTACACAAATCTTATTATGCGCCAGGACGCTTATCCTACAAATAATCCGGACTTTGTTCTGGCAGTGAAGTACATGATGAACCGGCCTCTGGTGCAACGGGCATTGTTCCGGGGATATGCCACAATTGCAAACGATCATCCTGTTCCGCCTTCGCACAAATATTACAACGCAGATTTGCCTCAACGGCCATACGATATTGATCGTGCAAAGTATCATCTGAAAAAAGCCGGTATGAGCGGAGCGCGTTTTCCTGTCTTTGCCAGTCCTGCTGCAGAAGGCTCTGTAGATATGGCCGCACTTCTGCAATTGTCCGGTATTGAATGCGATTACCATTTTGGTATTAACCGTGTGCCGGCAGATGGCTACTGGTCAAATCACTGGATGAAACACCCTATGGGCTTCGGCAATATCAATCCGAGGCCGTCGCTGGATGAACTGTTCACATTGTTTTATAAGTCTGATGCTCCGTGGAATGAATCAGGATGGAAGAACGCGCAATTTGACCAGCTTTTACTGGCTGCAAGAGGCGAGGGGGACGAAGTTAAGCGCAAACAAATGTATGGCGATATGCAGGCGCTTATCAGTGAGCATTGTGGCGTGAGTATTCCGGTCTTCATTAACATTATTGACGGATACGACAAGCGGATCAAAGGCTTTTATCCCATCCCTACCGGCGGGTTTATGGGGTACACCTTTGCCGAGCATATCTGGCTGGACGCCTGACGGGAGTATCACGGTGAACATTTTAGTACCGATAATTATAAAACGATTAGGGACAGCGGTAATAACACTGCTACTGGTATCTGCTGTGGTCTTCAGTATTTCAAATCTGCTTCCCGGTGACGCTGCACAGGAAATGCTGGGGCAGAGTGCCACGCCTGAGGCTGTCGCTGAACTCCGGGAGGCTTACGGGTTGAACGATCCGCCTTTAACCCGCTATGGCAAGTGGTTATGGGGGCTTGTTAAGGGTGATGCCGGTGTCTCTCTGGCGAATGCACAGCCTGTTTCTTCTTTGATTAATGAGCGGCTATCCAAGTCTCTGTTGCTTGCGGCGTTTACCACAGTTGTCGCCGTCCCTTTTGCCATGATCCTTGGTATATCTGCGGCGATGTACAGCGGCTCCCGGATTGACCGCGCTATAAATCTTTTCACGTTGTCTATGGTCGCGGTACCTGAATTTCTGCTGGCAACGATTTTCGTTCTGATTTTTGCAGTCGAGCTTAACTGGTTACCGTCACTGTCTTACATAGCCGGTGATGCAGGTTTATACGATTATTTCCGTGCCTTTGCGATGCCGGTATTAACATTGTGTATCGTACTGTCCGCGCAAATGGCCCGTTTAACCCGTGCGGCAGTCGTTGAACAATTATCTCAGCCCTACGTTGAGATGGCTCTGCTTAAAGGTTCCACGCTTTCCCGCGCTGTGCTGCGTCATGCACTTCCTAACGCTATTGGCCCGATTGTTAATGCGGTTGCCCTCAGTTTGTCCTATTTGCTGGGCGGCGTGGTGATTGTTGAAGTGATCTTTAACTATCCGGGGCTGGCCAGCCTGATGGTTGATGCGGTTACAAACCGGGATATGCCATTGCTTCAGGCTTGTGCCATGTTGTTTTGTCTCGGGTATCTGTTGCTGGTGTTGATTGCTGACCTGGCCGCCATTGTGGCAAACCCCAAACTGCGTAAAGGAGGCTGAGCCATGCTCACAACGATAAAGAATCTGCCGTTATCGGGTAAAATTGGCGCAGCCATTGTGAGTTTCTGGATATTTATTGCCGTATTTGGTCCTTTACTCTCGCCACACAGTGCAAAAGAAATTGTAGCCTGGGACGTATTTGAGCCCATTGGCGGTGAATACCTGTTAGGCACTGATTACATCGGACGTGATGTGCTCAGCCGTTTGATGGACGGTGCACGTTTTACCGTTTTTATTCCGCTACTCGCTGCTGCACTGGCATGTTCTGCAGGCACGCTCATTGCGCTGTACGCATCTGTCAGTCATCAACGTGTTGATGAGCTGATAAGCCGTTTTATGGATGCACTTATTTCCATTCCCAGTAAGATTTTTGCTTTAGTGATGATTGCTGCGTTCGGCTCATCAATCCCTATTTTATTAGCCATCACTGCAGTGAGTTATATGCCGGGCGCGTTTCGTATTGCCAGAGCGTTAGCAGTTAATGTTGCCAATATGGATTTTGTTACTGTTGCCAGAACGCGGGGTGAGGGTAAGCTTTACCTCGCGGTAAAGGAAATTTTGCCTAATATTCTGCATCCCATGCTGGCTGATTTTGGTTTACGTTTTGTGTTTGTCGTGTTGTTGCTGAGTAGCCTGAGTTTTCTGGGGCTGGGTGTACAACCGCCTCAGGCAGATTTAGGTTCGCTGGTCAGAGAAAACATTTCTGGTCTGGCCGAATGGGCGCCGGCGGTAATTATACCGGCGCTGGCGATTGCCACTATCACGATTGCGGTGAACCTGCTTATCGACAGTTTCCGTGGCAGTGCCACCTATTCCGCAGGAGATAAATAATATGTCATCTCATGTTTCGGTTAATAAACTCGAAGTCTCCGCGGGGAAGGGCGACAGCAAAAAAGTTATCGTAAAAGACGTCAGCTTTACCTTAAAGCGCGGAGAAGTGCTGGCCCTTATCGGTGAATCCGGCTCGGGCAAAACAACCATCGCCATGTCGTTACTGGGCTATGCCCGGCCGGGCTGTCATATCACCGGTGGTGAAGTCGCGGTGGGCGGGCAGAGTATGCTCGGTTTAAGCGATACTATGCTGGCGTCATTGCGGGGCCGGAAAGTGGCATATGTTGCACAAAGTGCCGCTGCAGCGTTTAACCCCTCCCGGAAAATCATGGAGCAGGTGATAGAAGGGGCGTTAATTCACGGCGCCATGAGCCGGTCTGAAGCACAGAAAAAAGCCACAGAGCTGTTCAGTCAGTTGTCGTTACCTCATTACGATTCTATCGGAAACCGTTATCCCCACGAGGTATCCGGCGGTCAGTTGCAACGGTTGATGGCCGCGATGGCCCTTATCTGCGATCCTGAACTGGTTATCTTTGACGAGCCGACTACTGCACTGGATGTCACCACTCAGGTAGATGTGCTCAAAGCGTTTAAAGCGGCGGTGAAAGCCAGGAATACCACGGCTGTGTATGTATCCCATGATTTGGCTGTGGTTGCCCAGATGGCCGATCAGATCCTTGTTCTGCAACACGGCAAAACGGTGGAGCACAACACCACTACTGAAATCTTAAATCACGCAGCAGAGCCCTACACCCGTCAGTTGCTGGCTGCAGTGTCTCACGGTGCGTCCGGATTAAACCGGCCAACGGCAAAAACAGTCCTTGAGGTCAGCAATATAGTTGCTGGCTACGGTAAAATTACCGCAGCAGGTTTACCGCAAATTCCTGTGTTGCATGACGTGTCTATTAAAGTGGAAAAGGGCAAAACCGTCGGCATTATCGGTGAGTCCGGTTCCGGAAAATCAACGTTCGCACGTGTCATCGCAGGTTTAATTCCCGCGGCGAAAGGCTATATGCTGCTGGATGGAAAAGAGCTGCCAGCGTCTATTTCGTCCCGCAGCAAAAGTGAATGTCAGCGCGTGCAGATGGTGTTCCAGAATGCGGATACGGCGCTGAATCCGGCGCAGAAAGTCGGGGATATTATTGGCAGGCCATTAGCTTTCTTCCATGGCATGAAAGGGGAGCAGAAGCGTGCCCGTGTGGCAGAGCTGTTAGCGCTGGTGCAATTACCCGCTGAACTGGCTGAGCGTAAATGCGGCGCGCTGTCCGGCGGGCAAAAACAACGTATCAACCTGGCCCGTGCACTGGCTGCGGAACCGTCGGTAATTTTATGTGACGAGGTGACATCAGCGCTGGATACTGTTGTTGCCGCAGCCATTTTAGAACTGCTGAAAGATCTGCAGACGAAGTTGAATATAGCCATAGTGTTTATCAGTCACGATATACCTACTGTACGCACTTTGTGTGACGATGTGCTGGTTCTCTATAAAGGCAATGCGGTGGAATACGCGAGCGGTGAAGCGGTAAGTACTGCGCCTTCCCACGATTACACGAAGAAACTGGTGGCCAGTGTTCCCACGTTAGATCCGGGCTGGCTGGACTCAAGACCGCCTGCTGCGTAAGGCGCTGGAAAAGGCCAGCTGTGCCCACAGAGCGGCATCGTCGGGATCATCATAAATACAATCAGGTGCACTGTAGTATTGCAGTGCAACCTGTTTGCCTTGCCTGCTGTAAGTAAACGGCTCACACCCTTCATGAATAAATTGCTGGCTGGTCTCCTTGTCCGCTTTCAGGTAGAGCAAATCATCAATGACGATGGCAAACATGAGGCCATTGTGAAACAGGCCGGTGCCGCCAAACATCCGCCGTGTTGTTACCGGTTGCAGCGTTGAAAATACATCATGCAGGCTATCAATAAATTCTGAGGTCATAACGTTCTGTTTCTATTTTCCAGTCTGTGGCTCAGCTTGACGCTCAGCATACAGCAAACCAAAGCGGTGATTGCCCTTAGCTGCACGGTGATACAAAATACCTGCGGTAAGCATCAGCCCGAGAAATTCAGCTGCCGGGCCGGCATACCAGATTCCCCATTCTCCCCACATAAGCGGCAACACAAAAATTAACGGCAGGGCAAACAGGTACGTTTTGGCAATCGTTAATATTCCTGCCCGTCTGGCATCACCAATACTCTGAAAGTAGAAGCTTATCAGCATTAAGGGGCCTGTCAGGAATAAGGCGAGACTGACGACAGGCAGTAACCTGGCTATCTCATTTGTGACGGCGGGATCGTCCACAAACAAGTGACCAACGTCAGCCCGCAGCCACCATAATAACCCTTCGGTGACCACGCCATAAAACAGCGCAACGCCGACAGCGATGCACAAGCTGCGGTCAGATCGCTGATATTGCTGCGCGCCCACGTTATTGCCCACAATACTCTGCATTGCGAGGCCAAGCCCCAGCAGTGGTAAGTACACGAAGGTCAGAACCCGTGTGATCACACCATAAGCACTTACGGTTACTTCATAGTTGTCCGGCAGCCATTGTTGCAGGCTAAACAAAATAGCCCCGGAAGTCAGTGCTACACCCACGTAGGTGAGGCTGGATGGTGCGCCCAGAGACAAAAACTCACGCCATCTGTTCCGCACCGCTGTGATGACGAACAGCGGCAGACCGGTGCGATTTTTATGGCTGCGGCGAAACGCCCAGACAGCACATAACGCAATAATTTGTGAGGCTACCGTGCCGTATGAAGACCCGGCCACGCCCATTTCCAACAGTACAATAAAGACGTAATTCATCACGCCGTTACCCACCGTTGTTATCAGCGAGACCAGTGCAATAAAGCCGATGTGACCTTCACTGCGCAAGCTGTCTGAAGCGATGGCCAGCCAGAAAAATAACGGAGCACCATACATAATGATGCTCATATAGGTAAAGCTGGTAGCTGCCTGCGCAGGATTATCGTTGTTACTGGCCAGTGCCAGTGACTGACCTGACAGGGTGAATACGAGCATCAGAAGAACGCTTATCACCAGTGCAAGTGTAAGTGCCTGTGCATAGGCATTACGGGCTTCATCATACCGGTTTGCTCCCAGCAGGCGGGCCATTACACTGGCGAACCCGCTGGCAATCCAGGTGGACAGGGCAATCAGAACCATAAATAACGGAAACATCGCCGTGACCGCTGCCAGCGCATCTGACCCCACGAATACACCAATAAAGTAAGCGTCTACCAGGTTCAGCGAGCCGCTTACTACCATCATCAGAATGATGGGCAGTGCAGTTTTTAAAAATACCCGTGTAAGGGGCGGGGTGACATACGGGTTGTGACTAGTTTGTTCCATCATTTGTATCTTTACCTGTAGCGTGCAAGCCTGTGAACTTGTCCTTGTATATAGCCTGCAGCGCCTGAGGCCAGTTTGCTATTGCCTGCGTGAAAGCTGTTTCATCCAGCCGGTACAGTGCTCTTGAAGCCGCTTCAAAACCGGCTTCATCTTCAAATACCCGCATCATATTGTAGAGCTGATCCTGCTTAATGCGACGTGCCTGCTCAGGTGTCATCTGAGCCATGGCTGCGTCGATAAGCTTGCGTAACGTCGTCGATGCGCCGCCACGCTGTAACGACAGCCACTCCCAGTGTTCAGGTAACAGCGTCACTTCTTTTGATTTCACGCCAAGCTTAGGGCGGCCCCGCTTTTTAACCTGCGGCATCAGTGAAGCAGGCAAACGGCTGATAACCTCTTCTGCATCGCCCCGCCAGTCGATATCGGTGCGCTTACCATCATCTAACTTAAATAAATACGGCTCAGCGTCAGGAAACTTTGTCACTGCTTCACGAATAACCGCCGGCAATTCACCCTGCGCAATGAGAGTTTTGTTATGGATTGCGATGTAGATGTCACCCACAGATTTGTTCCTTTATTTTTATCAGGGTAAAAATAACAGGTGTTTGGAATTTGATCAATATTGTCGGGGTAAAAATGGTTTGAGGAGATCTTGTATTATCTATGGTGGAGAAGTTGATCATGTATAAAGCAACCCATGATAAGCCAATAAACAATATCCACTCCTGACCAACAACCACAAATATTGAAGCCACAATTATGTCTCGCATATACTGGCTTAAATATGAACAGTTAAGGTCAGCATATTGGGTTTATTCAGAAGCGGAAACAGTCAGTCACCAGAGTTAATTTGGGAAGCTTTAAAAAATACGAATGGGAGCAGCTCTCACACATATCGTACAAAAACTCCCGGCGGCTGGCTGGTTACAGTGAGTAACACTCAAGGGGCAGGGGTTACCTTTGTACCGGACGCTAAGCACGAATGGTATGGGAACTCTGTTTGATATTGGTGCCGTGCATATCCGGTGCCTGAACACAACCCTTCGTATTAAAAAACATACCCTGTCATACAATATGATACCCGGTTTAATGTTCATACTCTTCAATTATTCACTGCTGCGCATAAAATAGACGCTTATCTTCAAAAGGTGTTCTTATGCAAATCAATACCAATCTTTCTGTACAGGACTATCTTCGGGGCTACAAGGAAATGTGCCGTTTCATTGCCCGGTCACCTGTGATCTGTGGTGTGATGTTGCTGCTGGCTCTGCTTGTTACTGTGGTGCCGTTTTCTTTCTTTCCGCTACGCATGGGCGCGTGTGCGTTGCTGGTGTCACTTGTGGTTTGTGTGGTCAGTATTCAGTACCGGTATGGTTCGCTCAGACGATTAGCCGCCGAACTGAACTTTCATCAGCGGCTGATATTGCCGGCTATTCTGGGGATCACTGCTTTAAGCTGGCTGGCATTTTTTGCCGCTGATTTACTGTCGGGGTTAATGCCGGCAGCCTCCGGGAATGCAGCCGTGGCCTATGACGGTATGACGCTGACAGGGATTGTTCTTGGCGGTGCGCTGGTGTGTGTGGCCCAATTGATGCCCTACATCCTGGCTCATTTTTGTCACAGTTTCTCACTGTCCCGCAAACAAGGAGAGCATATCTGGTTGTCGCTGATGTTACGCTGGAAAACGCTGGCTGCCTTTCTGCCTGTGGCATTGTTTGTTCCGCTGGCGATTGTGCTGAAGCAGGACTGGAGCGCATTTCTGCTGCTTGCAGCAAGCATGTACTGCACATTTTTAATGTTTATTGTGTTCAATATTACACCGGAACCGGAAGCACAGAAGGTGAGTTCGCCGGCATTTATGCCACAGGGCGCCTGAATATTGCCAGCAGAAGTTAACTGATTAAGCAGCCCCGTTAACGGGGCTGTCTTGTTTTTTTGTTAAGATAGCGGGGTTATTCGCCTTTTACTTCCGGCAGGGTGGTGAACGGTGTAATGCCAAACTCAGGATACACTTCATCCGGAAACAGGATTCGCCCGTCAGCGACGACCATGGCGATGGTTTTAATGGCTTTTAAATCTTCCACCGGGTTGCCGGGAATGAGGAAGAAGTCAGCCAGCTTGCCAGTTTCAATGCTGCCCAGTTTGTCATCGTGACCCATGTATACGGCCATGTCCCACGAGCCCCGTTTCAAAGCTTCTGCCGGTGTCATACCAAATTGTTGAAACAGCTCCAGCTCACGGTGCAGACGGAATGCGCCGCCCATATCCGTACCGGGCACCAGAAGAATGCCGTTTTCGTGCATTTTCTTCAGTGTGGCTACAATCTTCGCGTAGGCGTCTTTGTAAGCTTTATCTTCAGCTTCATCCGCCACATTCAGCATAGCGACCTTTGCGGCACGCTGACTGCTGAGAGGCATGTGATCAATATAGTCCACCACACTGGGGCTTACCGTACCGTTGCGGGAGGTCATGGCATGTTCGTGGATCACCGTTGTGGGATCCAGCGCGATGTTATTTTCCTTCATCAGCGTAAGTGTGTGATTAACCTGATCGCTGTTCAGATCCAAATCTGTAAAGCGTTTCATGCCGGTAATGCGGAATAGCGTACGGGTATCTTCTTTTCTGTCGAGCACCCAGCCCAGCATTAACTGGTTAATATGGGTGATCTCGTTGTAACCGGCAGCAATCATTTCATCTGCTTTGGCGAAAGCCGGAATGTGTCCGGCAACCCGAAGGCCGTTTTCATGTGCTTCTTTTGCCATGGCCGGCACCCATTTGGGATTCACCGAACTGTAGATCTTTATCTGAATATAATCATCCATACCGGCATATTTGCGGACCAGTTCAACGGCTTCGTCTTCGCTGGCGGCCAGTTCACCGGTGGAGTTACTGAAGGGACTTTTACCTTCAATAAAGCCGCTTTTAGCAATGCGAGGGCCTACCAGTATGCCATTGGCGATATTGTCTGTAATACCCTGCAGAATATCGACTTCGTTGCCCATGTCTCTGACGGAAGTAACACCGGCAAGCACGTTTAACAGCGCATCGTTATCACTCATATGGCCGTGCATTTCGTAGAGTCCGGCTACCAGTGTGCCGCCGTTGCCTTCAATGGTCACTTCGTCGTCTGATGGTGCAGCACTGACTGCTTCGATTGCCGTGATTGTGTTACCGGTGATCACTACAGACTTCGGTTCACTGAGGGAAAGACTTTGTGGCTCAAAAATACGGACATTATTGATGCGTACCGGCTTTTCGTAGTCGTGCAGATAACGGCTGGCGATATCTTTATAGCGCTGTGCATTAAGCTGGGCGGTTAATTCCCTCAGGCGAGCTTCTTCCCCGGCAATCTCCGGTTTAACTATCGCTGTGCGCGGGCTGACCAGCCCCACTAACGCTTTGTTTTCATCAATAATGAAATAAGACGGGTTCATGGAAATCCCGCCAATGGCATAAAGTGTGGCTTTCATTTCACCGCCGGTGGCGGAGAGCGTGAGATCCTGCTTTTTGCTGAGCGTAATATTTCCGGAGGGAAGGGCGGGATACTGTGTCAGATTGTTATTCAGCAACGGCAGGGCATAAAGATACTCACTGAACGGGCTGCCGTTTTGTGCAATGTACACAGGTTCACCGTCAAATCCGGCCTCACCGGATTCGGCTTTAGATTGCCACGTGGCGGTGTTAGCTGAGACTGAGAAATTCTCCTGCGTGGCGTTCCCGAACACAGTTTTACCTTCAACAGACCAGGAAAGAGGAATGTCGTTGTCAGACAAAATTATGGTTTCAGTGCTGCTGGCCCCGCGGCCGTTGTTTGAGAAACCGTAATCAATGTCTATTTTATTGCCGGTACGGGTGATATCCATATCACCCACGTCTGTACCGCCAAGGTACATATCAAAATGAGTAGTCGTTATTTTCTGAGTTGTTGTCTGACTGCTTGATCCGGTCTGTTCAGTCGGACCCGAGCAGGCAGTCAGTGCTGCCGTGAAGGTGAGTAGTGCCAGTTTTTTCATGTTATGTTCCCTTTATTATTCTAACCAGTATGTCACGGTTAACAGGGAAAACGCTGCAAACTAACTTTATTTCACTGCTGTACCCCGCAAACTTCAGACTACAGGCGGGGAAGGTTACCGGTTCTCCATATCAATAGACATGACCATTTCATCCAGAATATCACTTAAACCGGTAATCTTTTCGTGAGAGACAAACACGCTCATACTTGACTCAACGGCAACGTTGCCGGTCTTTGTGCCGTTGTCCAGTGTGTTGTCCAGCGCGGTCTGTACCCGCTCAAAATAAGAACGGGCGCTGCGTTCTTCAATATTGTGAAGGCACATGATGAATTGCTCGGTACCGAAGCGACCAAGAATGTCATTCCCCCGGGTGGTGAGCTGTAATGTTTGTGCCAGTTTTCTCAGCACACTGTCCGCTTTAGTGGAGCCCAGCAGCCGGATAATTTCCCGGAGGTTGCTGATATCAAAAATAGCGATGGCAATGGCGCGGTTTTTACCAGGGGCAGTCAGTCTGTTTATTCGGCTGATGGCGGTATCAGCATTTAACAACTGGGTGACCGGGTCGATGGCTTTAGAAGCAAGGAACTTCTTACGCAGCACATAGGCTGCCAGCGCAGCAGTGATAAGGAAAATCCCGGTCACTATGGCGAGAATTTGTTTGCGCTCCTTTTTCGCTTCAACAACTTCGCCCTCCAGGTCGTAAATCCGGTTGTACAGATTCGCTGCGCTCAGAATATTTGCGGAGTTTTGTTGTTGAATGCGTTTATTTTCAGCTTCAGCGGCAAACACTTCATTGGCGATTCGGGCTTTTTCTATGTCGCCCAGTGCCAGATACATGGCAAGATTGAAGCTCAGGTAATCCAGATTGGTTCTGAATCTGGGCGGGATGTAGTTATCACCTTTATTAAAGCTGTCTATGTAATTCTGCACACAGGTTAAATCATGATGGTACAGACAGACTTCCGTTTCGTGCCAGTTGTACATCAGCAGGCCGAATGAACTGGAAACGGCAGAAATTGCCGTTTTGAAATCCGGCAACGTGGCTGCAAGCTGGTCAAAATCCCGGGCTTTACGATAGTAATATGACAGAGCGTAATGATAGTGGTAGTTAGTCAACGGAGTATTAATTTCACGGTTCAGTGCGCCGTATTCCATGATCCGCCGGTACGCTTCTTCGGTTTGCCCGCTGCTTATCAGCGATACAATGGCACTGATGAGAATACTGAGTTTATTGCTGCCTTCATAAACCTTCAGGCCCATTTCATGAGCTTTAATATATTGCTCTGCTGCCAGAGCATGTTGCCCCAGGCTGCCGTAGAGCAGGCCTATGGCGTTGTGAATATGGGCCAGTACGCCGGGGTTTCCTGATGCGGCATTCTGCTCCAGTACCGTAAACATCTTGCCAAGACGCTCTCCGGTTGTAGACGATTCTGAACAATAGGTAATGAGTGATAATGAAGCGAAGGTGAAAATATCGCTGTGTCGTTCCGGTGAAGACAGTGATCTGGCCTGACGGTAATACTGACAACGTTCAGGACTTTCCTGCGCATCGTAGATAAAGCCAATTTGGTTGATGGCTGAAACGTAAGCGTATGAGGTGTCATCCACATCTTCCTGCGCGATCAGGGATTTGAGCATAGTCAGTGCACTTTCGTAATCGCCTCCGCAGATCAGAAACTGGCCTTTCGCGCTGAGCAGGGAAAAACGTTGGTCAGCCGTAACAGACTTATCACTCAGCGTGGCTTCCAGTTCATCAAACAGGGCAGAGTCCGGGCAATCATAAGCCGGCGCCCGAACTTTATTGATGACATCATCGACTGTGGTTGCCGCAAAGGCCGGCATTGCGGACAGCACGAATAACGTGAGCGCTGTCATCAGAGCGCGTAATTTACTGTACATGGTAATTATTTTTTCTTTTTTTAATCAAACCGGCTTTGTAAAGAAGCGATGCCGGCAAGCAGTTCCGTCCGGGCTGCTCATCCTGAGCGAGCCTGATACGGAAAAATATCATTTTTTTATCCGCTATGTGCAGATAATGATAACCATTATGAACAATGCCGCACAGAGGAAAATCAATTATTAGTAAAAGTTTTTAAGTTGCTGTTAGTAATCTATATTTATATTGAAAAAGCGCATATTGCAGTGATGAATCAACAAAATAGTATGACAAACAACGTTGTTCAACAGCCATCACATTGCGGTATAATAATGTCGTTCCGATGGATCGGCCCGAACACTAAACAATATCAACATTAAAACATCATACTGCGAAGTCCGGCTACATTCTGTTTTATCCGAATTATCGCAGATACACCTTACACCTGTATTTCACATTCTATATCCGGTAGGAAGACTTGCTAAATCATCAGCGATGTAAATCGATGACAGGCAGTGGCTTTGCCGGCTTTATTTAAACACTATCCTGATAGAAGGTATCTATGTCATTTAATAACGGGACATCGCAGACGTCTCATTTCTGGCCAATTCTCATCATGGCACTGGGAACGTTTACCCTCGGCCTGACTGAATTTGCGTCTATGTCAATGTTGCCGCTGATTGCAGCTTCATTTGACGTAACGCCGTCGCTGGCCGGTAATGTGATTAGTGGTTACGCCATCGGCGTGGTGATCGGTGCACCGCTTTTCATGTTGCTGACAAACAAAACTAACCGGCGTACATCGCTGATTTTATTCGTGATGATGATGTTTGTGGCAAACGGCCTCAGTGCTATCGCAACGTCCTTACCGGAAATGGTTTTCTACCGCGTACTCAGCGGTTTACCTCATGGCGCATATTTTGGTACAGCATTACTGGTAGCCTCAGACATGGCACCAAAAGGTAAGCGTGCCAGCTTTATGTCCAAAGTGTTTATGGGCCTTACCATTGCAACGATTGTGGGTGTACCCATGGCTACTTTGGTGGGGCAGGCTATGAGCTGGCGGGTTTGTATGGGCATTGTTGCCGTACTGGCCCTTATTACTGCAGTACTGATTTATTTTGTTGTGCCAGGCAGTCCGGTGAAAACGCCTACCCGGTTACGCGAAGAATTCGGTGTGCTGAAAAACAAGTTAGTATGGTCAATTTCCGGCATCATATTCGTGGGTTTCGGTGGCGTGTTTTGTATTTACACGTATCTGGCAGACACGATTATTAATGTAACTGAAGCCCCTGAAGTGACTATTTCTATTGCCATGATGATGTTCGGTATCGGTACTACTATCGGCAACTGGGTGTGCGGACGATTAGCAGACAAATCGCCCATTGCTACCACCGGCATCGCATTGCTTTGCAGTGTGGGTATTGCGGTGATGTATGTTTTCGCGGCGTCAAACATTTACTGGTTATATGTGACTGTATTTTGCCTCGGTGCCAGTGTGGGCCTGGCGGCGGTTATTCAGTCCATGTTGCTGGATGTATCGCCTACCGGTCATGCCATGATTGGTGCACTGGTACAGTGCGCGTTTAACACGGCTAACGCCATAGGCCCTATGATTGGCGGAACTCTGCTGGCTACGGGCGCTACCTTCAATGAAACTGGCTATGCCTCTGCCTTATTGTTCCTGGGCGGGCTGGTAATGTGGGCACTGAGCTATATGCAAATGCGTCAGAAACAGCAGCCTCAACCGGTTTGTACCAACCCCAATCCTAGCTGCGGTTGATTTATGATGATTTCTCCGGTGGCATTGTTGCCTCCGGAGATTTCGCTGCAGCAAGAATTGCTGCAGCATTCTCCTGATCCACATTAAGCGCTGTAATAGGAAAGGGGATTACAATGCCTTCTTCATCAAAGCGCTTTTTCAGCATCTTGATGAATGCACTTTTGATAAAGAAGCGGTTAAAGTATTCTTTTGTTCTGAGCATCACGGTCAGGTTAATACTGGAATTATCAAAGGTGTGAAACAGCACAAACGGCTCGTAGGTTTCTACGCCGTATTCGTGGTGTTTTAACGTGTAATTCGCTACCTCAAGACAAATATCTTCCACCTTATCCAGGTCAGAATTATAGTGCACGCCCACTTCCACGGGCACTGACAATTCCCGCTCGGGATAGTAATAGTTAATCAGTTTTGAATTCGACAGTTTGCTGTTTGGCATGATCACAATGTTATTTGGCAGCATGCGCACCCATGTGGAACGCCAGCCAATTTTTTCTACAAAGCCCTGTTCACCTGAATCCAGCTCAATAAAGTCACCGATGCGGATAGGTTTATCCACGACCAGTTGCAAGCCGGAGAAGAAGTTTTCCAGAGTAGGCTGAAGGGCCAGAGCCACTGCCAGAGAAGTGATTCCCAGTGACGCAATGACCGGCGTAATAGACACGCCCATAGTGCTCAAAATTATCAGCAGAGCCAGTGACGCCAGTATGGCGCGGACTGCGCCGCCGGCAATGCCGCTGCTATTTTTAACCAGCGTGGACTGATTCTGGTACCGCCGTAACGAATAACTGAAAAAGCGCTCAAAAAACAAAAATAACGTGAGGATCAGACCTGCCTTCACCACGTGATCCACAATGGCTGCCATGTCTTTGTCTATGATACCGGGCCATATGAGCAGAAACCGGCCGAGTACAATAATAACAAGGAAGATAAACAGGGTAAGAGGCGCATCCAGAGACAGCACAAGTATGCGGTAAATGCCTGCCATGGAGCTGTCCTGAGAGCGGGCTTTTCGGGTTAGCCGCACCAGGATAATGCGTTTGGCGATGAAGAGTAGTGCAATGACACACAACAGTGTGCCCAGGGTCATTGCTTCCTGAGTCTTAAGAAATGCAGGTATCGTCATATTGGAGGATTTCCGGCAATAGCAGAACATTATTGTTTACTGCTTTTGCCGGTAAACGGTGCAAAAGCTGCACCATTCTCTTATAAGTCCGGTAAATCACGCCCGTCAACGGGCGATCAAATCGCACCTACTTCAATTTTTGAGCCGTCAGTTAACCGTGATAAACGATATGCGGTAGCATCTACCTCAGGGGTATTGTTTACTACCAAATCGGCGGCAACTTTTGCCAGTCCCGGCCCGAGGCCGAACCCATGCCCTGAACAGCCTGCTGCAAGATAAAAACCTTCCAGGCCATCGACTTCGGACATTACCGGAATGGCATCCGGTGTACAGTCTACGTAACCACCCCAGCTTTCGCCGATTTCCATGTCTGCCAGTTCAGGAAAAATGGTTCTGACCGCATGTAAAGTCTTTTCCAGATTACTTTTCACTGGCGCCGGATCCAGAATCCGGTGTTTTTCCATGGGAGACATCTGTGAATTTTTCCAACGGTTGATTGCTTCAGGGCCGGAGAAAAATGAGCTGCCGATCCCGGCCTGAACCGCTTTTAACCGCTTGATAAACATAGGCATAAAGGGTTTGGCAAAACGTATGCCCTGTGGGGTAAATTCAAGCAGTGCCGTGCCGCTGAGGGCGACGGTATACGTGCCGTCCAGGCGACGGGTTAACGCCACGCCGGACGTGTAAATGGCTTCACCGATGTTCTTAATGGGTTTAGAGCGGAATGCAGTTTGTCTCACACTGGCCTGTGGAAAGATAATGCCGTGATGACGACAGAACATGGAAGCCCATGCACCGGCAGCACACAGTACCCGCTGAGTTTGAATGGTGCCTTTTTCGGTGATGACACCGCTCACTTTACCGCTGGTGATATCCAAACCACGCGCTGCACAATGCTGATGTATGGTGGCACCGAGTGCCCGTGCGCCTTCCGCTATCATGGGGGCAGCAAGGGCAGGCTCACCTTTGCCGTCGTCAACAGAATGCACACCGCCCAGCCAGGTTCTGCCATTGGCCGGTATTTTTTCATTGGCTTCTGCTACACTCAGCATTCGGGTGTTCACATCGAACTGTTTTGCCGTTTCACGCCAGGCATCCCATTCAGCCAGCTGCTGAGGATCGTCGGTGGCATACATTAAACCGCAGCGTCTGAAACCGAGATCTTCTCCAATATCACGTGACAATTCGTCCCACAGGCGCATGGAGAGGCCTGATGTGGGCAACTCCCGGGCATCACGGTTTTGCTGGCGGCACCAGCCCCAGTTACGGCTGGATTGTTCTGCGCCAACCCGTCCTTTTTCTACCAGCGCAACGCGGTAGCCTTGTTTAGCCAGAAAATAGGCGGCTGACGAACCAATAATACCGCCACCGATGATCACCACATCGGCGTGTGAAGGTAAGGTGTCATCGCTGGCAATGTGCTTTAACTGTGGAGACATGCTTCTTCCAATTTTATCAGGTTAACGTGATAATGTTATTCGGGTTGTGCGTAGCCGACGATGGCTTTGGTTTCCAGATATTCTTCTAACCCTTCCACGCCGTATTCACGGCCTGTACCGGATTGTTTGTACCCACCAAAAGGCGCTTGCGGGTCCCAGGCCGGATAGTTGATGTGCACCTGACCGCTGCGGATTTTTCTTGCGACCTTACGGGCCATCGTCAGATCCTGTGACTGTACATGTGCGCCCAGCCCGTAAACGGTGTCGTTTGCGATTAAAACGGCTTCTTCCAGTGAATCGTAGGGGATTAAGCAAATCACCGGACCGAAAATTTCTTCCTGTGCAATGGCCATGTTGGTGGTGACATCACTGAATACTGTCGGTCTGGCGAAATAGCCTGTTGGAAGATGGTCAGGTGTTCCGGTGCCGCCAACAATGCAACGTGCTCCTTCGTCTAACCCTTTTTGAATCATTGTCTGCACCCGGTCGAACTGCGCTTTATTGGCAAGGGGGCCGTGGGTCGCATCCTCATTGTCTGCCACATCCAGAATAAACCCGTTCACCGCAGTAACCGCTAACGCTTCCACTTCCTCAAGGCGTTCACGGGGAACCAGCATACGGGTAGGTGCGCTGCAGGACTGTCCGCAGTTTCGCATGCCTGCAGCAATACCAGCCGGTACAGCGGTATTAAAATCCGCATCGGGTAACAGCAGGTTCGGTGATTTACCGCCCAGTTCCTGTGCGACACGTTTCACTGTTTTCGCCGCGGCCTGCGCCACCATAATGCCAGCCCGGGTTGAGCCGGTGATAGAAATCATGTCCACATCGTTATGTTCAGACAGGGCTGTACCCACAACGGCACCATCACCATTCACTAAATTAAACACGCCGGCCGGAAACCCTGCTTCATGAACCGCCTGTGCAAAGGCAAGGGCACTTAACGGAGACAGTTCACTGGGCTTTAACACCACGGTACAACCGGCAGCCAGCGCCGGAGCAACTTTGGCAGTGATCTGATACAAAGGCCAGTTCCAGGGCGTTATCAGTGCCGCTACCCCAATGGGCTCTTTAACGATGGCTGTGGTGCCGCGTAACTGTGTGAACGGGTAGCGCTGTAGATTATCACGCGCTGTCTGGATATGAGCTTTGGCCAGAGGCACCTGAGCATTCCGTGCATAGGTGAGCGGTGCACCCATTTCCGCAGAAATCAATCTGGCAAAAGATTCTGCCATCGTATCAAATTGTGCTAACAGCCCGTCCAGCAGCGCAAGGCGTTGTTCAGCGGTTGTTTCAGACCAGCTCTCAAAGGCGGCCCGCGCTGCGGCGACGGCGCTGTCGACATCCTGCTGACTACCCATCCGGACAGACGTTAACACTGATTCATCAGACGGGTTGATAACATCCACACAGGCTGTGCCTTGTGTGTCGACCCAGGCGCCATTGATGTAGCTTTGTGAAACAGGTAAATCCTGAATAAGAGAGGAGGTTGCCACTTGCATAAGAAATCCGGCTGAATACTGATGATGAAAAGTCTACCTGTTTTACAAAAGCATAGGTTGCCGCAGATAACTATGTCACAGCAAAAAATGTTGCTGCAGACTCACTAAACACCTCGAATGCGCTGTAAGAGATACGGTAAACTGTGTGAAACAGCAAAGTATACCGCAGCGGAGTTACCCATGGGCACCAGCAATTCCATCGATGATTTGATACCGTCGTTAGTCACTTTCAGACGGGATATTCATCAGCATCCTGAACTGGCATATAAAGAGTACCGCACCGCTGAAAAAGTTGCTGAGGCTTTACGCGCGCTGGGTTTAGACGTCACCACAGATATCGGCGGAACAGGCATTGTGGCGATTCTGACAAAAGGCGACGGAAAGAAAACGCTGGGTTTGCGCGCCGATATGGATGCACTGCCAATTCAGGAAAATACCGGTTTACCCTATGCAAGTTGCCATGACGGTGTATTCCACGGGTGCGGCCATGACGGACACACCGCCATGTTGCTCGGGGCGGCACAACAGCTCAGCCGAGCCGGCAAATTTAACGGCACTGTCCGGTTTATTTTTCAGCCTGCTGAAGAAGGCAAGGCCGGTGCCAGAGCCATGATTAAAGACGGGCTGTTTGAACGTTTCCCCTGCGACAGGGTGTACGCTTTGCATAACTGGCCGGATTTACCCGCAGGCACAATTGCTACCCGCCCCGGCCCGATTATGGCGGCGGCAGACAAATTTGAGATCACGGTATCAGGCAAAGGCGGCCACGCCGCATTACCTCACCAGACACCTGATGCCATTCTTACGGCCAGTGAGTTAGTCAGTCAGCTCAACACCATCGTTGCCAGGCGTATTCCTGCAACGGCAACGGCTGTAGTATCGGTGACCCGCATAGAGGGCGGGCATTCTCATAATGTGTTACCGGCCAAAGTCTCTGTTACCGGTACCGTACGCACGTTTGATCCAGAGGTACAAAACGCCATTGAACAGGCGATGCTGCAAATCATAGAAGGTACAGCGAAGGCCAGCGGTACTGACATTAAACTTGAGTATGACCGCTACTACCCGGCAACCATTAATCATCAGCAGGCAGCAGAAGATGCGCTGGTGGCGGCCAGTGCAACAGGTAAGGCCCTTGAAGCGCCGGAAGCTGCATTTACTTCTGAAGACTTTTCTTTCATGCTGCAAGCCTGTGAAGGCGCGTATATCTGGTTAGGGCAGGGTAAAGCTGACAAACATGTTCCGTTGCATCATCCTGAGTTTGACTTCAATGATGATGTGCTGGCAACCGGCGTTTCTCTGCATTGCGCGCTGGCGGAGCAATATCTGCGGTGACAGGCAGTGTTTTCAACATAACATGCTTGTTGAGAAGTATTATCATTTACGAAAGTTGATTGAAAAACGCAGGTACTTAGTTTTTGCGTTTGTCCCCATCAGGCAGAGGATGTAACTATGACGGGAACCCCATTCACAGTCAGACCCATGCAGGCAACGGATTTACCGGTTTGCTTATCATTTACGCAGGCCGTTAAGTGGCCACACCGCGATATCGACTGGCAACTGCATTATGAAACCGGTAACGGCAGCGTAATAACCGGTGAGAATGATGACATCGTTGGTTGTATTCTGTGGTGGGATTACGACAACTGCGCCACCGTAGGTCTTGTGGTTGTGCCGGACTATATGCAGGGACAAGGTCTCGGCCGCCGGCTGATGAACACTGTGATGTCACAAGCAGGTGACAGAACATTGATGCTGGTAGCAACCGAAGCGGGTAAGCGCCTGTACGAACAGTGCGGCTTTTCAGTCACAGATAACGTCACTCAGGTGCAGGGGACATTAACGGGGTTACCCATAAAACCCGATGTGCCGGATGTTATATCACCCATGCAACAGGATGATATTCAAGATGTTTTTTCTTTCGATGCCCTTGCTTATCAGTGCAATCGCAGTAAACTGCTCGGAAGTTTCTTTTCGCTGGCAGAGGGTGTGGTAGCGAGAGACGGTGATGCCCTGACAGGCTTCGCTTTTTTACGTACCAGTGGCCGTGGCCAGACAATCGGCCCCGTGGTAGCGTCATCTGAAGACGTGGCGAAAGCGCTTATTCTCACATTACTTGAAAATGTTGATGGCTTTGTACGTTTCGACTTAACCGGCTGTGCAGAAGCAGTAAAAACCTGGCTCATTGATGCAGGACTTCAGCAAGTCGATTATGTATGCGTAATGCAAAAAGGTGAAAAGTCACAGGGTGACGGCTCCCGTAAAGTGTTTGCTTTAGCCTCACAGGCGTTTGGCTAAAAATTTGATGAGAAGGCTCAGTGTGGTTTCAACCCGGTTAAGATCGTTGATAGTCGTTCTGCTCATGGCATTTTGTTGTCAGAGCATGGCGTCGGCGTTCGATAATCACGAAGCCCATCAGTCCGGTACTGAGCACCTGACTTTCGAGCATGGTCACGACGTCGATGCCGGCAATGATGTGAGTTTTTCTCAATCCTTTGATATTAATGAAGATGGTGGTGCGTATGACTGCCATCATTGTTGCCACTGTCATGGTGGTCATCATGTTTTCCTGCCCGTGGTGTTATCATCATTGCACGTAAATGCCATGAAACACCGGGCCCGTGGCAACCCTTCTTCAGCCGGTGACGGCTACCTTTCCAACCTGTTAAGGCCTCCTATTTCTGCTTAATTCCGGCGCAATCACAGCGCCTGTTTACAGCTCTGTTGATGTCAACAGACAGCGTTAATTACAGAATTAAGAGAAAGACTATGCAAAAACGTGTCACTACGGCTGCGCGTGTTGTCGCAGCCTGTGCATTTATGTTCGTTTATCCGTCTGCTTCTGCCAATGAATCTGCAGACTGGGCGAGAATGACCCTTGGCACCATAAACGAAAATCCGCAATTGCAGGCGCAACAGTGGGCAGTATCAGCGAACCGGTATGGGCAAAGAGCTGCATCCCGGCCTCTTTTTAACCCTGAACTGCAAACCAGTGTGGAGCGTGAAGGGGAAGAAACCAACTATCAAATCGGACTGTCCTCGCAGATAGACTGGTGGGATGTAAAGCAAACCCGTTCTGATGTGGCCAGGGCGCAGTTCTTACTCGCAGAGGCTGAGCTTTCAGCTTTGACAAATCAGTTGCTTGCCCGGCTGGTTGATGCACAGCTTAACGGCTATCTGGCGAGCAAAGCGCTGGCGCTGGCATCGGAGCAGGTGAGCCGTGATTATGCCATGTTGTCTTTGTCTGAGCGGCAACTGGCTGCGGGTGAGATTGCACAAACCGATGTTGCCATTGCGAAGGCGATTCTGGCTGACAGCCTGGTGTGGGAAGGTGAAGCCAGCTTTGCGGTGTTGCAGGCAGAGCAAACACTGGAACAACTTGGTGTGAGAGACATGGATTTTCCCGCCATTCCGGATGCTGTCTGGCAAGATGAGCCGGCGTTAATGCCGGGAAGTGACATTATGGCTTTGCCGCATTCACAGGTTGCCCGGTTCAGATGGCTGGTGGCAAAGCAACAGGCCGCGAACGAACGCCAGGGAAATAAACCCGTTCCGGTTATTGGTCTTGGCGCCGGCAAACAAGCCGGAGAAGGACTGGTTTCACTGAATGTGTCTGTGCCCCTGCAGTGGCGTAATGATTTCAGTGACGCTAATGCCGCCGCCAATGAGCTGGCACTGTCGGCTGAACTGATGTTTAAAAATACCATACAGGCACAACAAAGTGCCGTGTCTCTGGCTTACCGGAATGCGCTTCAGCACCGTCAGCGCTTTCAGCGCTGGCAGCAGCTGTCAGCAGGTCAGCTTGATCAGCAATTCAGTGTGTTGCAATCCCGTTATGCGCAGGGTGATTTAAGCATGGCGGACTATCAGAATCAGATCACGCAGTTACGCCAGGGCAAACGGGCCGCACTGGCGCTGGAAGCCGCCTTTAAAGAAAGTCATCTCACCTGGTTGCAGGTCACTGCAAAATTACCCTCATTACTTACCGCAATGTCGGCAGACAAACAAGCCGCAGAAGGAACACGATAATGATTACATTAAGTCACTTATTCCGCTTTACGGGGTTATCGCTGTGTTGCACGGTATTTTCTCTGTCAGTCATACTTTTCTCTTTCACAGCGACAGCGCAGGAGCACAGCCACGCTGAAGAACATTCACACGAAGATGCGCGGGAGCATCAGGCTGAAAAGTATGATGAAGAAGATGGTCATGACGAAGACGGGCACGATGAAGACCATCATGATGAGTCAGCAGCTGTTGTCTTGTCCGAGGCTCAACGGCAAATGGCAGGGATCCGTTTAGATACCTTAAACCTGCAAACGCTAAATGCTTCTGCCTATGCGCCGGGGGAGATTAAAGCCAACGGTTATCAAAGTTACATCGTGTCGCCGCGGGTAAGCTCAGTGGTTACCACGCGGTATGCTGCGTTAGGTGAGCACGTGAAAGCAGGTCAGCCTCTGGTGGGCCTGTTCAGTGAAGAGATGGTGACCGCCCAGAGTGCACTGCAACAGGCGGCAACCGAATGGTTCCGGGTAAAGCAGCTTGGTCAGCAGGCGGTGGGAGAGAAGCGCTTTGTCAGTGCGCGGACGCAGTTCAATGCGGCAAGCCGCCGTTTAAAAGCGTTTGGTCTGCGTAACGATACCATTGATGCCATTGCCGGACAGGAAGACTATCCGCTGGGTGAATATACGCTCTCAGCGTTGTCTGACGGTGTGGTGATGCAGGACGAATTTAATCAGGGCCAGCGCATCGAAGCCGGCCAGTCACTGATGCTGATTTCAGATGAAGCCAGATTATGGGTTGAAGCCCGGCTGCCTGCGCACAACGATCTGCCGTTGAAAGTAGGCTCGGAAGCGGTGGTCATGGCCGGCGGCCTGCGGGCCATTGCTACTATCACTCAGGAAGCGCATACCATCGATCCGCAAACCCGCACACGGGTGGTAAGGATGGATCTGAATAACCTGCGCCATCAATTTCATGCCGGCATGTTTGCCGATATCTATTTTCAGTCACCTTTTTCTGAAAAGGTTCTTGCTGTGCCTGAGTCTGCGCTGATGCGTGATGCTGACGGTGAATGGCAACTATTTGTTGCCGGTGAGGACGGCACTTTGCAGGCACAAACCGTGACATTAGGTAAAAAATTCGGTGAGTTTCAGCAAATTTCCGGTGTTGAACCCGGAGTTACCTATGTGTCATCCGGTGCATTCTTTGTGGCATCTGAAATCGCTAAAGGCGGTTTTGACCCGCACAATCACTAGGAGAGCGCCGTGTTTAGTAACATGATTGAAAATGTGGTGCGTCTGCGGGCACTGTTTTTACTTGCGCTCATTGCACTGTGCGCTTTTGCGGCCACCATGGTACCGCAACTAAATCTTGATGCGTTTCCGGACGTCACCAATGTGCAAGTGGCAATTAATACTGAAGCGCCCGGCCTCGCTGCTGAAGAGGTTGAGCAACTCATTACGTATCCGGTTGAGGCCGTGATGTATGCGTTGCCCGATGTGGAAGAGGTACGGTCCATTTCTAAAACCGGTTTGTCCGGTATTACGGTGGTGTTTAAGGAAGGCACCGATATTTATTTTGCCAGACAGCTGGTTTTTGAACGCCTGCAACTGGCGGCACAAATGATTCCTGAAGGTGTGGGGGAACCGGTTATCGGCCCGAATACATCCGGGTTAGGACAGGTTTATCAGTATTTGCTGGTTGCTGAACCCGGTTCCGGTTATGACAGTAAAGCATTGCGCAGTTTGAACGACTACTTGCTGAAACTGTTGCTGATGCCGGTTGACGGGATCACTGACGTGTTGTCTTTCGGCGGTGAGGTGAGACAGTACCAGGTAAACGTGTATCCAAACCGGCTGCTTTCTTACAACCTTACTCAACAGGACGTGATTAACGCACTGGAGAAAAATAACAATAACGCCGGCGGCTGGTATCTGGACCGGGGGCCGGAACAGCTTGTTATCAGAGGGACCGGTTGGCTGGGCAGTGGCGAAGACGCATTGGCGGCCATGCGCCAGATCCCGCTGAAAAATGAGGGGCAGGCGCTGGTTACCGTAGGTGATGTGGCAAGTGTCGAAATGGGCGCCGAGATCCGCCAGGGCGCAGTAACCATGTCAGTCAAAGATGACAACAGCCGGATCATCAATCGTGGTGAAGTGGTTTCAGGTGTTGTGCTGAAAAGAATGGGGGCCAACACCAACGCCACAATCAATGCGATTAATGCGCGGTTGCCCGTCATCGAAAAGGCCCTGCCGGAAGGTGTCACCTTCGAGCCTTATTACGATCAGGCTGATCTTATCCATCAGGCGGTCAGCACGGTGGTTCAGGCATTAATTCTGGCATTCTGCTTCATTGTTGTGGTTTTGGCCTTATTCCTGCTCAGCGCCCGCGCTACTTTCCTGGTGTTGCTGTCGATTCCGGTTTCCATTGCTTTCGCACTCAGTGTGCTGAGTTTGCTGGGCATTTCAGCAAACTTAATGTCCCTCGGCGGTATTGCCGTGGCCATCGGTATGCTGGTAGACGGTTCGGTGGTGGTAGTTGAAAACCTTTATCAACGCCTGCGTGAACAGCCCGGAAAATCCATGGCGGATTCAGTGGTTATGGCCACCAGGGAAGTCGCCCGGCCTGTGTTCTTCGCGACCTTGATCATTCTGGTGGTGTTTACCCCATTATTCAGCTTTGAAGGGGTGGAAGCTAAGTTGTTCCAGCCCATGGCCGTTGCCATTATGCTGGCACTTATTTGCGCGGTCATTGTGGCACTGATTTTTGTACCTGTTCTGGCGACTTACGTGTTGTCGTTCAGGCCTGTGCGTGTGCGGGAAAACCGGATCCTGAACAGTCTGGAATTGCGCTACAAAGCATTGCTTGAAAAAGCCATGCATAAACGAAAACTGCTCGTTGCCGGTATGGCGGGCTTGCTGGTGATCACTGCGTTCATTATTCCCCGCCTGGGCACCGAATTCGCACCGGAGCTGGAAGAGGGGACAATTAATCTGCGGGTGACGCTGGCGCCGTCTGCCAGTTTGCAAACCGCACTGGACGTTGCCCCGAAACTGGAAGCCTTATTGCTGGAATTTCCGGAAGCCACTTATGCGGTGAGTAAAATAGGCCGGGCTGAAATTGGTGGTGACCCTGAGCCGGTAAACAATATTGAAATCTATATCGGGTTAACGCCGCAATCGACCTGGACAACGGCGGACACCCGTACCGGTTTACAAAAAAAGATGGAAGAAAAGCTGGAAATTCATCCGGGATTACTCTTTAACTTCTCTCAACCCATTGCTACCCGTGTGGACGAACTGTTATCCGGCGTAAAAGCGCAGCTTGCCATCAAGTTGTTCGGGCCGCATCTTGCAGAACTCGCCAGGTACGGGCAGCAAATCAACGATGTGGTTGCGCAGGTTGCCGGAACACGGGATGTAGCGTTAGAGCAAATATCCGGCGAAGCTCAACTGGTTATCCGTCCCGACAGGCGGGCGCTCAGCCAGTATGGTCTTAACGTGGCTGATGTGATGGGGCTGGTACAGCAGGGACTTGGCGGTCAGGAAGCAGGGCAGATCATTAGCGGTAACGAGCGCTACGATATTATGGTGCGGTTTGCCGGCCCCTATCGTGACAACATTCCCGCTCTGGAGGAATTACGTCTGTTATCTGCTCAGGGGGCGAGGGTACGCCTGAAAGATGTGGCTAGTATCGAAATTGAATCAGGCCCGCCTCAGATCCGCCGGGATGATGTTCAGCGGCGGGTGGTTATTCAGGCCAACGTGGAGGGCCGTGACATGGGCAGCGTGGTTGCTGATATCAGCCACCAGATCGACAGTAAAGTGATGTTACCCGCCGGATACACGGTGCAAATTGGTGGTCAGTTTGAAAACCAGCAACGGGCCATGCAGCGTTTGTCGGTGGTGGTGCCGTTGTCACTGGTACTCATTGCGCTGTTACTGTTCTTTGCGTTTAAGCGTGTGGATCAGGTGTTGCTTATTATGCTGAACGTGCCGCTGGCGGCTGTGGGGGGCGTGCTGTCATTGTTTGTCAGCGGGCATTATTTGTCTGTGCCGAGTTCAGTTGGCTTTATCACCTTGTTCGGGGTTGCAGTGCTGAATGGTGTAGTCATGGTGGAGAGCATCAATCAGCGCAGGCAGAGCGGTACAGATCTCAACCAGAGTGTACTGGCCGGTGCAGCATCCAGATTGCGACCGGTTCTTATGACGGCAGCAACATCGGCGCTGGGTCTGATGCCCATGCTGATGTCAAACGGTATTGGCGCTGAAATTCAGAAACCGCTGGCTTCAGTGATTGTTGGTGGTCTCATCACCAGCACATTGTTAACGCTGGTGGTTCTGCCTGTTTTCTATCCCTGGTTTATCCGTGAGAATAAAGCTGAATCCTGACGCTTACAGGTAAATAAAAACACCGGTGTGCAAAGCGCAGGCCGGTGTTCTTCAAAGGAGCAGGTTCTCGTCCTTTTTACTGTTCCGGCTTTTTCAACATATCGTCATGGTCATCCATGTTCCAGGGCAATTCACCCGGGCTGGTGTCCAGAAAGTGCAGATAGTTTTCAAACTGGTCGAGGATATCTTTAACGATGTTGTCTTTTGCGTACCCGTAAATATCGTAAGACAAGCCGCCACGGCGTAAGAAGACCTCCGCACGGTAATATTTTTCCGACTCATCTTCTTCGGGCTTGAGCTCAGCGTAACTGAAGCCCGGTACCAGATGTTCTGTCATACGAATATCGTACACAAAATCCATGTGATCGTGACGTTCAACGGTTAACCATGCACGACTTAATTCCTCATCAAAGGTTACACCGGCATGCCATTCCTTCGATTTAAGCTCATCACGGACATCATTCATGGCAAGCACGACGGTATCCTTAATAAAATTATGCACGGTTTGTTTATCAGGATAATCCACCATAGACGCCAGGCGGCGTTGCCACTGGGAACCGCTACGGTCATTTTTGTTCAGCGTATGGGCCTGAAGACTGTTATTTCTGTAACCCTCGATAACCAGTGCCCGCCACAGCCCGGTGGCTGCCAGCAACATAATCACAGCAAAAGGCAGTGCACTGGCAATGGTCATGGTTTGCAGCGCACTCAGGCCGCCGGCTAACAACAGTACTGCTGCCACAGTCCCTTCCAGGAAGGCCCAGAATACACGTTGCCACACCGGGCTGTGAGGGTTACCGCCGGATGCCAGCGAATCAATAACCAACGAACCTGAATCTGATGAGGTGACAAAAAAGGTAATAATAAGCACCACAGTGAGCGCCGATAGTAATGACGATAACGGTAATTGATCGTACAGCTTGAACAATGCGATGGCGTGGTTTGCCTGCACTTCCGAAATCAGACTGGTGACCCCCTCGTTCATAATGGCGTTGAGTGCTGTATCACCGAATACCGAAAACCATAAAAAGGTAAACAGGGTAGGTACAAGCATTACACCGACAACAAACTGACGGATAGTGCGACCACGGCTGATCTTGGCGATAAACATGCCCACAAAAGGTGCCCAGGCAATCGTCCAGCCGAAAATAAACAAGGTCCAGTTGCCAATCCAGTCACTTCGGCTGTAAGCCTGAATATTAAATGTCCGGGCCACAATGCCGTTCAGGTAACTGCCGGTATTTTGTAAATAAGACTCGAGGATATGAACCGTCTCGCCAAGCACAAAAACAAAACTCATGAGAGAGACCGCGAGCACCATGTTCAGTATTGATAAGCGCTTCACACCTTTGTCCATTCCGGCAACAACCGATACTGTTGCTGCCAGTGTAATTACTGCAATGGTAATGACCTGTACGGTGGTATTGATGGGAATGTCGGATGACAGATAGTTCAGCCCGGCATTAATTTGCGTTACTGAAAGGCCAAGGGTGGTGGCAATGCCGAATAGCGTGCCCAGAATAGCGAAAATGTCCACGGCATGTCCCAGGGGACCATAAATCTTATCCCCGATAAGCGGGTACAGGGCCGAGCGGATAGACAAGGGCAGTCCGTGGCGAAATGCGAAATAAGCCAGCACCAGGCCTACAAGGCCGTAAATGGCCCAGATATGAAATCCCCAGTGAAAGAAAGCAATTTGCATAGCCTGTTTAGCGGCATCTATGGTTTCCGGAGCGCCGGCCGGTGGCGAGGCATAATGCAACACCGGCTCAGCAACGCCGAAGTAGAGAAGGGCAACGCCATAGCCGGCTGAAAACAGCATGGCAAACCATTCAGGAAAACTGTATTGCGGTTCGGCGTGATCCGGCCCGAGTTTAATGTTTCCCCAACCCGAGGCAGCCACCGCCACAATGAACATAAGAAACAGTGCGACTGACAGCATGTAAAACCAACCAAAGGTTTTGGTGATCCACGCTAACGTGTTGTCAAAGGCTTCTCCGGCTAATTCCGGATTACTGATGGTGCCGGCAACCAGCAACAAGATGATGGTAACAGCCGGCAAGAATACCGGAATGAGTATGGTGGAGCGGGTCGCCTTTTCTTTCATATCTTATCCTTAGCAATGACAGTGCATCTTCGTGCCTTTAAAGACAGCCTTCAGATGATGGGTACAGTGCCAGGTAAGGATTAGTTCACCTTCTTTTAACGTTGACAGTTATCTCACGTTTTCGTGTCACAGCGTGTCAATACCTTCAGGATTTTCAGCGAAATAAGCAGATTTGACTGCAGATTTAACTATTTTATGCCTTCATATAGGAAGGGAAGAGCCTAATCTGCGGGAGGAGCCGGGATAGAATTTCTGCCAATAATTTACATGGAATCATTATGACTTTACTGAATACCGTTGAGCAGTCCCCTGCAGAAAAACCGGAAGAGCGTTTTGTGAATCCTGACATCCTTTTGGAAGGTAATCCGCTTTTGCAATTGTGGGCGCCTTACTTGTCAGCCTCTAAAAAAGTGAAAATTGGTGTGATGTCCGGCGAACCCGGTGTTAACCGTTCGGCAAAAAATGGCATGTTAGAGTTTTGCTACATGATTGAAGGTGAAATCGAACTCACTGAAGACGGTTGTGAGCCGAAGCGATACAGTGCCGGAGATACATTCTTCATGGAAGACGGTTACCGGGGGACGTGGCGGACTATAGAAACTTATAAAAAAGTGTATGTGTGTGTATATAACGACGAGCAATAAAACGTAAGCGCCTGCACTTTACTTTAAAGTCCCTTTATCGGGGACTTAAGCCTGCTCTCTTTCAAACGTCCAGCCGTTACCTTCAAATTTCAGCAAGAAATTTTCAGCATTAGCACTGGAGTGTAATGATACCTTCAGCAGGTTGGCGTTTAACGATAAAAACTCAATGGTGCCTGAATCGGAAAGCGTGGCCTTGATGTGACCGGTTTTCAGGTTGCTGTTAAACTCTTTAATATGCAGTAGTTTCTTTTTGCAGAAAAAAGAGATCCCGTCCAGAACTGACATCTGCTTATTTCTCTCAACAGTATAACTTCCCATAGAACAACCTCTGTATTGCCGTCATTTGATTCTGGCAGCAAGTTTGTCTGTGTGCCACTATACTTTCAGACGAAGAGGTATGCCTCGCGAAGCAACGTTTTAGCGCACTATACGTTTTTTGGTTGTTGAGCGTTCAAACAAGTCACCAGGCTGATTGGCGGCCTTAATTTCCCTTTTTCTTATCTATTTGAGTGTCGGTGTGTTAGCGTGACTCCCCATGTTAGACTTTTGTCTAATAAAATCTTTTTGCAGAGGGGTATCGATGCAAACACAAAATTCGTCATTTTCATTTCAACGTTGTGAAGATGAACCCATTCATATCCCTGAAACTATTCAGAGTTACGGCTTTCTCATCGCGTTCGGAAAAGAGACGTTAGATGTAACGATAGTCAGTGAGAATATAAATAACCTGTTCATTGACTCCATTACCGGTAAAGCCTTTCTGGCTTTGCTCTCGCCGGAAACCGACAGTAAATCATTCCTGACGGATACCTTTGAGCGTGTCTCAAAAAGCAATATCAGGCTACCCATTAAGATACGGTTAAATGAAAAGTTGCTTTGTGAAGGGGCGGAAGCTGAATATCTTGCGGTAGTATATAACAGTGGCGAACACTATGTGGTTGAACTGGAACCGGCTACCGAATTCCGTGATACGTACAGTGCTGAGCAGTTTATAAAACTGTATTCCATGTCTGTGGCTCCACGTTTTAAAGAAATGTCCACACTGAACGAAATGGCGGCGGAAATGGTATCAACTATCCGCTACCTCACGAATATGGACCGGGTGGTGCTTTACAAGTTCAATGACGATTTTTCCGGTAAGGTAATCGCAGAAGCAAAAGCGGAAGATATGTCTTCATATCAGGACCTCTATTTTCCGGCTACTGATATTCCTAAACAGGCGCGGGAGCTGTATAAAACTAACTGGGTTCGTCTGACACCGGATACAGAATTACCAGCCTCTCAACTTATCCCGTCGCGTGAAGAAACCGGCCGTGAACCACTGGATTTAACCCGTTCTCTGCTGCGCCGCTTTTCCCCTGTTCATTTGCAATACATCCGTAATCAGGGGCTGCGGGCATCTTTTTCCGTCTCTTTGGTAACCGAAGGTGAGCTGTACGGACTGATATCCTGCCATCACCGCGAACCCTGCTATATTCCTCAGGATGTGCGCCTGCAATGTGAGAACTTAAGTCAGCTTTTCAGCTGGCATTTGCGGGCGAAAGAAGAAGAAATTGCCCGTACTAAAAAAGAAGAAACGGATAAGGCCGTCGATTTAATGCTGGACAAAATCGGCCCGTCAAACCCTATTGGCAGGGTAGTGAAAAGCGGTGAGAAAGCGTTTCTCGATGCGCTAAATTCAGATGGTTTTTTGTATTTTTCTCAGTACGAAACCATCTCTTTAGGGAACGTTCTGCCTGTCGAGCTGGTTAAATCTATTTTTAGTAAGGTGAGTCACAGTTACGGCTTTCCCTATACCAATGACCACCTCTATGAAGAGTGGCCGGAAGCCCGTGAGCTTGGGATCGCCGGGATTATGATTATCCCGTTGTTCGAGAAAAAACGCTACTTTACGGCATGGTTCCGGAAGGAAACGACACGTATTCAGCGTTGGGTTGGTGTTGAAAATGAAAAAGACGAAGATGCACCTAAAGAGGAGCGGTTAAAACCCAGAACATCTTTTGCCGTGAATGAGCGTCGTATCACCGGGTTTTCCTATGCCTTTGACAAAGCCGATATTGAAACAGCAAACCGGCTGAATCGCATGTTTCTGGTGTATGCACTGGATGTGCAGGAAAAAATGCATATCAGTATTCAGGAGCTCGAAAAACAGGATCGCTACCGCAACGAATTCCTCGCTACGCTGGCCCATGAGTTGCGCAATCCGTTAGGGCCGATTACGTCCGGTGCCAGTATTCTGGAATCTGTGGATGATGAAGCCACCAGAAAGCGTGTGACAGCCATTATAAGTCGTCAGGCAAACTACATGTCCAAATTGGTCAACGACCTCATGGATGTGTCGCGGATCACGCAGGGGAAAGTAAAACTGGAGTTCGAAAAACTACTTATTCATGAAGTGATTTCCCAGTCACTGGAAATGGTCAACGAACATCTTGCTGCTAAAAATCATCATATTGATGTGGAATACCCGAATGAGCATGTCACTGTTTACGGCGACAAAGCAAGGCTCAGCCAGATATTCTCCAATATCATTCACAATGCTGCCAAATATACAGAAGATGGCGGACATATTCGCATCCTTGTGCGTGGTGAAGGTTCACTGGTTGTGGTGGAAATTGCCGATAATGGCATGGGGATCCCGCAGGAGCGGCTGGGAGATGTGTTTAATATGTTCACGCAAATTGAAGCCCATTCTACCCATACTAAAGGCGGGCTGGGGATCGGCCTGACTTTGGTGAGCAAGCTTGTGGCTCTGCACCATGGTGATATCCGCGTGGAGAGTGAAGGCACGGGTAAGGGGAGTACTTTCTTTATCCGTCTTCCCATATCCCGTATTGCCTATGATGAGACTACCGTGGGTTCTGATGAAGAAGATGTCACGTTAGAAACCAAAGTTATGTTTGTCGACGACAATGCGGACCTTGTTGACACCTATTGCATGCTGGCCGAGTCCATGGGCTACAAAACCAAAGGCGTGTCAGACCCCACTAAAGCGCTGGAAACATTCAGGGCCTTCAGGCCCAACTGTGTGTTTTTAGATATCGGCATGCCGGGCATTGACGGCTATGAATTATGTAAGGTGCTGAAGATTCAGCCGGAGGCGTATCAGGTTAAGTTTTATTCGCAAAGTGGCTGGGGATCAGACCGGTATCTGGAGGACTCCAAAAACGCTGGTTTTGAAAAGCACCTGGTAAAACCCCTTACGAAAGATGTGATTAAAACTGCCGTGGAATCCTGAATTTTCCGCTTAGTTTGAAGAGGGGACTCTTTTCAAATTATAACATGCAGGCAGGGCTAATAGCCCTGCCTGCAATCCACTTCCCCTTCCATAGGTTCATCATTAAGCCAGCGTTTTATGTTATCAACAAGCTGCAAAGCAGCAGTGTCATTGCGGGTCGATGAAGCGATGTGGGGGGTAATATGAATTTTTGGATGCGCCCAGAACGGGTGGGATTCCGGTAGCGGCTCTTTTTCAAATACATCCAGAACGGCGTAAGTCAAATGACCGTTGTCCAGCAAGGCCAGCAAATCCTTTTCAACCAGATGGCCACCCCGACCGGTGTTGATCAATGACGCGCCGGCCGGTAGTACCGACAACGTGTCATGATTCAGAATGCCCCGTGTCTGCTCTGTGAGTGGCAGTAAGCAAACCAGCACATGACATCCGGAAAGGAACGCAGGAAGACTTTCTTTACCGTGAAATGTCGTAATCCCCGGTAAGTTTTTAGCGCTTTTGCTCCAGCCTCTTACCGTAAAGCCCAGTCCGGAAAGCATGGTGGCGACTTCATTGCCCAGATTTCCCAGGCCCAGAATACCCACTGTGCATTCATGTGGCAGGGCCACATGCAGGGGAGACCAGGTTGTTCGTTGTTGCGCCTGTGCATAGTCCATATGTTGCCTGTGCAGCATTAACACGGCAGAGGCAACATAAGTTTTCATTTGCTGAGCAATGGCCGGATCGACCATTCTTACCAGCTTTATATCAGAAGAAAGTGATGCCGGAGAGAACTGGTCTACCCCGGCACCAACGGAGAAAATCGCTTTCAAATTTGTAAACCGCGACAACGCATTCTCCGGCAGCGTCCAGGTAACAATACCGTCCACGGCACTATCATCGGGCACATCCGGCCAGGTCAGCCAGTTTACTTCCGGTAACGCATTGGCCATGGCTTCCTGCCAGCATTTACCGCGGGCGGCGGGCCCTTTATAGAGTAGCGTCAGCGGCACGTTATTTTTCCGGTTTAAATAAAGTAGACAAAGGATAATGCAATTTTTCGATGGGGGATTTCAGCACGATGTAACTAAAATATTTGGATATCCCGAAATCGGCTTCCAGAATTTCTTCCATCAGTGACTGGTAGTGAGAAATACCCCGGGTCACAAACTTAAGCAGATAATCGTAGCCGCCACTGATCAGGTGGCATTCAATCACCTCGTCGATGGTGCGGATATTCCGTTCGAACTTGGCAAAATCTTCCATATGGTGATCCGCCAGTGTCACTTCCGTAAAGACCGTCGCCGTTTCGCCTAACTTGTGCAGGGCGATTTTTGCATTGTAACTGGTGATGTAACCGGCTTTCTCAAGTCGCTTGACCCTCGCCAGACAGGGGCTGGGAGACAATGCTACAGCATCAGCAAGATCTGTGTTGGTAATACGGCCGTTTTTTTGCAACTCGGCCAGAATGTTGATGTCGATACGATCCAGCTTTGTACCCGCCATAAAATACTCCGTTTACTACTTAACTGGCTTTACGTTACCTGTATCAAGTAACGTAAAGCAACGCTTACCAGCAGAATCTGCTACTTAAAACGTGTATTTCACACTGATCCTTGCCGTACGGGGAGGTCCCGGCTGGGTCCACAGTGCGGAGTAGGAACTGGCGTAGTATTCCTTATCGAACAGGTTATCAATATCGGCGTTAACCGACAGCTGTTCAGAGAAGTTTATGCTGCCGAACAGCTTCACCGTGGTATAGGCGGGCAGCACATAATCCGGATCGATAGTCTCACCTAATCTGTCACTGACATAAGTAACACTGGCGCCTATTTTAGCGTCGTGTCCGGCCACATTTAAAAAGTGCATGGCAGTGAGGTTGGCTTTATTTTTAGGGATATTAATTAACTGACTGCCTGCGGGAATTTCAACACCCCAGTCAAAGTTGATAATATCATTCGACGTTTCTGCATCTACGTATGCGTAAGCAAGCGTCAGCGTAGTATCAGCGCCTATAAAAGCATTAATGTCGATTTCAACACCCTGACTTTCCGCTGCACCAAGTGCGGCTGAATAGCCTGAGTTCACAGGGTCCGCTGTGAGTACATTGGTTTTTTCTGCACGGAAAATGGCAACTGTACCACTGATACTTTCATCAGCGTTGTTGAACTTCATGCCCGTTTCATAAGATTTACTTTCTTCCGGCTCGAAAGCCATACCGTTAATGTCTGCACCTGAGTTTGGTCTGAACCCTTCAGAGTAACTGGCATAAAAAGTATAAAGAGGTGACATTTCATACACCAGACCTACACGTGGGCTGAGGGCCGTTTGCGATTGCTCTGCAACTGTGTCAGTCAGGTATGTGTAAAAGGTTTGCTCGAAATCGTCAAAACGTATGCCGCCTAGAAGCTTCCAGCTTTCTGTTAAGTCAATCTGATCCTGAAAGTAAACCCCGTATGCGCTCTGTTCTTCGCGGTTATCCCACATGGGAGAGGTTTCCGGCAATTCCTGTCCATAAACAGGATTTTGCAAATCCACAGAGTAGGTAGTGTCGCCTGCGCCCCAGGCTGTTCTCCAGCGTTGCTGGATTTGATCTAACTGGTAGTCGTAGGCATCAGCACCAAAGAGAATGTGGTGGGTCAGGCCTGCAGCTTCTACTGTGCCGCTGAACTCAAAACGACCGGAGAGATCGTCCGCTTCATAATTACGGTATCGTCGCTGACGGGAAACCGTTTCACCGTCTGTGTACAACAATTGACGTCCGGCAGAAAGCTCGATATCTGTGGAATAGCCTTCGAAGGTAGACTCACGATAATTCAGACCAACCAGTAAATTCCAGTCGCTGTTAATGCGGTTCTGAATTGTTAACTGATGGCCCTGTGCCTCAATTTGCATGGGACCGTCGTTTGGTTCGCCATAAAAGTTCTCTATGGGTACAGCGCCAAATTCATAGTTCAGAACCGGAATACCTCGGTCAAACGGTGCTTCCTGATCCAGCAGTTCCATTTCGTAAGTAACACTGGTATCGCTGTCAAAGTTATAGGTTACAGAGGGGGTCAAGGCGAGCTTCTTGCTTTCTACAGTATCACGGAAGCTGCCGGCGTCCTCATAAGCTCCATTTACACGAAAAGCGGCGTCTTTGTTAATGGCATTCGTATAATCACCTTCAATCCGGTAAAGATCGTAGGATCCCAAGGTCGCCTGAATATAACCTTCTTCATCGAACTGAGGCTTTTTGGTAATGATATTAATCGTACCGCCGGGCTCACTTCGGCCATAGAGGGCTGACCCCGGGCCTTTTAGTATTTCAATTGACTGAATATTAGAGGTGTCACGGCGACCGCTGTAACCACGGCCTGCACTGAAGCCGTTAACGATATAGCCTGAAGGTAAGTTTTCATCGCCGGCAAATCCGCGTATGGCAAAGCTGTCCCACAAGCCACCAAAACTGTTCTGGCGGGCGATACCACTGGTAAAGTCCAGTGCATTTTGCAGATCATTAATACCGGTATCTTCTAACAGCGCGCCGGATACGATATCCACATTCTGGGGTAATGATTTTAACGGAACGTCGCCACGATAAGGCTGACGCTGGGTGACAACTTCAATTTTTTCAACATCATCTGCTGATGCATTTTTTTCCTGGGCATTAACACTTGCCGTCAGTGCCATGCTGACAGAGGCTGTCAGCACAGACACCATAAAAATTCCGGGTTTCTTCATCACGCGTTGTTCTCCATGTATTTATATTCAACGGCAAAAGGATTCCGGTGTTATGTTTTTACGCTGCTTATGCAGTCTGGTTGTCACCCGGATTCACCTTCCACAATCAGTATACGGGAAGGTAGTCGCTGGAAATGCGTCGAAAGGCGCTCTGCAAACAGCCAAAAATGTTAACGCGAGAGTATTCGCGGCATTTTATGCTTCTGCAGCTTCGTAGACGATTTGTGCGATGAGGTGATGGTTATCTACGACCAGTTTCAAAAATCAATCTGAAAATTGTCATTAACACAAAAGGTTAATGACAACTTTTTACTGATTCAGCACCATTTTCATTGAAAAAGAGGTGTTACTGGTATCCGGAAATTATACGATGCATTTATTACCAGCCATAAAAACGTTGCCACTTATGAATTACTGTTAAATTCTCACCTTCTGTGACTTCATAGTGAGGGTGTTGTGCTGCTGTGGCGCAGGCGTGATTGGGTAAGATTCTTAGTCTGGTGCCTACCGGTAAATCCGGCAGGGTGCCTTTGCTGCTGTGAAGGGACAGTATACCGTGTTCCTGGTTGGCATCGACCATCAGTAAGTCTTCATAAATATGGCCGTGGATATCGCATACTACGCCGTATCCCTGATCCACTTTTTGTTTTGATGTGCCTTTATCACGTGACATCGCCATCCAGCCTGCGTCTACCAAGATCCAATTCTTTTCTTTCCTGTTCAGCACATTCAATCAGCGCCTGTGATGTTGACTCACTGTAACTGGCACCGGCATGTGTCATCACCCCTTTGAGCTTTGCCGGCGTTCCTGCCAATTCACCGGCGATAGCGGTCAGCGTGGCTGAATCATGAGGTTTTACTCCTGAGCGGTGACCGTCGCAGTCTATTTCAATCAGCACACCAAACTTACAATCACTGGCGGTACAGTACACTGCCAAGTCTCTTGCCTGTGCAACTGAGTCCAGTACCACTGTTATTCCCGTGCCATTTTTTGCGAGGGCAGCCAGACGCTGATATTTACACGGCGCAATGCCCACTGCGTACAAAATATCAGTCACACCACCGGCAGAAAATTGCTCCGCTTCTTTCAGTGTGGAGACGGTTGCCGGCCCTGAAGGCGTTGACATCATCATCCGCGCAACTTAGATGCACTTGGATGTCTTCAGGTGTGGCCGGAACGAAACATTGAAGGGGGAAAGATGGTCTTTCAGCCTTTTAATGTTGGCGTTAACTTTTCTGATATCGAGGATCAGAGACGGCGTGTCTATGGTGTTGAGTGTTCGCTGTTCTGTTAGCGGACTGTCTGTCCCGGTTCTGGCTGCCTGTACATAATGGCCGCCGGGAGATGGTGCGTTTTCAGTTACGATATTCATTCACTTTAACCTTTGTCTTTTTTTCTATCATAAGCACAAATTAAAAGTGATTCGAGCTATTTGTCTTTATGTGAAGATAAAAGTGCGCAATTTGTATTAACTATTCAGCACAGTGTGCTGCCGCCGTACTTTAACCGGAACTGAGGGATATTTTTCTGAGCAGGGTAATTAACGTGGACAGTTCTGATTCATCCAGCGCACAGACCGATTTATCTGCCAGTGCAAACCGGCCGGCAATGGATTCTTCTATCAGAATATTGCCTTTTGTTGTCAGTGTGACTTTAACGCCTCTACGATCGCCGTCTGACACTGTGCGTTTCACCAGCCCTTTATTTTCCAGCCGCTTCAGACAGGCCGTCATTGCGCCTGAGGTTAAAATAACGGATTTTTGCAGTTCTCCGGGTGACAATTGAAAAGGGCTGCCTTTGCGTCGTAATGTGGCGAGAATGTCGAAGTCGGTATAATTGATGCCATGTGTTTTCAGAAACTGGTTTACGTTCTGTTCAAAACGGTTGCCAAGGTGAATAATGCGCGCACTGGCTGCCATTCCCGTACCCGCCATGTCCGGCTTTTGTTTCGCCCAGTCCGCAAGCAGGCTGTCAATAATATCTGAATTCATAGGTGTGTAACGTTGCCGAAAAATGAAAAGAATCAAGGGGAAACACTAGCACAAGATTGCAGGGCAGAGTAGAAGTGCGTAGAGATTGAACAACAACCGCTCATAATACCGGCGACCGCGCTTTTCTTTAAAAAATTACTTGCGCCAGCCAGACTGCATCGCTATTATACGCGCCGTTCCAAGCAATCGCGGAACGTCCTCAAATGCGTCTATAGCTCAGTTGGTTAGAGCGCTACCTTGACATGGTAGAGGTCCCCTGTTCGAATCAGGGTAGACGCACCAAATATCCGGGCACCAACTTTAAATTCAAATTCTACTGTTCATCCAGATTATCCCGGATATTTTGTCGCCTCAGCACCGCCATAATTTCAACGGTATCTTTTCCGGCAATGCGGTATTAGATGGTTTCATTAGCAATAACCGACTTGCGACAGCCTTGTCTTATATCCGTCGCCTTCGGATACCCGTAGGGATGTGTTGCAATTTGCTCTATGCGTTCAAACAAGGCTTTGTAGTAAGCATCGGCTCTGGCTTCACCAAATCGCTGAAATCCGTATAAATATATCCCCCGGATATCCTTTTATGCTTTATTTGAAATCTTATAATTTGCCCCACTAATCATGAATTGTGCTCACTGATAAAGTGTCATTATTCACATTGAGTGGCTGGATATGATGCTTGCACTGGTTCGAATTGCACTAAGTAAACCCTACACCTTCGTGGTGCTGGCGTTACTTATTCTTATTTTGGGGCCATTGTCGGCCATGCGGGCGCCGTCGGATATTTTCCCGAACTGGATGTTCCGGTAATCGCGGTTGCCTGGCAATGGCGGGGGCTTGCCACCTGATGGCATTGAAAATGGTGATGTGGTTCGCGTGGTAAACGGGCAGCAGGGTTAAAATAAGAAACTAAAACGGGATGTGAGTGGTTGTGTATGGTAAGTCGATGCGGGTAACGATAGTATTTCGGATTACTCAGACGCTAAGGGAATGACTTACGACAATGCGTTACTCACACCTTCTGTTTCTTTTTTTCATACTGTTTAACCCTGTACGGGCTTTCGCTGACAGTTTCGTCACTTCTGCAAATGACGGGTTTACTTATTCTGGCAGAGTGGCTTACACAGAGCTGGGAGCATTTTTAAGCTGGCCGGGTAACAGTGTTACCTTTTCTTTCTCCGGCAAAAAATTGGTACTGGCGTTAGACGATCAAACCGGCAGGAATTATTACAACGTCATTTTTAATGGTCAGGACATTTCACCCTATGTCATTCATACGAAACAGGGACTGCATCAGTACGATCTGAGTCATAGGGTACGCAACAATACAACGCAAGTGACACTGTTTAAACGTACTGAAGGTGAAGAAGGCGGAACCTATTTTCAGGGCGTGACACTGGCAGACGGGGGGAAGCTGCTGGCAAAACCGGTGCCGCCGTCAAGACGCATCCTGTTTTATGGCGATTCGATTACCGTCGGCATGGGCAATGAAGCTGCCCATAATGACCCGGATAATAAGCCTTCTGAAAAAAATCACTATCTTTCCTATGCGGCTATCACGGCCCGGCATCTCAATGCGGAATTCCATTCAATTGCGAAAAGCGGTATTGGCTTTATGGTCAGCTGGTTTGATTTTACGATGCCGGAATATTATGACCAGCTTACAGCGGAAAGTAACAACAATTCTTCATGGCATTTTGATGACTGGCAGCCTGATGTGGTGGTGGTCAATCTTGGCCAAAATGATCGTTGGCTGATTGAAAACGAAAAGCGTTTAAACGCCGGGCCTGAGGAGATCAAAAAATCCTATGAAGAATTCATCCGCACGTTGATGAAGCATCATCCTGATGCTGAGTTTGTGTGTGCTATCGGCAGTATGGATGCAACAAAAACCAGCGTGTGGCCGGATTACATTGCCAGTGCTGTTGATGCAATTAAGGCGTCACCTGATTCACAAGGAGACGGGCAAAGAGTTCATACGCTGGTCTTTGATTTTACCGGTTACGGTGCTCATCCTCGTGTGGAACAGCACAGAGAAAATGCCGCGAAGCTGACGGGTTATTTGAAAGAAATAATGAACTGGTAGCGTATTTACGATTATGTGAACCCGGTTATCCGGATGCCGTTTTGGCGTGGAAATGGTCACTTCCATGTTGGAACATGCCGGGGCTGCATCCGTATTCGTTTTTGAAAAGCTTATTGAAATAGGGCACGTTTTTATAACCTACCGAGTATGCGATTTCAGAAACGTTGGCGTCCTTGTTTTCCGTCAGCAGGCGGGCCGCTTCGTTCAGCCGCAGCTTGTTTAAATAAGTTGAAAACGTGTATCCGCACTCACTTTTCAGAATGTCGTTAATTTTATTCCGGTTAATGCCTAACGCCCGGACAATAAACTCAAGATTTAGCCCGGGATTTGAGTACTCTTTGGCAAGGAATTTCAAAATGGCCGTTTTATCTTTGTCTCTGTGGCTTTCCAGTGAAAGGTGTTCGCAGTCAATTAACGGCCGGTCCTTCTGAAGCTTATTTTTCACTTCTTTCATCAGATATTTGCTGTGGGCTTTAAACAGCCATGCGACCAGCATTGCACCTGAGGCAAGTAATATAGCAGCGCAAGTATATAAGTAAGACCAGTCTTTACCGTTAAACACAATTTCGCGGATACTGATGGTGGACTGCACATTCAGTGGACTCTGGATGGAACTGCCAAATGAAATTTTCTTTACTCTGGCCAGGCTGTATTCCTGCTCACTGAGCGCCTGATTATACCACTTGTACCACCATTCCGGTGTTTCCAGCCGGGTGATATCTATGTCGTAACGCTGCCACTCACTTTTACAGTGAAAATACCGGGTGGAAATACGATCAGACCTGGCATCATCAATTTTGCTGGCATTTTTATCGAGAGTGAATAAAGAGAAGGTCAGGGTACTTTCCGGTGAACATTTTGCCATAAACGACAAGGTATCAAACGGACTCAGGTCCACGAGATCAGGCTGTCCCTGACTGTTCAGAAACAGCATTTCGCCCATGGCAAAGGGATAGTCTTTCTGTTCGTTCAGTAACATGCTGAGTGTGTAACTGAACCCGTCATCGATAACCGAAATAGTGGATGCGCCACCTTCCTGCGAATCATCGTAAGTCAGGCTTTTCCACTTCAGTTTGTTTTCTTCAGCGGCGCGGGGGAGCAGAGGCTCTTCGGGGAAAGACTGATGATATGCAATGGCTACCAGTATTACGGCGAAAATAGCGTATGCCGTTAACGAATAAATAACCTTTTTATGGTAGCCAAACATACTTTCCGTTGTAACCACGTGCCAGTCTGCAAATAGGGATAGGTTTATATAATCAAACTCACAACCATTCGTCAATGCGCGCAAGGGGGCGACATGTAAGAATATTTACATGCTGAACATAGTTATATTTTCTGCCACAATTTCTTCTGTTTTTTGCACATTGCTAGCTTTTTTGCGTTTTCAGATATCTCAGGACCAGTATTCTCATTAGTTTTACCTCCATTAACAAAAAACAAACATTGCATCCCGATCGTGGTAACAACATGAAGGCGATACGTGTTCAAAGATGACTTTTATGTTTTGGGTTTCTGGCAAATAAAATGAAAAAAGCAAAAGCCTTTAAAGAAAAAGTAAATAATGGGAGCCTGCTTCTCGCCGTTGCCATCGCTTCCTTTTTGGCGTCCGGTTCCCCGCTAAGCTACGGGCAGAATTCGCCGGTCAGCCCTCCGGATAAAACCGCTATTAGCAAAGATGAAGTCCTTATTTTTAATTCTCCCGGTGAAGATTGGGAGTCTGAGTCGCTTCCTCTGGGCAATGGTTTGCTCGGTGCAACCATTGCCGGTGGTGCAAAAGAAGACGTTATTCAGTTTAATGAGAAAACACTCTGGACAGGTGGCCCCGGCAAAAACGGTCAGAATCAATCCGGCTTGCCTGACGATACATCCGGTTATGCTGAGCAGGTAGAAGCCGTCGTCAAAGAAATCGCAGAAAAAAGTTCGCTGTCACCTGACTATGTGGCTGGCAAACTGGGCCATCAGCAGCCGGACTATGGCAGCTATCAAAGCTTCGCCGATCTGGTGCTGTCGTTTCCTGAAAACACGCAGGACATCCACGATTACCGTCGCAGTCTGGATTTAAATACGGCTGTGGCGACAGTGAGTTATTCCGCAGACAAAATTGACTACAAAAGAGATTATTTTGTTACTTATCCCGACAACAGCATTGTCATCAGGCTGACGGCATCTGAAAAAGGCGCGCTGAGCGTATCCGGCAAGTTACGCTTTCCTGAAAACAGAACCTGGTTGGCAGAGGGGAGCGGTCAGGATACGTTACTCTACAGCGGAGCATTAACAGACAACGGGCTTGAATTTGCAGCCGGCATGCGTATTTTGCATGAAGGTGGCACCAAAAATGTGACAGACGCAGAATTCAGCGTAAGAAACGCTGACGTCGTGACCATTGTGCTTACCGCGGCCACCAATTATGCATTACGTCACCCGGATTACCGGCTGGGACATGCAAAAGATAAAGTCACCTCGCAACTTTCTCATCTTAGAAACTTCTCTTTTGATGAGCTGCTAACCCGCCACCTGAATGATTATCAGCCTTTGTTTAACCGCGTCAAACTGGACCTTGGCGATGGTGAAACCGGAGAACTGAAAGCTGCGCTCAAGGCTTATCCTTCTAAAAATGAGTCGCAGAACCGCGCGCTGGAAAGTCTCTATTTTCACTATGGTCGCTATCTTTTAATTGCCTCATCCAGAGCGGGCTCGCTGCCGGCGAACCTGCAGGGTATATGGAATAAAGACATTCAGGCTCCCTGGAGTGCTGACTATCATCTGAATATCAATTTACAGATGAATTACTGGCTGGCTCACACCACAAACCTGCCCGAAACACTGCCGCCGCTGTTCGATTTTGTAGAGAACCTCACAATACCCGGACGGGAAGCTGCCGGTAGATTGTTTGGTGCAGCAGGTTGGGTGGTCTTTCTTAATACCAATCCCTGGGGCTCAACAGGTTTGATTGACTGGCCCACCGCATTCTGGCAACCGGAGGCGGCTGCATGGATAGCAAGACACTTCTATGAAGAAGTCGCGTTCAATGCTGATGAAAGCTTCCTGAAAGAACGGGCCTGGCCGCTTCTCAAATTAACCAGTCAGTTCTGGCTGGACAACCTCGTTGAAAGCGCGGATTCAGACACGCTATTGATTTCCCCTTCTTATTCTCCGGAACACGGTAATTTTACGGCCGGTGCGGCTATGTCTCAGCAAATCGTGACGGATCTGTTTGCAAACACGCTAGTACTTGCAGAACAGGTCGGAGACAGGGAGCTTGCCGCTGCATTAAAGAATGCACTTGAAAGGCTCGAACCCGGTCTGCGGATTGGTAAATGGGGTCAGTTGCAGGAATGGCGTCAGGATATTGATGATAAGGAAAACCGCCACCGTCATATCTCCCATCTGTTCGCTTTACATCCGGGCAATCACATCTCACCAGTTGATACACCGGCCTTTTCGAAAGCCGCAGCGGTATCACTTAACGCAAGAGGTGATGCCGGCACAGGCTGGAGCCGTGCCTGGAAAATCAACTTTTGGGCCCGCCTTGCTGACGGGAACCGGGCCTTTAAATTATTGCAGGCACAATTGCGGGACAGCACGTTAAGCAACCTGTGGAGCTCTCATCCTCCCTTCCAGATTGACGGTAATTTTGGGGCAACGGCTGGTATTGCGGAAATGCTGCTGCAAAGTCACAGGGGGGAACTGCATTTACTACCAGCGCTGCCCGATGCGTGGGAGAAGGGCAGAGTAACCGGCCTCAGGGCGCGGGGGAATCATGAAGTCAGTATGGAATGGTCTGACGGGCGCCTTAATAAAGCGATTATTAAAACCTTCACAGACGGCGAAATCCGCATTCGTTGTGACAGTTTTGACCACAAGATTATAGTAACAGCTAACGGAGAATACGTTGCTTTTACGTCGCCTGAGCAGGGCGTTATTAGTTTCACCACCTCAGCGCAGCAGGAGTATGCCGTTTCTGCTGCTGAGTAACAACAATAGCCACGAAGAGCTGAACAGTGGCATGGTTCAACGCAACATGGACTTTTAAAATATGAAAACTACACATTCAGGACTTGAACAGTTTAAGCACGCAAAACTTACCGCTTTTCTACTGGCATCCTTAGGGTTGGCCTGTCCCGACACGGGTCTGGCACAGACTGACACAGAGGAAGAAGACAGTGAAACGCTGGAAGTTATAGAAGTAAAAGGCATGCGGGCCAGCGTCATTTCCGCTCAGGCAACTAAAATGAATTCCAATAAAATCATGGACGGGATCAGTGCTGATGATATCGGCGCACTGCCTGACCGCAGTATCACTGAAACTTTGCAAAGGGTGGCGGGTGTTGCTATCGACCGTTACATGTCGTTAGGAGATCCTGAGCACTTTTCGGTGGAAGGTAACGGTGTGATTGTGCGCGGCCTTACCCAGGTCCGGTCAGAACTGAACGGACGGGGAACGTTCAGTGCTGACGGGGGCCGGACGCTGAGCTTTGGTGATGTGCCGCCTGAACTGCTGAATGCTGTGAATGTGTACAAAAGTCCGTCGGCGGATCAGATTGAAGGCGGCCTTGCCGGTACGATTGATCTGGAAACCCGTCTGCCTTTTCACCGCGACGGTCAGCAAATCGCGTTTGATATCAGTGCCAACTACGGCGACGTGATAAAAGAAACCAAGCCGGGCTATTCATTTTTATATTCCAACAACTGGGATACCTCTGTCGGTAAAGTCGGGTTTTTGTTTGATATTGCCGTCTCTGAATTGTCTACCCGTAACGATTCCATGTACGTAAGACCTTTTTTCTACCGTGATGACATTGCCGGATACGAAGGGTCAACAGTCTATGTCCCCAGAGGTGCTGACTGGCGTACCATGTATTTTAACCGTGAACGTAATGGTGCTTATGCAGCCCTGCAATATGCACCGTCTGAAAACCACGAATTTACCCTGACATACTTTTCCAGCGATTATGATATGCAGTGGAATGAAGATGCCATATTCGTAGATAACTGGCCCTATGGTGCGCAAGTGGAAAGCGGTGCACAGTTCAGTGACAGCGGCGTACTGGAAAAAGGACGGCTGGTACAGGATGGCGGTATTCCCATGGGGGCCGATGTGAGAGCCTCTTCCCAGCAGGCAAAAACGGAAGATTTCGCTTTGCGTTACCGCTATGCCGGTGAGAAATTTCTGGTTGAAACGTCGCTGCAGCGGGTAAGTTCTGATTCTGCAGGGCTTGATAACACGGTGGCCACACAAATAAGTGTGCCTTACATTGATGTCGATTTAACCGGCAGCTTGCCCACTGTGACCTCAGATGCTTCTTATCTGGGAAACCCGGACAACTATGTCTGGAACTTCATCATGGATAATCAGTACGACCGCCAGGCGGATATGACTGCGGCAGATATTGATATTCAGTACTTTTTATCTGACGGTTTCTTCGAAGCCGTAAAGTTTGGCGCCCGCTACAGTAAAACATCATCTGATAACGCCGATACCGGTTATAACTGGAGTCCGTTAGCTCCAAGCTGGTTACAAGCTGCCATTGTGGAAGGGCAGGAGAATATTGTCCCTGATGTCAGTGAGCTGAATCTGAACTCCTTTGATAACTTCTTTGGTGGTGATGTGCCGGCGCCGGCAAACGTGTATGCACCTGATGCCAGTTTTGCGTTTGGTTATCCGCAGAGTTTTCAGGCCTTACAGGACCGGTTCGTGTATGCAGACTGGTCTGCCTGGGCGTACTGGAACCGCCGTGATTTAAATGATGATCAGTATACCAATGACCAGACAGAGGAAACGGCCGCCGCTTATGTGATGTTCGACTTCTTTACTGACGCACTTGGCAAACCTGTGTCGGGTAATGTGGGTGTGCGTTACGTTAAAACCGAAAATACTGCTCATGGTTATCTGCAATATCCGAACAATGCGCTGTTTGGCAACGGTGCTTTCACCGCCATGGATGCGGAGCATGATTACAGTAACTGGCTTCCCAGCTTAAACGTAAAAGTAGAACTGACCGACGATTTACTGCTGCGTTTTGCTGCTGCCAAAGCGATGGCGCGGCCAAATTTTGCAGATCTAGGCGCCAATATTGTGCTGAACGCAAATTTATCCAGTGCAGGAGAGGCCAGCCAGAATGCCGGTAATCCGCCTAAAGTGGAAGATTACGTGCTGACACTGGACTCCACACAAAATCCGTATCTCGACCCTATGGAGTCGAACCAGTTTGATGTGTCTCTTGAATGGTATTACGCCGAAGACAGTTCTGCTTATGTGGCATTGTTTACTAAGGATATTTCCGGCTACCAGGTGCCACAATTGTCTCAGGTTGAATTTGGCGGCTATACCTACAATGCCAGCTGGCCAGTCAGCAGCGCCGATGCTGAAATCACGGGTGTCGAGCTGTCGTTAAATCACTTCTTCTCCTCACTTCCTGCACCTTTTGACGGTTTCGGCGTGCAAATGAACTACACATGGATTGATAGTGAAATTGATGCTGACTCAAGCTCTCAGCCGGTGGATACGGACGGTTCCGGCTACGGCGACATGCCGTTCAGAGGCTTGTCAGAAAATGCGGTAAACCTGGTATTAATGTACGAGAAAGGTCCGTTTTCCGCGCGCCTGGCCTACAACTGGCGGGATGAATTCCTGATTGCAACTAATGCAAATGGTTTCACCGGCACGGAAAATGGCATCACTTATGGCTTACCACTGTTCAATGCAGCGACAGCTTACCTGGACGGCTCTGTGACATATCGTATCAATGACAATTACGCCGTGGTTCTGGAAGCGAACAACCTCAATGATGCGGTGACTAAAAACGAGATGCGTCAGAACGGCCCTGGTAATCACTACAGTGCTTATCACGTAAACGATATCCGCTATGCACTGTCCCTGCGGGGCAATTTCTAGTACCCGCGCGTATAGCACTGCACCGACCTGGTATTGGTATTACCTTCCGGTGCAGTGCAACGCTTTTCCCAACCCTGAATTGATATTTGGACACTATGAAAATCTATTATTTTGCAGGTCTTCTTCTTTGTGCAATGTGTGCGCTTAGTGCCTGCCAGAGTGCGGGGGGTAAACCCGCTGCAGCTTCTCATTCCCGGCACGACTTACCTCAAGTGGTTACTCAAAACGGCCGCCATGCCTTTCTCGTCGATGGTAAGCCTTTTCTGATGCTGGGTGCGCAAACGAATAATTCCGCTAACTATCCCGCAGCGCTGGATAAAGTGTGGCCGGTTGTTGATGCCATGCATGCTAACACCCTGGGTATTCCGGTGGCGTGGGAGCAAGTCGAACCGGAAGAGGGGCAGTTTGATTTCAGTTACCTTGATGTCCTGATCCGCCAGGCCGCAGAACGGGAAGTGAAAGTGGTATTGCTGTGGTTTGCCACCTGGAAAAACAACGCGCCTCATTACGCGCCGGCCTGGATCAAACTGAATAATCAGCGTTTCCCCAGAGTGATCACACGCGACGGGCGAACCCTGAACTCTCTGTCGCCTCACGGCGAACACACGCTGGCTGCGGACAAGCGCGCTTTCAAAGCCCTGATGACGTATTTGCGCGATAATGATCCGGCCCATCAGGTGATCATGGTACAGGTGCAAAATGAAACCGGCACCTACGGCTCAAAACGTGATTACTCCCCGTTAGCAAATTCTCTTTTTAATGAGCCTGTCCCTGACACGTTACTGGCCCGGATGAACAAACAACCGGGTACATGGCCTGAGGTATTCGGTGATGACGCTGATGAATTCTTTCATGCCTGGTCTATTGCCCGTTACGTCGATGAGATTGCACAGGCCGGTAAAGCAATTAAACCTTTGCCCATGAACGTTAATGTGGCGCTGAGAAATCCCTTCAATCCCGGCACGGGCTATTCCATGGGCGGCCCCACTGACAATGTCATCGACGTCTGGAAAGCCGGTGCCCCGCACATCGATATGATTTCACCGGATATTTATTTCCGTGACTATAAAACGGTAAAGCGTGTGCTGGAATTGTACAGCCGTGAAGATAACCCTTTATTTGTGGCAGAGATTGGTAACGACCAGCCCTATGCCCGCTACTTTTTCAGTACCCTGGGGCATCAGGGGATCGGGTTTGCGCCATTCGGCATGGATTACACTGGTTATGCTAATTATCCGCTGGGCGCGAAAACCGTTAACGACGACACCATTGCTCCCTTTGCTGAAATATACGGGCTGATGCAGTCATGGTCCGGCGTATGGGCAAAGCTCAGCCTCGAGCATCAGGTTTGGGGAGTGGCAGAGCCTCACGACTCGTCAAAAGATGAAAAAGTGTGGAATGCCAACGTGTCGCAAGCAAAAGGGGAGTCGCCCGCCTACAGTCAACTGCTGGATCTCGGAAACTGGGATGCAGAAGTTTCCTACGGACGACCTATGTTCTGGATTGACCCGCCCGCAGGAAATCATCCGGCGTCCGGTGGCGCACTTATCGCCAAATTATCCGACGACGAGTTTTTAGTAACTGCGCTGCGTGCACGGGTCACCTTTACACCGTCAAAAGAAATCGCATCACTCCCAGTGATGATTGAAAGGGTAGAAGAAGGCCATTTTGACGAGCAAGGTAACTGGATATTTGAGCGGGTCTGGAATGGCGATCAAACTGACTGGGGACTTAATTTCAACGATGAGCCGCATATTCTCAAAGTAAAAATGACCACCTGGCAAGAATGAACACCTTGTCACTATGAATACCTTGCAACCACGAACAAAGGTAAAAGGAATAACACTATGAAAAAAATCCATCGAATTGCAGCCAGTGTGGCCGTTGCGTTAATGTCAGCAACCGTACTCAGTGGCTGCGAAAACAGTACCGGCAGTGCTGAAGTTGTTCGCGCGGGAAGCTATCAGGCGACAGAACACGGCCTGCTTGTTTTGCCTGCTCAGGGGCAGGCTAAAGCCGTGCGCTTACAAGTATTTGATGAAGGAATCATCCGCGTCACGGCGCTGCCACACGACGATTTCAGTCGGATTGCAGAGAGCCTGATGGTGACTGCCTCTGCGGGAAATACCCCTTACGACATAAAAGAATCAGCCGGTACTGTGACTCTGTCTACGCAGGCGATGACAGCCTCAGTATCGCTGACAGACGGCAATCTGGTGGTAAAAAACCGTGCCGGAGAGGTATTGCTGAAGAGTGTGAACAGCGGTGAGTTTGCGCCGGTTACCGCCGATCCTGCCGGTGCCGGTAAACACAACTTTGCTATTCACCAGCAGTGGAATACCGGCTCAGATGAGGGGTTTTACGGGTTAGGGCAGCATCAGGATGGCCGCATTAATCATGCCGGAGATAATGTTGAGCTGAGCACCCATAACCTGCAAATCTCGATTCCCTTTGTTGTCTCTACCAAACATTACGGGATTTTATGGGATAACGCCGCCATTACCCGGTTCGGAAATCCGGTGGAATCAGCGCCGCTGAACGCAGGCTTTGCGCTTTATGATGAAGACGGCAACGCCGGGGGATTAACCGCGTATTACTACGATAAAGATAAATTGCTGCTTAAACGCACAGAAGCTGATCTTGATTATCAGTTTCTTGCTCACAACACCACCCGGGAAATACCGTTTCCTGCAGAGCTTGGTGATGTCAGTCAGCCACGGGTAGTGTGGAAAGGGCAGATCAGCGCGAAGCAAAGCGGACTTCACAAGTTCCGTATGTACTCCAGTGGCTATGCCAAACTGACTATAAACGGTGAAAAGCTGCTGGACCGGTGGCGGATGAACTGGAATCCCTGGTTTCACAATACTGAAATCATGCTCACCGCCGGAGAAAAGGTGGACATTGAAGTCGATTGGGATTCGCAGGGCGGATACTTCCGTTTGTTACACAATAATCCTCAATCGAAGGCCGACGAGAACAGCCTGTCGCTGGCATCAGAAACCGGGAAGTCGCTGGACTATTACATCGTAGCCGGTGACGACACTGATGAGGTAATAAGTGGTTACCGCAAACTTACCGGCAAAGCCGTGATGCTGCCAAAATGGGCCTATGGATTCTGGCAAAGTCGTGAACGTTACAAAACGCAGGATGAACTGTTAGGGGCGCTGAAAACCTACCGTGAAAAGCAGATCCCCATTGATAATATTGTGCTCGACTGGTCTTACTGGCCGGAAGATGCATGGGGAAGCCATAAGTTCGATTTGGCCCGTTTCCCCGATCCTAAAGGCATGATAGACGAAGTTCACGCACTGAACGCCAATATTATGATTTCCGTCTGGCCGAAGTTTTACAGCACAACCGACAATTACAAAGAGCTGAATGCCAAAGGCTACATGCTGAATAAAAACGTGGATCAGGAGGGCAATCTGGACTGGATTGGGAAGGGTTATCTGAACGGGTTTTATGACCCTTATCCTGAAGAATCGCAGGCGATTTTCTGGCGGCAACTAGATGAAAATCTGAATGTGCTGGGCATTGATGCCTGGTGGTTGGACGCCTCCGAGCCGGACATCCATTCGAACCTGTCGTATACCAAACGAAAAGAAATTATGACGCCGCTGGCGATAGGTTCAGGTGCTGAGTATTTTAACTCCTATGCGCTGGCAAACGCAGAAGGCGTGTATGAAGGTGAGCGGCAGTCAGATCCTGACAAGCGCAGTTTTATTCTTACCCGCAGCGGGTTCGGCGGCATTCAGCGCACGGGCAGTGCCATCTGGAGCGGAGATACCGTGCCGCGGTGGTCAAATCTTAAAGAGCAGATTGCTGCCGGTGTGGGTACAGGATTGTCCGGTATGCCGAACTGGACCATGGATATCGGTGGCTTCACACCGGAAGATCACTACCGGTACAACGGCGATGTGGTGGTGGGTCACTACAGTGAAATGGCTGAACAGTATCAGCAGGAATGGCAGGAGCTGAATATGCGCTGGTTCCAGTTCGGTGCATTTGTACCGCTGTTCCGCTCCCACGGCCAAAACCCTTTCAGGGAAGTGTTTAATCTGGCCGATGAAGGATCGGAAGTGTACAACGCACTTATATCCACCATCGAATTACGCTACCGCCTGATGCCCTATATTTATTCGCAGGCAGGGGATATGTTCCATAAAGACGGTACCTTAATGCGCGGTCTGGTGATGGACTTCCCTGAAGATGAAAAAGCGCAGGATATCGATGATGCCTACATGTTCGGGCCGGCCATCCTGGTGAACCCTGTGTATGAGTACAAGGCGCGGGAACGGGATGTTTATCTGCCCGCAGGCGTGAGCTGGTACGACTTTTACTCCGGTGAAACGTATCAGGGCGGTCAAACGATTACTGCCAGTGCGCCGTTAACGCAAATGCCGCTGTACGTAAAAGCGGGATCAATTATTCCGGCGGGTGAAGCCATACAATATGTTTACGATAAGCCGGATGGCGCCTATACCATAAACGTATTTACCGGTGCAGACGGCGAATTTGAACTCTATCACGACGACGGCAAGTCATACGATTACGAGAACGGGGCGTATTCGTACACCCGCATTGAGTATGATGACAGTGAAGGTAAGCTCACCATCGGCAAACGCGAAGGGCAGTTTGATAATATGGTCACTTCCCGTACCTGGCATGTCAGGTTTATTTCCGAAGGTGAAACACTATTGAATTACGAAGCGAAGCCGGACGTCACTGTCACTTATTCCGGTGATGCCCTTACTGTAGAACGGACGAAGTAACCATGCGGACGTTAATTTGTCTTAGCGGGGTACTGCTCCTTTGCGCCTGTGCGGCGCAAAGGAGTGTTGACACCCATGAAGCACCGGAAGAACTCACTTTTTCGTTATCCGATTTGCAGATAAAAAACGGCGGTGAGAGCGTGGCGGTATCCGGCCTCACCACTGAAATCCCCGGAGTGACCGTTACACAGGAAAGCAGTCATCCGGCCGGACAACCGGTGAGCAGGCTCGTGTTTACTGAAGCCTGGCAGGGGCGGGCTTATCTAAAAGTGAACAGCCCGGTTAACCTGAATCAGTTACCTGAACCGGCAGCGTTGACGTTTGACTTACGGGTAGATGATGTCAGCAAGGCCGGGTTGCAGGCGGGCATAGATTGCGGTGAAAACTGCCACTATGTCGTCGATTTATGGCCTGACGCAGTAAAATGGCAAGGTGCAGGATGGCAGCACGTTAGCATCCCGGTTCAGTGTTTTTCAGGCAAATTTGCCGACTTTTCAAAAGTGGGTGAGCCTTTCAGATTATTCTTTTACGGGTCCGGTGATATTGCGGTGTCAGGGGTAAAAGTTACCGCGAATGAGCCGGGAAATATCCTGTGTCCGGACCAGGATACCCAAAGTATTACGCCGGCCCCGCTGCGGGCATTCTGGGCTGATGACTGGTGGATGAAGCGCCATCAACAGAAACTGGCAGAAAAGCAGATCATCCGGCCTGAGGTTGTGCTCATTGGTGACTCAATTACCCATGGCTGGGAAGACAAGGGGGCAACCGTCTGGAAAGCGTATTTTCCGGATGTTCCCACGTTAAATCTGGGTTTCGGCGGCGACAGAACCGAAAATGTGCTTTGGCGCATTGAACAGGGTGAATTAGACGGCCTGTCTCCGGCTATCACCGTCGTTATGATCGGCACCAACAATACGGGTCACCGGATGGAACCACCGGAACATATTGCCAGTGGTATAAGTCACATTATTGACCGGATAAAGCAGAAAATGCCGGACAGTGCTGTCTTACTTACCGGCATATTTCCCAGGGGAGAAAATGCCACGTCTCCCGAACGGATTAATAATCAGAAAACAAACGGTCTTCTGAAAGATCTTGCTAAAGAAAAAGGCGTTTCCTACATCAATATTAACAATGTTTTTTTGAGCGAAGACGATATATTGAGTAAAGCTATTATGCCCGATTTACTCCACCCGAATGAAGCCGGATACCGGCTTTGGGCACAGGCGCTTGTTCCCTGGTTTTCTGCGCTGAAAAAGAAGGATTTGAACTACGCCCGCTGAAAAGCGGGCGTTTTGCTTTATTGCGCTTTGAACCATTTAGCAATGACCTGACGTTCTTCGTCTGTCATGCCGGTTTTATTCATAAAGGGCATGTCTTTACTTACGGCTGAGCGCTGATAAATTTGCGGCGCATAACGCTTAACATCCTGCCAGCTGTCAAATTTCACTCCCAGAGGTGCAACCTTGAAAATATCATCTGTGGGGCTTGAAGCATGGCAACTGGTACAATGCGTGGTAATAAGCGTCTGAACGGCTTTGTCATCAGCAGACAGTGCCGTCTGGTCATTCTGTGGCGCTGAAGCCGCTGCCCTGTTTTCCTGCTGGCTGACGGGCATAGATACCCAAATTGCCAGTAACAACATGCCCGCCGCACCGGATACCAGAATAGACGGCTTTTTAATGTCCTGATGTTTCAAATTAAAAAAGTGTCTTATCCAGGCAGACAGGGCCATGATGGCAATGAGTACCAGCCAGTTTTGCGGATGCTGATATGTCATCGGATAGTGGTTGCTGATCATAATGAACAGTAACGGCAACGTCAGGTAGTTGTTGTGTACAGAGCGTAATTTTGCGCTGGCGCCCCAGGCAGGGTCGATTTCACCTTTTGCTGCCACCGCTGCAACCATTTTTCGTTGATTGGGCATGATGTTTAAAAATACATTTGCCACCATGATGGTGCCCACCAGTGCGCCTACATGAATATAAGCGCCCCGGCCACTGAACAGCTGGGTGGTCAGCCAGCTGGCAAAGCAAATCATCATGATAAGAAACAGTGCAAACAGTTTGGGCGATTTAGCCAGCGGACTGCGGCATGCCAGTTCATACAGGGCCAGCCCGCCAAAAATGATCCCGAGGCCCGACAAAATTGCCGTTTGCGGACTCAGTGCATTTACTGACGGATCGATAAGATAGGCAGACGCGCCGAAGTAATAAATGATGATTAGCAGGGCAAAGCCACTTAACCAGGTAGTATAGGCTTCCCATTTAAACCAGTGTAATGTCGCAGGCATGCTTTCAGGGCCATAGGCATATTTAGCGACTTCATAAAAGCCGCCGCCATGTATCGCCCAGAGATCGCCCTTAATACCTTTTTCCCGCTTCCATTCAGGTGGTGTGCGCAAACTGTTATCTAACCAGATAAAATAAAACGATGCGCCAATCCAGGCAACGCCTGCAATCACGTGAAACCAGCGGACAAAAAGGGATAACCAGTCGAGTCCTTCCATACTTATCTCTCCTCTTTGCGGTATTGCGCAGTGCCGGCAACCCGTGTTTCTATTATCATCCGGTCATCACCGAGCATGGACAGTGCAAACAGCACCTCTTCTGCGGTATCGCGGTCATGTAACCGGTGGGAAGTCAATTCATCAAAGGCGGGGTCGACAATAATAAAATCGGCGAAAGTGCCGGGGTTTAAATTGCCAATTTCGTGCTGAAGTTTATGAGCCACGGCTGCACCTTGGGTCATCAGGTATAAACCGGTTAAAGGGCACAATGCCTGTTGCTGCATCTGACACACTTTGTAGGCTTCACCGTAGGTTCTGAACAGGTTAAAGGTTGTGCCTGCGCCCACATCAGTGGCCAGGGTAACGGGGACTTTCAAGCTCTTCGCTTTTTGATAATCAAACAAGCCACTGCCCAAAAACAGGTTCGACGTGGGGCAGAAGGCGATAGTCGCCCGCGCGTCTGCCATGCGTTGCCATTCCTGCTCTGTCAGGTGAAGACAATGTCCGAACACGCTGCGCTCACGCACCAGACCATAATGGTCATATACGTCCAGATAGCCGTTACGTTCGGGAAACAGTTGTTGTACCCACTGAATTTCTTTCTGATTTTCAGACAAATGGGTCTGAATAAATACGTCGCTGTGTTCAGCGGCCAGTGACCCGAGTAAAGACAATTGCTCACGGCTGCTGGTGGGAGCAAATCTGGGGGTAATCGCGTACAGATTACGCCCTTTATTGTGCCAGGATGAAATCAGTTGCTGTGATGCTTCATACGCTTGCTGAGGCGAATCGGCGAGGCCGGCAGGACTGTTCTGATCCATACACACCTTACCGGTTACCATCGCCATATTTTTTGCTGATGCTGCAGCAAAAAGCGCATCAACGGAACCGGCGTGCACGGTGGGGTAAACTAAGCCGGTTGTTGTCCCGTTTTTTAAAAGCTGACGCAAAAATACGTCCGCCATCGCGGATGCATAGTCGGGGTCGGCGAACTTCTTTTCGGTGGGAAAGGTGTAATTTTCCAGCCAGGTAAGTAACTGTTCGCCATAACAGGCCAGCATTTCTGTTTGCGGAAAGTGCAGATGGCTGTCGATAAGACCCGGCATGATCCAGTGATTTTTGTGATCGTGCAATGTGGCATCGGGGTAGTCGGACACTACATCGGCAAAGTTACCAATAGCCAGGATCCGCTCGTCTCGAACCGCCAGAGCGCCGTCGGGGTAGCACACCGCATCCTGTTGCGGTGAATCTGTTTGCTGCGGGAAATGCAGTATCTTCGCACGGAATAGTTGAATCGTATTACTCACTAACTACCCCGGTAACTGCTGAAGCCGAAGGGTGAAATGAGCAGAGGTACATGATAATGACCGCCACTTTCCTGCATGGTAAAAGCAATATCGACAAACGGGTAAAAGCTTTCGCCGTGTTGTTCCGTCAGGTAATCCCGGCAGTGAAACCGTAGTGAGTAAGTCCCCTGAGAGAAATCTGCGTCACCCCAGCTTTTACAGCGACCGTCGCTGTCAGTCATGCCATTAACCTGTTTTCCGTCGGGAAAAGTCAGTGTCAGTGGTAACTGGCTTACGGGTTTACCTGATGTGGTGTCCAGAACATGACTGGATAAAGAAATCATAACCGTTCCTTAACTGTTAATCGCTTTGCTGATACGCAGGCAGGTAATTTTAATCTGCTCTGCTGCGGCATTTTTAAGCTCTTCTTCCGTGCTGTTGTTCAGCCTGTTTTCCAGCGCCTCCAGCATAGTTGTTGCCGGCAGACCTGAGGCACAAATAATAAAAATAAAGCCGTGCCTGGCCAGATACGCTTCGTTTTTTTCTTTCAGTGCATAAAGTGTGGCATCGTCAGCGTCAGCAGTGCCGCTTTGTTCTCCGGCAGCTAAAGCGCGGGTGCTGGCATATTTGCTGCGTAATGAATTAATGTCACCAATCATGGGGTGGGCGGCAAATGCCTGCAACAAATCGTCCTTTTCCATGGTTTCCCAGACTGCCTTCCCGTGATTTTGTATATCGGCCACATCACAATAAGGGCGTTTGTCCGTCATCATGGATGCCCATTTTTCTGCTGCACAGGTTTGTGAAAACCAGCGCATGGCGTCCTGCCAGGGCAGGGCGTTTAGCGTGTTTACGTTCATGCTGATACGTTATCCTTGTTATCGTTTTCCAGCGTACGGCTTTGTGTGACGTCAGGTGCAACGGGCGCCGGCCGGCTGTGCAGGCGTTCAATAATCTGAGCGCTGACCGACACAGCAACTTCTATGGGCGTTTTGCCCGGAATAGTCAGGTTACCTACCGGTGAAACAAAATGGTTATCTGCAGCTTCGCCAAGTCCGCGATGGGCGAGTTTGGTACGAAAGCGTCTGGCTTTTGTGTCAGATCCAATCATGCCCACATAAGGAAATTGATTTATCTTAAGCGCAGTTTCTGCCAGTAAATAATCCAGCTGATGATCGTGAGTAAGAATAAGCAGCCAGCTGTCCGCCGGAAGAAGTGGGATTTCACCTTCGGGCTGGGGATCGCAGACTATTGTCACATTTGGCGGCACATCCAGTTCTGCAAAGGCATCCGGGCGGCTGTCTATCCACTTAATATTCAGAGGCAGTTGTGCCAGAACAGGGATCAGCGCCTGAGCAACATGTCCGGCACCGAAAATGGCCAGTGTCTGACAATGGCTGACGTTGATTTCAAACAGTACCTTAACGGCTCCGCCACAGCATTGTCCTAATTTACTTGAAAGCGGGTAGGATTCGATATGCTGTTGCGACTGGCCGGTGGCTAAAAAAGCACGGGCTTTTTTTACCGCATCAAATTCCAGATGACCACCGCCAATGGTATCGAACTGACAGTCGCCGGTAACCACCATTTTCGCGCCTTGTTCTCTTGGCACAGAACCCGCCACTGTGAGCGCGGTGATCAGCACATAGCCCTGTGCATGCCTGTGGCACCAGCTTACGGCATCAAACCAGTTACGGGGATGTCTCATGATAATGTCTCCGCTTCAGCCTGCTGCAAAGCAGTAATGGCATTGAGCACATTTTCCGGGGTAGCAGGCACCGGCAGAACAGGGTCAACGGTGTAATCACTGAGTGATGAAATGGCATCTTTCAACGCACACCACACCGATATTGCCAACATAAAGGGGGGCTCGCCCACCGCTTTTGAATGATAAATACTGTCTTCGTCGTTAGGACGGTCGAATAAATCCACGTTCATCACCGGCGGTGTATCACCAATGGCAGGGATTTTGTAGGTCGCCATGTTACTCGACAGTAATTTTCCTTCTTTATCCCATTTCAGGTCTTCCGATGTCAGCCAGCCCATGCCCTGAATAAAGCCGCCTTCGATCTGGCCTTTGTCGATAGCCGGATTCAGACTGGCGCCCACATCATGAAGAATATCTACGCGGTCCACTTTGTATTCACCGGTAAGGGTATCTACGGTGACTTCTGATGCGGCAACACCATAAGCAAAGTAAAAGAAGGGACGACCGGAACCTGTGGCACGGTCGTAGAAAATTTTAGGGGTTTTGTAATAGCCCGTTGAAGACAGAGAAACCCGGCCAATGTAAGCCGCCTGAATGAGCTCTGAAAATGCAATACGCTCATCACCCAGTATCAGGTGCCCGTCGGCGAACACTGCCTCTTCTGCTGGCAGGCCCTTTTGTTTTGCCCAAAAGGAAACCAGTCTGGCTTTTAACTCAAGACAAGCGTTTTGTACGGCTTTACCGTTCAAATCGGTGCCCGATGATGCTGCGGTAGGTGAGGTATTCGGCACCTTATCAGTGCGTGTAGCGGTAACTTCAATATCAGCGAGATCGATACCAAATTCATGGGCTGCAATCTGGGCAATTTTGGTGTGAAGTCCCTGGCCCATTTCCGTACCGCCATGATTGACCTGGACGCTGCCATCGGTATAAATATGCACCAGCGCACCGGCCTGATTCAGGTGTTTGGCTGTAAACGAAATACCAAATTTCACCGGCGTCAGAGCCAGTCCTTTTTTTATTACCGGACTGGACTGATTAAAACCGGTGATCGCTTCTCTGCGCTGCCAGTATTCACAAGATGTTTCCAGTTGGCCAATCATTTCCGGTAGCAGATTATCGCCAATATCCATGCCGTAAGGGGTGATATTACCCGACGCTTTGGCATAGAGGTTACGCTTGCGGATAGTGAGCGGGTCTTCTTTTAGGGTTCTGGCGATACCATCTATCATGGCTTCGGCCACAATCATGCCCTGAGGACCGCCAAATCCGCGGTAAGCGGTATGGGATACATAAGAAGTTTTCAGGCGGTGACCGACAACATGACTGTCACCTAAAAAATAGCCGTTATCCACATGAAACATGGCGCGGTCGACAATGGCATCAGACAAATCAGCACTGTAACCGCAGTTGCCGTTAACAGTGATATCTGCGCCCTGAATAATGCCGGCTTCATCAAAACCGGTCTGCCAGTGGTTTTCAAAGGGGTGGCGTTTGCCGGTGACACTCATGTCCTGTGAACGGGGTAGGCGGCATTTCACTGCGCGCTGATTGCGCTGCGCAAGAATAGCGGCGATACACGCCCATTGTGCGGCCTGGCTTTCTTTACCACCAAAACCGCCACCCATTCTGCGCATATCAACCGCCACCCGGTGAAGCTTTACACCCAGCACTTCTGCCACCAGTTTTTGCACTTCGCTTGGATGCTGGCTGGAGGTGTAAATCATCATGCGATCTTCTTCTTCCGGCATAGCCAGTGAAACCTGACCTTCCAGATACATGTGTTCCTGACCACCAATGTTCAGGCTGCCGGACACTTTGTAAGGTGAAGCGTTAACCGTATGGATGGCGTCCGGGTTACCGAAAGCATGGGTAGGGCGCACAAAGGACTGTTTCTCAAGGGCTTCATCCACTGACAGCACAGCAGATCCCGGCTTCAAAGTAATGGTGCCCTTAAGTGCTGCACGCCGGGCAAGCTCTGTGGTTGTGGCTAATACTGCAAAAACAGGCTGGCCGTGATACAGGATTTGCTTGTCTGCAAGCACAGGGTCGCCGTCAAATACCGGCGCGATATCAGTATGTCCGGGTACATCGCTGACGGTAATGACATCAATAACACCTTCGCTGTCACGGACGGCCTGTAAATCAATATGTTCAATTTCACCGGCAGCGCAGTTGCTTACGCCGATGGCTGCGTACGCGGTATTGGCCGGTTCGGGCATATCGTCCACATACCTTGCCTGACCGCTTACCTGACGTTCTGCACTTTCATGTGCTTTGTTTTTACCTAACGGACTGGATGCCGGTGCCTGACGGGCGTCTGCAACAGCCGGGGTTTGAATGAGTTTACGCATGATGTACCACCCGCGTCGGAATAAGGTTGTCCTGCTGATTCTCCAGCCAGAACCGGTGCCATAAATTGCCCAAGACCTGCTTTCTGTATGCTGCCGTAGCGCGTATATCATCAATAGGATTAAAAGCGTGCGTCAAAAGATTTTTCCCCTCTGACAGTGTTTGTGCGTCGCGCCAGGGCTTACCCACCAGAGACGCCGCTAAAGCGGTACACTCCACAGGTGTGGCTGCCACACCACCGAATCCGCTGGTAACAGAGGTGATCACACCATCGCTGATCCCCACGTTAAATACGGCAAGCACGGCGGAAATATCATCTTCCATCCGCTTCGAGATTTTATACGCAGCCAGATGCTGGTCCGGCTGAGGTAAGGGGATATGAATGGCGCTGATCCATTCATTGCTTTGCAGTGCAGTTTGGCGGTAGCCGGTAAAAAAAGCGTTTGCCGGAATGCTGCGGGTTTCGCTGCCATTATCCGCTACAATATCAGCGTTCAGCGCCAGCAGCAGTGGCGGTGTATCGCCGATGGGGGAAGCGTTAGCAACGTTTCCGCCCATGGTTGCCTGATTACGCACAGGCAGAGAAGCAAAACGGGTGAATAATTCCTCTAATGCCGGATAGTGGCTCACCAGCGTTTTCATTGCCCGGGACAAAGGCACAGCCGCGCCGATAATGATATGCGATTCGGTAACGTCAACCTCCTGCAGGCAACGCATCTGACTTAAACTGATGAGTGTTTTGAAAGACTGATGCTTTTGCGTGATCTCAAGGGCCAGGTCGGTACTGCCGGCAACCAGCGTTGCATCCGGGTTGCCGGCAATGGCTTTTTTCAATGCTTCGCGGCTGTCAGGCATAAGTAACTGACTGTCCTCTGTGACGTCTTCCCGGCTAAGCGCATTTAACCTGGCAAGGGTTGTTGCCTGTTGTGCATCGAACTTGTCTGCGGTTTTATTTGAACAGGCATCAATGGTGGCATCAATAATGGGACGGTAACCTGTACACCGGCAAAGATTTCCGGATAAGGCGTCTATCACATTTTCCCGTTCGGGAGCATTATCAGAATGGTAAAAAGCAAAGGCCGACATCACAAAACCCGGCGTGCAGAAGCCGCACTGGGAACCATTATGTTTCACCATCGCAGTCTGAACAGGATGCTGTGCTTGCAAAGAGGCCAAATCTTCTACGGTGATAAGCTGTTTTCCGTGCAGCGAAGACATCAGCGCTATACAGCTGTTGATGGTGGTGTAGTTAAGGCTGTTACCATCGTCTGAAGGACTGGCAACCACTACCGTACAGGCGCCGCAGTCGCCGGCTGCACAGCCTTCTTTTGTCCCCGTTTTTCGTTGCTGTTCCCTAAGGTAATTCAGCACCGTCATATTCGGGTTGCTCACCTGCAATTCGACAGGTTCATTGTTCAACAGAAAACGGACCATACCGAACTCCATGTAGATTTCAAAATGCTTGAATGCATTACTATATCTGTATTCTAAATTAAAAAGTAGACCATATGGTCAGATTTTTGTGTTAAAAAAAGGCCATTGCGAGTGGCGTGTATTTTTGCGGTGCAATTTGCACGATTTTGTGCACTTTTATGGTGCGCACCAACAAAGTTGGTTGTTCTTTAGTCAGCGTATCGCCAGCGGCTAAAAATCAGGTTCTGTTAACAAACTGCTGTTCAGAAGCTGTTTAAAAAATGAGTACGCAGCATTTTACTCACCCTTACAAAGCCCGTCTGACCTTTGTTTAAAAAATCGCTGCAAGATGTATGCGCAATGTTTTATACGCGCAAGAATATTCTATAAATGAAAAATTTATCACTGATTTAAGCAACTGTGGCACTATGACTGAATAGTCAGGTTTGACCATTTCAAAAGGAACAAAAAGGCGTCATGACTCAAGCATCAAAAGTGGATGCCAGTGTGGGAGCCCGTAACAGGGCGATCATTCTGGCAGCAGCAGAGAAAGCATTTGCTGCTCAGGGATTCAGAGGGACATCTGTTCAGCAGGTAGCAGATAAAGCAGGACTCCCTAAAACCAATGTTTTGTATTACTTCAAGTCCAAGCAGGAACTTTATCTGGCAGTCCTCAAGGAAACCATGTCGTTATGGAATTCCAGTTTCGATAAAGCCACTGCAGATGATGATCCTGCGCAAATGCTGGCAGATTACATTGCCGAAAAAATGGAGTTATCGAGAACACACCCGCTGGCTTCGAAGATTTTTGCCATGGAAATTATCAATGGTGCGCCAAACCTGAATCACTATTTTGATGATGAACACAGCGACTGGATGGCCGGTCGTGTGGCTATTTTGAAAGCCTGGACAGAGCAGGGGAAAATGCAGGCCATTGACCCCCATTATCTGCTTTTCAATATCTGGGCAAGCACCCAGCACTACGCTGACTTTTCAACGCAAATTACCCGTCTTCGCGGCGCGAAAATGAAAAAAGCAGATTTTGAAGAAGCCACCAGACATCTGGTAACCGTTACGTTAACCGGTTGTGGTTTAACGGTACCGGAAAAATACAGGATTGTGACAGCATGAGTGATGTTAGCAACAGTTATCCCCGTGATCTGAAAGGCTATGGTGCCAATCCTCCTGATCCACAGTGGCCGGGTAAAGCCAGAATTGCAGTACAGTTTGTCCTGAATTACGAAGAAGGTGGTGAAAACTGCGTGCTTCACGGTGATGCCCATTCAGAAATTTTTCTGTCAGAAATTGTCGGTGCGCAGCCGTATCCTGACCGCCACATGAGTATGGAATCTATTTATGAATACGGCAGCCGAGCGGGTTTCTGGCGTCTGCACCGGTTGCTGACAGAGAAAGCGGTACCGGTCACTGTATTTGGCGTAACGATGGCAATGGAGCGTCATCCGGAAGCGGTTGAGGCAATGCTGAATGCCGGTTGGGAAATCGCCAGTCATGCCATGCGCTGGATTCATTTTCAGGATATGGATATTGATACCGAGCGGGCGCAAATTGAAGAAGCGGTAAACCTGCATGAAAAACTCACCGGCAAAAAACCTGCAGGCTGGTATACAGGCCGCACCAGCCCCAACACGTTAAAGCTGATTGCAGAGCGGGATGATATTCTCTACTGCGCAGATTCTTATGCGGATGATTTGCCCTACTACGATACCCAAAACGATGCGCCGCTGCTGATGGTGCCTTACACGCTGGATACCAACGATATGCGGTTTGCCACGCCGCAGGGATTTAACAGTGGTCAGCAGTTCTTTGAATATTTGAAAGATGCTTTTGATGTTCTCTACGAAGAAGGCGCCAGCCAGCCTAAAATGCTGTCCATCGGCTTGCATTGCCGTATCGTGGGTCGTCCGGCCCGTATGGCAGCTTTGAAGCGGTTTATTGAATACGTGCAAAGTCACGACAAGGTATGGCTGGCAACGCGGGAAGAGATTGCAAAACACTGGCAAACACACTTCCCGTATAGCGGAGATTAAAGTGTTTTGACTGCATAACGGCGTCTTACCGGTTCAGCCTGTGACGCCGTTATCTGTTTGATTCAGTCTGACCGGAAAACAAATCACAAATTTGGCTCCCATACCCGGAGAGCTTTCCACTTTTATTGTCCCCTGAAGAGCATTGGTGACAAGATTATAAATAATATGGGCGCCAAGCCCGCTGCCGCCAGCACCCAGTTTAGTGGTGAAGAAAGGCTCAAAGATGCGCTTTAACTGCTCTTCATTCATACCACAGCCGTTATCACTGTAAATCAGCTCAATGGTGCTTCCAATTTGTCTGGCATGCAGTGTAATCATGCCCTTTTCATTGGATGAAAAGGCGTGGGTGAGGGAGTTCATAATAAGATTTGTCAGAATTTGTGCAATGGCACCGGGTCTGGTCTCACTGACAATATTTTCTGCGCAACCGGACACGATTTCATGACCAGACTTTTTGATCTGCGGCTGTAACGAGGTGAGGACTTCATTGAGATACTGGTCAAGTTCAATGGTTCTCACTGAATCCTGATTGTGGTCCATAGAGATGTTTTTGAAGCTTTTTACCAGGTTTGCTGCACGGGATAGATTCAGTGACGTGGCAAGGCTGCCTTCCTGCGCTTCTTTGATAAACCGTTGCATGAAGGTTTTGGTCACCTTGTTGCTGTCAAAACGCTGTTCAAGTTCTGCGAGGAGGTGTTCAACATGACTGATTGCCGTTACCGATATGCCAAGGGGCGTATTAATTTCATGAGATACGCCGGCGACCAGGCTGCCTAACGATGCCATTTTCTCCTGTTCAAGCATCTGTTTTTGTGAAAATTTCAGTTCTGACAGTGTGTCTTCAAGAGACTGATTCGTATTCTCCAGCTCTTTTGTTCTGGCAGATATCTGGGCTTTAGCCTGGCTCAGCCTTCGGTTCGACAAATAGATGTAAAAGATGACAGAGCAGGCCAGTAGAGTGGCAGGCAGCGCCCACATAACAATGGTCAGGGTATCGGTGCCGATCTCAACGTTCACACGCAGCCATTTATTCTTTATCGCTTCCCGTTCCTGCATATCCATGGCGGCAATGGCTTTATTCAGCATGCTGACAAATTCAGGCCAGTCACTTCTTACGCCAATGACTATTTCGTCTGCATAACCAGTGGCTCCGGTTATTGCAAAGCTTTGATTTTCGCTGTCAGCCGCTGCTGCACTGATCACCGCAAGATTGCCCAGTACAGCATCAATCTTACCGGCTGAGAGCGCAGAGAACGCCTGACCAGTTGTTTTAAAGCGTCTGAATGTGAGGTCTGCGTGCTCTTTTTCCAGCTTCTCTGCGAGATGGTTATTCGTAATGCCTACTTCTTTTCCGGCAAGTTGCCACAGATTGTTTACCGGCGGTTGACTGGTGCTGGTGGCTATGACCACAGGAAAAAGCAAGTACGGATCGGTATAAAGGATATCTGTGGCAGGCTGCAGAGGTTTAATCAGAGCCGGCATGATGTCCAGAGACTTTTCTTTCAGACGCTGCTCTGCCGGCACACCGGTTTTAGTTATGGTCAGTTCTGCCGGTATTCCTAACTGGCGGGTAAAATGTCGGATGAAATCTGCACTTAAACCACTGAAGTCTCCGGTTTTGTTAAGGAAGCTTAACGGTCGGGTTTTAAAGTCATCGCCTAACCTTATGGTGTCTTTGGTTTTTAACCAGTCACGCTCTTCTCTTGTCAGGCTGATTTGCTCTACGGCATAAAATGAATCGTTGGAGTTTTCTCTCAGCCATTTATAAATCAGCGCACTGCGCGTACTGGCTGGCATTGTGGCGAGGGCTTTATTCACAACCTGCATAAACGGTGCGGCCTCAGGACCGGCAGCCATATGAAGTTCCGCATGGCCATTTTCAGTCAGAAGACCATTCACTTTAATATTGGAGATAAAATGTTTGTCCAGATACCAGGCGACAGATGCATAATTGCTGACTAGCAGATCCGCTTGTCCTGAGGAAACAGCCATAATGGCTGCCTCTAAATCCGGCACTTCGATAATGCGAAGTTCAGGGAACAGGGATACACGGGCCGCAAGGACTTCATCGTCTTCAGGTACTGCCAGTGTGCGGTTTCCGGTATCCTGCAGACGACTTATTTGCGCTGTATTTGGTCTTGAAAAAAAATACTGCGATAAAGACAAATAACTGTCGGACAGCAGCAGACTATCGGGCCGGGTATCTTTTGGATTTATCACCGGCATCACATGGATTTGCCCCTTAGCGGTAGCCTCTTTGAGGTATTCGGCGCTGTCACTGCGGATTATATGAATTTGCGAACCTGTCTGGCTGGCCACATAGCGCAGCAACTCAATGGCAAAACCTGTGCTGTTGTTGCTTTCATCTGTGTAATTGAATGGCACATTGTTGGTTTCACCTGCAACGTTTATCACCGGATTTGCCGTTAACCATGCTTTTTCCTGGTCAGTCAGCCGGAGCGGTTCTGAAACGGCATCTGTGTTCAGGATCTCGCTGATGGTAAAATCGTGGCTGATCAGGCGCGGGTTTCTGATCAGTGAGCGACCGTCAAAATGAATACCGTCCGGTTGCAGTTGAAAAAAGGGCAGGTAACGGGTGAGATCATCCGGTGTCGCTGTAATCATTAAAGAATCAAATTCAATTCTCTGGCTGTCAAAATCCACTCCATTAAGATAATCATGCAACATCACCACTGCCCAGGCGCCATCCATAAAGTGACCACCTATACTGACCACTATCTGGCCTGATTCGAGATAGTCAGCCGTTGGTGTATCCCAGTCGACACCGCCGACTGCCGGCGGGTCAGCGATCCCCATTTCAGCTATTTTATCCGCCACGCCTTTTGCCATAAGATCACTGGCACACCAAACTTCCGTAATATTAGGGTCATTCAGCCACGCTTCTTCAAATATCCGGCCTGCTTCTTCGTCACTCCAGTAAGCATATTCTTTTTGGACGCGGGTGATTTCTGAATGTCTGGCAACGTATGCATCTAATCCACTCAGGCGGCGGGAGGACGATGCATCGACAGGGTCACCACCAATGGCGAGTATCCGGTGGGTATCGCGTTTGCGATGGAGGTGTGTATGCCGGGTAAGAGCACTTGTTAATCGCTCGCCAATGGAATAGTCGTCGGCCGTAATACTGCCAATCCAATACCGGAACTGCTTGCGGGGCTTAAGGGTTGTATCCTGCATGCGGTTATTAATTAAAATTGAAGGTACTTTGTGTGCTTCAGCCAGAGTTAACACGTCTTTTTCGGCACCAGTCCACACTTGGAATATCAGACCGTCTACATTGCTGTTGAGGGCTTTCTCAGCTTGCTCACGCATTTTATCAGCCGACAGAGCGTAGGGATAAATGGCAAGCTCAATTCCCAGATCAGTAGCGGCCCGCCTGCTTATACTGGCAACTCTGTTCCAGAACGGGGTGCTGTCAGGGATGAGTAAAGCGATTCTCAGAGGGGCGAGGTCGATGTTGTTTGCAGAAGGCGCAATCTTTGCATCCTGTGCCGGTGCAAAGAATGGTAAACAGATCAGAAATAATAAAAAAGACGGAATAAAAAACGGTATGTATTCACATTTGATGAATGTACCTGCTCCCGGATTTTTGCACTGCACGATTAATCCTGTCTGTTTGACTTGTATCCCTGTTGCTAACTTTTAAACATAGTTCTACTTATCAAAAATTAAAAGTTTATTTAGATAAGGTTTAATTAAAAGCTGACAGTACTTCTATTTCATCAAGGAAAATGTATGTTTAAAACTCGCAGTCTGGTCACCTTACTTCTCACTCTTCCTCTGGTAACCAGTTCCATGGCAGCGGGTATTACCCGTTTTGCCTCTGCATCGCCGGATGCGCCTTTCTCTGTTGCCACTCAGGTGGGCAACACCGTGTATCTGTCCGGTCAGCTCCCTTTGGATAAACAAGGAAAAATGGCCGATAACATGACGGCGCAGGCCCACCAGGTCATGGATAATGTTAAGTCGGCGGCAGCGGTTGCCGGCCTGACGATGAATGATATTTTTAAATGCACGGTAATGATTGACGACATCAATCAATGGGGAGACTTTAACAAGGTATACGTCACCTACTTTGAAAAAGGCAAGTTACCTGCGCGCAGCGCTTTCGGCGCTGACGGTCTGGCGATGGGAGCTATGCTGGAAGTGGAATGTATGGGCTACAAGCACATGGAATAAACGCGTTGCCCGCGACGGTGGGCTGAGAACACAAAGGAGTCCGCAGAGGGACTCCTTTTTCTTTTATTTCAAATCAAAGATGTATCTGAGCAGGAAAACCAGCGCGAGAATATAGGTTATTTTACTCACTTCTTTGTATCTGCCACTGCCGGCCATGGTGACCACATAGGTAATGAATCCCAATGCAATACCTTCTGAAATACTGAATGTTAGCGGCATTGCCAGCAAGGCTACGGAAGCGGTTGCCAAAGCGCCGAGATCATCGAAATCAAGCTGGCGGATGGAATCCATCATCAGGATCCCCACCATGATGAGTGCCGGTGTCGTTGCCATGAGAGGGATGACTTTCATCAGCGGAGTCAGGAATAACGCTAACAGAAAACACAGTGCAGTAACGATGGCAGTTAAACCTGTCCGGCCTCCTGCGGAAACACCCGCAGCCGACTCCACATAACTGGTGACCGGTGATGTACCCAGTGCTGCACCGGCTACACTGGCGGTCGCATCAGCGGTCATCGCACTGCCAATTTTAGGCAATTTGCCTTTTTCATCCAGCAGATTTGCACGTCGGGACACGCCGATGAGGGTGCCGATAGTGTCGAACATGTTTACAAACATTAATGCAAAAATCAGGTCCCAGGTTTCACCAAAATGTTCGATGGGATACCAGATATCCATAGCAAAGAAAGTATCGTCAATAGGATCCGGCATGCCAAAGAAAGCATCGGGATGGTTGGTGAGATAACCGTCACCGGACGGGATGAACGCACCGGCAACGGAAAGAATAATGATAGAGAGCAGAATGCCCCCTGTAACATTACGCATTACTACCACGATGGTCAGAAGAATACCGGCAAAAGCAAGCAGTACAGCAGGATCGGATAAATCTCCTAAGCTGACGAACGTCGCCGGATTATCCACCACCAGACCGGCATTTTTTAATCCGATAAAAGCGATAAACAGACCGATACCGCACTGCACGCCGACTTTCAGTGAGGGCGGCACAGCCTCTGCAACCTTCGTCCGGACGCCGGTCAAGGTGAGCAGAAGGAACAAGATGCCGTTCCAGAATACGATACCCAACGCCGCTTCCCAGGGGACATCACGACCCATACAAATGGTAAAAGTAAAAAACGCATTCAGGCCCATGCCGGGAGCCAGTGCCACCGGGTAATTTGTCATGGCAGCCATCAGCAAACTACCCACGCACGCGGCGAGGGCGGTAACAGTAATAAGGCCTTCTACGGGCATACCGCTCAGCCCCAGAATGCCCGGGTTTACGACCAGAATATAAGACATCGCAGCAAAGGTTGTTAAACCGGCGATGACTTCGGTTTTAACATTTGTACCATGTGCCTGCAGCTTAAACAGGCGTTCTAATAAAGCGTGTGACATGGGGTCTCCCCGGATTATTCTATTTATGCGTATTATCTGAAGCCGGATAAAGCAAAATCCTGACCACTTAGTCAGAAATGGTTCGTTTTGTGCTTGCTTTTCAGCTTGATACAGTAGTGCAATCCGGCCAGTGATTGATTTGCCGGAAGTTTATGGAAGGCGGTGCCGGAAAGGAGCAGGCATTTCATAAACTTAAGGGGCGGGATTGTAGCAAATTTTCAGTTGTTACAGATACAATACTGTCACGACAAAAGGTGAAGTTGCACCACGAGTGCAATAGTGTGTTATTTTGGTGCAAACCGCTAAGAAAAAATACTCCGTGCATTGCCGTTATGCCAACGGAGAGGAAAATCCATTATGTCGCTAAAAACGTTAATCCGTGCACTGCCTAAAGCAGAACTGCATTTACATATCGAAGGTACATTGTCACCGTCTCTGATGTGGGAGCTGGCACAACGCCATGGCGTAGAATTGCCGTATCAGTCTGTTGCGGATATCGAAGCTGCTTATCAGTTTTCAGACTTACAGAGCTTTCTTGACTTGTATTACGCCGGTGCGGATGTGCTGCGTACTGAGGACGATTTCTATCAACTGATGATGGCATACCTGCTGAAATGTAAGGAAGAAAACATTGTTCACGCTGAGATCATGTTTGATCCGCAAACTCACACGGAACGTCATGTATCTTACCGGACATTTATGACGGGTTTCCTGAAAGCCATCAGGGAGGCGCAGGAAGGCTGGGGAATGAGTGTGAAACTTATCCTCTCATTTTTACGCCATCTGAGTGAAGAGTCGGCCATTCAGACATTGCAGGATGCCGAGCCCTGGTACGACAATATTGATGCTGTGGGTCTGGACAGTTCGGAACTGGGACATCCTCCTGAAAAATTTGAACGGGTTTTCAGTCAGGCCCGCTCCCTTGGTTTTAAAGTCGTTGCCCACGCCGGTGAAGAAGGGCCGCCTGAGTATATCTGGCAAGCTATCAATCTGCTCAATATCGACAGGATTGATCACGGTGTGCGGTGCAGCGAAGATGACGAGCTGCTGGCGCTCATCAAACACAGGCAAATCCCCCTGACAGTTTGTCCGCTGAGTAACCTGAAACTGTGTGTCATAGATGATATGGCGAAGCACAATATTCTGTCGTTACTGGAAGAAGGACTGCTGGTAACAGTGAATTCTGATGACCCTACGTATTTCGGTGGTTTCATGAATGAGAACTTTGACGCACTGGAATCTGCACTGGGGATGAATGAAGAGCAGTTACGTAAGCTGGTGAAAAACAGTTTTACGGCCAGTTTCCTGTCTGAGGAAGAAAAACTTCACTGGCATAATGCAGTGGATGCAGTGCAGTAGCACGACAGCGGGATCAACAATCAAAAACGGCGCAGTAATGACTGCGCCGTTTTTCATTTTATTGCCTGACGTTCAGGTTTAGCGGGCCGTTTATTCTCCCGGGATGTGTTTCTGATATTTATCCCAGTTTTCAACCAACTCATTTATCACTGTACTGCCAGCAAGATAGGCCGCTTCCAGCGACGGTACCATTGCCGCATAGCCGCCGTTTTCACGTTCCATCGCCAGGTTCTCTGCGGCGGTCAGTCCTTCCGGCTGCATAGTGAAGTTACTTGCCGTGCGCAACACCATAAAACGGTTCTTGTCGGCTTTACCCGCACGGTCCAGATAAATCATCGACTGGTAACTGCCAGTATCTTCCATACCGGAAGTCATGAAGTTGCCTTCACCACGGGTCCATAATGATACCCAGTCGTTAGCCCAGTCATTCAGCAGTTTACCATGCCAGAAAGTGGAAGCCGCCAGATGATCACCGATCATGACTTTTGGCGTGGTCCGCGCGTTGGGATAGTTTTTATAACGTGCACGCAATTCAGCCATGGCTTCAGTGTCCATGAGTTTCAACGATTTCGTCATATTGAATGCCCATTCACTTAAACCGGTATTCAGCTTGTACATTTCGCCGTTAACAGCCGGGCGGCCTGCATCGGTTTGCGGGCCGTTAGCGAATAAGGGAAAATAGCCTGAAGGCCAGTCAGCAGATATTTCTCTGGCATCAATTTCATGGGCAAGATCACCATCCACCAGATGGCGTGTCCAGACTGCGGATCCGATTGTACCGTCCTGCGGATCCATACCGGCAATACCGGCAACCAGCCAGTAGGCTTCGGTTAAGTCAAAACGGGGGTCCAGCCCCAGTGCCATAATGGCTGCAGAAGCACGTGCTGTGCCCATACCTGTTACGATGGCAAGCACACCTTTATCTTCATTGGCGTAGATGTCGTGGAAAGACTGGGGGAAAGGAAAACGGGTATCCAGGCCATAACGTTCTTTCCACATTTGAAATTCACCGGCTTTGTCACCTTCGTCTTCACCGATTTCAAACATCGTAACGACCACGGCTTTTACCTTTAACGGGGCAGCAGCGTGGCTGAGGGTGGTAAGACTGAGCAGGCAGAAACCAAGGATGGCTGACACAGTATTTTTCACAAATAACTCCTTGTTGATGCAGCAATCGCCTCAGAATAAATTGAAGGTACTGCACATATTAAAACGGCATGCGAATGCATGCCGTTGCGGTACGTGTCAGTTTGATCAGAACTTATAACCAAACTTCACGTTGAAGTGACGAGGCAGTTCAGGCAAGACGATTTGGCTGCCGAACAGGTCAGGGAAGTTCGCGCGGAAGTAGCGCTCATCCGTTAAGTTTTTAACAGTGAAGTTAATATCCCACTGCTCTGTCTGGTATGACAGACCTGCGTTCACCAGCGTGTAGGCTGGCAACATCACTGAACCTGAGAAACCGGAAGGTGCTTCATCTGCATCAATGATGCTGACACTGCTGGCAAAACCATTCTGGAAGTCATAGGTGGCTGTCAGTGTGTAGATGTTATCCGGAATACCGGCTTTCTTGGCTTTCGGGTTGCTTGTACCTTCACCAACCAGGTTCAGGCCGATAACGTTACCACCCAGTACCAGTGAAGGATCTTCCAGACCGGTGAGATCTTCCAGACCCAGGAAGCCAAACTGGCTGCCATTTTCACGGGCAGTCAGGTTGATAACTTCAACATTGGTGTAACCGGCAGAAACAACCAGGTTTTCATTGACTACCCAACGCAGTTCTAACTCGACACCTTCGTTGTGAGTTGTCGCATTTGTTACGATGGCCTGGCTGTTGTAGTCAGTACGTTCCTGCTCATATACAGATAATGCAAAATACAGGCTGTCGTCCAGGAATGAACCTTTAATACCGTATTCGAACAGATCTGACGTGTCAAATGCACCACTGCCATCAGCATTATTGAGCTGGCCCACGGTAATTTCAGCACCCTGACCGGCAACCAGTGTCGCCTGTTCAGCCACAGTAATGTACGGGATCAGGCCCCATGGGGTAGTGTATGAGATACTGGTGTTCCAGGATACGCCATCAACGGTTTCTTCCTCATACACCGGTGTGCCTTCGTTTCCTTCAAGGCGGGCGCCCGGCAGTAACAGATCCTGTCGTGAAGTAGATTCAATATCGATGGTATCGTAACGCAGACCCAATACGATGTTCAGACCGAAGTCCCAGGTCAGGTCTGTCATTGCTGCAAAACCTAAGTCCAGGTAGTTACCTTCGTCATAGTTGTCGTAGTTCATGCCACTGCGGGTTGCCAGTAAACGGCGGTCCAGTGCAGAAGACGGCATGGTCAGATCGCGACGGTTGAAATATTCATAAGTGAAATCATCACCGTGCAGGAAGTCGGTATAGCGGATTGAAGGCGATACCTGGAACTGTGCAAGCAGTGAGTTGGTTTCATATTCCGTAGAGAATACTACTTTGTCTTCAATTACCCAGCTGTCGTGGAATTGAGAGAAACCGTAGGCATTTTCGTTGATGTTGTCATAGCCGTCGTAGAAAAACTGGTTCTTAATTTCCCAGCTGTCAGCGTAATAGATAACATCGAAATAGAAGGTGTTGGCTTCATTGACCAGCTGGTCGTCAGGCGCTACCAGCGTTTGTGAACCACTTAGTGTGGTAGTACCCACGTTTTCCAGCGCCATCAACTCTGTGGCTTCTGAATCAGTGAAAGAAGCTGCCGGTACATAGAAGAAGCTGTTACCCGCCAGATTCACTGCGCCGTATTCTTCATGGGAGATAGAACCGTCACCGTCTGTATCCAGAGGTTGAGCAGTACCGGTAATATAAGTACCGTTGTCTACCAGTTCCTGAGTCAGGCGGTTCCAGCCTGCTACCTGGTTACCATCGTACTTATGGTACATGCCACCGAATTCAACACGCAGATTATCAGTTAAATCAATGTTGAATGAAGCCTGCAGGATAGATTGATCAGTGGCTGAATTTTCGTAATAACTTCCTGAATTCTCAACTTCACCATATACGTAATAACCCATTTCTTTGCCTGCGATAGAAGCCGGACCGCCAACTTCAGCAGTTACAATGCTTTTATCCCATGTTCCGTGGGTATACGACATAGCGCCGGTAGGTGCATCCAGATACTGACCGGATGATGCACGGGCTGATTTAGGGTTAAAGTTCAGGTAACCACCAATTTTAGACGGGCCGTAGATAGGAGAAGCAGGACCACGAACAATATCGATACGGCTTGATGCACCGATAGGAGTCGGATAGTTACCCGGGTTATCAAGACGCTTCATGCCACGGAAATAAGCTTCACCCGGGTTACCACGCACATCCAGTGAACCTGCAACACCGAAGAATGACTGGGTGAATGTACCCGGTGCGAAGGCCACAAGTTCATCAATGTCTGACACATTGAAACGCTCCATTTGCTCAGAGCTGATGGTTGAAGCCGAACGCGGTGTCTCTAAAATTGATTTACCGAAACCGAATACGGCTTCAACGTCCTGGCCAGGTAAGCTGCCCAGTGAACCGGTCACTTCAATTTTTTCAACTTCTTCATCGGAGGGGGTATTTGCTTCCTGAGCAAATACCGACGCCGGGGCTAAAACCAGGCCAAATGCAATGGCTTTAGCAAGCGGAGATACCGCAAAAAGAGTGTGTTTCATGTTTTTCCTCTGTTTTAGTAATCAGCCTCTACGGGCGGCTTAAACGTTGCCAGACCAGCAGAAGCACATTAAGTGCCAATAAGTTGTCCGATTGGTCAAGAAGGTTTTTGAGTTTAAATTATTGATTTTTATATTTATTTTATGGTTGTTATTATTTTGGCAGAAAATTTATCGTGCAAATTGATTTCAGATGCGCTAATTTGCACCCTCATGGTGCGAAAGGCGCGTATTTTGCACCAGATCGGGACCTAATTTCTTTTGTTCTTTTGGTGAATTGTCAAAAACGTGTTTTTTTGGTAAGGGTTTGCCAGTTTCCGGCAAAATCACATCTAGAAATACCGCAGTGATCCCCGCCATGGTGACCGGTGAGGCAACGATGTTTGCCAGCCATTCCGGAAAACCATTCGTCATCGCCGGTACCATCATCACTCCCATACCCATTCCCAGCGCCGACGCTGTTATCAAGCTGGTTCGTCTGTCCAGGGTTTGCTGCATCAGAATTTTCAGACCGCCCACTGCCACCATAGCGAACATGACCAGAGTGGCGCCGCCAAGCACGGCTTTAGGAATCGCCTGAAGAATACCGCCGATAACGGGAAAGATGCCGGACAGCAGATAGAAAATGCCGATAGCTATGCCGACGCGTCGGCTGGCAATTCCGGTTAACTGAATCACACCGTTATTCTGACCGAAAGTGGTATTAGGAAATGTGTTGAAGCAGGCTGCCAGCACTGAGTTTATGCCATCACCCAATATGCCGCCCTGAATACGTTTGATATAGACCGGGCCTTTAATAGGTTGGTTACAAAATACGCTGTTAGCCGTGAGATCGCCGGCGGTTTCCAGCGCACTGAACAGGTATATTAATGCAACGGGCAGGAACAGGCTGAAGTCGAAAGCAATACCGTATTGAAAGGGAGCCGGAAACGCCAGAACGGGCAGGTCTGACAAATGAGCAAATGAGACATTGCCAAAGCTCCACGCACACAAAGTGCCCAGCGCCATGCCGATAAAAATGGCACTTAGCCGCAGCCATAAGTTTGATGATGCATTAAGGAAAATGATGATGAACAGCACGGATAAACCAAGACCAACATGGTTGAGCTGACCGAAATCAGTTGCACCGAAACCGCCGGCAAGGTCTGTCATGCCTACTTTAATCAGCGACAAGCCGATAGATGTAATCACAATGCCGGTGATGACCGGGCTCAGCAGACGTTTAAGACGGTGTATAAAAAAGCTTAAGCCCACCTCTACCAGCGCGCCGGCCATAGAAATGCCCATCAGCATAGCCATTACATCATCGTCGCTGCCCCCGCGGCTGCGCACTGTTGTGCCGGCCAGTATAAGCGCACTGACAAAAGCAAAACTGGTGCCCTGAACGGCAACCAGTCCGCTGCCGATGCAGCCAATTCGTTTGGTCTGGATCACCGTTCCCAGGCCAGAGACAAACAACGCCATACTGACCAGAAACGGGAAGTGTGATTCTAAGCCCAGTGCAGCGGCGATAATCAGTGTGGGCGTAATAACCCCTACAAAGCTCGCCAGCACATGCTGAAATGCTGCCGTGGAGGTTTTCAGCAGGTTAGGGCGGTCTTCAAGACCATACAACAATTCAGGGTTTGCTGACACTGTCCTCTCCTTGAGGTGACGTGCATATTTGTGGTTCAAATTTACAAATGAACTGGCGGGGGGCGGCATAGACGGGCAGAGCTTGCTGACTGATGACTTTTTTCTCAAATGCATCCAGATGCTCGTTTAGACGGCTAAGCAGAGGTGTCTTTTCTTCATCTGTCAGGAAACTGAACTGAACAGAGTTATTTACCAGAACACGCAGTTCCTGCCATGAAAGGTTAAACTGAGACACGGCGACATAGAATTCATCGGTGAGCGTTGAATCCCACATACCACGGTCATCCGTTGATAAGGCAACCGGAATACCGGTGCGGAGATATTCGGCGAAGGGGTGCTCGCTGTACTGGCTTACATATTCAAGTAAAAAATTCGAAATCAGATTAATTTCAATCAGGTAAGGACCGTGGCGCATCAATAGCAGGGTGTCCGGATCGGTAATGGTATTTAAACCGTGGCCAATTCTGTCAGCGCCCAGTAAGAGCGTATCGCGGACATGGCGGTTAGGTTCATCCACTTCACCGGCATGAATTGAGAGGGGGATAGCAGGATACTGTTGGCGCAGTGCCCGGAAGACAGACAGGAAACGCAGGGGGTAGCCTTTGTCGTTGTCTTCACGGCCGACAAGGTTAATGCCTCTGTAGATATCCCGGTGAGCGTCGACAAATGCGTAAAGCGACTTCAGGGTGTTTTCAGCGTCGGGCAGAAAGCGCAGCAGCGCATACTGGAATTTCACTGTCACGCCGGTTTTGACAGCCCGTTCACTGCTAAGGGCTGCCTGCATAATGGCTAAAGCCTCTTCGGCAGAATAGCCGGTCCCGTCGGGTTTGAGCATGCCGTGCACGCCGGCCTGCGTTTCCAGATACTGCACATTTTCTCTGGCATAGGCTTCCATGTTCAGCAGCAATAATTCACTGATCAGAACAGGATTGCGGGTCAGATCATTTAACCGTTGCCAGTGGGTCTGAAAGAACTCATCACGGCCTTCACCATCTTTATCCAGTCGCAGGCTGTCGAGGAAAGCTTCTTTCTGACTGGCGGTTAATGCAGCAAGGGGCGTATAACCTTTCTTTTCGCATTCACTGAGGGATGCGAAAGTTGATGCCTGTATGGTTTTAAACAGCAGGTAAGGGGATGCCGGCGAAAAGGCATTGGCGTCGAAGCCATCACATAATGTCAGACGGGTGCGGGTGAAGTACTCATAGCCACCGTTACGCTCAGTATCAGTCGCCAGTTCCCACCACCACTCACTAAAAGCAGCGCCGGTGAGATGATGATGTAAATCGCCGCCTTTGGGCATGGCATGAAGAAAGCGGTAAAGTTCTGCGGGCGTAGCGGTTTGTTTAAAATTTCTGAACCAGTTGTTCATGTCCGCAGGGAACGATTGCGCAAAAGACAGGCTTGCCTGCAGAAGAATAATCAGACAAAAAACAATGTGATAAGAACGACGAAACACAGTAGCAAATTCTCGGGTAATTGAGCGTTAATTTGCATGACAGGATTGCAATAAACTGACCAAGTGGTCATGTTGTGGTGTAAGTTTTTATCTCATTGAAAAATATAAGTAAATTTTTTATTTAATAAGTCAATTCAGGTAAAGGGGGAAATGCATAGAAAACGTGTGCACTTGTTTGGTGAATTTGCTCTTCTTTGGGGAGTTTGCTCTACTTTGGACATGTAAAGGCGTTGCAGGGCGGAAATAATAAAGCCCCGGCTCGATTTCACTTCTTTGCGCGGGGCCCGGCGATTAATAATCCGTTGATCAGAATGTCACATGATCCGGCAGGGTGACAAAAATAGAATGGCGTACTTCGTTGTACATAGCGCGGCTGCAATGGCCTTCACCTTCTGTATCTTCCAGCAGCAGTACATCGCCTGCACCGAAAACATGACGCTCACCGTTGGAGACTTTAAATTCTGCGCGACCTTTGATGATAAACAGCAGTTGCCGCGCAGGGGCAGGGTGCCATTTAAAATCGTAATCGGCGGGGGTTTCCCTGAAAATCACAGTACCGGCGTCAAAACGTTCAGATAAAAGGCCAATGGGGCCACCGTCTGACAATGGTATTTCCACTTCTCCAAAGTGACTTTTCCCTTCTTCATCATTATAGATACGTTTAATAATCATCGTCACTCCAACGTGGTTTACTGTCAAAAAATCTTAGTTTGCTAAATGCTTAATGGTTGCATGTAACGCTGCAAGCGCCACTGCCACATCTTCTGTTAAAATGGACTCCCCGGGATGATGGCTTATCCCTTTTTCGCAGCGTAAAAACATCATGGCAACAGGACACATAAGGGCCATTGCCATGGCATCGTGTCCGGCACCGGATGGCAGAGAAAAGGGGGGGATCCCGCATTCACCGATGGCCGTTTTTAAAATGGACTGCAACCGGTGATCGCAATGCACGGCGCCGGCACTATGGGTTTGCTCGACATGCAGAGTCAGTTTTCTGCGGGCAGCAATCTGATTAAATTGCTGCATGATTTGTTCCAGCACAGCATCACGGTGGCTGTCGTCTTCACTGCGGATATCCAGTGAAAAACGGGTATTCCCTGATATAACGTTTACGCCATTCGGGCGGTTTTCAATTTTTCCAACCGTCGCGACAACGCCGTGAGTCCTGGCCTGACTTTCAACGGCCAGAATCATTTCACTGGTAGCTGCCAGCGCGTCCAGCCGCATGTTCATAGGCACGGTACCGGCATGTCCCGCCATACCGGCAACATCAATGTTGAATCTGCGGGCACCGGATATAGCGGTTACCACACCTACCGGCAGATTGGCACTTTCCAGCACCGGCCCCTGTTCAATGTGCAGCTCCAGATAACCCAGCGGACGGCTGGCCGTAATGTCTGCCTGCTTCACATTGTCGAAATCCAGTCCGAAAGACCGGAGAGCATCCGGCAGGCTCAGGCCATTTTCGTCTTTAAGTTTCGACCAGGAGTCCGGCCATTGTCCTGTGAGTGCCCTGCTACCCAGTAATGTAGAGCCGAAACGGGTGCCTTCCTCATCGCCGAAACCGACAATGTCGAGGTGAAACGGAAGCGGGAATTGTGTGCCCTGAAGCATTTGCACAATGGCAACAGGCGCAATGACGCCCAGCATGCCATCGTATTTGCCGCCATTTGGAACGGTATCCAGATGACTGCCGATAATAAACCGGGGCGCATCGGGGACTGAACTTTCCAGTCGCCCCCATAAGTTGCCGGCGGCATCCTGCCAGGTAATCATGCCGGCTTCACTCATCCAGGTGGCAACAAGCCGGTTTGCCTGCTGGTGTTCGGCTGTCAGATAACGTCTGTCAAGGTAGTCTGGTGACTGACTGATTTGCCCGAGTTCGTCCAGTCTGGCCATCACAAGTTGTGCAAGACTCTGATATTCAGACATGTTGCTGACCTGCATAAACGTCCATGGCTGCGTCTACCGCGGCGCCCGGCTGCAGGGCAAATCCGGCACGGCGAAGTACGGTTTCTAAAGACTGAAGAGTGTGATAGACCGCATCTTCACGGGCGTTATAGCCCATTGTACCGATACGCCATATTTTGCCTTTCAGAGGGCCGAAACTGGTGCCAATCTCAATATTAAAGGTGTTAAGCAACGTATGTCTTATCCCTTCGCCATCCACGTTGTCAGGAATGGTCACGCCGACGACATTGGTCATTTTGTTTTTCAAATCACCAAAAGGCTTCAGAGACATTGCCAGTACGCCGGCCAGCATGGCGTTACCCGCCAGTTGATGGCGTTTAAGCACCTGATCCTGTCCTTCTTCCAGCAAATTCACAGCGCATTCGCGGGCACAAAAGAGCATTGATGCTGCTTCAGTATGGTGATTCAGGCGTTCTTCCCCCCAATAATCCATGATCATAGGCAGGTCGAAATAGTTAGAACGGATCCTGGAGCCGCTGGCCGCCTGATGATGACTGTCCCGTATTCCGGCTTCAACGTGGTGACGCTTGCGCACGCAGGCTACGTATTTTTCACTCAGCGTCACAGGTGCACTGCCACTCGGGCCGCCTAAACATTTTTGCAGTCCCACTGATACCGCATCCAGACCCCAGGCGTCAGTCTCGAAAGGGTTGCCGCCAATGGATGCTGTGGCGTCACTGTAGAACAGTACATCGTATTTCCGGCAAATTTCACCTAAATGCTCCAGAGGCTGTAACATCGTTGTGGATGTATCGCCTTGCACTATTGCCAGTACTTTCGGGCGGACTTCACGAATCGCTGCTTCAATTTGTTCAGGTTCAAACACCGTGCCCCAGGGCGTTTCGATAGTATGAACTTCCGCGCCGGCCCGCTCTGCAATTTCAGCCAGTAAGTGGCCGAAGCGGCCAAATACCGGCACCAGCACCTTATCACCGGGTTCGATACAGGACACCAGAACAGCCTCAATACCGGCCCGTGACGTACCGTCAACTAACAGCGTTTGTTTATTTCGGGTATTAAACACCTGCCGGTACAAGGCCATCACTTCGTTCATGTAGCCTGTCATCACAGGGTCATACTGACCCACCAGTTGGGTAGACATGGCCTGCAATACACGCGGATAGCAGTTTATCGGGCCGGGGCCCATGAGTAAGCGGGGAGGGAGAGACAACGGTTTCATAGGAATTCCTGGATGAGCGTCTGCGCGAGCATGCGCACGCCGGTGATGATAAGAACAAGGGCAAAGACTTTTTTAAGCATTGCAGGATTGAGTTTGTTCGCGATGCCTGCGCCTACAGGTGCAAACAACACAGTAAGGGGAACAATACAGGCAAAGCCCAGAAGGTTAACCAGCCCGAAAGTGGCAAATGGTGCGTCTGCAGGGCGTTCACCCGCAATCAACATAGTTAACGCTGCGGGGAGAGAAATGATCAGTCCTACGGCTGCGGCTGTTCCTACCGCACGGTGAGCGGGATAGTTACAAAATGTCAGTGTGGGAACAGTTAACGTACCTCCTCCGATGCCAACCATGCTGCTGAAAAAGCCGATACAGGTAGCCATAATACTTTGACCGCCCTTACCGGGCAGCGATTGTGCGATGGCATTTTTCTTACCAATCAGCATGTTCAGCGCCGACAGGGTAGCGATGATACCGAACATCATGGCAAGCCATTTTCCGTCGGTTTTTGTCACCAGATAGCTGCCGGCCAGTACACCAAGTAATATGAAAATTGCCCAGTGTTTAAGTAACTCAAAGTCGACATTGCCTTTCCTGTTATGGGCCATAATTGAACTGACCGATGTAGGAACAATGGTGGCCAGTGATGTGGCCGTTGCCACAATCATGGCAGTATCAGCGCTTATTCCCAGGGCCTGATAAAGAAAAAACAACACCGGTACGATGACAATGCCCCCTCCGACACCCAGTAACCCGGCCAGTAGTCCGGCGAAAACACCGGTGCCCATCATGGCCAAAATAATGGTTAAATTTTCACTGATAAATGCCATTTTTATATTTCTCCCTGACCGGCGGATGCCGCTGAAACAGATGACGCCGTAGCAAAGGCTTTACCATCACTGCGGGGATCGGTGGCTGCTTGTGTACTGCCGTCAGGATGTCTGACTACTGCGCCGGCATGGCCCATCAGTTCGTTACAGGCTTCAACAACAACCATGTCATGTCCCCTGGACCGTAATGCTTCGCCCACATAGTCGTTGACGTCACGTTCAACTTTCAGATTATGGCTCACATCACCCCAGGTCCGGCCGAGCAGCCAGCGACCCAGTGCAATGGATTTATCCAGCGGTTGATTGTGATAAACGTGACGGGCAAACAGCGCTGCCTGGGTTTGTGGTTGCCCTTCGCCTCCCATGGTGCCGTAACTGATGCGCCGGCCATCGTTGAGCTCTGCATAGGCAGGGTTCAGCGTATGGAAAGGGGTCAGTCCCGGTTGCAGATACTGGTGACTGGAGGCATCCAGAGAAAATGACGTCCCGCGGTTATTCCACACTATTCCTGTCGACGGACTGACTACACCGCTTCCGAATTCCCAGTAAAGGGACTGAATGTAACTTACCATCCGGCCCTCGCTGTCACATGCGCCCATCCAGATTGTGTCGCCGGGAATGGCCGGATGTGGCCAGGCCTGTGCACTTTCCAGATGTATATGCTGTTGCATATCTTGCAATGATTCCGGAGAAAGCAAACTTTGCAAATCAACGCTGAGACGGCTTGGATCGGTGACATAGCGGTTTCGTTTGATGAAAGCTTGTTTGGTACATTCAATCAGTAAATGCACCATGTCGGCATCATCAGAACCTTGCTGCCAAACCCTGTCGTACAACGCCAGAATGAGTAACGAAGCAATACCCTGTGTAGGCGCTGGCAGGTTGTATAAAGTCCCTTTAGAGGTGGTGACACTCAGGGGCTCAACCAGCCTGGCTTCATAGCTGTGAAAGTCTTCAAGGGTGACCGGAGAACCTGCAGCCTGCAAATCGGCAGCCAGTTTTTCTGCGGTTTCACCCCGGTAGAAATCGTCGAGACCGGCTTCAGCCAGATGCTTTAAGGTTTCAGCCAGTTTCGGCAATTTAACTATCTTGCCTTTCTTAAGGGCCTTCTCCTTAATCAGAAACTGGTCGAAAGCCGGATCGCCGGCGAGTGTGTCAAAGGTTTTGAAGCTGGCATCACTCAGACTTTGAGTGACTTCAATGCCCCAGCTTGCCTGATTGACAGCTGTGTCTAACAGGGTGCCAAGTGGTAAAGGCGTTTGCCATTGTGCGCTGATTTCAAGCGCTTTCTGCCAGCCTGATACAGCGCCTGCCATAGTCAGTGCCGCTTTACCTCCACGTTCAGGGATGGCGTTCAGCCCTTTATAAAACGCCGGCGTTGCATGCTTTGCCGCAATGCCTGCTGCATCAATGCCTACCGGCGCTTTGCCGGGTTCGCTGATCAACCAGAAACCATCACCGCCTAAGCCGTTCATATGAGGGTATTCAACGGCAACAGAGGCGGCAGCCGCTACCATAGCTTCAATCGCTGTGCCTCCTTTTTCAAGGATGGCATTCCCCACCTGCGCTGCAGCATAGTGAGGGGCAGTGAATCCGCTCATTGTATTTTTAGTCATTATTGTTGTTTTCCTGATAATAGGGTACGGGCAATCTTCAGCAGTTGCCTGTCACTTCCCCGCGGGCCCAGAAGAGAAAGGCCACAGGGAGCATTGTGTAAACTGAACAGAGGCAGGTGTAACTGGGGACATCCGCTTAAACCTGCCAGGGATGTCAGTGAGAGTAGCTGGTTTCTGTATCCGGCTAATGATTCCGCCGGAGTAGATATTAGCGGACTGATGCCGGGGGTTGTCGGCATCACCAGAATGCGGTTTGAAACCACCTCTGAAAACCAGGCATTGAACGCCTCTCTGCGCTGTTTCGCTTCATCAACTTCATGGCTGGTTAACGCAGCACAACTATTCAGACGCAATTGAATGTCCGATGCGATGTCCGGCCGGTTATTACTCAGCCAGTGTCCGTGTTGTTGCCAGATTTCATGGCCCTGGATGACTCTGAATGTTTCACCGGTCTGCCAGACTTCTGTGGTCAGTTCGCACGGCGGCATAAACAATTCAGCATGCAGTGAAGCCTGTGTTTCATACCACTGCAGAATGGCTTCTTTATGCCCGCAACGGTCCGTCAGGTTGGTTACCAGACTTAGTGGTAGTGTCTCAGTGTCCTGGAGGTGGGGGAGCAACACCGCAACGGTGTTTTCAAGGGTTGTCAGATCCCTGGTCATCACACCTACGGTGTCAAAGGATGGCGCCAGCGCCACCATGTGGTCAGTGCTTATTTCACCGTGTGTAGGACGTAATCCAAATAAACCCTGATAGCTGGCCGGAACGCGAATGGAGCCGCCGGTGTCAGTACCGAGCCCGATATCTGCAAGATACAGGCTGACTGCTGTGGCTGAACCGGAACTGGAACCTCCGGGCAGCCGGTCCGGAGCCGCCGGGTTCTCCGGTGTACCATAATGCTTATTTTGTCCGTTCAGACTGTAAGCCAGCTCGTCTGTAAGCGTTTTGCCCACAAACCTGGCACCATGCTGAATTAAGTCAGTTACCACCGGCGACGTTGCTAAAGGAAGAGGGTGGCTGCTCAGCCAGTCCGGATTGCCTGCAGATGTGGGAAGCCCTGCCATATGGAAAAGATCCTTAACGGCAAGTCGATAGCTGGCAAGAGGCACAGCGGTATTATTCTGTATGCACAGTGGTGCACCTGACTTTTGCGGTAAAGTCATAAACGGGTTTGTTGTGGTATGCATGACTGGAACGGTCGGATTGCGTTATTCTATGAAACAATCGTTTCACCAATCTGTCAATAGAAACAAATGCTTTTTTCCACATGTTTTCAAATTGATGGCGAATATTTTTGTTATGAATTTGTAAAATTATGCTGCGCTGCAGTATGTTTGACACTTATGTTCACACTGGAGTGGCATAGGAATTACAAATGATCCGTCCGTTTATACGGTTTCATTCAGGAGTGAAGCACATGGCATTAAAAAAAGGTTTTAAGTCGTTACTGGAAGACGCCTCAGCGCGCATCGGAACCATAAGCCCTGCGCAGGCAAATGAAACTGTGTACAAAGCGGACGTTGTACTGGTGGATATTCGTGACGTCAGAGAACTTGAGCGGGAAGGGCAGATCCCGGGAGCCATTCACGCTCCCCGCGGTATGCTGGAGTTTTGGGTCGACCCGGACAGTCCATATTACAAACCGGTATTCGGTGGTGGTAAGCGCTTTGTTTTGTATTGTCAGTCGGGATGGCGTTCTACACTGGCAACAGCAACTTTGATGGATATGGGGTTTGAAGATGTCGTCCACATTGAAGGCGGCTTCGATGCATGGAAAGTGGCCGGTTTACCGGTGGAACCTTATACCCGTTAAAGGGAAGCCGGATACAGCAGAATGAAATCTGTTGTATCCGGATTGCGTTACGTCAGGCTTCGATGAAGTGCTGGCTAAGAAATGCTTTTTCTTCTTTGGTCGATTTGCGCTTCAGCGCTTTATTGCGTTGCGGATAGCGGCCAAATTTCAGCAATAAATCCCGGTGTTCCTGCTCGTATTCAAATTCCAGCTCCAGACCGTCTATATTGAACAGTTCCATGGCCATGTCATGAATAGCCAGTGATTCGGAATGCATAAAGGGCATGAATAAAAAGGTTTTCTGAGCCACGGTAAGTGCTTTATCCGCTTCTACTCTCAACGCTTCCTGGGACAGGGCCAGCGCCATACTGTCGCAAGCGAAAGCGCGGGCATCGTTACGGTAGATGTTACGTGAGAACTGATCCAGTACAATAATTTCGGCCAGTCTGCCTGACGGTGTTGCACGCCAGGGCCATAATTCACTGTTTGCGGCTGCGTTGTGAACTTTCCCGAACCTGGACCGGATTAAATTATCTAAGCCTTCATCTGCACGGAACCATTGTTCTGATTCCAGCTCGTTGAACCAGAAAGCGAGAACACTGGAAGCTTCTTCCAAAGGGATAATTGATGTTTGCATGTTACTCCTGTTTATCACGTCCGTTGTGCGCAGGTAATTGCCAGTTGTCCTTACACTGTTCAAATGCGGCCGGCACCGCCTTATCAGACCAGTAATTTGTATACTGTCATAAAGGTCAAAAAATAATCAATTTAAAATGGCGATTTTTTTACGTATTTAGTCGCATTTTAGTTCGACTACTGAAAACGCATTAAGGTTCAAGCTCGTCGAGATTATCGTACATACTGGCAATGCGGGCGGCGCGTTTTACAGCTTTATCACCCAACCTTTCAAATACTCTGTTAGCGAGAAATGAGATCAGGCTCATAGGTGCTGCATAGCTGTCGAAGGCGTGTTGCTGGCCGGGATGGCAAACCAGCAGATGAGACACTTTCTGGTTATACACCTGGCCCGTGGGGTCGGTGATCAAAACGGTGGTGTGGGCATTCAGCGCGTCTACAATCCGGGAAAATAGTCGGGTGCGTCTGCGAAAGCCCAACAAGATCACCACTTCATTTTCCGGAATATCAATAAGATCTTCACCCAGCGACTGGCCAGGTTGAGGCAAAAGCCTTACTGTGCTGCGTACCTGTTTCAGTTGCTGTCTGAAATGCAGCGCCAGCGGGTAAGCGTTCCTGTAACCTATCAGTGTAATTCGTTCAGAATCTGCCAGCAACGACACTACCTGATCCACCGTGTCCGGTTTCAATCCGTCGAAGGTCATGGCTAAATTGCGGATTTCCTGTTGATAATGATCCGGCTGATTTTCGTCCAGCGGTAATGGCAGGCCTTTTTCACGCATCGACAGCATGGCGTCTTTCACGTCCTGGTGAGACTCAAACCCTAACTGACGGAAAAAACGGCTGACGGTAGCTTTAGATGTGCCGCTCAGTCTGGCGATTTCAGCAGTACTTTTGCTCACCAGTGCGATGGGATGTTGCTGAACGTAGGCGGCAATCTGCCTGGCTGAAGGCGACAGAGAAGGGTATTGCTGCTCAATAAGGCCTAATAAATCTTTTGGCGATGCCATTTAACCCGCTCTTTTCTAATCATTACCGGGACAAAGGTAATGCAAAATTGCTTCAGAGCCAACCTTTTAGCAAATCAATCCTCTTCCGTAAAGGGAGCTGCCGGCAATGATATTGTAATGCCGCCAGGCTCTTTCGTTTCTGCTGTCTTTTTTTCATACCAATTATTGATAAATAAACGCTGATTTTTTCACCATGACGGGACGAATAGCATTATAATGTCACGGTATTGTCATATTAATTTGTTAAGGGCTTTTCAGATGCGTTTGTGGGCGGAAATGATTGCGCTGTTCTTTATGTTACCGCTGGCAATTGCCTATTGGGTTAATCAGGTCGCCGGATATCTTATGCCTTTGTTGGGGCTCACCGGTGTTGCCTGCCTTGCTGTACTGCTCGCGGATAAACAGTTCAAGCGTTTCAGATTGTGGCACTGGCAGGATTTTTTCACTCACCTTCGTACTACATTAAAATTGTTCATTCCCTGGGCCTGCCTGCTGGGCGCACTGGTTTATCTGATAAAGCCGGAACTGTTTCTGCAATGGCCACTAAACGAACCTGAATTATGGATGCTGACATTACTGATCTATCCCATCGTTTCGGTGATCCCTCAGGAAATAATTTTCCGCACGTATTTTTTCCATCGTTATAAGACAATTTTGCCGTCAAAAATGATGCGTTGGGGGATCAGTACCTTCGTTTTCGGACTGGTGCATCTGGTTTATGGTAACTGGATTGCCATGATACTTTCGTGGTTCGGTGGTGCGCTGTTTGGTTACCGGTATATGCAGACGCGTTCTACACCGGTTGTCGTTGTTGAACATGCGATTTGGGGCAGCTTTATTTTCACTATCGGCCTGGGATCTTATCTGGTGATTTCGCCTCCCTGATGACGTGTAAAGAAGTCGCACTGTCGAGGGCATAAGCTGTTAAGATAGCTGGAATTTATTGTCTGGCAGTCTGTGATTTTGCTGCCGGCATCGTCAGATTATCCGGAATACCCATGGCACTGAAAGCGACTATCTTCAAAGCAGAACTATCCATAACGGATACGGACCGCAATTATTATAACGACCACAACCTGACCATTGCCCGTCATCCCTCTGAGAATGATGAACGAATGATGCTGCGTATCATCGCATTTATCGCCAATGCCCATGAGCGGCTGCAATTTACCAAAGGCTTGTCTGATGATGATGAACCTGATTTGTGGCAAAAAAGCCTGAGTGATGAAATTGAACTGTGGATTGAACTGGGCCAGCCCTCAGAACAACGGATTAAAAAAGGCTGTAACCAGAGCCGGAAAATGCTCATTTATGCCTGCGCCGATAACAGTTTCGAAGTGTGGTGGAAAAAAGAGCAAAACAAACTTCAGAGCCGGAAAAATTTATCGGTTTTCACCTTGCCTGAACCAGTGGTGACACGGCTGGCAAACGCAGTTCAGCGCTCAATGCAAATTCAGGTTACCGTTCAGGATGGCCAGATGTGGCTTAACATTGAAGGTGGCGGTGTAACAGAAAGTGTTGAAGTATCAACAGAACAGCGGATGTAAAGGCAGGGCAGAACTTTCTGTCTGCCCCGTCTCTGCCATCAGTTTTTCGAACATCAGGCTTGACTGGTTTGACAGACCCGATATGTTAGACGATACGCTTCGCCGTTTTATGGGCCTTGTCATAAGGAAGTGCATTGCAAATATTCAGGTCAATTTTCTTTACCATGTTACTCACGCCCTTTGCTGTGATGCCGGCAGAAGAAACCGCAGATAACGATGTAACGGCTTGCGGCTTCAGCCCGCAGGCCATTGCTCTGGCAAAACTCATACAGCAGGACCCGTTGCAGCAGCGCGCTTCCATTCAATGTCATCCGCTGCTTGCCCAGGCCGCCGATGATAAGGCCCGGGTCATGGCTGAGGTTGGCATGGTCATGCACAATGTGGGAGGCAGTCCTAACAGCCGCTTACGGGAAATCGGTTTTCCGCTGCCACGCTATTATAGCGGTGTTATGGGTAATCAGGTGGAAGCTATTGCCGGCGGCTATACAACACCAGATTCAGTTTGGCGTGCTTTTAAAGACTCAAAGTCTCACCGCCAACACCTGCTCGGTGAGCTTGATTTTTATCGGGAACAGCAGTTTATCGGCGTAGGATTTTATTCCGACCGTCATGCGCCTCACGTGGAATACTGGGTTGTTTACGTTACGAAGGCGGCGGACAATCTGCCGGTGCCTGACTTTGAATTTATACCCGACAAAGGCATTTTTGTTGTACAGCAGGTTAAACCTGAAATTAACTTGTCTTCGCCACAGTGACTGATGGACACTTATTCCCTGTAACATTACCCGGCCTGTGGCGATAAATTACAACGTCCCAGGAAGTGCTGCCACAATCCGATATGTTCTGCCATCACCTCACGGTATTGCCGGAACTCCAGTTCACGCTCAGTTAAATAGTCTTTGAATGCCTCAGACAAATAAGGGGATGTCTGAAGCGCATTCAGTGCCGGCTGCAGTTTATACATGTACTGATTCAACTGGCTGCCGGCAGGTTGTATGCGTTCAATGAAGAACAGATAAAAAACATTTCTGAGTATTTCTGCCTGTTCAGAGGCTTTACCGTTATCACAGTTAATGTCTGCCAGAGGAGCGGGGAGCAAGCGGTTCAGAGCAGATAAATGTGCCGAGAAGACTTTTTGAGATTTCCAGACTTTGGCCGGAATGCGGGATGATTCGAGAATTTTAAGTTGCCCGTTAATTTGTTCTGATGTGACGCTGCCGGTATCAGGCAGGGTTGTTAACCAGGCCAGAGCATTAATGCCGCTTTCGGCATCACGGTTATTACCGGCGGTTATCAATTCCTTGCTCTGAGAGAACGCCTGGCGGGTTTCGGTACTGGTTTGGATCAGGTTCGCCCACACTTTCTGCAGTTGTGTTGCTTTCATTGCCCGAAGTTCATCCAGCCGGTTGGCAAGTGACGGGTTTTCATCAGTTTGTTTTAGTTTTCTGACACAATTTTCCAGCGCCGTTACCAGCGTAGATTCATATACCCAGCTCGCAGCGGCATCCTGTTGTTTTCCAAGCGTGGTGTTCCTTTCTGCTACCAGCGTACCTAATTCACAAGACTGAATAGAATAAAAATCGGGTAAGGTTATTTCAGCCTCTTCAAGGGGATTAAACAACGTTTGCCGGGAAGGATAGGGTAGCGTTGTGTCAGATCCCACATCAGGGAAGCTGCTATCGAGCACCCGTGCCAGGCGGGAGCCGTATTCTTCAAGGTCCGTCTTCAGCGGGGGCGCCAGTCCGCAGCCATTCAAAATCAGGATGACGATAACAGACAGCTGTATTTTCAGGAATGTCAGGAGTATCTTTGGCATTACTCAACAGGTTGCCGGATAGCGGAAATTTGTTCTTTGCACGATTGTATATAGTGTCCGCCAAAAAGTAATGCATGATTGAGCAAATGATAGAGATTATAGATGTGCTTTCTGTTCCGGTAACCTTTATCCAGTGGCCATGTCTGGTTATATCCGGCGTAAAATTCCTGTGGAAACGCGCCGAAAAGCTCTGTCATGGCAATATCTGCTTCACGGTCACCATAGTAAACCGCCGGATCGTAAATAACCGGGCCGAACTTACAGAAACCGGCATTGCCACTCCATAAATCGCCGTGCAGTAATGACGCACGAGGATGATGCTCTTTTAACAGCGTATGGATTTGTGTCACCAGTACATCAATATTGGTGAGGCGAATCCCGTGACGGGCACAATCTTCCATCATCAGGCCAATCCGGGTTTCGGCAAAAAAGCGAGACCAGCTTTTGTTGAGCGTATTGTGTTGCCGGGTCTGACCAATGTAATTGTCTTCGTGCCAGCCAAACTGTTGGGCGAGGGCTGTACGGTGGAGCGTGGCCAGCCGCTCGCCGAACACAGACCATTCGCCTTTGCCGGGCTGGCGCAACTTGAGATGTTGCAGCACCAGATATTCAAAATGCTGGTCATCTTCGTCGATTTGTCCGTGACACACTGCGGCGGGTACATACAGCGCGCCGGATCGGGATAAAGCCTTCAGTCCGTCCATTTCGTAACGCAGCTTATGGCCATTCAACAGCGGGTTGATTTTTACAAAGTACCGGTGGGTTTCATCATTGATAACAAAGGCAGAGTGGGTATCACCGCCGCTGATCGTTGCACGTTTTGTGTAACTGAAAAATGTCTGTGTTGCATCGCTTATATGTTCGCAGATGAAATGCCACATAGGAATAAACGTCATTGATCGCCAGGTGAACCATGGAGAAATTATGGCAAACATTACTGTGAATGCCAGCAACGAAAACTGCTGTATTCACAATTAAAGTAATGTGTCATTGCGCACAGCATTTAAGCCGTTATAATTCGGTCTCTTTTGTCAGATGCAGGTAGGCATCTGAATACTTTTTCATTGCGTTATTTTGACGCTGTACACCACAAATTAATGCAAGTGGCGCAGAGTAGGCGTCACCACTGTAAAGGATATAACATGCCTGTAATTACACTTCCTGACGGAAGCCAGCGCGCTTTCGATTCTGCTGTTTCGGTAATGGATGTTGCTGCTGACATCGGCCCCGGTCTCGCCAAGGCGACTATTGCCGGCCGTGTTAACGGTGACCGTGTAGACGCCTGCGACCTGATTGAGTCTGACGCAGCGCTGCAAATCATCACCGCAAAAGACGAAGATGGTCTTGAAATCATCCGTCACAGCTGCGCGCACTTAATCGGCCACGCTATTAAACAGTTATGGCCTGATGCAAAGATGGCAATCGGTCCGACTATCGACAACGGCTTTTACTACGATGTTGATATGGAACACAGCCTGACGCAGGAAGATTTGCAGAAGCTTGAAAAGCGTATGCTGGAGCTGGCTAAAACTAACTACGACGTAGTGAAGAAAAACGTAAGCTGGCAGGAAGCGCGGGATACTTTTGAAGCCCGCGGCGAAACCTATAAAATGGAAATTCTCGACGAGAACATTCCAAAGGATTCTTTCCCGGGTTTGTATCACCACGAAGAATACATCGATATGTGTCGTGGACCTCACGTACCGAACATGAAGTTCTGTCAACATTTCAAACTGATGAAAGTGGCGGGTGCCTACTGGCGCGGTAACAGCGACAACAAAATGTTGCAGCGTATTTACGGTACAGCCTGGGCAGACAAGAAACAGCTGAAAGCCTATCTGCAACGTCTGGAAGAAGCAGAGAAGCGTGATCACCGTAAAATCGGTAAAACCCTGGATCTGTTCCACTGGCAGGAAGAAGCGCCGGGCATGGTGTTCTGGCACAACGACGGCTGGTCTATTTACACCGAGCTTGAGCAGTTCGTGCGTAAAATGCTGCGAAGCTATTCCTACGACGAAGTAAAAGGTCCGTTGATGATGGACCGCGTATTGTGGGAAAAATCCGGCCACTGGGATAAATACGCTGAAAACATGTTCACCACGGAATCGGAAAAGCGTGAATACGCGATTAAGCCGATGAACTGCCCTGGTCACGTGCAAATCTTTAATCAGGGTCTGAAATCCTACCGCGACCTGCCGTTGCGTATGGCAGAGTTCGGTTGTTGTCACCGCAATGAACCTTCTGGTGCACTGCATGGTCTGATGCGTGTACGTGGTTTCACCCAGGACGATGCGCACATCTTCTGTACTGAAGAACAAATCCTCAGTGAAGTGGGTCTGTGTATCGACATGATTTACGACGCTTACAAAGCGTTCGGCTTCGAAAAAATCGAAGTTAAGTTGTCTACCCGCCCTGAAAAGCGTGTAGGCAGTGATGAAATCTGGGACAAAGCAGAAAAAGCACTGGCGGAAGCGCTGGACTGCAAAGGCATTGAATTCAGCTGGTTGCCTGGTGAAGGTGCCTTCTACGGCCCTAAAATTGAATTCACCCTGTACGATTGTCTGGACCGTGCATGGCAGTGTGGTACCGTACAGCTCGACTTCTCTATGCCTGGCCGCTTAGGTTCAACTTATGTTGCTGAAGATGGCGAGCGTCGTGTTCCGGTTATGATTCACCGTGCGGTGTTAGGTTCTCTTGAACGTTTCATCGGTATTCTTACTGAAGAATTTGCCGGATTCTTCCCGCTCTGGTTAGCACCTCAGCAGATGGTGGTGATGAATATTACCGACAATCAGGCTGAATATGTGCAAAAAACTGTACAAAAACTGCAGAATGCAGGATTTAGAGTAAAGTCTGACTTGAGAAATGAGAAGATAGGCTTTAAAATCCGCGAGCACACTTTAAAGCGCGTTCCTTATATGTTGGTCTGTGGTGACAAAGAAGTCGAAGCAGGGCACATCGCCGTTCGTTCCCGTAAAGGTGATGATTTAGGTTCAATGTCTGTTGATGCCTTCATCGAACTGGCACAAAAGGAAGTCGCGGAGAAAACCATTAAGTAATGGTGAGTGTATAAGATTCAGCCCGCTGGCATGAGAAACTGGCGGGCATCAGTTTTTAATTTTTGGAGGATTAGCACATTAAAGGCGCTAATAATAAGGCTCAGGGCGATAAAGCCCGCATTAACGACGAAATCCGTGCTCGCGAAGTACGATTAATCGGTAAAGATGGCGAACAGATTGGAGTAGTGTCTCTCGCAGAAGCGATGCAGACAGCTGAAGAAGCAACTCTTGATCTTGTGGAAATCAGTCCAAATGCTGAGCCGCCAGTCTGTAAAGTTATGGACTATGGCAAATTCCTCTTCGAGAAAAGTAAAGCTCAGAAAGAGCAAAAGAAAAAACAGAAGCAAATTCAGGTCAAGGAGATTAAATTTCGTCCTGGCACTGATGAAGGCGATTACCAGGTAAAACTGCGCAACCTGCGTCGCTTTCTGGAAAGTGGGGATAAGGCTAAAGTCACGATTCGCTTCCGCGGACGTGAAATGGCCCACCAGGAGATCGGCATTGAGCAACTGAACCGTGTTAAAACGGATTTAGAAGACATTGCTACTTGCGAGTCTTTTCCACGTCGTGTGGAAGGCCGCCAGATGATCATGGTGCTTGCCCCAATTAAGAGGTAGTAGTGGTCTAAAGTTTTCAGAGAATCTGCACCTTTGAAACACCCTGCTGCAAACATTAGCCGGCAATAAGTGACTGCACACTGAAAGCCGATATCAAACAATGCGGAGTTTTAGCAATGCCTAAAATGAAAACTGTAAGCGGTGCCGCCAAACGTTTCAAGAAAACGGGTTCTGGCCGCTTTAAAAGCAAACAGTCTCACTTACGTCACATTCTGACTAAGAAGAGCTCTAAGCGTAAACGTCACCTGCGTGGCAAAAAACTGGTTCATGACTCTGATACTAAATTAGTTCAGCGCATGCTGCCTTACGTATAAGACTTAGGAGACTGATTAATGGCTAGAGTAAAACGCGGCACTATCGCACGTGCTCGTCACAAAAAAGTCCTCAAGCAGGCAAAAGGTTATTACGGTGCACGTTCACGTGTTTATCGCGTAGCAGTACAGGCCGTAACTAAAGCTGGTCAATATGCATATCGTGACCGTCGTCAGCGTAAGCGTCAATTCCGTCAACTGTGGATTGCACGTATCAACGCTGCGGCTCGTCAAAATGGTATCTCTTACAGCCGTTTCATCAACGGTCTGAAGAAAGCGTCTGTTGAAATCGATCGTAAGATCCTTGCCGACATCGCGGTACATGACAAGGTAGCATTCAGCGCATTAGTCGAAGCGGCTAAAGGCGCATTAGCTTAATTTTTTAACAAATTAAGTTTAAGTTCTTTCGGGAAACGGCGAGCAGGATGCTCGCCGTTTTTCGTTTCAGCGCAAAAATTTTTTCATTCTTTCGCCACCTCTGGCAATAAGCGCTCAAATCGCAAATTAATCCTGTAAATGTTGGAATATTCAGCCTCTTAGGGTAGCCGTATTCTTTGTCTGTCGTGTAAACTACGGGTTTAGAATTTTTGGTTAAGCAGCAACGCTGTTTTTCCACCACTACCATGCCAAATTGAGGATAACATGGAGCTTGAAGCGATCATCAGTCAGGCACAAAGCCAGATTGACGCTGCCGAAGATGCAGCCACGCTCGATAATGTGCGCGTCGAGTTTATGGGTAAGAAAGGCAAGTTGACTGACCTGTTAAAAGGGTTAGGCAAACTGTCTAACGAAGAACGTCCTGCAGCCGGACAAAAAATTAATCAGGCCAAACAGCAAATTCAGCAGGCTATCAGTGTTAAGGGCGAAGCGTTACGTGCCGCTGAACTGAATGCAAAGCTGTCTGAAGAAGCTGTGGACGTGTCAGCGCCCGGTCGTCAGGAAGTGCTGGGGAACATACACCCTGTCAGCCGCACGATTGAACGAATCGAAGGTTTTTTTGGTCAGCTAGGGTTCGCTGTTAAAACCGGACCGGAAGTGGAAGACAGCTTTCACAACTTTGATGCACTGAATATTCCTGCCAATCACCCTGCACGGGCTGATCACGATACTTTTTATTTTAATCCTGATGTGATGCTGCGTACCCAGACTTCCGGTGTGCAAATTCGTACCATGGAAACGGAAAAGCCACCACTGCGTATTATTTCGCCGGGCCGTGTTTACCGTAATGATTACGACCAGACACACACACCGATGTTTCATCAGGTGGAGGGTCTCATGGTTGACCGCAATGTGAGCTTTGCTGAATTGAAAGGCATTCTTCATGACTTCCTGGAACACTTCTTCGAAGAGTCACTGGAAGTGCGTTTCCGTCCTTCTTATTTCCCGTTTACAGAGCCTTCTGCCGAAGTAGACGTGCGTCGTAAAGGCGGTAAATGGCTGGAAGTACTGGGCTGCGGTATGGTGCACCCGAATGTACTGAAAGCGGTACACATTGATCCTGAAGAATTCACCGGCTTTGCTTTTGGTATGGGCGTTGAACGTCTGACCATGCTGCGCTATGGCGTTAACGACCTGCGCGCATTTTTCGAAAACGATCTTCGTTTCCTGAAGCAGTTCAATTAAGGCAAAGCAATCATGAAATTTAGTGAACAGTGGTTAAGAGAGTGGGTTAACCCACAGGTTTCTACCGGTGCCTTATCTGAGCAGCTTAGCATGGCTGGTCTGGAAGTGGATGGCGTCGAGCCCGTTGCAGCGGAATTTTCCGGTGTGGTAGTGGGTAAGGTAGTTGAGTGTGGTCAGCATCCGAATGCAGACAAACTCAGAGTGACAAAAATTAATGTCGGTGAAGAGGAATTACTGGACATCGTATGCGGTGCGCCTAACTGTCGCGAAGGATTGAAAGTTGCAGTAGCGAAAGTCGGAGCAGTACTTCCCGGTGATTTCAAAATTAAGAAAGCCAAACTTCGTGGCGAGCCTTCTCACGGTATGCTTTGCAGCTTTTCTGAGCTTGGCATGGGAGAGGATCATAGCGGTATCATTGAGCTTCCTGCAGACGCAGAGCTTGGCATGGACATTCGCGATTATCTGAATCTCGATGACAATATCATTGAAGTCGATTTAACACCTAACCGCGCGGACTGTCTGGGTATTCGTGGTCTGGCCCGTGAAGTGGGCGTTCTGAACAGCACTGATGTGACAGAGCCGGCTATCGAAGACGTGGAAGCCTCTATTGATGACAAACTGGCGATTACCTTAAGCGCCCCTGAAGCGTGTCCACGTTATCTGGGCCGTGTTATCTGCAACGTTGACGTAAAAGCAGCGTCACCGCTGTGGCTGAAAGAAAAGCTGCGTCGTTGCGGTATCCGTTCTATAGATCCTATCGTAGACGTTACTAACTTCGTTCTGCTGGAGCTGGGTCAGCCGTTACATGCATTTAACCTGGATGCCATTGACGGCAATATCAACGTTCGTCTTGCGCATGCCGGTGAACAACTTACTCTGCTTGATGAGAACACCGTTGAGCTGAAAGACAACACTCTGGTTATCGCCGATGACAGCAAAGCACTGGCCATGGCCGGTATTTTCGGTGGTCTGCACTCGGGTGTGAACGAAGAAACGAAGCACATTCTTCTGGAAAGTGCGTTCTTCAGCCGTGATGCCATTGCCGGTCGTGCACGTCAGTATGGTTTGCATACCGATGCATCTCACCGCTATGAGCGTGGTGTGGATCCGTTGCTGCAACGTAAAGCGATGGAAAGAGCCACGGCACTTATTCTGGATATTTGTGGCGGTCAGCCGGGTCCGGTTGTAGAAGCCGTAAATGAGGCATCACTGCCAGTGTCTTCTGATGTGGTATTACGTCGCGTACGTTTGAGCCGTGTGCTGGGTATTGATATTGCTGACGATAAAGTGACCGATATTCTTACCCGTCTGGGCCTGGATGTCACGGTAACGGAATCAGGCTGGGAAGCGAAAGCGCCAAGCTACCGTTTTGACATTGCCATTGAAGAAGATCTGATTGAAGAAGTGGCCCGTGTTTACGGTTATAACAATATTCCTGACCAGGCACCGAAAGGCAGCCTGAAGTTGCTGAACAGCAGCGAGTCAGCGATTCCGGTTTCCCGTTTTAAATCTGAACTTACTGCACGGGGTTACGTCGAAGCCATTACGTATTCGTTTGTTGACCCCAAAGTACAAAGTGGCTTATTCCCGTCCCGGGAAGGCATGGTATTACCACATCCTATCTCGGCGGATATGTCGGTTATGCGCTTAAGCCTGTGGCCAGGATTGCTGGGGGCTACGGCTTACAACCAGAAACGTCAGCAAGCGCGGGTCAGATTGTTCGAAACTGGTTTACGTTTTATTCCTGACAGCGATGCGCCGCAGGGTGTGCGCCAGGAGCCGGTGATTGCCGGTGTGATTGCCGGTCGCCGTTATGACGAAAGCTGGTTGAGCGACGACAGTGCGGTAGACTTCTTTGATGCTAAAGGAGATGTGGAAGCGTTACTGGCACTCAAAGCCGGCGGGCAGTCAGTCACCTTTGTAAAAGGCGAACACAGCGCATTGCATCCGGGTATGACTGCAGAAGTGCTTTTAAATGGCAAATCAATCGGTTATGTTGGTGCAATTCACCCACAGTTTACTAAACTGTTAGGTGTAAATGGTCGCGTTTTCGTCTTTGAGCTTGATCTTAAAGCAATTTCTGAGCGTAACTTGCCACAGGCAAAAGCAATTTCCAGGTTCCCGGCGAACCGTCGTGATATTGCAATTACGGTCAAAGATGAAATTACCGTTGGAGCGATTCTTTCTTTCGTAGAAAAAATTGGCGTAAATCAACTAGTTGGCCTAAACTTGTTCGATGTGTATAAAGGGAAGGGTGTCGAGCCCGGCTATAAGAGCCTCGCACTGTCTCTTGTACTACAGGATCCTGATAAAACTTTGGAAGAAGCTGAAATACAACAAGCAGTGGACACCGTAGTTAAAGGGCTGGAATCAGAGTTTGGGGCAGCGTTAAGAGAGTAGATTATGGCATTGACCAAAGCCGAAATGGCTGAACACTTATTCGAAAAACTGGGTATTAATAAAAAAGACGCTAAGGATTTGGTGGAAGCCTTCTTTGAGGAAATCAAGGAAGCGTTAGAATCTGGTGAACAAGTGAAACTGTCAGGTTTTGGTAATTTTGACCTGCGTGATAAGAACGAGCGTCCCGGAAGAAACCCGAAAACCGGTGAAGATATTCCGATCAAAGCCAGACGGGTGGTTACATTCCGTCCCGGCCAGAAGCTCAAAAGCCGGGTTGAAAACTCAAAGCCACCGACAGAGTAACGTCGTTACGGCATCTGTAAGCGGTGCCTCATCTGTCAGGTATTGATGTTCTTTGTTAGGGCAATGCGCGCTGCGTATTGCCTTTTTCGTTTTTAAAATTGCATTTAGCAGGAGTTGCAATGAAAAAAGCAGGATTCCTCGCAGCATTGATTCTTGTTGCTGTGGCGGGGTATTTCATTTATCTGTCCGATTCTTCTTCAGAACAGGCCCCGGTACCGGTAATTACGGTGATGGATATTCTTCATGCTTCTGATTTGGAAGCCGGAATAAAGCAGGCAGTTGCTGATGGTGACAGTGAAGCGCTTGAAAAATGGATGAACCGGGCGCAGGAAGTGGCGGAACAGGCCGGTCTGAGTTCAACTGACATGCAGTATCTTGCGTCATCTCAGGCGGTTGAATACGTAAAGTTCAATGCCAAACGCAGCTTGTTTAATGATGAGTTTGAAGAACGTTACTATGCCCTTGAAGACATCGGCAGTCTGAAGGTGAAGTACCCGGAAGCGAAAGATTTGTTCCCGCAAGTGGAGGCATTAATCACTAAGCGGGATCAGATCATTGAGCAGATTGCTGTCACGTTGTCGTCAGGACAGGCACCCGGTGAGAAAGAACGTGAGGCAGCCAGAGAAATGTGGCAGTCACGCTATGCCGGAGCAAACAACGGGGAGCGGGATGCTATCCGGCCGGGTACCGGCGAATAATCAGCATGGTTTCACCCGTTATCTTCGCTGCTGACGGTCAGCGGGTGAAATGTTGCAGCGGTCAGTGCACTTAAATCAGACGGTTTCAAACCGACTTCAAGCCCTCTGCGGCCGGCACTGACGTGCATTTTCTCCAGGTTCTGCGCTGAATGGTGAATGAATACCGGTAGTCTTTTCTTTTGTCCCAACGGGCTCACTCCACCCAAAATATAGCCTGTAGTCCGCTCGACGTCTGCAGGGGCTGCCATGGCTGCTTTTTTCGCGCCGGCTGCTTTCGCCACAGCTTTCATGCTCAACTTATCTTCCACGGGTATGATGCAGACGACCCATTGCTGCTTATCCGTTTCTGCTACCAGGGTTTTAAAAACCGTTGCAGGATCGAGGTGCAGTTTTTCACAGGCTTCCAGTCCGTATGAAGGCGCAGCGGGGTCATGTTCGTATTTTAATACCTGATGTGTCACTTTCTTCTTTTTCAGAAGATTAATCGCCGGCGTCATAGGGCCTCAACTAAGGAAGATAAAAAGAGTTTTGTGCGTTTTGATTTTTGCATCAATGCCGGTTTTTATGATATCAATATCAACGCGCTAACTTAATCAAATAATAAAAATAAACCGGATTAAGACTCAATTGCGAAAACGCCTGCCATCAGTTTCTTTCACCACGTAGTCGGTGCATCACGCGCCCGGAAATGTATGTATGCAAGTTAAATCACGCTTTATTGCCTTGTCAGTACTGGCAAGTCTGAGTATTTTTGTCATTATGATGAGTAATGACTTCGGCCAGATCATGAGTTTAACGGCCGGTCTTACTATTCTTATCGCTATGCTCTGGATGACCGAAGCATTACCTATTCCCGTCACGTCTCTTATTCCGTTTTTTGCCTTTCCCATGGCGGGAGTGATGACCTATCAGGAAGCCTCATCGGCGCTGGGAAGCCACGTTATCTTGTTGTTGATGGGCGGCTTTATGTTGTCCAAGTCGCTGGAAAAATCCGGCGTACACCGCAGGCTGGCAGTTTATATGCTGAAGCTTACCGGGGCCTCAAATGCTAAGCGGCTGGTGCTCGGTTTTATGCTTACCTCTGCGGTTCTCAGTATGTGGATATCGAATACTGCCACTACGCTGATGCTGCTGCCCATTGCACTGGCGATAATCAGCTCTGTGGATTCTCCCCGTCTGGCATCAGCCATTTTACTGGGGATTGCCTACGCCGCCAGTATCGGTGGGGTAGGTACACCAATTGGTACGCCGCCGAATATCATTTTTATGAGTGTGTATCAGCAAACTACCGGCACTGAGCTGAGCTTTCTGGACTGGATGAAAACCGGTATTCCGGTAGTCATACTGGCTATTCCGGTGATGGCGCTGTGGCTTACACGTCATCTTGGTCAGATCCCCACGGTGGTATTACCGGACACCGGTGACTGGAAACCGGCTGAGCGCCGGGTGCTGATTTCATTTTTAATTATTGCGCTGGCCTGGGTTTTCCGGCCGTTCTGGACACAGTGGCTGGGCATGACGAATGTGAGTGACAGTACTATCGCCATGGCCGGTGTGGTAATGATGTGCCTTATTCCGGACGGCAATAAGGAAAAGCCGGGACAAATCCTCGACTGGGATACTGCAGCTCAGATCCCCTGGGGCCTGCTGATGGTTTACGCCGGCGGTATTTGTCTGGCTAAAGCTTTCACTGTATCAGGTTTGAGTGTGGTGCTGGGAGAAGCACTGACCAGTTTATCGGTGTTACCGGTCATGTTGCTGATCCTGGTGCTGTGTCTTGCAGTGAGCTTCGTGACTGAAGTGACTTCCAATACGGCCACAGCTACATTGTTGATGCCAATTCTGGCCAGTGCAGCTATTGCCCTCGACCTCGACCCTGTCGTGTTAATGATGCCTGCTGCTATCAGTGCCAGTTGCGCGTTTATGATGCCGGTTGCCACGCCGACAAATACAATTGTATATGGCAGTGGTCATATTAATATGCAGACAATGGTCAGAGAGGGCACCATTCTGAATATACTGGTGGCATTTGTGGTCACCGGCGTGGTCATTGTCACACGCCTTTAGCTGCCGTTAAAAGACATCAGCTATTGCTGATGTCTTCTGATTTGCACGATCATGCCAAACATGGGGTGGTCAAAGTAGTGGATTTGTTTACTGATCACCCGGCGTACCTGATGAAAAGGCACCGCCTGCAATTCAAATTCAGGCTGCCCGTTTTCGCTCTCTCCCGTCGTTACCGGCTGACGGTACTGCATCTCACTGTCGATGTGCAGATAAGGTACCCGGTTAATATATTTCAGATACACTTTCAGAAAACCATCTAATTTCCAGATGGCAGGAGTAAGGCCTTCGTTAGCCTGTGCGACAGTCGTATTTTGTGCTGTATCTGTCTGCATGATGTGTTCAGGTCCCGCTGCCATCATGTCGTCAAAACTCACCTTGCCGGCGCGGTTCAGACGTGAAGATAACTGCGTAAAGAAATCATCCTGTGTCAGCGTTAAATCTTCCTGTGTCTCCGACTCTGCCTGTTCGACGGGTAGCGGTAACTCCGGTTTAATAGCTTCACCGGTCATTGTGAAGCTGTCTGCATAATTGTCGCCGGCGATGATCCGCATGGCTGCAGCTTTTTGTTCACCGAACTTCACCGGCTGACGCCAGGCAATATGAAGCATACGGTTCAAGCCACGGGTCTGCCGGATCTGCCGTGAAAGTTTAGTCAGTTCCAGACTGTTATAAGGCAGCAAGTGTGCAAACCGGGCGAATTCTGTATCCCGGCCGTCAAGAAACTCCGGCACAACATCCGGTGCCGGAAGAGAATTATCCGGTTTGTAAGTCTGCCATTCACCATTTTGCCAGCTTAACCAGTCCCGCGGCGGTTCACAGTAGCTGAAACGGGGAACAGTGACGGGTGTAACCGTATTGATCCCGGAAAAAGCAATCCAGTACTCAGCGATTTCTGAATCTGTGACAGGTTCAACAGCCGGCGTAAGCGGTTCCTCGTCTGCAACGGCCATTTCAGCAGATGAGAACCCGTCATGGCCGGTTTCTTCGCTGAACGCTTCTGCCAGCGCATCTTCGCGGTTCTGCTGAGACAGTTCTGTTTCATCAGATAAGTCCGTTGCTGAGCTAAAATCAGATGGACTGCTGTCTGACAACCCTGTGTTATCAGCGCCTGTAACGGTATTCTCTGTTAACAGTGACTGCGAGGCTTTCCAGCGCGCATAGTCAGCCTGAATGTCTTCCAGTGACGGTGTATCCATCCACAAAGGGGAGGAGGGCACACCACAGGTGGCGAGACCTTGCTTAATGTAACTGATATCAGGACGAAGATAGTTGTCAATCAGATTTAATTCAGCCACAGACTGAGCCAGTGGTGTTTCAGCAAATTGCTCATTGAGCTCACTGATGCTGAGGTTACGATCGAAAATGATCACTTCCACATCAAACCACCAGTCATCCGCAGCAAATACTGGTGAAGCGGTATTTAAAAGAAGTCCTGCTGCTAAAGCGACTACCCGTTTCATGCTTACTTTGTCTCCATGGCAAAGTCGTTCAGTACATTTTCAATCAGGGATAACCGTTCTTCTGCTGTTTCGGTTTTCTTCACCAGACGCAACTTCTGGCTGCCTTCAAAACGGAACGTATCAGAACGGGTTTGTACCAGTTGTATGATATACCCCGGATCCACCGGCGTATTTTCTCTGAATTCAATGGTGCCGCCAATGCTGGTCAGGTCGATTTTTGTTATACCCAACCGTTTTGCGATGAGTTTGAGTTCAGCGACTTTGATAAGTTGTTTAGCCCGCAACGGCAGTAAGCCAAATCTGTCTATACACTCAACCTGGAATTCATCAATGGCATCTTTACTCTGACAACTTGCCAGTTGCTTATAGAGTGAAAGACGCTGATTAACATCTGCAATATAGTCATCGGGCAACAGCGCAGGAATACGCAGCTCAATTTCCGTCTGATTGGCTGAAGCATCTTCCAGACTGGGCTCGCGACCTTCCTTCAATGCTGTCACAGCCTGGTCCAGCATGTCCATGTACAGCGTAAAACCGATAGAGGCTATCTGCCCCGATTGATCATCGCCGAGCAATTCACCGGCACCACGAATTTCAAGGTCATGGGTAGCCAGTGCGAAGCCTGCGCCCAGATCTTCCAGGCTGGCGATGGCTTCCAGACGCTTGGCCGCATCTTTCGTCATCCGCTTCGGATGAGGGGTAAGCAGGTATGCGTATGCCTGGTGGTGAGAACGGCCCACACGTCCGCGCAACTGGTGAAGCTGCGCCAGACCGAGGTGGTCGGCTCTGTCCATAATGATAGTGTTAGCGGTAGGAACATCAATACCGGTCTCAATGATAGTGGTACACACCAGCACGTTATAGCGCTGGTGATAGAAATCACTCATCACGGTTTCCAGTTCCCGCTCACGCATTTGTCCGTGACCGGTGGCAATACGCGCTTCAGGGACAATTTCGGCAATTTCTTTCGCGGTTTTTTCGATGGTATCCACTTCATTGTGGAGGAAGTAAACCTGACCACCACGAAGAATTTCACGCATAACCGCTTCACGGATCACGGACGTATTGCGTTGCTGCACAAAAGTCTTTATCGATAAGCGGCGTGCCGGCGGCGTAGCGATGATGGATAAATCACGCATACCGGACAATGCCATGTTCAGCGTTCTCGGTATGGGGGTAGCGGTAAGGGTCAGAATATCTACATCTGCACGCAGGGATTTGAATTTTTCCTTCTGACGCACGCCAAAGCGGTGTTCTTCGTCAATGATCACAAGGCCAAGATCGTTAAATTCAATGTCGCTGCTGAGCAGTTTGTGGGTGCCCACCACGATGTCCACCTGGCCCTCTTTGATGCCGTCGACAACGGTTTTCTGCGCTTTACCGCTGACAAAACGGCTCATTACCTGAATATTAAACGGCCAGTTTGCAAAGCGGTCTTTGAAATTTTCAAAATGCTGTTGTGCCAGCAGGGTGGTTGGCACAAGTATGGCCACCTGTTTACCGTGATTGGCAGCCAGAAAAGCTGCCCGCATGGCTACTTCTGTTTTACCGAAGCCCACGTCACCACAAACCAGTCTGTCCATGGCCTGCGGTGAACCCATATCCTGAATAACGGCATTGATGGCCTGAATTTGATCCGGTGTTTCTTCAAAAGGAAAGCTGTCGGCAAAGCTCTGGTAATCTTCCCAGTTGATGTCGTAGGCGTACCCCGGTTTTGCTGCCCGTTTGGCATAGACATTCAACAGTTCCGCAGCCACGTCGCGGACCTTCTCGGCTGCTTTTTGTTTCGCTTTTGTCCACGCATCTGAGCCCAGTGAGTTCAGTGGCGCATGATCCACATCGCCGCCGGTATAGCGTGAAATCAGATGCAGAGAAGACACCGGCACGTAGAGCTTTGACTGCTTTGCATATTCAATGCACACATACTCGGTCATCACGCCGCCGGCATCCAGGGTTTGCAAACCCGTATACCTGCCCACGCCGTGATCAAAGTGAACCACCGGTTGTCCAACAGACAGTTCAGCGAGGTTGCGGATAATGGCACTTTCATCCGTTGCCTGCCGTTTGTCACGTAAGCGGCGCTGACTGACCTTATGGCCCAGCAGTTCTGTTTCAGTAATAAACAGAATATTGCCCTGTTCACGCTGCCACTCGAAGCTGTTTTCTACCAGACCAACACAAATGCCTGCAGCAACATCACTGTCGATGAAGTCACTGAGTTGCTGAACGGCTTCAGGGCGGATCCCTGCTTTATTCAGCAGAGTCAGCAGGTTTTCCCGCCGTCCCTGAGATTCAGCACAGAAAAGCACACGGCTGCCGGCATTCCGGGCGGCTTTCATTTTTTCCGTCAGCGCCTGAGCCGGCTGTTTCTTCTGTGGATTAAACGCGATGTCTTTAAGGCTTTCGCATCCGAGGTTGGATTTTCCTGCTTTTTCTTCTAAAGCGTCTGTGTGCAGTGAAATCCGCGGCCAGTTTTTTACCTGTTCGAAAAGTTGGTTAACTGGCAGAAACAGTGCTTCAGGGCTGAGCAGGGGGCGTGATAAGTCGTATCTGCGCTGTTCGTAACGCTCTGCCACATCTGCCCAGTAAAATTCGCTGGCGTCCATGACATCGCCATGCAGCATCAGGACGGCATTATCGTGGAGATAGTCAAACAGGGTAGCGGTATGGTCAAAAAACAGCGGCAGGTAGTATTCGATACCCCCGGGCATGGTGCCTTTGGATACCTGACTTAATACCGATTCCTGCGAACTGTTGCTGTCGAAGGTTTCCAGGTAACGGGCTCTGAAGGCTGAAAGTGCTGCTTTGTCGGTGGGAAATTCTCTCGCCGGTAACAACCGGATTTCATCTACGGCATCCGCAGAGCGCTGATTTTCTGTTTCAAAATACCGGATAGAATCAATTTCATCATCGAATAAATCAATGCGGAATGGTCTGTCACTGCCCATGGGAAACAGGTCGATAATGGAACCGCGAATGGAAAATTCGCTGTGGCTCATTACCTGGTTTACATGCAGATAGCCGGCTTGTTCGAGATTGCGCCGGAACTGTTCACGGTCAAGGGTATCGCCTTTATGAACCATCAGCAGATATTTATTCAAATAATCTACCGGTGCCAGCCGTTGCATCAGCGTGTTTACGGGAACGATGAAGATACCGCGGGGCTCGTTCGCCATCCGAAACAAAGTTTCCATCCGCTGGGAAACAATATCCTGATGGGGCGAAAACATATCATAGGGCAGAGTTTCCCAATCAGGGAACAAGGTGGTAACACTACGGTCGTTATCTAAAAACCATGCAAGTTCCCGCTGGAGCTTCATGGCTGACGGTGTGTCAGCGGTGATAACAACCACCGGTCCTTTATGCTGCTTATATGCCTGGCTGACGGCCAGAGCGCGGCTACTGCCTTTTAACTGACCCCATTGCTGGTGATCACCTGTGCTGCCGGCCTTTTTTGCCTTCGGCAGTGGTAAAGAAAAAATTGTGGCTGTCATGTCACCTTGAAAACTATTGGCTGGTTATCATGGAGTTGCGTGAGAGCGAACTATTCCTGTTTGTCCTGAGCGCGTTTGCGCAGCTGCTGGGTTTGCAAATGCAAACTGGCGCGCACCAGCAATTCCTGATCCTGTTCGCGGATGCTGCGGAAAATGAAAGATATATGGTAATCATCTCCGTGCTGCTGGCAAGCAATAACTTCACCGAAACAATAAACAGCCGCCGCTTCCTGATTGAGAAACAGCTTCAGTTCTGCCAGCGTACCGGTTTCGTAAGGCGATGTGGTACTGACGATTATACCGCCGCCGCCAAACTTAACGGTTTGATAGCGACAGGTCTCATCATCCTGCTGGTGCAGTATATAAGACATCATCAGGTCGATTTTTCTGGCCTGATGGTTCAGGTAATCGGTTAGCGCTGCAGCGTGGTCTCCGAGGTTACGCAGCGGTCTTAATGCCTGTGCCTCGATGGCAGCCATTTCCCCGGCAATTCTAAATGCATAGGGCATGACGGATTCAAGATCGTCACTGGCAGGAACGGATTTACCCGCTTCCAGCGGCACTACGTTTACCGGCAGTTCACTGGTAATCATGAAGAACTCGTCGAATTGTGCCTGTTTATCTGCCAGTGTCTCGTTGCTCATTTAAATCCTGCTACATCAATCTTGTACGTAGTAAAGCTTACACGTAGACTAACAACTTTACTAATACGGTTGCCGTATTACGCCATTTACTTTTTCCGACGCCGGGTTTTCATGTTTCAACCAGTCTCTGCCTTTCTGGCGCTGCGCTATTCTACTGCGAATAAACAAAATAGCTTTGTTTCGTTCATTAACTTTTTTTCAGTCGCCGGAATTGCACTGGGTTTGATGGCGCTGATCATTGTGTTATCGGTGATGAACGGGTTTGAAGGGCAATTAAAGCAGCGCATTCTGGGTATTCTGCCTCATGTGGTTGTACATGCGGAACCATCTGCGGCTCCCTTTGAAAGCATTGCCGGTGTAGACCATGTCATGCCGTTTATCGAAACAGAAGGGGTTTTACAGGCAAGAAGCGGGCTGAGAGGTGTGCAAATTCAGGGCGTTGTGCCGGAAGATATGCAGGACTCTGTGGTGGCAGAAAACATGGTGGCCGGTAAGTTCACCGGTCTGGAAAGCGGCAGTTTTAATGTGATTGCCGGTCAGGCGCTGGCTGTTCAACTCGATCTCAGACCGGGGGATACAATGCGTCTTCTTGTGGCTGGAGCGAGTGTATACACCCCGCTGGGACGCATGCCGGCTCAGCGTATTGTAAAAGTAGCAGGGTTGTACGGGGTTAATTCTCAGATGGATGACAAGGTCATCTTTATGCATCTGGACGATCTGAAAAGGTTATTAAGGAAACCTCAGGATGCGCCCTCAGATACCCGCCTTTTCCTTAACGACGCCTTTAATTACAGTGCGGTCATAAACACATTAGACGGGCAGGGCTTTTCATCCGATAACTGGCGGGAACGTCAGGGGCCCCTGTTCGATGCTGTGAAAATGGAAAAAAACATGATGTTTATGATGCTGCTGCTCATCATTGCCGTCGCTGCATTTAATATTGTTTCTGCGCTGGTGATGGTAGTCACTGAAAAGCAGGGTGACATTGCCATTTTACAAACTCAGGGAATGGAAGCCGGTCAGATACGGACAGTCTTTTTACTTAACGGCCTGTTTAACGGTGTGAAGGGCGCTATACTTGGTCTGGTACTGGGTGTTGTAGTAGTGTTGCAACTGAATAATTTGCTGGCACTGCTGGATATTCAGCTGGCATTGTCTGCCGACGGGCAGGGGATCCCTGTGGATTTACGTTGGCATCAGGTCATTATGGTGACACTATTTTCACTGGTATTGTGTTTGCTGGCCAGTGTTTACCCTGCTGTGAGAGCGATGAAGGTGCATCCTGCTACGGCGCTGCAGAACGAATAAACTGGCTTGTACCATGTTGACCATGTGGTTAATTTTGCGTGCAAATAACCTTAATTTTCACTATACTTCCCGCCTTTCAAATCTGGCCGGATAAATGCTATGAACAAAAACTTTATTACCTCCCAATCTCTTCTGGAAGACTCGTTCCGTTTAGCGGCTATGGTATATGAAGATGGCTTCCGGCCGGACTTCATTATCGGTATCTGGCGTGGTGGTGCGCCTATTGGTATCGCTGTTCAGGAATTTTTTGAATTCAAAAATACCCCAACTGACCACATCGCAGTGAGAACATCGTCTTACTACGGTATCAACAAACAGTCGAAAGAAATCCGTGTTCACGGTCTGCATTATCTGGTCGAGAATGCTAATGCTGACGACAAACTGCTGATTGTTGATGATGTATTTGATTCCGGCCGCAGTGTGGATGCGCTTATCAAACAGGTGCGTAAACTGATGCGTCTGAATATGCCGAAAGATATCCGTATTGCCTGCCCCTGGTACAAGCCACAGAACAACAAGACGGAAATTGTTCCTGACTATTATGTAAATCAGAGCGATGAGTGGCTGGTATTTCCTCACGAAATCGCTGGTTTGAGTGAGGAAGAAGTGCGGGAAGGTAAAACCGAACTGGCCGGTGTGATGGATATTCTTTACAAGAAAGACTAGTAGATCCTGCTGTTAAATGTGTCTGCGCTATATGCGCAGACAGCTGTCGTCCCACCGGTATTCCATTTGTCTGGCTGTTGCTTCAGCATCAGCTTTCTTCGTAATATCAGCTACCAGCGTTAACGCCATGTCGATGCCGGCTGATATACCGCCACTGCTGTAAAGCGAGCCCTCATTCACTACCCGGCAATGTTCATGCACAGTGAGTGACGGATAAAGCCTGCGTAAATCAGCAATGTCCTCCCAATGTGTTGTCATATTATGGCTATCCACAATCCCTGCTTCAGCAAGCAAGAATGAACCTGTACACACTGATGCCACTATCTTTGCACTGGCAGATGCCTGTTTGATCCATGCCAGCAACACAGGATTGTTCAATTCGCGGGTATGATCGCCGCCAACCACCACGAGGATGTCCGGTTTCTCTGCATCTGCAAATGTAGTGTGGCTCTGTACCATAAAACCCGCACGGGCTTTAATCATGGCAGTTTCGGCTACCAGTTGTACCTGCCAGTTAAACTGGTGGACCCGCACAGCCGTGGTAAAGACTTCGTAGGGCCCGGCGAAATCAAGCACCTCCGCGTCAGGGTATATCACAATGGCAAAGCGTAATGGCTGTCGGTTATTTTCCGTCGATATAGAATTTGTCATGGAAGGTGTAGACCAGTTCAGGTTTATAGACGATGAGCAATGTCATAGTCATACCATTTAACAGTCCTTCGGGGAAGAGCAGTAAGGGGATAAGAATAAGGTAGTTATCTCTTACGGTTTGCCAGTCATATAAACCGTCAGCCAGGTAATATCCCCCCAGCAAACCCATTTTCAAAGCTATGACTATGGCGCCCGGGAAAAATGCACAGGCAAATATGTAGACGAACAGATTACGGGGGATTTTGTGAAATGCGGTCATAAAGATGACGTAGCTGACACACACAGGCATGACAACGCCAAGCAGACCATTTACGCCGATCATGTGCCATTGTTCAGTACCGGTTAATGTTATACCGGTAAGGGCCACGGCTCCGGCGATCAGCGCCTTTCTGAATCCGAGTGTCAGCGTTAGTGCACTCAGCCATAAAAAATGAACATCCAGCCCCTGATAAATCCCGGCACGGAAAATCCACAAAAAAAACAGCAGCGCGGTATAACCGAATAACACATGCTGCTGTCTCTTATCTTTTAACAAAGCCTGCCAGGACAGATTCCTGATTATCACAATCATCAGTCCGGTGAACAGAATAAGTGCGAATGTTTGCAGGCTTGTCAATGATGACCTCGTTAGTTAAATATCATACACCGTCCAGATAGGAGCATGATCAGACGGCTTTTCAATGCCGCGCAATTCGTAATCAATACCGGTTTCCTGAAGTCCTTCATGTACTGGCTTTGTTGCCAGGATATGGTCAATGCGCAGACCCCGGTTGTCGTTAAATCCTTTTGAGCGGTAATCGAACCAGCTGAACTGGTCGCTTACTTCCGGATTTTGTGCTCTGAAGCTGTCGGTCACGCCCCAGTCGTAGAGTGTGTTAATCCACTCCCGTTCTTCCGGTAAAAAAGAGCATTTGCCGGTTTTCAGCCAGCGTTTACGGTTATCCTCGCCAATGCCGATATCATTGTCTGCCGGCGAAATGTTCAGATCACCCATAATGATGACGTTGTCATCCTGACTATGGTGGTCACTGAGATACCCCATTAAATCGGCATAGAATTTACGCTTCGCCGGGTACTTGGTTTCATGCTTTTCATTCTCGCCCTGAGGGAAATAGCCATTCAGTACCCGTACCGGCTGACCATTTTTACCTGCTAACGTCACCATTATCATGCGGCGCTGAGCGTCTTCTTCATCAGTGGGAAAACCGTATTGCACATTCAGCGGCTTCTCTTTTGTGAGCATAGCCACACCGTAGTGACTCTTCTGTCCGTGGAAGAAAACGTGGTAACCCATCGCTTCCACATCAGCAACAGGAAACTGCTCGTTATGCACTTTGATTTCCTGCAAACCGATGACATCCGGCTGGTGTTTTTCAATCAGTGCAGACAGCTGATGCAACCGCGCACGAATCCCGTTAATATTAAAAGATACTACTTTCATGAAATTCACTGTTAATTAATTTATTGCAATCATAGCAAAACCGCTGTGCTGCCTGAAGACAGGCACAGGCTATTTTGCAGCTTTTGAGTTAAGCAGGTTCACTGTAGTGTGAGGCAGTATGAATGATACTTTCAAAAACCTGTTTGGCAGCGTCTCCCGCATCATCATCGTTGATATTATTGGCCCGGGCCCAGTCAGTAGCGCCTGCTTTAAACGTTTCCCAGTTTGCGCCGGTTTCTGCCATGGCACGGTAGTATTGCTGCGGCAAACCGGGATGACGTGACTGCAGCCAGCGACTGATGATACTGCCGCCCATGGACGATCCCATCCACACATAACTGAATGCCAGCAGGCTGGTTGGTGACTGAGATGATAATGCAGATTTGAACTCAGGCTGTTCTTCCAGCACCCCTAAAATTTGCAGGTCCAGGTTAAGTGCATCAATGACATCATCGACTATTATCAGGTGACGTATTTCATCAGGTAAGCGGGCCACGAAAGGCGCGGCATAAACGTGAAAAGCCCTTAGTACAGACAAGGCTCTGCCATAATGCAGCGGACTGAACGCTTCACTGCGCATCTGGTAACAAAACGGGTAGGAGGCTTCTAACTGCTTGTGAGGTTCTGACGATGATTCTCTGAGTGTTAAAAATAGTTTATTTATATTCATCAATAAGTTGATCTGATATTCTGAAAATGTTGTAAGACATTAAGCCGTAAAATATTCTAAAAGTCATAAGCACGGTTCAAAGACATGGATAACGCCACTTCATCAGACTTCACTGTCGATCTGACTAATTGCGACAGGGAACCCATTCATCTGCCGGGCAGCATACAATCTTTTGGTTGTCTGATTGCCGTGCGCGCCGACTGGCTGATTGCGTTTTGCTCAGCCAATACTGAACATTATCTTGGTGTACCTGTGGATGACGTTGCCGGAGAACCGCTGAAAAACTGGTTTGACAAAACGACGTTACACCATATTCGTTCTTCCTTACAGTCTTCCATGATTACCGGCAGGAATGAACGGTTGTTTGCACAAAAAGTTGTGGCTACCGGACTAACTGTTGATATCTCTGTTCATCATAACGGTCTTTATACGCTGATAGAGCTGGAAGAAGTGCACAGTGGACGTAAAGCTGATGAGCAGTTTGTGCGATCTCTGCTGACGCAATTTTACCGTGCCGCCGACAGTAAAGAACTCATTGATCAGGTTGCCCAGCAAATACAGCTTATCACCGGATATGACAGAGTGATGGTGTATAAGTTCCTGCCGGACGGGGCAGGAGAAGTGGTGGCTGAAAGTAAGCAATTTAAGTTGGAACCTTTTCTTGGCTTGCGTTACCCCGCCTCTGATATCCCTAAGCAGGCCCGTGCCTTGTATGTGAAAAACCTGCTGAGGGTGATTGCTGATGTGGATGACACAACGGTGCCGGTGTTACCTGTTGTGAAGGGGACTGACAGTCAAATTGATATGTCATTTTCCATTCTGCGTGCGGTCTCTCCCATCCATATCGAGTATTTGAAGAACATGGGGGTGAAAGCCTCCCTGTCTGTTTCCATTGTCATTAACGGTAAGTTGTGGGGTTTGTTTGCCTGCCACCACTACAGCCCTAAAGTACCGTCGTATTATCAACGGACGGAACTGGAGCTTTTTGCTGAGGTATTTTCCCTGGAGTTGTCGTCGCGGTTAATGACGGAGCAAAGTGTCGAACGGGACAGAGTGCGGCATGTTCATAATCGAATTATGTCGACCATTCCGACCTCCGGTTCGCTGGCACAGGGTATTGCTGATCAGTTTCCTGTCATGCGCGACCTGATAAAATGTGACGGTATTTGCGTCATCGTAGACGGTGAAGTACGCAGCGAAGGGCATGGTCTGGAACCGGATAACCTCAAGAGGTTGTGCCGTCAGTTGAACGCACTGGCAGCCAGCGAAATTGCCGCCATTGACACTCTGGCGGATTTTATGAGTGGTTATCAGACCGATGTTCACGGCATTGCCGGTGTGCTGGCGGTCCCTGTATCAAAAAGTCCCAGAGATTATTTGCTGTTTTACCGTCAGGCACAGACCAAAACCGTAAGCTGGGCAGGTAATCCGGAAAAACCGGTGGTGGCCGGGCCGAATGGCGCCAGACTCATGCCAAGGAGCAGTTTCGACGTCTGGCAGCAAACTCACAGTGACAGTTGTCACGAGTGGCTTGAGCAGGAACTTAATGACGCAGATTCTTTGCGGGTGACCCTTCTTGAAGTAATGATAAGACACATTCAGGAAAGGGACAGTATCCGTCTGCAGGCTGCACGAAAACATGAAATTCTTATATCGGAACTGAATCACCGGGTACGGAACATTCTGAATCTGGTCAACGCCATTGTGATGCAAACTGAGCAAACCGGCAGAACACTGGAAGAATTTATTCAGGTTCTCAGTGGCCGCCTGGTTGCTCTGGCATCCGCTCATGATCAACTTACTGCGTCAGACTGGACTGATATTTCATTCCGCAAATTACTGGAAACTGAAATTCAGGCCTATGTGAATTTATCTAACAGTATTGAGCTCCATGGTGAGGATGTGTTGATAGCGCCTTATGCAGCCACGCCTCTGGTGCTGGTGATGCATGAGATGTTTACCAATGCAGCGAAATATGGCGCGCTTTCGAACTCAGGTGAAAAGGGCACGGTGTCTGTCCACTGGTCTGTATCGAAGAAATCTGAGTTAATCATCCGTTGGGAAGAAACTGGCGGTCCTCCTGTGTCGCTGCCTGGTAAAGACAGTTTTGGTATGACAATGATACGGAATGTCATTCCCCATGAGCTTGAAGGCGAAGTGGACATTGAGTTTTCTCCGGGTGGCGTAAAAGCGACACTGGTGATCCCCCATCGTTATCTTGTCGTTAAAGACACCTCTGCGGACAGTGAAAATGTAGCAACGATTGAAGAACCCGATACGTCTTTAAGCATGCCGGAATATGCTCTGGTAGTCGAAGATAGTCTGGTGATTGCCCTTGATATGCAAAAAAAGCTGAAGGCGCTTGGTGTTCAGAATGTCGCTGTAGCAGGTACGCTTGCCGCAGCGCGCCGTTCTGTTGAAGGGCGCGAACCCGGCCTGGCCGTTTTTGACGTGCATCTGGGTAATGAAACCAGTTTTGACCTTATCAGACAGCTTTCGGCCCAAGGTATTCCTGCCATTATCGTTAGTGGTTATGGTGAGGATGTAGACATCCAGGATGAAATAAAGCACGTACCAGTGTTAACCAAGCCGGTCACCGGGCAGGATTTAATGACTACTCTGGCGCAAATCTTGTAAGACTGATTGACGCAGTCTTCATTCATGATTAAGAGTAATGTGTAACTTAGCGTCAACCGTCGTCTTCAGACTTATCCGGCGGTGATAACAGGAGTAGTGATGAGTTTACTGGAAAATAAGCGGGTGCTGGTGGTGGAAGATACCACTATTGCGGCAACGTATCTGGCCCGCGAACTTACTCATATGGGCGCTGAAGTCGTCGGGCTTGCCCGCTCAGAGTCGCAGGCCATTGATATGGCTGAGGAACTCGAACCTGAACTTATTCTGATGGACATCCATCTGGCCGATGGTGGAAGTGGTATTGAAGCCGCGCGGATCATCGCCAGCAAAATTGTTGCGCCATTGATTTATACGACGTCGTTTTCTGACGACACTACATTGAGTCAGGCACTGGAAACGTCGCCATATGGCTACATTGTTAAACCCTTCGATACTAAAACATTGAAAGTCAGTTGTGAAACTGCGTTAAAGCGGTTTGAACTGGAACAGAAAATCGTATTCAACACGGTGCTGCCAGAAATTCAGCGCGAAACTGCGGCGCCTGTCAGTCGCGGTGAGGTTTTAACAAATGAAACAGAGAAGAGGCACCGACTTTCTGACGTGATCTTTGATCAGTTATCCGAAGGTGTCGCTATTATTGATGATGCCTTTATAGTCACAGAGGCAAACCGTTCACTGGCAACCTTGCTGACCGGTGATGTGTCTACCCTGAAAGGGCAGGACATTACCCGATATGGTTTTAACCATGATCTCTTTTCACGTTGTGATGAATTGGCACAGTCTGATCGTGTATACCGTCATAAATTATCACTGCGAAACGGCACGGAAGCGATGTTTCCCGCTTTTATTACCCTGTCATGCCTGGATGGCGGAACGGACAGGCAGCAATACATCCTTACGGTTTCTGACATATCAGATTTGTCCCGTGCAGAGCGTAAGCTTGAGGAGCTGGCGTTCCGGGACCCGCTCACCGGAACGGGTAACCGCAATTATATGAAGCTGTTGCTGGATGAGGTGAAATTTTCGCGCTGCATCCAGTCTCTGATTTTTATTGATTTGGATGGTTTTAAGCAAATTAATGACCGCTACGGTCATGATATTGGCGATGCGTTGCTGGTAACCTGCGCTCAACGCCTGCAGTCTGAACTGAGAAACACAGATACATTAATCCGCCATGGTGGCGATGAATTTGTTGTGCTTGTTCAGGACAACGCTGACATATTAGCGCTGACACAAAAAATGCTGGTGTCTCTGGCCAAACCTTATCATTGTCACAGTGTGCCACTTTCTGTCACTGCCAGTATTGGTGTCGCTGATTTTGATATACAGGACAGCACAGAAGATTTGCTGAAACACGCTGATATCGCTATGTATGAGGCGAAAAAGCAGGGTAAGAACCAGACTGTGGTTTATTCCTCTGACCACGAAACGGCTATTGAATACCGTTTGCTGGTGGAAGAGAGTTTGCTGGCTGCTATTAAAAATCAGGATTTATACGCCAGTTTTCAGCCTATTGTTGACCGTGAAGGCAAAGTTGTCGCTCTTGAAGCCCTTTGCCGCTGGCGGGGGAAAGATGTAAAAGACATGCAGCCGGATACGTTCATTCCTGTGGCCGAAGAAACGGGTTTGATCAATCCCTTAGGCTTAAAAATGTTGAGGGAAGTATGCATTGCAAGCGGAATGCTTGAAGCACAGGACTTAAGTCACATCAGGATCCACATTAACGTGTCGTTATTGCAGCTCAGTTCAACAGCGCTGGTGGATCAGTTTGTCACCTACTTTGCGGATTTCAATGTATCGCCGTCATCCGTGGTGATCGAGATTTCAGAGCGGGCTATAGTCGATGCCGGCGCTAAGCGTATTATCCGCGCGCTGGAAGATTATGGGTTTACTGTGGCGCTGGATGATTTCGGACATGGTCTTGTGGCCTTATCCGAATTAACGGATAACCGGGCGTCGGTGATAAAATTCGACGGTACCTGGCTTGTCAGACTGGAAGATGAACCAATGCGATTACTGGCGGCGTCGCTGGTGGATTTAAATAAGCGTTTGGGTAAATCAGTTATCTTTGAAGGCATCGAGTCTCCCGCACAGGCCGAATTCGCCAGAGAGGTTGGAGCAGATTTATTCCAGGGCTTTTTATATGCCCGGCCAAAGTCTCTGACGGAAATCCTCAGAATGATTGCGCCTGAAGAGGCACGTGTTGCCTACTAAAGTGGTTATTCTAAAGGATTGATAGCTGCCAATGATTGCTGCGGAGTTATTGTCGTATTTTGAATGCGGGGATAGCCGAAGCAATCGGGGCAGGGCATATCATGTAACGCTTTGAACAATGCCTGCTCATAGCCGGTAGATATTGAAAATGTGCAGAATGACGGGTTGGTTTCCATCATAAACAAACAAAAATCTACCACAGGCTCATGATGAGTTAAGTAATTTTGCAGTTCTTTAACGCAGACCAGTGCTGTGTTTATCAGTGTCTGAAACTGTAAATCAATATCGGAAAACGCATTTTCAGTGATGTCCAGCCAGGGAAACTGCACCGTAATGGTTTTCTGCGATGGTGCGCCGGCAGGGAGTGAAGCCCGGTAAAAAATGAAAGCTCTTTCATTGAATGAGATACGGTGTAATGTCAGAAAGTCATCGGGCAGTAATGAACAAAACAGACTGTCTGGTGCTGTTATTTCCATGTTTCTTTGTCTTACCGGTATTCGTCTTCTAAGTTTTGCTGGGCCACGTACATGGAGATAGGAAATTTATCATAAATATTGTTGTCATCTCCATGCATAGAATGAACAACAAACAAGTTGTTTACCGGCACGCCGTTTGAACCGGCAAAAACATTAATAAATTCTTTTACAAGTACGTGACTGTTAATTGTGGTCTCGTCTGTGATCTGCCTGGCCAGATCATTGATCCGGTCCAGGCATCCCATGAATTCGTCCAGTAACGAAACCAGCTCTATGCTTCGTGGTGTTTCTTTCAAAACCGACGCTCTGAAATCCATGGGACCACCAAGAAAGTCACGGTCGATATACGCTTTGATTTCGTAGCGGCGGGCAGCGTCAGGTGAGTCAGATACAGGTTGCCCGCTTATTTCAATTTCGTGGACGCTGATCCCGTAATAAGACACATAGTCGTACAAACTGTCTACAAACCGGTAGGCGAAAGAGCGCTGATATTCAATTTCCATGCGCCGGGTGAGCCTGTTAATTTCGGAGCGGTCCTGGATGCAGGCCTGCACATGCCGTTTGATTTGTGCCGTGAACGTCCGGCCACTAAGAATATAATTATTCACCGCGGCGTTAAGGCGTGTCTTTGCGTCAATTAAGTGCTCAGGGTGAGCATTATCGAGATAGGCAGTCCCCACGGCTTTGAGCGCTTCTGTAATCAGGCCGTAATTAGTTCTGACCAGTTTAAATTTATGCCGGATAGCATAAGCTGAAGATAGACGTTTTCTTGCCCGTTTTAACTCCCGGAATTGCTCCTCATCAAGAGGCATTGAGGCTGCATGTGCCGGCGAAAGGATACAATAGGATGAGCTCATCAATACGTTACTCAGTTAACGCAGTCTTTAATCACGATTATGGAGATTAGCACGGAAAGGCGGGAGTTTATATTAGTTTCCCGGTCTCTCTGTGGGTATAATCCGCCGGAAATTATTTATGTGAGAAAATTATGTTCCCGGATACCATATCTGAAACTTTACCTGAAATTGTACAAAGCCAGGCTGCATCCTTGTCACCGGAAGAACGTACCGCGTTGTTTCTTCAGTACTCTACCAAAGCACAGTCAGTGTGGCTGGTAAAAGGAGAGGAAGGCTTCGTGATGTTCGAAAATGACGGTGCGGTGGTGTTGCCCGTATGGCCCCATAAAGATTTGATCAATACATGGGAAGTGGCAGCACACACCACATTAACAGCGGAAAATGTGGCGCTGGACACGTTCATGGAAACCTGGCTGCCCGGCATGGCTGCTAACAATACCCATGTGTGTGTTTTCCCGCTTACCAGTGACGATGCCGGCATTATCATGACAGCTTCTGAACTGGCAGACAGCCTGCAAGAAGAGGCAAAATAAAATGACCCTGCCGCCGCTTGCCGTCGGGGTCAGTGAGGCCCGTGGTTGGGATAATGTTATGCGCCACATTATGCTGGCAGGCAAGCATTTACCGGTGTTGCCAGAATCTTTACGCTCTGCCGGCAACAAAATTACCGGTTGTCAGAGTAATGTGTGGCTGGACGTAAATACTGAAGACGGCGCCTCACCATTTCTGGCATGGTCTGATTCAAAGGTGATCAGAGGCTTGTTGGCGGTAATGCTTGAAAAAGCCGCATTAAGCGGACCGCTGACCGTTGCTGAATGGCAGGAATTCTTGCAGCAGGCAGGTCTTGAACGCTATCTCAGTGAGTCACGCACCAGTGGTTTGCGCTATGTCATTGCCGCGCTTGCTGATCTTAAATGACACGATTGTCCCGGATGCGTTCTAACACGCCGTTAAAACAATCAATATCCGGCTCGTTAACATCGCACTGAAAGGGCAGTTGCCGCGAAATGCGTTTTACCTGTTCAGTGTCATCTACATAACTGTATACACAGGCATGTGTGAACAGAATTTCCGTCCATGCGGAAGGTAACGGTGAAGAGGAGCGGATAAATGCATCAATGTAAGGCAATAAGTCGTATTCAGCCTCAGCAGACAAGCTGGCGATATATTTCACTGCGTCGTTGGCTTCATCTTTTAAACCGTACGCCCGTCCGTACTGGATGGAACTGACAGCTTCAGCCACTCCCTGACAAAAATATACATTGTCATCTTCCTGTGCACTGGCAGAGCAGGACAACAGGATAAGTAGTAAGGTGCTTATCAGTGTTTTCATTCATCTTTCCTGAGAGGCTGACAAGTTAAGCATAGCAACTATTGCCCGTGATGTTTATTTTTTGCCTCTATCCATTGTGACATAAATTGTGATGCCCGCAGTGACTGGTGCCATACCATCGCCTGTAAAAACCACTTTTGGCGATCGGCGTGAAGGCGGTTGCGGCGGGCATTAACTTCATCAAGAAGCATACGCTGGTGTTTTACTGAGTCAAAATGACTGGCCGCAAAACGTTTGCCATCTTCTGATGCTTTTAACCATAGATTTTCATCAGTATATAGCGTGACAGCAGATTCAACAAAGTCTTCGTTGGTATGTGTAACCATACCGGGCCAGGTTTCCTGCTCACCAATCCCTTCTGCACCGGTTGTTGTGGTTACAGAGGGCGTACCGCATTGCATGGCTTTCACCAGTTTTCCTTTTACGCCCGCGCCAAATCTTACGGGGGCCAGCATTATCCGGTGAGATGCAATGGTTTCATCTGCGTTCTCAGCCCATCCCCTGACGTGGAATCCTCTGGCCGGATTATGTAAAGCCATAGCCTTTTTAGGAGGATATGCGCCGTATATATTCAGGTTAATGCCCGGCAGGCGCTTTCTGACAGCCGGCCAGATCTGTTGTAGTTGAAGTACCGCATCCCAGTTCGGGGCATGCCGGAAATTCCCGATAAAAACAAAATCTGAGCGGGCATGGAAGTCGGGCAGAGGTGTCCGGCACCCGGTCGTAAGCAGCGGCAGGTGCAGCAATTGCTCCCGGGGGATCGGGAAATTGCTTTGCAGCCAGTTCAACTCCTGGTCAGAAATGATCAGCGTCAGATCACTGCGCAGAATGGCGGCCACTTCCCTGATAGTCATCTCACTGAATGTGCCGGGAAAATTGTCTGATTTGTGGCCGCTTTTAACCTGCTCGTGACGCTGATGTCTGAGGCTGTGCATGTCTTCCGTATTTAAAATGCGCATGGCGTCCGGGCAAGCGCCGCGCACTCTTGCACTGAACTGCTCTTCAGTCATAAAGCGGTCGAACACCACCACATCCGGCGAAATAGCGGCAATACGCTCATCGAAACTGCTGCAATTCAGTGCCACACTTTCTGTCGTCAACCCGTCTAAATTCAAATCGGCGCAATGCTCAGACGCATTGGCGGCAGTCATAAATACTACCCGCCAGCCATCACTCAGGAAGCCGGTGATAATACCCATCATGTTCTGTCCCGCTGCTGAAGAGTCAGGCTCAGGCCACACAAAACCGATAATCACAGCCACAGGCCGGGAAGATGAAATCGCAGTGCTCACAAGGTGTTCCGCTATCAAAAGACGGTATGTTACCAGACTCGGGGCAGGGTATGCATTTTAAGACTTATGTATCTGGTCATTCGTCGTCTCTTTTATACCTTTACGTTAAACTTCAAATAATTCCCGGGCCCGTATTATTTAAGGCCTTAAACTGAAAAAGTGTGGCATGTTACGATTTCCTGGCCTATACATGTAAACAGCGAGCTGAAAAAAGGAACGCCTGCTGAACAAGGTCTACAGGATATTGCCGGAGTATTGTTGTGATGAATGCACAAGATATTGCAGAAAAAGCGAGTGGGGTGTTTGTACTGCCTGATGCAGTGACCCGGTTAAAAGAGTGTATGGATGACAACGCAGCCAGCATTGATGATATTGCTGAAATCATTGCTTTTGACCCGGGGCTTACCAGCCAAATGCTGAAAGTCGCTAACAGTGCGCTGTACCGCTTCCCCAATAAAATTGAAACCATCAGCCGTGCACTGCAAGTCATCGGAACACGATCAGCCTACGACCTTGCGCTAGCTTACGGTATTACCCACGCATTCAGTGATATCAACGCCAAAGTTATCGATTTGGACAAATTCTGGGAGCAGAGCGTCAGTTGCGGCTTGCTGGCAAAATATTTTGCTGAAAACAAACGTATCCGCGAACCTGAGAAACTGTTTGTGTGCGGTTTGCTGCATAACATCGGAGAGCTGGTGATAGCATCAGAGATGCCTCAGGAAGCGAAACGATGCCTGGCTTTCAATGCCAGAGTCAGTCCCGCTGAATTGCAAAAAGCCATTCTCGGCTTTACCTATGCTGAATTGTCGTCTGCACTGGTGCAGTGCTGGGGGATCCCTGAATCTATCTATCGTCCGGTATCGTTGATCCACGACGTCGACAGCGGAGTGGACGATTCCGATACCCTTATTCTGCAACTCAGTTACGTGCTGGCTCTGGATAACGTAAATCCTGAGGTGTATCCGAGCTATCACAACCTTTCGCCGGAGCTGCACGACAGACTGGCGTTGAAGCGGGAAGACCTGGAAGATGCGCTGGATATCACAAACCTGCAGTGTATCAGTGTGATGTCACTGTTTAATCCGAACTCATTTATTCTGTACTGACCGCCGGTTTTCTCCGGCGGCTTCCGTCTGCTAATCAAATACCGCCACTGTTTGCCTGCTAAGGGCAACAACATCATTATGACTGTTCCAGATGGTCGCTTCTGTGTGACCGTATCCGTCTGCAGCCTGACGGGTATGTACCTTATATGCGAACCAGTCTGTACCACTGACTTCGTGATGAGGATGAATAAATTCAAGATTCCAGCTCACAGTACTTGCCGGTGCAGGCCATCGCAGCATCTGCAGCAAAGTAGGTGGCCAGGCATCGATCATAGTGATCAAATGTGCATCACTGATGCTTTGAGGCGCTTTCTTAAAACGCATGAAACCATGGTAATGGCTGCCTGATTTTCCTGTGAAAGGCATACCACCATCGTCGATAGCCAAATCAAAATGCTGGAAAAATTTAGGCGTGACCTTAGGTATTTGCGGGATAAATTTTGCCTTTTGTGGCCACGGCATTTCGTGGGTTTCAACATTGTCTACCCGAATTTTTGAGGTCCGTGCCATGCCGAAGCATGCTTGTACAAACACACATGTCTGACCGTTTTGTATAATCTGACCCGTGTACTGGGATACGTTTTTTCCGGTTCGCAGGCAGGTGACCAGAATAGTAAAGGGCTCGTTAAGTAATAAAGGGCCGACAAAGTTAGTGGTGTAAGAGCGTAAAACACGGTCATCATGAACCTGTGTTGAAATGGCCTGATAGGCCATGCCGGCGGAGATGCCGCCAAATGCAGTGCGGCCCTGAGCCCAGTCCTTTGGTATGATTAATGGTTCACTCTGCCATTGATTTTCGGCGATAGCAGACATTCCCGGTACAGCAAGTAATTCATCTACGTGCATAATTCTTCTGGTCGGATGAGTTTTGTTGTATCCTAGCAGAGTTTTTACACTTCGCCAATTTAACGGTTTCATGAAGAGTCCGGACGACTTATGACAACAATTCATTTTGCCCATGCCAACGGGTTCCCGGCAGCAACATACAATACCCTGTTTTCAGCTTTACCGGCAGACTGGAACGTGCTGGCAAATCCTCTGTTTGGCCACAAGCCAGAATTTCCTGTAGCCGGTAACTGGCAAAAACAGGTTGATGAACTTGTCTGGTATCTGGATTCGCAGGAGCAATTCCGCCCTGTCTGGCTTGCCGGTCATTCATTCGGGGCTATGCTGTCTTATATGACCGCATGCCGTTATCCGCAAAGAGTAAAGGGGGTAATTATGCTGGATCCCCCGATGGTGTACGGGGCTAAACAATGGCTGGTGCGCGGGGCGAAGAAACTTAAATTGATGGATAGAATCACGCCGTCACGGCTTGCGAAAATTCGCCGGACGCACTGGCATAAGGATGATGATCTGGAAGGATACTTTGCCGGTAAAGCTCTGTTCAGAAATATGGATAAACGCTGTATCCGGGATTATGTGGCCGCCGGCACGGTGAAGGACGGAGAAAACCGCAGACTGACTTTTGACAGACAGGTAGAAGCCGAGATCTTCCGTCATTTTCCCCATAATCTGCACCAATTTTCAGGCAAATTGCAGTGCCCGGGGCTGATGGTTGCCGGTTCCGGATCAGATGTGGCAAAACCGTCAGACAGAGCCAGATTCGTTAAAGACAATGCTCTGGAATTCCGGATGTTCGATGGTGGTCATATGTTCCCCCTCGAACAACCGGAAAAAGTCGCTGAAATCATTACAACCACGATTCAGCGCTGGCAGGCGGGCTAACCCCCTAAACCACCAACAGGCATGCCCAGCATTTCGCGGGTTACCAGTACAACACCTTTATCAGACACACGGAAACCCCGGGCGCGGTCTGCCTCATGGTCGTAGCCGATAACAGTGCCTTCGGGCACCACACAACCCCGGTCAATGACGACTTTCTTCAGCCGGCAGTTACGCATAACTTCAACATCAGGCAGGATCACCGCTTCTTCAATGGTGCTGTAAGAGTGCAACCTGACATTTGAGAAGCACAGACTTCTGCGCAGCGTTGAACCGGAAATAATACAACCGCCTGACACGACGGAATTAATGGCTTCACCCCGTCTGCCGTCTTCATCCCAGACGAATTTCGCAGGGGGCAATTGCTCCTGGTACGTCCAGATTGGCCATAAACGATCGTACAGATTCAGTTGCGGCACCGGCGCAACCATTTCCATGTTGGCTTCCCAGAAAGAGTCAATAGTACCCACATCGCGCCAGTAAGCCTGCTCATCACCGGATGTTTCAAACGGGTAGGCAATTACCGTATGGTCTTTAATGATAGAAGGGATAATGTCTTTACCGAAATCACGTTGAGAGCCTTGTTTTTCAGCATCACGACGCAATTGCTCGAACAAAAACTCTGTATCGAAAATATAATTACCCATAGATGCCAGACAGCGAGTGCTGTCACCGGGCAGAGGAGTAGGGTGTTCAGGTTTTTCTTCAAAGCCCAGAATACGCATATTTTCGTCAACCGACATAACGCCAAATGCCCCGGCAGCTTCCTGAACCGGTACCGACATACAGGACACCGTCATTTTTGCGCCGCTTTCAACGTGGCGGGCAATCATCGGGCCGTAGTCCATACGATAAATATGGTCTCCGGAAAGGATCATCACATATTTGGGTAACTCATCGCGGATAATATCGATGTTCTGGAAAACTGCATCTGCAGTCCCTTCATACCAGCTATCGGAAAAACGCTGGGATGCTGGTAGAATCTCGACGGATTCGCCAAGTTCTTTTTTAAAGTGTCCCCAGCCCCGCACCAGGTGGCGGATGAGTGAGTGGGATTTGTACTGCGTTACCACACCAATCCGGCGGATACCGGAATTAACACAATTAGATAACGGAAAATCGATAATGCGAAATTTGCCGCCAAAATAAAGGGCAGGTTTTGCCCGCCAGGTAGTCAGTTCATGCAGTCTTGACCCCTTGCCGCCGGCAAGAATCAGCGCGTAAGTGTCCCGGGTCAAATTACTGATATAGCGTGAACTGTTATCAGCCATGTTGGTTCTCCATTTTATCAGCACGTTACGGCTGTGCCTGAAAGACAAAAGCAAAAAGTAACATTTGGACAACACTGTCACAAATGATTAACTCCATATTACACAAGATAAAACTTAACGCCAGATAAGGATTTTTATGCCGGCTAAATTAACCAGAACCCCGGTGATTTTCGATCACGACGGCGGTATCGACGATTTATTATCTCTGATGCTTTTACTGACAATGGACCATGTGGATCTGTTGGGTGTGACGATTACCCCGGCAGATTGCTATCCGGATGATGCACTGTTAAGTACCTTAAAAATTTTAACGCTTACCGGTAACGGGCATGTGCCGGTAGCCACCGGCAACATCCCGGGGCCAAATCCGTTTCCTCCTGAATGGCGGGCTCAACCGAGGGTTTGTCACAGCATGCCGGAAATGCTGCGGACACAGGAAATCACAGATAATGTGCAATCTGTCGCGGCTGATATCTGGATTGAGGAAACGTTAAAGCAGGCAGAATCACCGGTAACGGTGCTGATGACAGGGCCGTGTACGAACTTATCTGCAGTTTTGTCTCGCCAGCCAGCTTTACAATCCGCTGTCAAAGAAGTGATTTGGATGGGTGGTGCCATTGATGTGAAAGGAAATGTGGCAATGCACGACCACAATGGTACCGCAGAATGGAATGCTTACTGGGATCCCTGTGCCACCCGTACGTTAATTCAAAGTGGCGTTAATGTGTGCCTGGTTCCTCTGGACGCCACCAATGCGCTCCCGGTTGACCGGGCGTTCCTGGTCCAGCTTGCGCAATCACGCACCCCGGTGGCGGATCTGGCCGGGCAGTTCTGGGCCGCAACGGTCACTGCAATCCCATCTTACGAATTTACCTATTTCTTGTGGGACATACTGGCGACGTCCATCGCCGGATTACCAAAAACGGCTTTTTCAAAGACGTCAGGGTATGTTAACGCATCTGTATCGACCCCTGATGCAGGACGCATTTTCAGATGTGAAGAAAGTGAAGGGCACAAAGTAAACTGGATTGACCGGGTTGACGCAGATGCCGTCAGAAAATATGTCGTTCAGCAATTTTCCGGGACGTTTGACACATTTCCTGCTGCAAATGTTAATTAAGTGTTATATATTTTGAGTGAATATCAACACGGAGATTGAAAATGGCGTGGCTGAAAAAAACGCTGGTGACAATAATAGTGCTCATTTTCGTGCTGACAGGCATCGGGTTTCTGTTACCTTCAGATTATCATGTCGAACGCAAAATCATGATCAATGCCGCGGCTGAAGACATTTATCCCAATGTGGTTAATTTAAAGGCATGGCCCCAGTGGGCAGTGTGGTTTATGCGTGACCCTGCGATGCAGGTTTCGTTCAGCGGCCCTGACCGGGCCATCGGCATGCAAACGGCCTGGCTCAGTGAAACTCAGGGCGACGGCGAGATGGAGATTACCGGTTTGCAACATAACCGCGTGATGACCTACCGGCTCTATTTTCCTGATTACGAAATGGGGTCGACCGGTGAATTTACACTGGAGTCTGTTGAAGGAGGCACGCTGGTTACCTGGAGCGACAGCGGGGATATGGGCATGAACCCGGTAAACAGGTATATGGGATTGATGATGGATGGCATGATCGGACCTGACTTTGAACTGGGGCTCGAAAACCTGAAAACCGTTGTGGAAAATCAGAGTTAGTCCGGAAACCTGAGTATATAAACTGATCCGACAACCGGAAGAATGGCGTTCATGGCGGTCATTACATGCGATATAGTGAATGTTACGACCGCCACGGAGTCTTACTGCGTTGTACCCGAAAAATAAAATCCTCGTCATCGCCTCACTGGCTGCTAACAAACTGGCGGATTTGCTGATATCCGCTAAAACAACGCTGCCTGCATTACTTTTGTCATTGTCTGCGCCTGTATGGATGATTAGCTGGCTGGTACCTGTGAGAGAATCCGGTGCTTTACTTCCACAGGCATTTATCGGTGTTTTACTGCGGCGTTATCCTGCAAGGCATCAGGTATGGCGTGCCGGCATGATCGTGCAGGCGCTTTCTGTGACCGCAATGCTACTCAGTGCGCTGTATCTCGAAGGCGTCGTGGCCGGTTCGGTGGTACTGGGCAGCCTGATACTGTTGAGCCTTGGACGGGCTGCCTGCTCACTGACCATGAAAGACATCCAGGCGGACGTCGCTGATAAAGGAGAGCGGGGCGATTTACTGGGGATAGCTTCCACTGTGTCAGGTGTACTGACACTTTGTCTTGCTGTACCGCTAATTTATTTCAAATCAGCACTGGGACAAACCGTTGTTCTGATGATTATTGCACTGGCTCTTGCCGGGTTTGTCGCAGCGTTGTTCATTCTGTTGCCGGTGAAAACCCGGGTCAGTGTCGAAAACAATCAACAGGACAGCTCCGGTTTTTCTTTTTCTCAGTTTGATAGTGTGGTGTACCGTTTCATCGCAGTCAGAGGCCTCTTTGTACATTCAGCGTTAGTCGCGCCGTTTTTTATGCTGGAAGGCGATGCTGACAGTCAGTCGCTGTTACCGATTTATCTGGCTGCTCAGGCTGCTGCAACCATGCTGTCCTCGCTGGTTTGGGGCAGGGTGGCAGATAAAAGTGCCAGACTCACCCTTCAACTGGCAGGAATACTGGCTGTCCTTGCCTGTGCTGGTCTGCTCATGTTCAGCATTGACAGTCTGTGGTGGCCAGCCGGCCTATTTTTTTTGCTATCCATTGCCCACACCGGTGTGCGTACAGGCCGGAAAACCTACAGTCTGGATGTGAAGGAGGGGCAGCAACGCACGGAACTGGTGGCCTTCTCGAATACCGCGATTGGTATTATTTTGCTGTTATTCGGGGCCGCATATGCTGCACTGGGAGAGGTCTTGCCTTTCAGTGTCGTTTACATCATGGCCGGTTTTCTGATTGCCGGTGTAGTGACGACACTGATTTTACCGCAGGAAAAAGCGCCGGACTGAGTCATAGTTCCGGCACTTCAGAATGTAGTGCTGCTGCAACTTTGCTTTGTGCTTTTCTGTTGACGATAAGGCTTACAGCGCGACTTGCTTTCAGCAATGCGGTCATATCGACGCCGGTATCAATGCCCATGCCATTGAGCATATACAGTACGTCTTCTGTAGCAACATTGCCGCTGGCGCCTTTGGCATAGGGACATCCCCCCAGCCCCGCAACGGCACTGTCAATGATACTGACACCCTGCTGCAGAGCCACAAGTATGTTTGCCAGAGCCTGTCCGTAGGTGTCATGAAAATGCACTGCCAGTTGTGGCAGTGGTACTACCTCTTTAACTGCTTCCAGCATTGCTGCTGTTGCCAGCGGCGTACCGGTTCCGATGGTATCGCCAAGGGATATCTCATCACATCCCATTGCGATGAGTGCTGAAGCCAGCCGAGCTGCAGCAGCAGGAGCAATGTACCCTTCATAGGGACAACCCAGTACACAGGATACATAGCCCCTGACTTTTAACCCCTTTGCCTTCGCTTTGCTGACAACCGGTTCAAATCTGGCAAGACTTTCATCAATGCTACAGTTGATGTTTTTTTGTGAGAAGGATTCTGATGCTGAACCAAAAACAGCTACTTCTTTTACATTTGCCGCCAGCGCCCCATCCAGCCCCTTTTCGTTGGGAGTCAGCGCACTGTAGGTGACGCCGTTAACTTCAGGCAGTCCGGCAAACACCGCGGCGGTGTCTGCCATTTGCGGTACCCAGCGTGGGGAAACAAAGCTGCCTGCTTCAAGGCGTGTCAATCCGGCCTCAGTGAGCATACTAAGCAATGCTATTTTCTGTTCAGTGGTCACCGGTGCGGACTCATTTTGCAGTCCGTCTCTTATCCCCACCTCAACCAGCGTTACTTTGCGGGGGAGTTCATTCTTCATCAGGCGTAAACTCCAGCAAGACACTGCCGCCGTTAATCATGGTGCCCGGAGAGCAGAAAAGCGTTTCCAGCGTGCCATCGCAGGGCGCTTTGATACTGTGCTCCATTTTCATTGCTTCCATGATGACCAGAACGGTATCTTTTTTTACTTTAGTGCCGGTTTCAACAGGGCAGGCGACAATCGTGCCGTTCATCGGTGCAGTAAAGGTGTTTTCAGTGCCGCTTCCTTCATCAGAGCCTGTATCCGGTTGGATCTCATTAAAAATCAGGCTGCCTTGTTGCGTGAAGAGCGTACGGGTTTCTCCGTTCTCTGAAACGCGGATGGTTTGTAGATGATCGTTAATTTTTAACTGGAACGTGTCATTCAGCCATTTACCGTTTGCACGCAGTGCGTTGCCATCAATGGTAATCAGCCAGTCGTCGCTTTCCTGTTGAGGCCATCGGATGTCCACCGTGAAGTTGTCCGTTCCGGCAACAGCCAGTTGCAGTGTTTTCTGACAGGTTCCGTTCATCCGCCATGATAAGGATGTTTCCCAAGGGGATGTAACGGCAGTCTCTTCCCATGGCAACACGCAGATCAGTGCCATCATTGCCAATTGTTCGTCACTTACTTTTTTGCTTTGCTGTAACGACGCAGTGTGTTTGTCGATGAAAGTGGTTGTTAAGTTTGCTGCGATAAACTCAGGGTGAGTGGCCAGCCTGTGCAGATAATCCACATTGGTGGTTACTCCGGCAATATGATATTGCCGTAAAGCTGTCGCCAGACGTCTGAGTGCCCGTTCCCGGTTTTCATCCCACACAATCAATTTTGCGATCATCGGGTCGTAAAACACGGAGACTTCATCACCGCACCGGACACCGGTATCCACTCTGACATAACGGGACGGTTGCGGCGGAGTATGATCTTTGAGGATGCCGGTTTCCGGTAAAAAGCCGTTATCCGGATCTTCAGCGTAGAGACGGGCTTCAAAAGCATGGCCGTTTATCGTAAGTTCCTGCTGTTTTTTCGGCAGTACTTCACCCTGTGCGACCTTGATTTGCCATTCCACCAGATCTTCACCGGTGATCATTTCCGTCACAGGATGTTCAACCTGCAAACGGGTGTTCATCTCCATGAAATAAAAACTGTCATCTTCATCAAGGAGAAACTCCACTGTGCCGGCACCTTCATAGGCAATGGCTCTGGCTGCCTGCAGTGCCGCTTCACCCATCTGAGTGCGCAGTGCTTCCGTCATGCCGGGAGCGGGGGCTTCTTCAATGATTTTCTGATGACGGCGCTGTAAGGAACAGTCACGCTCAAACAGGTAAACACCATTGCCGTGCTGATCGCAAAACACCTGGAACTCCACATGACGGGGGCGGGTGAGGTATTTTTCCACCAGCATAATATCGTCACTGAAGCTGGCCATAGCCTCCCGTCTGGCAGCACTCAGAGCGTCAGCGAATTCTTCATCTTTCCAGACCTGTCGCATGCCCTTACCGCCACCACCGGCTGCGGCTTTCAATAATACCGGATAGCCCATTTCTCTGGCAGCCTGAAGTAATACTGCATCCATCTGGTCATCACCGTGATAGCCCGGGACCAGCGGAACACCGGCTTTTTCCATAATGGATTTGGCCGCTGATTTTGAACCCATCGCACGGATGGCCTCAGGCGGCGGACCAACGAAAATAATATTGTTGGCACGGCAGCTTTCGGCAAATGCTGCGTTTTCAGATAAAAAGCCGTAACCGGGATGGATGGCATCTGCACCGGTTTTCAGTGCAGTATCAATAATGACATCACCACGAAGGTAACTGTCTTTTGACGGGGCTTCGCCTATTTTTACCGCTTCATCAGCCATCGCAACATGCATGGCGTTTTCGTCGGCAGAGGAATAAACCGCCACCGTTGCTATGCCAAGTTTATTAACGGAGCGGATAACACGGCAGGCAATTTCACCGCGATTCGCAATCAGAAGTTTATTAATCATTACTGCTCTCCTGCCACTGCGCCGGGCGCTTTTCCAAAAAAGCGGTTAACCCTTCCTGACCTTCATCAGATACGCGGATATCCGCGATTTCCTGACTGGTTTCCTGCATCAGGTTTTCGTCTACAGGGCGGAATGCCACATTGCGCACCAGAGCTTTAGCTCTGGCCATGGCCACGGGACCATTTTTAAGCAATTGAGAAACGAGAGTTTCTACCGTGTCATCCAGTTCGTCTTCGGTGACCACTTCACTGAGCAGGCCCAGTCGTCTGGCACGGCGGGCTGAAAATACTTCTGCGGTCTGGAAATAACGGCGGCATACACGGGCACCCATCGCTTCAATGACATAAGGGCTGATGGTGGCAGGTATAAGACCAATCCGGACCTCACTTAAGCAAAACTTGCTGAGTTTGGTACCCACGGCCATGTCACAACAGGCAATCAGACCTATTGCGCCACCGAAGGCTGCACCCTGAACTCTGGCAATAACCGGTTTTGGTAAGGTATTCAGTTTGTTAAGCAAACTGGCAAGGGCGAAAGCATCCTGCTGATTTTCCTCTACAGAATAACCAGCCATTTTTTTCATCCAGCCGGCATCTGCACCGGCACTGAAAGATTTACCTTCAGCCCGCAGGATCAAAACACGAACGTAATTGTCCTGAGCGGCGGTGTCTAAGTAATGAGATAACGCTGCAATAATGGTGTCATCAAACGCATTGTGCTTTTCCGGCCGGTTCAGTGTAATGCTGGCAACGCCGCGCTCATCAATATGGTACGTCACGAAATCGGTTACAGGTTCCATGATCCGGACTCCTTACATGCGGAACACGCCGAAGCGTGTTTCTTCAACGGGTTTATTCAGGGCGACTTTCAAACTCATTCCCAGCACTTTGCGGGTATCGGCAGGGTCAATCACACCGTCATCCCACAGGCGCGCGGAAGCATAGTAGGGGTGTCCCTGCTTTTCATAAGTATCGATAACCGGTTGCTTGAAGGCCTGCTCTTCATCGTCAGTCCAGCTTTCGTTATTACTTTCTTTCTGGTCACGTTTTACCTGCGCCAGAACGCCTGCAGCCTGTTCACCGCCCATCACTGATATGCGGGCATTCGGCCACATAAATAAAAATCGCGGATCATAAGCGCGTCCACACATGCCATAATTGCCGGCGCCGAACGAGCCACCTATGAGAACAGTGATTTTCGGCACTTTGGCGCATGCCACTGCGGTGACCATTTTCGCCCCGTGTTTAGCAATGCCGCCAGCTTCGTATTGTTTACCCACCATGAAACCGGTGATGTTCTGCAGGAAAATAAGCGGAGTCTTGCGTGTTGCGCATAACTGTACAAAGTGCGCGCCTTTCAGCGCACTTTCGCCGAACAGAATGCCATTATTGGCGACAATACCTACTTCCATACCGAAAATGCTGGCAAAGCCGCAAACCAGTGTTGTGCCGTAGAGGGGTTTGAATTCATCAAACTCAGAGCCGTCTGTGATCCTGGCTATTATCTCTCTGACATCATAGGCTTTCCGCGAGCCTTTCGGCACGATGCCGTAGATGTCTGATGCCGGATAGCGTGGCTCTTCCCAGTTTTGTTCTGCCACCTGATACCGGTTCTGCCGGTTCAGTCTACCGACAGCATTGCGTGCCAGCTCCAGTGCATGATGATCGTTATTAGCGAGCTGGTCGGCAACGCCTGAAGTACGGGTATGCACATCGCCGCCGCCCAGTTCTTCAGCACTGACCACTTCACCGGTTGCTGCTTTTACCAGCGGAGGACCGCCGAGAAAAATGGTGCCCTGTTCGCGTACAATAATACTTTCATCGGCCATGGCCGGTACGTACGCACCACCGGCGGTACAGGAGCCCATTACCACAGCGATTTGCGGAATATTTTGCGCTGACATATTGGCCTGATTGAAGAAGATCCGGCCAAAGTGTTCGCGGTCGGGAAATACTTCATCCTGACGGGGCAGGTTAGCGCCACCGGAATCTACCAGATAAATACAGGGCAAATGATTTTCTTCCGCGATGGTTTGCGCCCGTAAGTGTTTTTTGACTGTGAGCGGGTAATAGGTACCGCCCTTCACAGTGGCATCATTGGCAACAATCATGCACTCCAGGCCGGCCACGCGCCCGATCCCGGCGACTACGCCGGCGCAGGGTACGTAATCGTCGTACACTTCCCAGGCTGCAAACTGTCCGATTTCCAGAAACGGAGAGCCTTCATCCAGAAGAACGTTTATACGTTCACGGGCCAGTAGTTTCCCCCTGGCATGGTGTTTCTCCACGGCTTTTTCGCCGCCGCCCTGAGAAATCTGAGCGACTTTGGCTTTAAGATCGTCTGTCAGACGGCGCATACAGGCGGCATTATCTTTAAATTCTGCCGATGCAGAATTCACAGTAGAACGCAGAACGGGCATAACCCCTCCTTACTTATTCAGATTCTTTGAACAGTTCGCGGCCGATGAGCATCCGGCGGATTTCAGAGGTACCTGCGCCTATCTCATAAAGTTTCGCGTCGCGGAGTAAACGTCCCGTAGGGTACTCATTGATATAGCCGTTGCCACCCAGCAACTGGATGGCGTCCAGCGCCATACGGGTAGCCAGTTCCGCCGAGTACAAAATGGCACCTGCAGCATCTTTTCGTGTGGTTTCCCCGCGATCGCAGGATTTTGCAACGGTGTACACATAGGCCCTCGCGGCATTCATCTGCGTGTACATATCGGCAATTTTGCCCTGTACAAGCTGAAATTCACCGATAGACTGACCAAACTGCTTCCGGTCATGAATATAGGGTACGACGATGTCCATACAAGCCTGCATGATACCCAGCGGACCACCGGACAGCACAAGGCGCTCATAGTCCAGTCCGCTCATTAAAATACGGACGCCTTCGCCTTCTTTGCCCATCAGATTTTCTGCCGGCACTTCACAGTCTTCAAACACCAGTTCGCAGGTATCGGAAGAGCGCATACCCAGCTTGTCGAGTTTTTGTGCACGGCTGAATCCCGAGAAATCACGCTCAACAATGAACGCTGAAATGCCCTTGGGGCCGGCCTGTGTGTCAGTCTTTGCATAGATAACAAAGGTATGGGCATCAGGACCATTTGTGATCCACATTTTATTGCCGTTGAGGATGTACTTGTCGCCTCGCTTTTCGGCCTTCAGCTTCATGGAAACCACATCAGAACCGGCGCCGGGTTCACTCATCGCCAGCGCCCCGATATGCTCGCCGCTCACCAGTGCCGGTAAGTATTTTTCTTTTTGTGCCTCAGAACCGTTACGGAAAATTTGGTTTACACATAAGTTTGAGTGCGCTCCGTAACTTAAACCAATTCCGGCTGAAGCGCGGCTGATTTCTTCCATGGCGACCGTGTGTGCAAGATACCCCATGTTGGCACCGCCATAACTTTCATCCACCGTGACACCCAGTAACCCCATGTCACCAAATTTTGTCCATAACTGATTGGGAAAACGGCTTACTTCATCCGCTTCTGTCGCCAGCGGTGCAATCTCCTGCTGAGCAAACTGATGCACATGTTCTCTGAGCATGTCGATTTCTTCGCCCAGACCAAAATTCAATGTGGGGTAGGGTGTTATCATCTGTCGTGTCCTCGTTTTAATTCTGCCAGTTCTTCACGGCAGCGTGCTTCAACTTCATCAAGTTCACCCATCAACATCTGAATGTCTTCGAGTTGCTGACGAAGTACCGCACGCTTTTGTTCCGTCATGCTGAGCATCGTTTCCAGCTGTATGGCTGAATCCGGATTTGTGTCGTAAAGTTCGAAAAGGTTGTTCACTTCCGCCAGCGAGAAGCCCAACCTCTTACCACGTAAAATTAGCTTTAACCTCACCCTGTCTTTGTTATTGTAGATGCGGTTCTGCCCGGTTCTTGAAGGTGTAATAAGTCCTTGTTCTTCATAGAAACGGATGGATCTGGGTGTTATATCAAACTCCTTTGCCAGTTCTCCGATGGTAAAAGTTTGCTCTTCTTTGTTGTTTGTCATGACTGCGCCTTGTCGGTGTCGTTAACCTGTATGCCCGGCCCGTAACAGGCATGACGACTGAGAAACTGTCTTAATACAGGTTTACGTTAACGTAAATTGTAGTTGACGTTAAGGTAAAGTAAGAAAATTGTAACGTCAATAAGTGCAAAGTTTCTGTTACGTTTTCCGGTGATATATGATGTACTGAATATAATTTGTGCAGTACCTGAACTTCCTAAAATAAGTGAGGCAATACAACTATGAGCAATGAAGCGGTAGTAATTGTGGCAGCAAAACGTACCCCTATGGGTGGATTCAATGGCAGTTTGTCTTCTGTGCCATCGACGGAGCTGGGTGCTGAAGTGATCAAGTCAATTTGTACAGATGTGGATTTGAGTCAGATTGATGAAGTTATTATGGGCTGTGTATTACCTGCCGGTCTGGGTCAGGCGCCGGCCAGACAAGCTGCATTGAAAGCAGGACTGCCTTTATCTGCCGGTGCAATTACCCTCAATAAAGTGTGCGGATCCGGACTCAAAGCCGTGATGCTGGCCCACGACCTGATCAAAGCCGGCAGCGCAGAAGTCGTCGTAGCCGGTGGCATGGAAAGTATGAGTAATGCACCGTACCTGTTGCCAAAAGCTCGCACAGGTTACCGTATGGGGCATGGTCAGGTACTTGATCATATGATGCTGGACGGACTTGAGAATGCCTATGATGGTAAAGCCATGGGGTGCTTTGCGCAGGATACCGCTGACAGTGAAGGACTGACCCGTGGTCAGATGGATGAATACGCGTTAACTTCACTTTCCCGCGCGAACGAAGCTATCAACACCGGTGCGTTTGGCAATGAAATTTCTGCTATTACCATCTCTACCCGTAAAGGCGATGTGGTGGTTGATACTGACGAAGGACCGGGTTCAGCCCGTCCTGATAAGATTCCGTCATTGCGCCCTGCATTCAAAAAGGACGGTACGGTCACAGCGGCAAACTCCAGCTCAATTTCCGATGGTGCTGCAGCCCTGCTGGTGATGTCTGAATCGAAAGCCGCGTCACTTGGCCTGACACCACTGGCCAAAGTGGTGGCGCACGCTACCAATGCCATTGAACCTGAAAACTTCACTGTTGCTCCAGTAGGTGCAATGGAAAAAGTGCTCGATAAGGCCGGTTGGTCTAAAGAAGACGTCGATCTTTGGGAAATCAATGAAGCGTTTGCCATGGTAACCATGCTGGCCATTCAAAAGCTGGGTCTGGATGCAGAGAAGGTGAACATTAATGGTGGTGCCTGTGCGTTAGGTCACCCTATTGGTGCATCCGGTGCCCGTATTCTGGTGACGCTTATCCACGCACTGGCTAACAAAGGAGCGAAGAAAGGTATTGCTTCTTTATGTATCGGTGGTGGCGAAGGTGTAGCCCTTGCCGTTGAAATGTGCTGATGGTTGCGTAGCTTAGTTACTGAATATAAAGGCAGTGCAATCATGTACTGCCTTTTTTATCTCTATGATTTGATTAATAAATAACCTTTTAAGCGTCAAGAAAATTTACAAATTAGCAACAGGTTATATATTCCTGCTTGATATATCTTATAAAGATCAGGAAGATAGAACACGTGGTGTGAATTTTGTATAAATATCAGACCTCCGATGACATGGAAGAAGTAAATAAAAATCGGGGAATAATAATAAATGCAGTAAATCCAGAAAGCGGGTTCCACGTTTGTAAATGCGTTAATGCAGATTCAGGCAGGAATAATTCCCGATGCGGTAAAACTGATGTTTTATCTTCTGAAGGAAGCCGCAAAACAAAAAAAGTGTCAATGGGAGACGCAATAAATGACATTTAAGAAAAAACTATTGGGAACAATGGTTTCTATGGCTGTTACCGCGGGTATGACTACCACAGTAACTGCTCAGCAGATTCCAGCCCAGGACCTGACGAAGTTTTCTGTTTCAGGAAACCAAGCTAATGTCAAAAAGGGTTCCGGTGTTTACATCATCCAGATGAAGCAGGCACCAGGTATCACCTACGCAGAGGAAATCGGGGAGCTCATCCCAAATAAACAACACGTCGCATCGAGGGGTAACCAATACGCCTCAGACACCAAACAAATCCGCAATTACACCAGCAAATTAAAACGCAACCAGCGTGCCGCAGCAGCCGCCGTGGGTAACGTTAAAATCATCCATAACTATGTTCACAGCTTTAACGGATTTTCAGCAAAGTTAACGCCTGCCCAGGCAAAAGCATTACGCGCTAATCCTGAAGTCGCCAGCGTCTGGGAAGACCAGATGGTGAAAGTAGACACGGCTAATACTCCTGAGTTCCTCGGCCTTACCGGCGCGGGTGGACAGCATACTCTGGGTATTAAAGGTGAAGATGTGATTGTCGGTATTCTTGACACGGGTATCACACCGGAAAACCCGAGTTTTGCTGATGACGGCTCTTACTCCGATCCGGCTGACATCGGTTGGCAGGGTGCCTGTGATACCGGTGAAGAAGCACAGGCAGGCACATTTGCCTGTAACAACAAACTTATCGGTGCACGTTTCTTCCCTGAGACTTTCCAGTCTGTTTATGACATTCAAACAGAGTTAGGTGAATTTATGTCTCCCCGTGACGCCGATGGTCACGGTAGTCACACAGCCAGTACTGCTGCCGGTAACGAAGGCGTGTCTGCTGTAATGAACGGCACTGAAATTGGCGTAATGTCCGGTATCGCGCCGCGTGCCCGTGTTGCCATGTATAAAGTGTGCTGGAACTCTGACTACGTTAACCCGCAAGGCGGTGACGAAGCCGGCTGTTTCTACGGCGATAGTATGGCTGCAATTGAACAGGCTATTGTTGATGGTGTGGATGTACTCAACTATTCCATCGGTGGCAGTCTGACTGACCTGACCGTGCCTTCTACTGCAGCCATGTTACGTGCGGCACAGGCTGGTGTATTTGTTTCAGTTTCAGCCGGTAACTCTGGCCCTGCAGCATCTACCACCGGCACACCTGCTCCCTGGGTAACCACAGTGGGCGCCTCGACTTATGACGGTACAACTGTTGTAAATGGTCTTGAAGTCACCCAGTTCGATGAAACCAGTACGGTTGCATTTACCGAAGGTTCAATTACAAAACCACTGAGTGAAACAGGTCCTGTGACCGGTTCACTAGTTGTAGCTGAACCACTACTGGCCTGTTTTGACGGTGCAGCATCTACGCCACTTGATAACGCTGATGATATTTCAGGAAACATTGCGTTAATTCAGCGTGGTTCCTGTGCATTCTCGCAAAAAGTTAGCCGTGCACTGGATTCAGGTGCGACTGCTGTCGTGGTCTATGACAATGGCGGCGGTGTGACCGTAATGGGCGGCGATTTTGTCGGCGGCATCCCCGGCGGTATGGTTACCGAAGCTGTGGGCAGCATGCTGAACTCTTCAGCGGTTGAAGGCGGCAATGTGACCGTGACAATGAGTGCCGGTACTTATGTTGAACAAGAGGAAACAGGCAATATCATGGCTGATTTCTCTAGCCGTGGCCCGAATGCCTCTACACTGGATGTTATTAAGCCGGATATCACAGCCCCGGGTGTTCGCATCCTGGCTGCAACCACTGACACGCCAATGTTCGGCGAGCAGGGTAAGCAAGTGGCTTACTTAAGCGGTACGTCAATGTCTTCCCCGCACATTGCCGGTATGGCAGCGCTGCTTATTGATCAGCATCCTGATTGGACTCCTGCTCAGGTTAAATCTGCACTTATGACTACTGCTTATCAGGATGTCACCAAAGAAGACGGCAGCACACCGGCTGATCCGTTTGATTTTGGTGCTGGTCATGCTGCACCGGTTTCTGCTATGGAACCCGGCTTAACCTTTGATGCTTCTTTCTTCGATTACATGGGCTTTATGTGTGGTCTGGACGAAGAATCATTTGTTATCAGCGAGTCTGGTTATGATTGTGCTACTTATGAGGCCAATTACTTCCCGACTGATCCAAGTCAGCTGAACTATCCGTCAATTGCTATCGGTGAATTGTCCGGTGCTGAAACTATCTACCGTTATGTTTCTGACGTAACTGGTGTAGACAGCACTTACACCATTTCAATTGAAGGCCTGGATTCACTGGATGTTTCTGTTCAGGGCTATAACAGCGACCTCACGCCGGTACAGGGCGGTGTGGTAGAAGTGGCTGCAAACGGGACTTCAGCTTTTGCACTGACAGTAGCAAAAACAGAAGAAACTGTTCTTGATGAATGGATCTTCGGTGCAGTGGTGCTTGAGGGTGATAACGGTAAAGTTGTTCGCAGCCCGGTAGCAATTATGCCGGCAGCGGATGAGAACATTTCTGCACCTGAAAGCGTTTCTGTAGGTCTGAACTCCCGTGGCCGTGGTTTCTTCTCAGTGGGTATGAACTATACCGGTCGTGCAAGTATCGACTACGCAAGTCTGGTTGCACCTGAAGTAGTTACAAGCACCGTTGAGCAAGACCCTGACAGCTCGTTCGCATTCAACGAAGACGGTTTGTCTACTACCTTGTTCCACATTCCTGAAGGGACCACCATGGCCCGTTTCAGCTTACGTGACGAACTGGTAGAACAAAGCGGTACTGACCTTGACCTTTACGTTTACCGCTGTGAAGGCTGGTTATGTTCAGAAGTTGGTGTGTCTGCATTCGGTGGTTCTGATGAAGATGTTGTTCTGATGAATCCTGAGCCGGCAGCTAATGTTGGCGTTGGTGATGTCTATATCGTTTGGGTTCACGGTTGGGATCTGAATGGCGCGACGGAAACTGACTTCCAGATGCCTGTATGGGTAGCCGGTGGTAAAGACAGCAGCAGCCGTTTCAGCATGTCATCCCGTGCGGTTGACGGACGCCTTAATGACGTTCGTATCATTACCCGCGGTCTTGCGTCTGGCGTGCCTTACATGGGTACTGTGACGTTCTTCGATGGTGATGGCCAGGAACAGGGCACCACAATCGTTGAAGCTGTAAAACAATAATCAGAGGAAACGGGTACAGTGATTTTCACTGTACCCTCACATTAAAAAAGGCAGAAGTAACATGAAAAAACTAAAAGCACTCTTTAGCGCAGCCGTACTGGCTTGTTGTTCAATGATGTTTGCAGCGCAAAGTCAGGCTGCAATTATCTCTCAGTCTGTATATGTTGGTGGTCTTGAAATCATTTCTTATGACCTCGAACTGGATAACAGCCTGATCAATTCAGGCATGGGTGCAATCAGCACTTATGATGGCCTGGCGTTTAACCTGGTTGATTTCTATATCCCTCTGGCAGACGGCTGGAACCCGGTTTTGAACGATTTCGAAGCTGTTGTCGATGTAGATAATATCTTCGCTGGCGTTGAATTTTTATATGTAGATGCAGAGGATGACTTCCCCTGGTTTTACAACGTTTTTTACGATGCATTCTCCACAATTGACAATTACGTATCTATCTTCTTTGCCGGCGATTATCAGTTAGAAGCATTTGAAGATGACGTAATGGTTGTTAACTCAGTAAGTCTGTCTGAACCTTCAGTGCTGGCACTGTTTGCTCTGGCATTCGGTGGCATGATGGTGCGCCGTCGTCGCGCGTAAGCAGTTTACCGCTATGATTAAGGTCTTCCCGGTGAAGGCCTTTTTTTATTCCTCATGAAACTTCTCCACTTTATCTGCTCAGTCCGTTAAGCAGGTCGTTCCGGTGCAACCGTTGCATCACTTGTATATGCCGGGAGATACTATGATCTTTGTTCCGGTACTTTCCTTATTAAGAATAAGTCGTTAACCTGTACCCGTTGGCGTTCAGTGAGTTTGCCAGCGGTAGTTTTTCTTTTCCCCGAGGTTGTTTGTTTGCCAAAACGGTATTTATTCCTGTTTCTTGCGCTGGCCGCTTTAGCCTGCAAAGTGCCGGTGGCCTATGCTGCCGGAGAACAGGTCGTAACCTACTGTATCGATCCCGACTGGATGCCTTATGAAGCCATGCGTAACGGCAAACATATTGGGATCTCCGCAGATTATATCGATGTTATCAGTAAGCTCTCTCATCTCAAGTTCGAACTCATCCCCACGGAGAGCTGGCAGGATTCGCTTGCGGCTGTAGAGTCCGGCGCGTGTATGGTGACGACAATGATCAACCGTACACCCTCAAGAAGCCATTTTTTGGACTTTTCTACCCCGTATATAGAAGTACCTAACGTACTGGTAGGCCGTAACGGTACGCCTATGGTTCAGGGGTTTGAAGGTGTCGGCAATCGTATCGTCGGTGTGGTCAGCGGTTTCAGGCATGCGGAATACCTTGCCCGCTACTATCCTGATTTGCTTACGGAATATGTTGATTCTGAGGTGAGCGGGTTACAGAAGCTATCTAAAGGTGATATCGATTTGATGGTGGGTTCACTGATGGGCGTTTATTCTGCAATTAATGCTCACGACTTTTCAGATCTGCAAATTGTCGGTTTTGCCGAGCCCTTTGATATGCTTTCTTTCGGTGTGAATAAGAATCATGCCGAACTGGTTCCTTTACTGAATAAGGCGATTTCGTCTATACCTGAATCCCGTAAAGTTGATATTTATAAACGCTGGAATGCTGTTCGTCAGGTAAAGCAGAGCCGGTATGGGTTTGTGCTCGGTATCGTGTTTATCGCTATTGCACTTGTTGCTGTAGCCGCCTGGCGAAAACGGGTAATTAGCAGTTACCAGCGCCAAATCAGCCAGAAAAACGATGAAATTGAAAGCTTGCAGTCTTCGTTACTTGAAAAGAACCGTACACTGGAGTTTTTATCCACGCGGGATGAAGTAACCGGCTTATACAACCGCAATTATTTCATGCAAAAGGCTGAAGAAGAGATCTCAAGGCATTTGCGTTTCCAGACTCCCTGCACACTGATTGCAATTGAAATTACTGAGAACGGTAATAAACTCAGGGCAGGAGCACACACAGACAGTCTATGTAAACGACTCACCAGTGCTTGCTTAACCACAGTAAGAGATGTGGATATTACGGCAAGGTGCGAACCTGATAAGTTTATGATTTTATCACCGCAAACGAACCTTGCGGCAGGCGACAGCCTGGCGAACCGTTTACTTGAGTGTCTGAAAGCAGAAGCAGATCCTACAATCATTTTTATCACAGGAGTGGCTGAACTGCAGAGCGGCCAACGTTATTCCGAATGGAACGACGACCTTAACAGAGCTCTCAGTGCTTCCCGTCGTCAGGGCGGCAACGTAGTCGCGTTGGCAGAGTAGGTTTTGGTAGAGTAAGGCCGGCAGAGGCTTAGCCGGAGGTATCCGGCTCATAGTGCCACTGATGGCCTTCATAGCGGATTTTGCAGCGTTCGTATTCCCGTTCTGAGCGCCAGTTACGGTTATTCAGTTTGGCTGATACGCCGGCGTAAATTCGTTTGTTGGCCTTTAACTGAATACGGTTTTCATATTGCGTTTTCAGCTTTTTCAGTTCCGACGCTTTCAGTTCCAGCCAGTTTAATAACGCTGTTTCATTATTCAGAAGAGATTTTGCTTCGGTTATTTTGTGCTTTAAATCTTTATGGATGGTACGACCGGAGATGACCTCCAGTTTCTCGCGGTGGCGGGAGTTATTCTCCCGTAGCTGGCGTAGCAGTTCATCAATGGTTTCTTTACGCTCCATCAATGCACTCATCCCCGCAGTAAAATCAACTTTCAGCGTACTGCCTGAAATCGCGCCCAGTGTGCCGGCTTCAACTTTGTCTTCGCACACAATTTCACAGGCAAACAGATTACCCATTGGTTTGGATATGTTTCCTACAGTGAGAGAACCACCGGCCTTCAGGCGGCTGTAGGCCATTTGTCTGCCCACGGTAATATTCTTACCGGCAATAATATCCAGCCCCTGGCCATGCTGAACGTGAATGCTGCCCCCTGCGATAAGCGTGCATGCATAACCTTCAGCGTTATCGGTAACCTTACCCATTGCACCTTCAGTGATGATGATATCGCCGCCGGCTTCAATGATTGCAGATTCAACAAAGCCGTTAATCGTGATGTCTTTGGTTGCTTTGATTTTCATTTTCTCTGCAACATCACCATTCACCAGAACAGCACCGTCATAGGTGACATGTCCGCTGCCCACATTGACACCATTGCAGATAAAGGTGTCGTCAATATTCATGCGGTGTTCATGGTATTTCGGCATCCCGGAAATCGTCGCCACCAGCATGTTCTCATCTTCATTACTGACGGCGGTACCGGAACCCATTTTAAATTCCAGCCATTCACCGGGCTTGGGGTAAAGTACCGTGTCTTTAACGTCATAGCCTTTACGGCCTTGAGTCGGTGCTGTTCTGCGCACTACCGGTGTGCCGGTTTTCACACAGATGACGTCGCCAAGATTCCGGAGATCCGCTTTTTCGCCGTCACTGGTCTGAGGCTTGAGGACCCGCTCAAGTGCGTTCGGGACCAGCGGAATAAATCTTGAACCCTTTCCGTTTCTGGGAGGGAGTCCCCTGGCCACTACAGCATTGAGCACCTGGCCAGGTTCTGCTTTTTCCGCTTCTTTTAATAGCATATTGATGTGGCGCATGCCCACGCCACGTCGTATGCGCTGTTTCCAGGCGAGGTTACGGATAGTAATAGCATTAGGCATTCTGCCGCCGTAGGGAGCGGTAAGCCGCAAAGTGGCGTGCATGTTGTCTTCACTGACAACAAAGTCGACTTCTGCATGACGCAATTCAGCAATGTCTGCGGTAACCGGCGTATTGTCGCCGGTTTTATGATAGAGGTTTGCTTTGTCACAGGCTGATTTCAGGGCTTTTTCTGAAAGATAAAAATCGCTGTAAGCACCACTGGCTAATTCAGATTTAATTGTGCTCAGATCTGCTTCCTTTTCCATTTCGGCAGGAAGTAAGCTAAGGGTGACAAACTGAGTATCGCTGTTGTAACTGAAAGAAATACCTTTCATCTTCATGTTCCATGAGACTACGCCAATACCATATCGGCAAACTGCTACTACGTCTTTAGTCTACTTTATAGTGACAGTTGCGATGAGGTCAAAGGTTTTGAGCGTATTGATATAGCGCCCTGAGTATAGCTTGTCTGTTCGGATCGTTCTGATGCTCATGCGCCAGCGTTTCCAGTTCCATCATAAACAGTTCGAGGGTAACCGTGGCGGGCGAATCTTTATCAGTCAGCCTGTATTGTCTGTGTGCCTGCCAGCGGTGCATTTCATCAGCATTCAGCGTGTATGGGTAGTTTCGCGCGCGATAACGGAACAGCAGGGTTTTTAAGGTCTGGTTCTGTGTTTGTGATGCCAGCCGGTCAAGCGCTTCCGGTGCGCTGGCATGCACCTGCTCACACCAGCGGCGCTCTTCATCTGACAAAAACCCACCACTGTAAAGGGAATGATCGGCGTCATTATCAGCGTCATCATGAGGCGTGTTATACACATCAGACAACTTTTGTGTGATATCGCTGGCCGCTAAACGCTTGTAATTTTCCAGGCACTGCTCTCTGTTCAGCCCCAGCCGTTCAGCATTTTCTTCCGTCATGGCTTTTGCCGTGGTGACAAAAGGCGACCGGTTGATGTGAATAAGCTTTAGACCGGGACGGGGTTCATCCCCCAGCTCTGAAGCTGGTGTATACAGCTTTTCCCGGATGGTATCTGCATCATCGTTTAACAGCGGTTCTATGGGCTGAGACAAATCGACGGCGATAATGGCATTACTGTTAACGGGGTGCATGGCAATTGGCATTACCCAGGTACAACAACCCTGACTGGCGGGAATTTTAGACGAAATATGCAACAGCACAGAAGGCTGCTGCAGATTAATCTGCTTTAATACGGCATGTTTACTGCGCAATGAAAACGCATAGTCATAAAGTTTTGGTTGATGTTGCCGTATCAATTTTGCCAGCGCGATAGTAGCGCGGACATCCGAAAGTGCATCGTGAGCCTGACTATGTTCCAGTTCATTGGCTTTGGCCAGTTCTTCTAATTTGAATACCGGTGTACCATCGTCTCTCACCGGCCAGTTAATACCCTCTGGGCGCAGGGCATAGCAGGCCCTGGCAAGATCAATAATATCCCAGCGGGAATTGCCGTTTCGCCACTCTCTGCCATAAGGGTCATAAAAGTTGCGATAAAAGAGGGTGCGGCTGACTTCATCATCAAAGCGAATACTGTTATAACCAACCACGCAGGTGTTGGGCTGGCTCATTTCTTCATGGATACGTCTGGCGAAATCAGCCTCAATCATACCGTCACGCAGTGATTGCTGTGGTGTGATGCCGGTGATCAGGCAAGCCTGAGGGTGGGGCAACACATCATTGGCAATTTGCGCCATGATATTAACGGGCTTTCCAATAACATTTAATTCTGCATCGGTACGGATGGCAGCAAATTGAGAAGGGGTATCTTTGAGCGGGTTAGCGCCCCAGGTCTCGTAATCGTGCCATAGCATTGATGGCGCATATTGTGTCATTGGTAAATAAAATCCATTAGAAAAACGTTACGCGGGGCACTATACCAGCGCAGCAGGGTGCAAGCCAGTTTGCGGCTGATGAACTGATCCTCCGGACGATGTAAAACATGAACAACAATAAGGAAAAGGAATGAAAACGTTTCTCGCAGCTGTGATATGCGGCGCTCTGACATTAAGTTCGCAGGTAGTGGCGGCTGAAGAAAAACCGGTGGCAATCGTTATCCACGGCGGCGCCGGAACCATTTTACAGAAGAATTTCACGCCGGAACTGGAAAAAGCCTACAAAGATACCCTCAGCGAGGCGGCAAAAGCAGGCTACGCTTTGCTTGAGCAGGGCGAACCCGGTGAAAAGGCAGTAATTGCTGCCATCCAAATTCTGGAAACCTCACCGTTGTTTAATGCCGGCATCGGGGCAGTGTATACCTGGGAAGGTGAACACGAACTGGATGCCTCACTAATGCACGGCGGCACCCATAACGCCGGTGCGGTGGCGGGCGTAAAAACCATCCGGAGTCCAATCGCTGCAGCATCGGCCGTCATGCACTTATCTCCCCATGTCATGCTATCCGGTGAAGGGGCAGAAGCTTTTGCAGAAGAGCAGGGGCTGACGCTGGTGGATAACCACATCTTTAACACTGAAAGACGCCTTGAATCACTCAAAAAAGTAAAAGCCCGTATGGAAAGTGCAGGTTTGTACGGCGGTCAGAAAGGCAATGAACGTTTCGGTACAGTGGGCGCGGTTGTGCTCGACAGCGAAGGCAATCTGGTAGCAGGCACTTCAACCGGCGGTATGACTGCCAAGCGTTATGGCCGCATCGGCGATTCGCCTGTGATTGGGGCCGGTACCTGGGCTGACAACAACAGCTGTGCGGTGTCGGCGACGGGGCATGGTGAGTTTTTCATCCGTTATCATGTTGCAGCAGATATTTGTACCCGTATGAAATATCAGGGCACAACGTTAAAAGAGGCGTCTGATACAGTTATTTTTGATGTGCTCAAACCGTTGGGCGGTGACGGCGGCATTATTGCCATTGATAAAAAAGGCAACATTGCAGCACCGTTTAACTCAGCGGGCATGTACAGAGCAAAAATTGACGGAAAAGGCGTCCTTTCCGTGGGCATTTTTGAGCAGTGGGAAACATTGTAAAAATTATGTACAAATCCGGCTGAAATTATTCGCGTCCGGGCCACGGAGGGTCTAGGCTGAAAGTAACGACACGTCATGGTGACGTACTGGAGGCTAAACATGGAATCTTTGCAAGTAAGCGATTATATGAATCATCATCCGGTGAAATTATCCGAAGACATGACCGTTGCCGAAGCCGTTGAAAGACTTCTGGCAAATAACCAGACCGGTGGCGCTGTTCAAAATGCGCGGGGGCAGGTGACGGGGTTCTTATCCGAACAGGATTGTCTGAAGATGATGATTGAGTCGAGTTATTATCGTGAGCAAGTGTGTCGTGTGAAAGACATTATGCAAACTACCGTCAGTGCAGTGAAACCCTGGAATTCTGTACTGGAAGTGGCACAGCGACTGATTAACGAACGCCCGAGGGTTTTTCCTGTTATCGACGATGACGGTGTACTCGTTGGCGTGATAAACCGTGCCGCTGTGCTAAAAGCCATTGATAAGCAGCTTCAGTCGGGTTACGACAAAATGGCTGTTTAAATTACCGCTTACAACGGCAGACATCCAAAAGAAGAAACCCTTGTTATTAACCATAGCAAGGGCTCGTTCTCCGTTTTGCAGTGAGCTGTTATTTCCGGCGGTGCTGGCGGATAAATTCTGCAAGCAGTGAACCGGAAACCAGCTTGAAGTTTTGTTGCTGTGAGGGCATCACGTTGTGTCCATCCTGGACAACTAGCAAGCCATCCGGCAGGTTTTCACCGAAGGGCAGAGACATGGTTTCCAGCCCGTCTGTTTCTGAAACCCCGTCGATGCCTTTTTTAAGATCAGGCACAATATCAAACGTGCCCAGCAAATGGTTATTCGTTGTGGCGTAAACGGCGTAGCGGTGATTGCCCTGACTGGACACTATCAGATAACGTTCCCCGTCCACATCAAACAGGCCCATACCTTCAATATCGTCTTTTACCGCACCTTCTGCTTTTGCAATCAGTGATGGCTCAGGGTTACTGATATCCAGACTGCGCTTCCACACGCCGGCATCTTCTTCGCCGTAATACAGCATGGCATTTTCATCATCTGCCACACAGCCCTCGGGCTGTGAAGGAACAGTAAACCGGTCGATTATCTTGCCCGTTACTTTGTCGTTTTCAAATGACAGGCGATGCCGCTCGTAACTGCCATCCGTATCGTTCACCAGCACATCAACACCGTTTGCGTGTTGATACAAACACAGACCATAAAGATCGTTTAATTGCGAGGGCAGCTTACCGGCAGGCACAGCGTTTCTGGTTGCCGGGTCCAGCAGGAATATATCGACCGTGCGGGTAGTGCGGTTTGACGCTGCGGCAATGGCAAGTTCCTGTCCGGCTACCTGCCAGCGGGACCGCACATCGACGTTATTTAGCCTGCCTGCATTCAGATGTTGAAGTCGCTTACCTGACAGATCAAACAAATCCAGCCCGGACTTTTTGTCTGTACCGATTATCACAGAGGATTCCGGTGCTTCGTCGTTGTACCAGATGGCCGGATCGTCAGCGGCATCACCAAAGCGGGCAACAGGATCGGTTTCTGCGAATGCGGTTAAATGCCGGTCTGCCGGTTGTGTGCGGCGGATTGCCGTTTGCGGTGCTGATACAGGTAATACAGCGGTAAACAAAGTTTCGCTGTCATCGTCATACAGGCCAACAACAGTCTTGTTGTTAAACGGGGCAGCCCTGACTGCTTCCCACTTATGCTCTCCGTTTATTTTAAATTCACTGATGCTGTCATTGTGGAAAACATTCACCACCGGGGCGTCAGGGGAAACGAACACTGTCAGTCCGGCTGCCTGGCCGACACCTTCAACGCCTTCGCTGTTTACGCCGTGCTGTTGCGTCAGAATTAGGGAGCGGCCATCACCGGCTTCGGCGTGTTGGTCGTATTGCCACAATCCGGTATTTTCATCAGCCAGATAGACATAGCCGTTTTGCACATCGGCCTGGCAACTTTTAATGCCCGGGCCGGTGTTAACGGTTCGTATTTCTACAAAGTGGTCGTCTGCCAGCCAATGCTGCTTCATTTGTCCAGTGGCGTCTGCTGTGGTCAGTGTCAGATATTCACCGGAAACAGATAAACACAGCGCTTCAATATCAGCCAGATCTGCCTGTAGTGATTGCTGTTTTTTAAACTCTTCAGTACCGGTGTTGTAGCGGTACAGTTCAACACCATAGGTATCGTTGTTAAGCGCCGCAACGGTCAGCGTGCCGTTGTGCTGCAGAATGTCGGATTGACTGAAGTGACCGGGTAGTGTGCTGATTATTTTCTGATCTTTACCGGTCAGAATCAGGCCCCGGGTTTCGCTGGTAACCAGATAATGCAACTGATTGTTAATGACCAGCGGGGTTAACTGATTACCTTTAATTGAAAAGGCCTTTGCATCAATGGTGGCAGGATCGGCCACTACCTTTCCCGGCGCAATAAGCAGAGAGGCAAACAGAAAGGCGAGGGGAGTATGTTGTTTTTTCACATTAAATCTCATTGAAATCGTTAGCAGTATGAGGGAAGAAAATCGAGGTGCAGCATCAGCCGCACCACGGTGCCTGCAGGTTACATTTGCCAGGTAAATCCAAGTTCAAATGTACGGCCGTATTCTTCGTACTGCGCATTGCGGTTTCGCTGGTCGAAATAGTGGTAGTAAGGCTCGTCGCTCAGGTTAATGCCGTTGAAATAAATCAACATGTCATCATTGATGTAATACTTACCTGAGAAATCAAGCTGGTGGTGATCGTCTTCCATACGAAGCATATCGCCATCGATTTCTTCCAGGTTCTCGCTCTTGTACGTCATAGTAAGACGCAGGCTGACCAGATTGTTTTCGTAGCCTAACGTAAGGTTACCCACCGTGTCTGACTGGTTGGGCAGGCTGGTTTCAAATGTTTCACCGTCAAGCAGGGTCGTGGCATCAGAGGACGAGAACGTACCGTTCGCTGACATTAAAAAGCCGTTATCAAAAGCTTTCACCCATGACAGCTCAAGGCCGTGTAAGCTGGCAGACTCACCATTCACAGGCTGTACCACTTCGTCATAGCCCTGCCAGTCTTCTGTACCGGCTACGTCTGCATATACGACAAAATTATCTATGTCTTTATAGAAGTAACCGGCAGAGAGCACACCGATTGCGCCGGGATAATACTCAACAGACAGGTCAATGTTGGTAGATTCATACGGTTTAAGTTGCGGGTTACCCACTTCGGCTTCCCGTTCAGTGACAAAGCTGTCGCCGTCTTCTTCTGTTTTACTCTCGATGATCTGGTAAGCCGCCACATCTTCAAACTTAGGTCTTGCGATAGTTTGTGTAAATGCGCCGCGCAACACGACTTTATCATTGAGGTCGTATCTGAGGTTCACACTTGGAAGCCAGTTGTCGTAGTCACGGTCCGCGTTCCAGGCGGTATTGATCACTTCTTCAACGTCCGTTTCTTCATTTTCAACCAGTTCAACCCGCATACCGTCAGTGCTGAAGTCCGTGCGCTCATAACGTAAACCGGCAACCACACGAAGGGCATCAATGTTGGCTGTTACCATAGCGTAGGCCGCGAAGATATCTTCATTATTTACATAAGACGCCCCGTTAGACTCTACCTCAGAGTCCAATTCGGCCAGTTCAAGACTATTGCGGTTACTGTTATAATTATTTCGCAATGCGTTTCTGTCCAGTCCGTCGCCAAAATCACCTATATTCCAATCCGGAGCAGCAGTTGCAAATCCTTCACCTGTGATGCCATCAAAGTCACCATCATAAATGGATATCTGGCTTGTATTTATTTTTTCACGGCTGCGGTATTTGCTACCAAATTTAAACTCGCCCTGATAATCGCCTAAGGTAATACCGCGGACAAAGTCAATTTTTGCACTCGTCTCGGTATCCTTCGTATAGTTATCTTCAAAACTGATTTCGTCTAAATCATAGTTGGCCAGTTGCATGGCTTCTGCATTCTGTGTGAGCTGCGGAATGCGGGTGTCGAGGTCAGCACTGATGCTGGCGTTATCCTGAACAAATGTGTAGTAAAGGGCATCAGGTTCGTCTTCCTCAGACTTTGCATAACCCAACTGCCAGTTGATATCCCAGGTATCCAGTTGATGTTCACCGCCGGCCGCAACGGTCATAATCGTTTGTTTCTCGTATCTGTCTTTGCTTTCTCTGGCAATTTCAGAGTCTTCGCCATCAAAGGTAAAAATATTCGCCTGACGATACTCGTTGTCAGAAAACTCGCTGTAAAGGGTTCGCAGGAAATACTGATTGTTGAAGTCAGGACGGAAATCGAAATTGACCGCAGCACCTAAACGCTCACGGGTGATGGTATAGTCACGCTGTTCCAGTTCATCGTCGCCGTTGCTTTCAATATTGTCGGAACCAAAATCACGTTCAAACCATGAAAGCGCTGCGGCAACACCAAAGGATTCATTAAACTTGTGGGTCAGGCTGCCAGACAATTTCGGGCTCGTTTTATCTACCAGCTCATTGTGGCTGGCCTGCATGGTAAGTTTGGCCGTGTCCTGCTGGTAATCAAAGGCACTGACACTTTTCACTTCGATGGCACCACCGATAGCGTCACCATCCATATCTGCTGTGACCGATTTTGACACTTCAAGAGTCTGAATTAGTTCTGACGGGATAACATCCAGTGCTACAGAGCGCACACCGGCTTCCGGCGAAGGAATGTTAAGTCCGTTTATGGTAACGTTATTTAAGTTAGGATCGATACCGCGGATCCCAACAAAGCGGCCTTCACCCTGATCCCGCTCAATCGACAAACCCGGTAAGCGTTGTAATGCTTCAGCGGCATTCTGATCCGGGAACTGACCAATGGCGTCGGCAGAGACAATGGATGAAATGCGATCAGAAACCCTCTGCTGGTTAATGGCACTTGCCTGGCCGCTGCGTTGTCCTTTCACCAGAATATCGGCGATGGCTTTGCCATTATCAGACAGTGCAATAACAGGAGAAACAATGCCTGTTTCCGTTACATTAACCACTTCTGTGACAGGTTGCGCGCCCAGATAGCTAACCTGAAGTGTGTAAGCACCTGCGGGCAGGGAAGGAAAGCGGAAGGTACCGTCTCTGCGTGATTCGGTAACAAGATTCAATTCTTTAAGTGTGATTTGAGCACCCGCAAAAACACGGGAGTTGTCGTCGTTTGTCAGTTGTCCGGCAATTTCTCCGGCATTCACTGACAAGGCAGCAGAAGAAAGGCTGAGCGCAGCTAAACAATGAGTGGTCAATTTTGAAAGACGAAGCATGAGTGCATTCCTGAATTTATAACGTTGTGTTAAGTGACTTGCCGCTACGCTAGAAAGAGTTAATGACAATTTTGTGACCGCATGATGACAGCGACTGTCATAAATACCTGATTTTATTATTTATTATTGTAAAAAATAAAATGGTGAGCCATTTTGACCCGAAGCTAACTCATTGAAGTTAATGAAGTTATCGCAATTGCGGGGAGTTTGACGCAGCAAATGATCACCGGATTGTCACATTGGTGAGCCAAAATGACCCTGTTATCACAGATATAAAACGGGTAAATCATCATTTCACCCGTCTGATTTAAGGTTTTTACAGGTTATGAATGCGGTTTATCGTTACCGGCAAAGTCATCTCATTGGTGCCAGTATTGGCGCTCAGTGCATTGCATTATATTTAAGTTTTTCCCATGGACAGTTAAAGCCATTTGATGAGATTGCCTGGCTGGATGTCACCGGCGAGGGCAGCGTTATGCTGTTCGCATTTGCCTGGATTATTGCTGCTATTGCCAGCCGGCCACCCGGAAGGGTAACCACCTTGCTGGTGGCTGGCCTGAACTGTTTTGCATTTACCGCATTGCTCGATTTTCTGGATGAAATGTTCACTTACTCCGCAGCTTCAGACTGGTTAAGCATGCTGGAGTCTATGCCGGCTGCCTTTGGTATGGTGATCATGACAGCCGGATTGCTGGGCTGGCACGAAGAGCAAAAAGCACTTAACAGGCAATTGCAGCGCAGAGAGTGGGCTTTACGTAATCATGGGCAGATAGACAGCGTCACGCAACTCTATCTGGCGGATTACTGGCAGGAACGTCTCACAGACCTGAAGCACCAGGGCGGCAGAGGCAGTGCAATCATGATAGACATAAACGGCTTCTCACGGTTTAACGAGGCCCACGGTTATGCCGAAGGTGACCGTTTTTTGCAGGAAATTGCCCGCTTACTGGTCATGCATGTACGTGAGTCAGATCTCGTTTGCCGTTATGCAGGAGACCGGTTCGTGATTTTAATGCCTGATACAGCACATCCGGATGCCCGCCGGATTGCCGGCGATATTCAAACGTCGGTACATTGTCTGGCATTTAAAAGTGGCGCCAATACAACGGCCTTGTTTCAGTCTGTCCGTACGGCTGTTGGAGAGTTTGATGCGCACCATAACAGCGACAGGTTGTTGTCAGATCTGCAGGACCAGTTAAATCATCAGGATACGCAGGTAGCATGAAACAGCCGGGTCATCATTTATCTTCAGAGCCTTTGTTGAATCCGGAAACCCGGTGTATCAGCGCATCGCCGTTTTGCCAGACGCTGCTTAATGTGGCGTGTGCCAAAGGGGCAGATAAAAACAAGGTGCTTCGGGGAACCGGTATTTTCGATACAGACCTCACGCACGAGCGTGCTTTTTCGCCGTTACAGATAGCTGCCCTGGTGCTGAATGCAGATAAATACGCCGGCGTGCGGGATTTTGCCTTTCAGGCCGGACAGGCACTGGCAACATCACAATATAGTGGTGTCCTCAAAGCCATGGGATACAGTAAAAACCTGAGGCAGGCTTTACTGATTTTGCGTCGCTTTACATCTCACATATCGCCGTTAGTGTCGTTTGGCGTATACCCAAGGCCACAGGGTATAGTGATCACGCTGCGGGACAGTGCCGGCAAACATAAAGCGTTCGATGCTGCATCACTCATGGTCTGTTCCGCCTTCATCGCGTTAACGAAGCAATGGTGCGGTCAGAGACTGCCTCTTAGTTTTCATTTTCCGTTTTCCCGCCCCCGACATATCGCTGAATTTGAAATGCACCTCGGACGGCGCCTGCATTTCGATTCTCCCTGTTTTTACATTGCGGTAGATAACGCCTCCTTACAGAAGCTTTTTTTGCATTACGATACCTATTTGCTGAAAGCATCGGTTTCTCACTATAAAAAGCACTTAATCAGCGGTGTACAGCTGCCGGATTTTATCCGCAATGCAGTTACGCGTAACCATCGTCTTTGCGCCACAGACCTGGCTTCAGCGCTGGATATCAGCCCGGCCACACTGAAGCGAAGACTAAAAGCTTGTCACTGCACGTTTTCAGCGCTGGTTGATGATGTACGGCGGGAACAGGCTATATTTCTGTTACAAATTTGCCGGTTATCTAACGAAGAGAGTGCCTTGCGACTTGCCATTTCCGACCTTACAAACTTCCGGCGCGCAGTAAAACGCTGGACAGGTTTAACGCCCGGCGAGTTGCGAAGCCGTTAAACAACATAACGGCTTTATGGTAGACTCTTCCTCTTTTTCGATGTCCCAGAGTAGTAAGGAAAGAGTCTTGTCTTCTGAGCCAGCCGCGCCTTCTGTTTCTTCATTGTACGACCAGTTGTCATTGTGTATGCTGGCCGATCGTTTTCCTTTACGCCGTCGCATTCAAAAACTCAGCGGGTTGATTAAATCTCAGTCTGAACAGGCGGCTGACGCCATCAGTGATGTTATGCAGCGCATTGACGCGTCAAAAGCGAAACGTGCTTTGCGGGCGGAGAATTTGCCGGCCATTGAATATCCGCCGTTACCCGTCAGTGATAAAAAAGACGACATCAAACAGGCCATCGCTTCTCACCAGGTGGTCATTGTGGCGGGGGAAACAGGCTCAGGAAAAACCACCCAGCTTCCGAAGATTTGCCTTGAACTGGGCAGGGGCGTGGACGGCATGATTGCCCATACCCAGCCAAGACGACTGGCTGCCCGCAGCGTGGCAAGCCGTATTGCTGAAGAACTGAATACGCCGTTAGGTGAAAAGGTGGGTTTCAAAATCCGCTTTTCAGATCAGGTCAGCGACAGCAGCTATGTCAAGCTTATGACCGACGGTATGTTGCTGGCGGAGATGCAGCAGGATCGCTTCTTAAATCAGTACGACACCATCATTATTGATGAGGCTCACGAACGCAGTCTTAATATCGACTTCCTCCTCGGCTATTTACGTCAGCTATTGGATAAGCGCCCCGAACTTAAGCTTATAATTACATCTGCGACCATCGATCCTGAACGTTTCAGCAGACATTTTAATGACGCGCCGATTGTTGAAGTGAGCGGCAGAACCTATCCGGTGGAAATTCGTTATCACGATCCTGAAGAACGGGAAGATGACAACGATCAGACTGATGCCATTGTACGGGCTGTTGATGAGCTTAAACGGGAAGCGCCCGGTGACATTCTGGTGTTTTTAAGTGGTGAGCGGGATATCCGCGATACCCAGGATGCTCTGCAGAAGCAGCAATACCGGAACACTGAAATCGTCCCGTTGTACGCCAGATTGTCGGCAGCAGAACAAAACCGTATTTTCCAGTCTCACAGTGGCCAGCGCATAGTGCTGGCCACAAACGTAGCGGAAACCTCGTTAACGGTGCCGGGCATTAAATACGTTATTGACCCGGGTACCGCGCGTATTTCACGTTACAGCGCCCGCAGTAAAGTGCAGCGCTTGCCTATTGAGCCGGTATCTCAGGCGTCTGCCAATCAGCGGGCCGGACGATGCGGGCGGGTATCAGACGGGATTTGTATCCGTTTATACAGTGAAGAAGATTATCTTGGACGTCCGGCGTTTACCGATCCGGAAATTCTGCGTACTAATCTCGCGTCCGTCATTCTGCAGATGCTGGCGCTGGGATTGGGGGATATCGGCGCATTTCCGTTTGTTCAGCCACCGGACAGCCGCAATATCACCGATGGCTTCAGGTTGCTTGAAGAAATTCAGGCGATTAAACGGGGTAAAGGCCAGCCAAAGTTAACGGACATGGGCCGCAAAATTGCCCGCTTACCGGTTGATCCCCGCTATGCCCGTATGGTCATCGAAGCCGGGCGTACGAATGCGGTGCGGGAAGTCATGGTGATTGCTGCCGGTTTATCTATTCAGGATCCCCGTGAGCGGCCACAGGAAAAACGTCAGCAGGCAGATGAAAAACATAACGAATACCGTGACAAAGACTCAGACTTTATCAGTCTGTATAATTTGTGGCAGTCATTCAGAGAACAGCAAGCTGCGCTGTCTAATAATCAGTTGCGAAAGTGGTGTAAGGCGCAGTTCATCAATTATCTGCGTATGCGTGAATGGCAGGACATTGTCAGCCAGCTTAAAAAATCTGTAGCGGAAATCGGTTTGGGGATCAGTAAACAGGATGCTGATTTTCAGTCTGTGCATCAGGCGCTTTGCAGCGGTTTGTTGTCGCACCTGGGCATGAAAGACAAAGAGCGGGAGTATCTCGGCTCCCGTAATTCTAAATTTATGATTTTCCCGGGCTCAGGGCTGGCAAAATCACAACCCAAGTGGATCATGGCGGCAGAGCTGGTGGAAACGTCCCGCCTGTTTGCCCGCATGAATGCGAAGATTGACCCGGCATGGGTGGAGCCTCTGGCAAAGCATGTGACCCAGTCCAGTTATTCAGAGCCTCACTGGTCTAAAAAGCGCGGCGCTGTGGTGGCTTTTGAAAAGGTCACCCTATTCGGTTTGCCCATCATCCCGAAGCGAGCTGTGGTTTACAGTCAGATTGATCCGCACGTGTCTCAGGATTTGTTTATCCGTCACGCGTTAATTGAAGGTGATACCAAACTGAATAACAGCGTGCTGGCGGATAACCAGGCCTTGCTTGATCAGGTGGATGAGCTTGAGCAGAAAACCCGGCGCCGGGACATCATGGTGGACGAAGAAGCGCTGGTGGCCTTCTATGCGCAGCGTTTACCGGTGGAAGTCAATAACGAAGCTGCGTTTAAAAAGTGGTGGCAAAAACAATCCGACAAGAACATTCTCGCTTTCAGCGAAGAGGATGTTTACCGCCAGCAGCCTGGCGCGAAGACCGCCAACGCCTTTCCCGATGTCTGGAAGCAGGGCAATATTACGCTGCCTCTACGTTACCATTTCGAACCCAATGCCGAAGATGACGGGGTAACAGCAACCATCCCGTTGCCCATATTAAATCAGGTATCAGATAAGGGGGTTGACTGGCTGGTGCCCGGGTTACAACACGAATTGATTGTCAGCCTGATTAAAAGCTTACCCAAACGTTTACGCAAAAATTTTGTGCCTGCACCGAATTATGCAGAAGCCTGCCTTGAAGATATCAGCGCCTTTGACAAGCACGGTCAGCCGGTGCCGCTTTTACAGGCATTGTCTGACAAACTGCGCCGTATGACCGGCGTTATTGTGGAAGAAGAAGAGTGGCAGCTGTCTCAGCTTGAACGGCATCTCAAAATGCACTTTGCTGTAGTTAACGACAAAGGTGAGGTGATCGCCCGTGGTGATGATCTTGAAGCATTGAAGAAGCAATGTCAGGGGCAGGTGAAAGCCACCTTTGAAAAGGCCGCAACGCCGGAACTTGAGCGTAAAGGGCTGGAAAGCTGGGATTTTGAACAGCTGCCGGAAACCTTTACGCAAAAGATGGGGGGCTTTGAAGTACAGGCGTTTCCCGCTTTGGTCCGCCGCGGTGATAAAGTTGATATAGTACTGGTGGACGAGCCTGAAAAAGCGAAACAACAACATCAGGACGGCGTGAACGTGCTGATCCGTAATGCCATGCCGTCGCCACTCAGCTATCTGCAAAGTAAATTGCCGAACAAAGCAAAACTGGGTTTGTATTTTAATCCTTTCGGCCAGATCAAAGCGCTCATTGACGACTGTATAATGGCCGGTATTGATGATTTGGCCAACACCTTTAAACAAACACAAGATGTTGAAATACGTGATGCTGAAACCTTTAAACAGTGCGTCGATTTTGTCAGGGCTGAAATTAATGATGTGGTGCTGGACATAGCCGGGCAGGTGGAAGAGGGGCTTACTCTCGCACACCAGTGTCAGAAGCAAATGAAGGGCAATGTGCCGCTCAACATGGTCAGTGCCCTCGGCGATGTGAAACAACATCTGTCTACACTGGTTTATCCGGGCTTTGTCTCGGATTTAGGTCGCGGAAGGTTGCCGGACTGGAACCGCTACATTAAGGGACTGGCGCGACGCCTGGAAAAGCTGCCCATTGATCCGAACAAAGACCGGATGCATCAGCAAACTATTGAAAAAGCGGTGACTGCGTTTAATAAAGCCTGCAATAAATACCCGCAGGGTAAGGCACCTGCTGAGCTGCTTGAGATCCGCTGGATGATTGAGGAACTGCGTGTTTCTCTATTTGCCCAGCAACTGGGTACCGCCTACCCGGTATCAGCAAAAAGAGTTTTAACTGCGCTGGAAAACTTTTAATAAAAAAGTCGCGTAAAGGTATGTGATATCGCAAAAAAGCATGATGGATATACGCTGATATTACACCACATATCAAACTTTCGGTGACTCTTCGGCGATCTCAGTTGACATCGCCGGGGTGTCGTCCTATAAGTGATGAAGTATATTACGAGGTTGCTACCAGAGGTTGGGAGAAGTAAGACATGTTAGGATACGACGATAAACGTAATTTTTTCAGGATGATGGTTAACTCGCCTTGCCAGGTACAGATTAACGACGAAGAATCCAGCCGTACTCATCAGGCAGTATGTAAAGATATCAGTGCCACAGGCATGTCTCTGGAAGTTGAAGAGCCATCCATTGAAGTGGGTACGCAGGTTAACGTTTCTATCGACTCCAACAGCTCCCAGATCCCTTCCTTGTCGGCCATTGCAACTGTGGTTCGCTGTGTGCCTGAGACAGACGCCAGCTGTATTATTGGTGTAGAAATTTCAGAAATGAAGTAACTAACCAATGAAGTAACTGATTAAAGATCAGTTACTTCACACACCAGACCCTTCAGGTAATAACCTTCCGGATACGTGCCAATGACAGGGTGGTCTTTAGCCTGAGTCAGGCGTTCAACAATCTTAATTGTCTTGCCGGCATCCAGCGCGGCATCGGCCACAATCTTCTGAAATAAATCTGCCGGCATCAGCCCTGAGCAACTGAACGTCAGCAGTAAACCGCCTGATTTCACCGCATGCATACCGTACATATTAATGTCTTTATAGCCACGTGATGCGCGGCCCAGCGACGCTTTGCTGTCGACAAATTTGGGTGGGTCGAGGATCACCATATCAAACTGGCGCTGCTCTTCGTGATACTTACGCAGAACCTGAAACACATCGCCGTTCACCATGTCACAACGGGCACTGTCGAGCTCATTGATTTCAAGATGCTTTGCCGCAAGCTCAAGTGCCGGATCAGACACATCCACATTGGTGACATGTTTTGCGCCGCCTTGCAGCGCATAGCATGAAAACGTGCCGGTATAGCTGAAACAGTTCAGCACATCTTTATCTTTTGCATAGCGGCCGGCAGCGGCACGGGCATCACGCTGATCAAGGTAAAAGCCGGTTTTATGGCCGTTGCGAATATCTACCTGAATCTGAATACCATTCTCCAGAATGGTAACCACCGGATCTGGGTCGCCATGAAGCGTCTGCACCAGTGGCTCCAGTCCTTCTTTTGCACGCACATCCACATCGCTGCGTTCAAAAATATCTTTACCCGGCAGTACTTTCTTCAATGCCCATACAATCTTGTCACGTTGCTTGTCAGCACCGGCACTCAACAGTTGCACAACAATCACCGTGTTGTATACGTCTATAGTCACGCCGGGCAATCCGTCAGACTCTGATGCGATGAGGCGATAGCTGTTAGTGTTGTCGTTTATCACCAGGTTTTCACGGAGGGTGAGGGCAGTAGAAAGGCGACGAACAAAAAAGCCATTGTCTACCGGTTCATCTTTGTTAAAGGTCCACATGCGAACCCGTAACTGGGATTCAGGAGACCAGGCACCGCGACCCAGCCAGTCGCCTTCTGCACTTATTACATCAACAGTGTCTCCGCTGCGGCAACGTCCGTTAACCGTGGCAACGGCACTGGCAAAAACCCAGGGATGACGACGGCGCAGTGATTTATCACGTTGAGGTTGTAAGACGACGGTGGCAGACATTGTTATGATAACCCTTAGATGAAAGTGGCGCGCAGTATAGCTTTTCTCATTATCCGGCGCGACTTTTGAACCGAATATTTGTGACGACCATAGGTATCTTTGAATTCAGATCGTCAAACGAGGGAGTACAGCGATGCGATATATCGATTTTGACAAGGGCGCGGGGCCTGAATCTTTGAAGATCAGTGAAACGGATACGCCTGTTATCGCCAGTGGCCAGGTGCTCGTTAAAGTGCATGCATTCGGAGTAAACCGCGCCGACACCTTGCAGCGTCAGGGAAAATATCCGCCACCGCCGGGTGAAAGCGACATTCTCGGACTGGAAGTTTCCGGGATAGTGACTGAGGTTGCCGATGATGTCACTCAATGGAACACGGGTGACAAGGTGTGCGGTTTGGTAGCGGGTGGCGGTTACGCTGAATATGTAGCAGTAAATGCACGTCATCTGATGCCGGTGCCACAGAGCATGTCGTTGACACACGCGGCAGGGCTCACGGAGGTGTTTCTTACCGCCTGGCAGGCGCTGTTCACCATCGGTAACCTGCAACCTCAGGATAACGCCCTTATTCATGCCGGTGCCAGCGGTGTTGGCTTAGCTGCGCTGCAACTGTGCAAACTGAAGGGCATTGCCACAGCCACCACCGCGTCTTCTGAAGATAAATTAGCCCAGTGTCGTGATATGGGCGCGAACCTGACCATCAATTATAAAGAACAGGATTTTGCTGCTGTTTTGAAAGACACCTGGCCCGAAGGCGTAAACTTTGTGCTCGACTTTGTGGCAGGGGATTACCTGAACCGTAACCTTAAAGTACTCGCGCAAGACGGGCACATCGTTTATTTAGCCATGCTGGCAGGGCGTTTCGCAGACAAGTTAGACATGGCATTGATGTTGGGCAAACGCGCCCGCATTCAGGGGTCAACGCTCAGAAACCGCAGCGACGCTTACAAGGCTGATTTGATCCGTGATTTCTGCGAACACGGCTTGCCGGGCTTCGACGACGGCACGCTCACAGTGAACGTAGATACCGTGTTGCCAGTTGAAGATGTCGCCACTGCCCATGCCCGCCTTGAAGCCAATGACAGTCGCGGCAAAATCATTGTTGAGTGGTGATGAAGGCGAGGTTCACCTGACAGGTGTCTTTTAGTCAATTGCCGATGGCAGACACCCCGGCAAAATTGTATGACCCGTTTCGCATTGTCGAGTGTTAGTCCGGCTTCATCACTGCGCGCGACAAAGGACTGATAAAAATTCACAGTTCGCCATGCTATTTAACCTTCCCGGCTCAGTTAAAACAATCCTGGTTTTACGATGACAAATGAGATCTTTCTGATATCAGGAAAGAAGATGGAACAAGATCGAAAAGGAACTTGGTAAGCTTCGTAGAGAATATGAACTGCGATTTTTCACAAAAGAAGCAACGTCTTTATGAATGAAAATTAATAGTGTAAGATGGATAAAATATTCATCTTATTTATGTTTAAGTGCAAAGGTAATGATTAAAAAAATATTTGGATCATTAAAAGGGCGTTTGTTTTCACTTATTTTTTTGGCAATTTTACCTTGCTACGGCTTGATCCTTGTTCATTTTAACACTGCGATAAATAATGAAATTGAAAAATTGCGTGGCAGGGCAGAATTCGTTACTGAGCAATCGGTGCGGAATCAGCAGAACATTGTAAACGGTACCAATATCTATTTGCGGCGGTTAGCTGAATCAGAAGCCGTAAAAGATGTTTTCTCAAACCGCTGTATTGAGTTTGTAAAAGAACAAAACCGGTTGAATATGCACGTTACGAATATAGTGGCTTTTTCTATAGACGGTCATTTAGCATGTGCGGCATCTGATAGCGAGTTTGTCTCAGGGTTGGCTCAACAGCCTTTTTTTTCAAAAGCTATAAATACTAAGACCTATGTAACCAGTGAAATACAAGTTGACTCATCTACGGGCGAATTTGTTATGGCGTTTGCTTACCCAATTGTTAGTGAAAGTAACACAAATGAGGTGACTGGTATTGCGGTTGTTGTTGCATCAGTGGAATGGTGGGGACATTTTGTCAGGTCAATGGTGTTACCAAAAAATAGCGTCGCATATATTTTGGATCGTCATTCTAAAGTGGTATTCAGTTTAAATGATGATCTTAGCTTTGAAGGGTATTCACAGATTAAAAATGGTGAAACGCGAATAGGGCCAAATGGAGTTCGTCGAATATTTTTCAGCCATCATTTAAGTGTTGAAGATCAAGATATATCGTTAACATTTGTGACGGGGATTAGTATTGATAGAGGTTTTAACTCAATACTTCGCTCATTTTATTATGAGCTATTGTTGTTTACTGCGTTTGTGGCATTTGTACTTATTATTTTGTGGCTTTTTTTCAGAAGTAATATTCAACGTCCACTAGACAACCTTTCAAGCTTCGCTGATGCTCTGGGTGAAGGTAAAGAGATCCAAAGTGACGAAGGTATTGGGATAGAGGAAATGGATTCCCTTCGACAGTCGTTGTTCAACATGGCTGACAAAAAGCATTCTGCCGAACAAAGGTTACGTAATCAGGCATCGCGGGATTCTCTAACTGGCTTGGCAAACCGATCGGCATTCAATGCGTTTGCGCAGCGGATTGTTGAAAAAGGCTATGCATCATATTCACCTAAATTTTCCGTAATTTATATCGACTTAGATAATTTCAAAGAAATTAATGACACCCGGGGGCATGAGGTCGGCGATAGAGTTTTGCATATATTGGCGGATAGGTTAAGCAAGCAGCTACCTGCGAACTGGTTTATTGCTCGACAAGGAGGTGATGAATTCACAATTATTGTTGACCAATATCAAAAAAGCGAACGTGTTGTTACTGATTGTCAATCATTGCTTAAACTGATTAGTGAGCCCATTCAAGTCTCGCATTTTTCGATGTCGATAATGGCTAGTATTGGATTAGCATTTTATCCGGAAGATGCTGATTCTGTTTCCGATATTATGTCTGCGGCAGACCAGGCAATGTATGCAGCTAAATGTCAAGGTAAGAACAGGGTTTGCCGATTTGATCTCGAATTAAAAAACGCTTTGCTACGGCGTACTTCGCTAACTGAAGCTTTGGGGCTGGCAATTGAAAGAGATGAACTCACTCTGCACTTTCAACCTATTGTTAATAAGCAAAATCGTGTTGTGAAGTTTGAAGCATTATTGAGATGGACGCAGCATAATGGCGTTAAGGTATCTCCGGCGGAATTTATTCCGTTGGCTGAGCATTCAGGTTTGATTTTTGATATTGGGTATTGGGTTATTGAACAAGCATTGGCTGCACTTCCGAGCCTTCAACTGCGGTTTGGGAATGATATACAGGTGAGTGTCAATGTATCGCCGTTACAGTTATCAGGTCATCGGGGAGCATCTAATGATTTGTTGCAGCAACTTTTAGAAAATCACCGCCGGGATCAAAGTGCTAGACATGGAATAGTTATTGAAATTACTGAAAACCTGTTAATGTCTTCTGAGGATGCCACAAAAGAAGCGTTGCGCAAAATTCAGGAACATGGCATAGATATCGCTTTAGACGATTTCGGAACCGGCTATTCCTCTATGTCGTACATTCTGGATCATCGCATCGATTTACTAAAAATAGACAGGAGCTTTGTGCAACACATTACATCAAATAAGTCGTCGTATTTAATGTGTGAAGCAATGATACAGCTCAGCCAAAATTTGGGAATAAAGGTTGTCGCAGAAGGCGTAGAATCTAAAGCACAGGCCGATCTACTGTTTGAAATGGGATGCGATTTTCTTCAAGGTTTTTACGTTTCAAAACCACAACCTTTAGGCGTGGTTTTGAATGATTATGAACTTGTATAAATTTCGGACGTTATTTTTGAATAAAATTCACAGACCTTTATTTTTCCTTATTCAGGAGCGCTTATACGTGCCTGTTTGTTATAATTTTATACACTACTCTGCCAGGCAGTGACTGGTAAAGTGTTCAAAAAGCCGTAACGTATAGAAACGCTTACACAAAAAATAAAAACTTATTAATAAGCGCTCCCCCGCCAATCAGGAAGATAAATAACACCAGCCCCAGTATTAGTGGTTTCATGCCGGCCTGCCGCACTACTTTGAGATGGGTCTTTAATCCTAATGCCACCATCGCCATTGTCAGTAATACATTATCCAGTTCTAATAGTGGCGCAATTACGTTTGTGTCCGGCTTGCCCAGAGAATTCAGGGCAATGACCAGTAAAAAAACAATGGCAAACCAGGGCATCTGGGCCAGTGGAAAATTGTGTCTGCCTGCTGACAAGTTCTGTTTAGAGTCGTTAGTTGCCTGCGCGCGTTGTGCAGGCAGCACTGCCAGTACAATAAGAAAAGGCGCCAGCAACATCACCCGGATCATTTTTTCCAGCACCGCTACCTGTGCTGCGTCGGGGCTGACCGCACTGGCGGCGGCAACCACTTGCGCGACCTCATGAATGGTAGAGCCGGCATATATACCAAAAGCATGGTCAGATAACCCCAGATACGCACCGATAAACGGGTAAATGAACATACTGGTGGTACCAAAGATAACTACAGTGGCCACGGCAATAATAACGTTATCAGCTTTTGCCTTAATCACAGGGGCTGTCGCCAGTATGGCTGCAGCACCACAAATAGCCGAACCTGCACCTATCAGCAGGCTGGTGTGACTGTCCAGTTTAAGTAGTCCCCGACCAGTAATGTAGGCCACCGTGAATACACCCGACATAATAACCAGGTCGATCAATAAGCCAATCCACCCTAAATCAATAACCTCGCTGAACGTAAAGTGAAATCCAAATAGCACAATACCGGTTTTAAGAATCCGGCTTTTGGCAAACTCTACTCCGGTATCAATGTGCTTTAACAGGCCCGGCGTAATCAGGTTGCCCGCCAGCATACCTATCACTATGCCCAGCGTGAGCGGGCTGATACCGGCCTGGGAAAACCACTCCAGCCGGGCCAGGCCTGTCGCGCCAACAGCGATGAGCAACACAATGATCAGGCCGCCCGCAAGATGACGAGAATTGTCCGTGTTCGGATTGTCTGGGTGTATTGGTGATGGCATGGCGCTTTCCTGCAATAGCTGAAGTTGCATTTAATCTACGCCCGGCATTACTATTACTCAAATACACTATTTTCATTTTTGAGTAACTTTAGGTTATACAATGAATTTGCATGGTTTGCGGGTATTTTATACAGTGGCTACTCAGCGTAGCTTTTCACTGGCAGCAGAGGCGCTTTTTATTAGTCAGCCGGCAGTGTCAAAAGCGATCAGAGAGCTTGAGCACATTGCAGGCCTGCCATTGCTTGAACGCGCCAGTAAAGGCAAAACGATTCGCCTGACCGAAGCAGGCCTTGCCTTGCTGGAACACGCTACGGGAATTTTTGCGATTGAAGCAGCCGCCGAGCAGGACTTAAAAGCCCGCGCCGGACTCACCCGCGGACAGCTCAATATCGGTGCCAGTACAACCGTGGCCAGTTACTGGTTAACCGACTTTCTGGCCCGGTTTCACCGTGACCATCCTGATATCGATATATCATTGAACGTGGCTAACTCTTCGCACATTGAACAGGCGCTTCTGCAAAATGATATTGAACTGGGTTATGTGGAAGGTGAAATTGTTCATCCACTTATTCATTGTGAACATTGGAAAAGCGAGCCGTTAAGTCTGTTCTGCGTTAGCACCGGCGCATCCCCCGAGAAAAAGATACCGGCACTTGAGCAGGCGACCTGGCTAGTCAGGGAACCCGGTTCAGGGACGCGTAGTGTGAATGAACAGTATTTTCTCGCACATCAGATTGCGCCGTTTCAGACCATAACGCTGGGCAGTAACGAAGCCATTATTCATGCTGTTGCCGCTGGGATGGGTATCGCGCTGCTGCCCGATGTGGTGGCTGCGCCATTGCTGGCGCTCAACAGCGTTCAGCGCTTACCTGTTAAGTCGCTGCATCAGCCGGAGCCGCGTTCTCTGTTTTGCATGACCCATAACACCCGTCCCCGCTCACCCGCTGCCATCGCTTTTTTAAGTCTGAGTCGGGCGTAAGTAATGCAGCATAAGGACTCGATTGGGTTGAACACTGCTTTAAATAAAACCCTATATTGCTTTACGGCAAACATCTGTAAGTAGCAGCCCCAATACCGCGGCTACCACCAGTGACTAAAACGATTTTTGAATCATCCATGAATTTACCCTGCGTTACTCAAAATACGTACCTGAGGTGTTGCGTTCAAAAGGATAATCATCTCTGTATCCGCCAGTTTTTCTTTGCACCGGTGAATTAACCGGAAAAGCCGGTATCGTCCTGCGTAGGACTGCCGGCAGCTTCACGGGCTAAATCATCAACCCGCTCATTTTCCGGATGGCCGGAGTGGCCCTTAACCCAGTGCCAGTCCACATCGTGCTTCTTCACTGCTTCGTCCAGACGCTTCCACAAATCTGCATTTTTTACCGGCTTTTTATCGGCAGTACGCCAGCCGTTTTTGCGCCAGTTCTTGATCCACTGGTTTATGCCGTTTTTAACGTACTGACTGTCGGTGGTAATGTCTACAATGCAGGCTTCTGTCAGACATTCCAGTGCAGCAGCGGGGGCCATCAGTTCCATGCGGTTATTGGTGGTTTGATTAAAACCCTCACTGATTTCTTTTTTGTGTTTTCCGAATATCAACAGTGCGCCATATCCGCCTGGTCCGGGGTTGCCTAAACAGGAACCATCGGTATATATCGCGATTTTTTTCTTTGCCATGAAGGGCCTTTTTTACGTCAGAAATGTGTTTCCGGGATAATGTCCTGGTATACTAAAGAACTGAAACCGCCTGTGCCAGCGAAAATCTGAAATTCACGGGGCACCCGGCAACTATAAGATAAAACAAGGTGTTGCAGACATGCGTCAAATCGTGCTCGATACAGAAACCACGGGTATCGAACCTAAAGAAGGTCACCGTATCATTGAAATTGGCTGTGTTGAGGTTGTTAACCGCAAACTCACCGGCAATCATTTTCATGTGTACATTAACCCTCAGCGAATTGTTGAACAGGAAGCGATTGAAGTTCACGGGATTACCAATGAATTTCTGGCAGACAAGCCTTTGTTTGCAGACGTGGCGCAGGACTTTATCGACTTTATCACCGGTGCTCAGCTGGTAATTCATAACGCGGCCTTCGACGTCGGCTTTATGGATCACGAATTCGGTATGAATGCTCCCACTGCCGGGGTCAAAACTCACGATATCTGCTCTGTGCTCGACAGCTTATCTCTTGCCAGAAAGATGCACCCGGGGCAGAAAAATAACCTCGATGCATTGTGCCGGCGCTATGGTATAGACAACAGCCACCGTGAACTTCACGGCGCTTTGCTGGATGCCGAAATTCTTGCTGATGTTTATCTGCTGATGACCGGTGGCCAGACAAAATTGAATCTGGCCGGCCAGAACAGCGAAGGGAGCGGCGATACTCAGGGGATCCGGCGTATTCAGCGAAACGGAAATAAATTAAAGGTTATCCGCGCCTCCGCCGATGAATTAGAACAACATGAAGCACGACTGGATATTGTGCAAAAGAGCGGTGGAAAGTGTTTGTGGCGAGCAACTCCCGAAAGTTAATTCCTTTTTTAACTTCTATCTGGCTATTCTTTATTGCCGGCAGTTTTTCGCTGTCAGCACAGCAGGCCGGTGATGAACCGGCCGTCGACACCAGTGCGTTAACCGCACTGGGTGACGATTATCAAAATTCTATTCTTTTGCTTCGTAACCGCTTCCGCATCGATCATGAAGTGGATGAAATGACCATGGTTTTCTTCCGTGAATTTGGCTCTGCACCCGTGGTTTTGGTGCGTCCCGACGGCTCTAAGATATTTTCCTCTCAGGCTGAAAAAAATAATGTGGAATGGTATGACGATGATACCTTCGACATGATTAAGATAAAAAATCCGGTGCCGGGACCTTGGCAGGCTGTAGGGCAGGTGTTACCGGAAAGCCGGGTGATGGTACTTTCAGGCATTGAGCTTCATGCCGATCCTCTGCCGGCAGTTATATTCTCCGGTGAAGTGCTCAAACAAACCGCCTATCTGACTAATGGTGGCAAGCCCATTGATTATTCGGCTTTCCGTGAAGTGGTTGACTTGTCCATCGAACTCAAAAGTACCAATAATCCGAATTTTGATAACTTTGGCGCGAAAGACGAACTTATCGCCACCTTTGAAGATAATGGCAGGGGCATGGACGAAGCGCCGGAAGATGGCGTATTCACCGGTCAGTTTAATCTGGCAATCCCTTCCGGTGAGTGGCGTCCTGTTTTCACCGTGGACACTCCCATGTTTTCCCGTGAACAAATTGATCCGGTTATCATGTTACACCCGAACCCCGTGGTATTGAGTGAAACACTGGATGACGGACAACAGGGTTACCACGATTTACATATTGATGTGGTGCGTGACCAGATTGATATTGAATCATTATTGATAGACGGAAAGGTCAGGTTTCCCAATGGCGATATTCAGAACTTTTCCATTACTGAACCTTCATCTGAAGCCCGCTTACACCGGATCCTCGCCTATGAAGACGGCTTGTTCAGAGTAAAGATCACTGCCTACGCGAGCACCATCGATGGCAGGGACGTGATCCTCGATGTGCCGGAATATACCTTTTTAGGCGAAACCGGTGGCGAAGAGAGTGACGAAGCGCCTGTGACAGGTGGAGCAGGGGATCTTGAAGCCGCATTGTTAAAAGACACGCAATCCATGCCGTCTGTACAACTGCCACCGGAAGAGCCCGGAATGGATGACGGCACAATGATCATGCTTATTGCAGTGGTAAACGGCTCGATAATACTGATTGGTGTGCTCATTGTAGGCTTTATTGTATGGAAGCGGAAAAAGGCTGCAAAACCTGCGGTTGCTCCGGCAGCGCCTCAGGCTACTACAGGCGCAGAAGATAAAGAGAAAAAGCCGGGTATGCTGGCTGGTTTACTGTCGAAATTTAAAAAGAAGAAGCCTGACAGCGAAGAAAAGTAGTCGGGCAGTGTGGTTTTCACCAGGTGACTTAAATGGCAGAAACACGGTTTGCAGGCCCTGCCAGCATGCTATACGGTGGTTATTACATCATTATGGCGAATAATCAGGCAAACGATGCATGTTGGCACATTTTATCTAAAAAAACCGTTGACTCGACCATAGGGAATACGTATTATCTGCGCCGCAGTCAGGGCAGAGACTTCAATAAAGAATCTGCAAGCTGCTGAAAAAATTGAAAAAAGTGGAGCGGTAGTTCAGTTGGTTAGAATACCGGCCTGTCACGCCGGGGGTCGCGGGTTCGAGTCCCGTCCGCTCCGCCACTTTCAATAGCAAAACTAATATGGTTCTTCGGAGCGGTAGTTCAGTTGGTTAGAATACCGGCCTGTCACGCCGGGGGTCGCGGGTTCGAGTCCCGTCCGCTCCGCCATTTAGTTTCGCGCCTTCTCTTGTGTGGAGCGGTAGTTCAGTTGGTTAGAATACCGGCCTGTCACGCCGGGGGTCGCGGGTTCGAGTCCCGTCCGCTCCGCCATTCAAGAGACACAATATCCCAGTGGAGCGGTAGTTCAGTTGGTTAGAATACCGGCCTGTCACGCCGGGGGTCGCGGGTTCGAGTCCCGTCCGCTCCGCCACTTTCCTCTAAAGTTATCTGTTTTTCAACGCTTTCTGTTGGTCATTTGCATCCCTCACGTTAGTATTCGCTCAGGTAGAATTACTTCCGGAAGCTAGATTTCATATGGATGCACTACTCGCGTGTCGCGGGATTTCAAAAACTTATCATGATGGCGAAACAGATACGCCGGTTCTTTCTGATGTGTCACTTACCGTAAAGACCTCTGAGCATGTCGCTATACTAGGCAGTTCGGGTTCAGGAAAAAGTACCTTACTGCATATTCTCGGCGGCCTGGACAAACCTGATGAAGGTGAAGTCTGGTTTCATGGCGAGTCTATGACAGGTATGAAACCGTCTCAGTTGGCGGCACTGCGCAATCAGAAAATTGGTTTTATCTACCAGTTCCATCATCTTCTCCCTGAGTTTTCAGCACTGGAAAATGCAGCCATGCCCTTACTGATTGGCGGTATGCCGGAAAAAAAGGCAAAACAGGCGGCAACTGACATGCTGGAACAGGTGGGGTTAACGCACCGGTTGATGCATAAGCCATCCGCTTTATCAGGTGGCGAACGTCAAAGGGTTGCAATTGCCCGTGCACTGGTAAATCGTCCCGCTCTGGTTCTGGCCGATGAGCCAACCGGAAATCTGGACAACAAAACCGGCGAGCAGGTCTACGGTTTACTGACATCTCTCAGTGAAAGCCTGGGCACCAGTTTTGTTGTCGTGACCCACGATAATGCGCTGGCCGCACGAATGAACCGTACTTTGCATATTAAAGACGGATTGCTTCACGGGGAGGCGGCAGGTTGAATCTGGCATGGCAGCTTGCTTCGCGTTTCCGGCGCGGCAAGCAAAAAAATGGCTACATTTCTTTTATCTCCTTCTCTTCCACGGTGGGAATTGGCCTCGGTTGTTTTGTACTCATTGTTTTGCTGTCGGTGATGAACGGTTTCGAACGGGAATTGCTGAACCGTATTCTTGCTGTTATCCCTCATGGCGAACTCTACGCCGTTAACAGTGAAGGCATTGAAAACTGGGAAGAAGAGATAGCCCGCCTTGAGCAGGATCCCAGGGTGGAGCGCATTGAGCCTTATACAAAAATCACCGGTATGTTGCAGCATAAGGGTAGCCTGAAAGCTGTCGAAATTACCGGTCTTGATATCAGCCGCGCCAGTCATGACCGCTGGCGGGATCAGGTGACGAAAGCCGGCTGGGAACAGTTTACCTCGGGCGATGATCAAATCTTGCTGGGGCAGGGACTGATGCAGAAATTGTCGTTATCGGCTGGTGACCGCATTGGTGTTCTTATCCCGACAGCGACAGACAATATGGCATTCAAAGCCCCCCATCTGATGCATCTTATTGTGGCGGGCAGTCTGAACGTAGGTGGTGAAATGGATAACTACCTGGCGATGATGCACCTGAACACCGCTTCAAAAGAATCCGGCGTAACCACCGGTGCCCAGGGCCTGCGTTTTATGTTGAAAGACCCTTACGATGCCTATGACACCATGCGCAGTATTGGTTATGATTTCAGCCAGGCGGTTTATATTTCCTACTGGATGCGTACCCAGGGACACCTCTATAACGACATTCAACTGGTGCGTGTTGTTGTGATGATTTCACTGACCCTGGTGATTGCCGTAGCCTGTTTTAACATTGTGTCCACTCTGGTGATGGCCGTCAGAGAAAAACAGGGAGCAATAGCAATCCTGAAAACCATGGGGGCAGGAGACAGTCTTATCCGCCGCACATTCATGATTCAGGGCCTTATCAACGGTGTGACCGGTATTGTTTGCGGCACCGTGGCAGCGGTATTCGTGGCGCCTAATCTTTCTGCCATTGTCGCTTTTATTGAAAAGCTGACAGGCATAACGGTGTTGTCCGGAGATATTTACTTTATCGATTTTCTGCCGTCAGAATTGCAGTGGCAGGACGTGGTTATTACTGTATCGACTGCCTTTGTATTGTGTTTGCTGGCAACATGGTATCCGGCTTCAAGGGCAGTAAAGGTTGATCCGGCAAGAGCACTGAACGGATAACAATAATTATGCGTGCTCTGTGAATATAAAAAAAGGTGGCCGGGGCCACCTTTTTTCTTTTAAGCATTTTTATCGAAGTGTTCGAAGTCCACCGTTTCTTCATTTATGCCGGCATCCGGGTCATTGTAAACCGCTTCATCCAGTTCACCCTCACTCTTTGCCACCACACAGGAAACCATACAGTCACCGGTGATGTTAACGGCAGTACGGGTCATATCCAGTAAACGGTCGACACCGATAATCAAACCGATACCTTCCACAGGCAGATTCACCTGTTGCAGTACCATAGCAAGCATTATAAGGCCTACGCCCGGCACACCTGCCGTACCTACTGAAGCCAGTGTGGCGGTGAAGACCACCATAATGTAATCACCAAGTGTCAGATCCACACCATAAACCTGTGCGATAAACACGGTGGCTACACCCTGCATAATGGCAGTACCATCCATGTTGATGGTTGAACCCAGTGGAAGCGTGAAAGAAGAAACCGATTTGCCCACGCCCAGTTTGTTACGTGCAGTTTCCATGGTCACCGGTAAGGTGGCGCTGCTACTGGATGTGGTGAAGGCAAACAGGGCGGCGTCGCGCATTTTCTTAATCAGGGTAAACGGGCTCAGACCGGTCATGGTTTTAAGAAGCACTGAATACACAATCGTACCATGCAGAATAAGCACGACTAATACGAGGAAAAAGTATTTCGCGAGACTGCCAAGCATATCACCACCGATGGTGCTGAACAGTTTAGCCATTAATACGAACACCCCGTATGGCGCCAGATTCATGATAATGGTAACCAGTTTCATGATAATCGTATTTAAATCTTCAAATACCGCGCCCAGACGTTTGCCGGCATCGCCGGTCATCGCCATAGCTACACCGAACAACACGGCGAAGATAATAATTTGCAGCATGTTTCCTTCCGCCATGGATTTGATGGGGTTGGTAGGGAACATGTTAATAATAACCTGAGAGAAGGAAGGGGCTTCTTTAGCCACATAGCTTGCATCTGTGGGCATTAATACGTTACTGCCGGGGCTGACAACTAATCCCAGACTGATGGCCAGTGTAATTGCGATAGCTGTTGTGAGTATATATAACGATACGGATTTGAGGCCAAGACGACCCAGTTTTCCCGGGTCAGATAAACTGCACGTACCGCATACAAGTGAGATAAACACTAACGGGACAACCAACATTTTCAGGCTGGCGATGAAGATAGCACCGATTGTGGAGAATATACCTTCTACCAAAAAGGTATACGTGGAAAATTCAAAGCCGAATATCGAAAAGCGAAAATCTCCGCTATTATCGAAAAGAAGCTGAAGTAACCAACCGGTAATGATTCCGGCGCCCATGCCGATAAAGATTCTGGCAGTGAGGCTAAGCTTATTAGCAGATTGAGACATGTGGGTTCCCTAACAACAATGTTATTGATTTTGTTATAGCTTTAGTGTGCCAGAATCTTATCAGATTGAAATGAAAAATATTTCAGTATTGTCATTTACTAGAGGTCCAGGAAGACAACTATGAAAACACTTTCCCAGTCTCTGACGCTGTTCAGTATGCTGTTCTTATTATTTGCCTGCGGAGGCGGCGGCTCGTTAGAGCGTGAATCCGACAGCAGTAGCGGCTCAGGAGACTCTGGCGACACTGACTCAACTTACACGGTTTCTCTTGCTCTCGTAAACCAGAATGATGAGACTGACCGTAATCTTGCGACAGATAACCCGTTAACACTGAATGCGACAGTGACTGACAATGACGGGGCGCCGCTGGCAGACACCTTAATTACCTTCACATTATCTAATGAAGAACTGGCTGTTTTCGGTAATGATACCGGCACAGCGCGTACAGATGATGCCGGTGTTGCCACTATTGATCTTACCGTTGGTACAGCGGCCGGTGATGGTCAGATCACAGCCACTTTACCTGATGGTACTGAAGGCACAACGACATTTACTTCGTCCGGCAGCAGTTCGGATGAAAACGCGGTCTACACAATTTCGCTGACTCTGGTAAACCAGGCGGGTGAGGCTGACCGTAATCTTGCATCAGACAATGCACTGACACTCAACGTCAATGTGACAGATCAGTTCGATAATCCGCTTACCGATACTCTGATTGATTTCACGTTATCTGATGAAAATATTGCCACTTTCTCAAACGACACGGCTACCGCCCGCACTGATGATACCGGCGCGGCGACTATCGGCCTTGCTGTTGGCAGTGCCTCAGGTGACGGTGAAGTTACCGCTACATTACCTGACGGGACTACTGCTTCTACCACTTTTTCCTCTGAAGGCGCATCTGTTATCACGGAAGTGCCGGCTGTTCTTGAGTTGTACACCACTTCGGTACAACTGGCTTCCAGCGGTTCAGATGACATTGAATTAATTGCACTGGTTAAAAATGCTCAGAGCGTATTAATGGAAGGGGTTGATGTGTCATTCTCTGCACCTTCTTCAGCTGGTGTAGAAATTCAGCAGGTTGACAGCCAGACACTGGAAAACGGTACGGCAACAGCCAGACTGACCAGTCAGAATAATGCTGCTAACCGCATTGTCACTGTGACTGCTGCCGCCGGCGACCTGACGCAAACCATCGACATTGAGATTTCAGGTACTGAGGTCACTATTAATGGTGCCCGCTCAATTACTATTAATGATTCCACCACTCTTACTTTGCGGGTTCAGGACTCGGATGGCACAAATATTCCTAATCAGGCCATCGAACTGGCTGCAACATCCGGCGAATTATCAGCGTCATCTGTCACAACTGGCGCGAATGGTCAGGCTACCGTCCAATTTACCGGTACTGTATCAGGTTCGTCCACGGTCACAGCGTCTGCGTTGAATGCTATTGGCAGTTTCACAGTCGCCGTACAGGAAGATGACTTTTCCTTTACCACTGTGCCTGCGGAAGAAGTGGCTGTTGCACCGGATGATAGCTATGAAGAAGCGAATTACACCACACTGACAGTAAGCTGGAACAAAGACAATGCCCCTTTTGCCGGCGGAACAGTAACTTTTACTGCATCCCGTGGTGATATTCGCCCGGGCGATGAAAGCGGTACTACCGACGCTAACGGTGAGTTGTCCTTTGATATCGCGTCAACCAATGCCGGCTTATCTTCTGTAACTGCAACCGGCGTGGACGGTGACGGTAATGAAGTGAGTGCGACAGTTGATATAGAGTTTATTGCCACCGATGCTGACAGCCTTTATGTGGATGCGTCTCCTGATCAGATTGGCCCTGACGGACAAACCAGTACCATTACTGCGATAGTCCGTGACCCTGCGGGCAACCTGGTGAAAGGCAAAGTTGTCAGCTTTACAGTGAACGACACCAGTACCGGTTCCATTTCACCGTCACAGGCAACCACTGACAGTAACGGTATTGCTTCAACAGTATTCACATCCGGTGCAGTAACCAGCGAAGATGCGGTGATGGTAACAGCAACAGTGGTTGATGATGTAGCTGTAACCGGCGATGTAACACTGACTGTAGGAAACCGGGCATTTGACGTATCAATCGGTACCGGTAATGAAATTGAAAAACCCGATAGCACAACATACCTGAAAGAGTTTGCTGTGTTTGTAACGGATTCGGTGGGACAGCCAATTGAAGGGGTGTCGCTGACAGCATCGTCTACACCTGTAAAATATGCCGATGGTGGTGAATTCTACAAGGGATACTGGGTATGGGTTGACCCTGTATGGGTTATCCGTGATGTAGATTCTGACGGGAATATTCTGGGTACCTATACTGCTGAATGTGTGAACGAAGACATTAACGGAAACGGTATTTTAGATTCAGGTAATTTTAATGCTCAGCGCCTGGCTTCGGATACTACAGACTTTTCCAATGGTGAAGACATTAACCGCGATACTTTCCTGACTCCCGGTATTGTTGGTTCACTGACATTCAAGGATGGTATCAACGAAACTGATGAAAATGGGCAGGCAACGCTGGAACTCCGTTATCCCAGAGAATATGCCGGATTTTACGAAGCTGAGATTTCTGTATTTGCACAGTCTACAGGTAGTGAAGCCAGTGCGAGTATGAAGTATCTGTTTGCAATCGCTGCAGATGATGCTTCGAATGAAAATATTCAGCCACCTTCCAGTCCGTTCGGAGTGAGTAGCCAATGTACAGATGCTGAGTGATTCAGCTCTCTGACAAAAAAGCCGTCACCTGAAGTGACGGCTTTTTCATATCTGCCTGTCCGTAAGATTAATTAAACCTGCTGGAAGGGGTAGACCGAACCGAGTTTCATGATTTGTGTCAGTTCATCCAGGGCGGTACGGCTTTCTGTGAGTAACTGCGGATCCCGTAAATCCTGCTCAGACAAGCGGTCACGGTAGTGTTTTTCCACCCACTGATTCAGACGGGCAAACAGGATGTCATTCATCAGCGTATGCGGGTTTGCGGCCTTTAATTCTTTCTCATTCATGGCTACGCGTAACCGTAAACAGGCCGGGCCACCGCCGTTTCGCATGCTCTGCTTAACATCAAAGTATTTCACTTCTTTTACCGGCGTGTCCATGGCTGTGAGGGTGTTTAAATAATCAGAAACTGCCGGGTTTTCCTGACATTCTGCCGGTGCAATAATTGCCATGTGACCCTGCGGCAGGGTGATGATTTGAGTATTAAACAAATAGGTACTGACCGCGTCCATTACAGAAACAGCACTGGTAGGTACTTCAATGAAGTGCAGCGGACTTTCACCAAATTTGCGGCGAATTTCTTTCAGTACGGAGCCGGTATTCAAAAAGGCTTGCTCATGATAGAAAAGGACGTTCTGGTTACCTACTGAAATCACGTCGTTGTGGAAGACTCCCTGATCAATCACATCCGGATTCTGCTGGATATACACCACTTTTTCATCTTTCAGACCGTGCAGGCGGGAAATAGCCTGTGAGGCTTCAAACGTTTGTCTTGCAGGGTAACGCACCGGTGCAGGTTTACTGTGGTTAAACGCATACCGGCCGTAAACGAACAACTCTACACCGGCTTTGCCGTATTCAGTACACAGCCTGGTATGGTTTGCCGCACCTTCGTCGCCGAAATGCTCGTTATCGGGCAGGTGAGTATGGTGAGCGAAGTATTTGTCATCATCGAAGGTTGCCTGCAATATGGCACCGGTTACCGCCGGTTCAAGTGAACGGTGGAACTTATTGGTCAGATTGGCCGGGGTAAAATGAATTCTGCCGTCCAGTGTGTCAGCACCGGGTGAAACCGTTGCTGCATTGGCTGTCCACATGCTTGAGGCGGAGCAACAGGCAAGAAAGACCTGAGGCGCCTGCTTTGCAGCTTTATCAAGAACCTGTGCATCTGAACCGGAAAAGCCCAGACGTCTCAGCATGGCGATGTCAGGACGCTCCTGCGGCGCTAAAACACCTTGTTTCATTCCCATATCAGCCAGCGCTTTCATCTTCGCCAGACCTTGTTTTGCTGCCTCTTTAGGATTGCTGACAGCATTGGCATTATTTTGAGATGCAACGTTTCCGGTTGATAACCCTGCATAGTTATGGGTAGGGCCAACGAGTCCGTCAAAATTTACTTCAAATTGCTGCATGGAATTGCCTCTTGGAAATGGATCATGAATGACTGCCGGCCGTTGCTTGAATTTAGCGTAAGAACCCAAATAAAGCAGGGGAAGGCAGCAAATAAACCGTCTTTTTTGCTCACTGAATTGGCGGCATTATACGGTTTTTAATGGCCTTGCCAACGTGAGTGATTAAAAAGTGAACGGTTTGTGGCGGTATTTGAAGCAGGCGACAGAATAACTATTAAGAAGATCTTGTTTTCCATTCACTTTGTAGATATATGTTAAAAAAAGAAAGGGTAGTGCACCATCACTTCTTTATACCCTTTATTATTCAATGAGATGATCTAAATCTCTGATTACGAACAGGTTTAATCAATTTTTATGGCAAAATCACTGGTTATTGTCGAGTCACCAGCAAAAGCAAAAACGATAAATAAATATCTCGGTAAAAATTTTATCGTAAAATCTTCTGTTGGCCACGTGCGCGACTTGCCTACGAAGGCGGTCGGCAATGTTGAGCCCAAAAAACCGGCAAAAGAACTGAAAACGTTAAGCGATGATGCGCGGGAAGAATATCTGCGCAAATATGAATACCGTAAACTGGTAGATCGCATGGGCGTCGACCCTGAAGCAGACTGGAAAGCACATTATCAGGTGCTTCAGGGCAAAGAAAAAGTTGTCAATGAGCTGAAGAAGCTCGCAAAAGACGCTGACACCGTTTATCTCGCAACGGATTTGGACCGCGAAGGGGAAGCCATTGCATGGCACCTGCGGGAACTCCTTGGCGAGAAGAATAAAACTTATCAGCGCGTGGTGTTTAACGAAATCACCAAAAACGCCATTCAGGAAGCTTTCTCTCATCCCGGTGAGGTTAACACTGATCGCGTGAATGCCCAGCAGGCAAGACGTTTCCTTGACCGCGTTGTGGGTTTCATGGTGTCACCGCTGTTGTGGAAGAAAATTGCCCGCGGGTTGTCTGCCGGTCGTGTGCAGTCAGTCGCCGTTCGTCTGGTTGTCGAGCGTGAGCGGGAAATTAAGGCTTTTGTACCGGAAGAATTCTGGGACGTACATGCAGATGTAACATCAGGTGCGAAACAGCAACTGCGTATGCTGGTTAACCGTTACCGCGATAAAGCGTTTAAACCGGTTAATAAGAAAGAAACCGATGCAGCGCTGGCCGAACTGGAAAAAGCGCAATACGTGGTTGAAAGCCGTGAGTCTAAACCCACGCAAAGTAAACCGTCAGCACCGTTTATTACATCTACTCTGCAGCAGGCGGCCAGTACACGTCTTGGTTTTGGTGTTAAGAAAACTATGATGCTGGCTCAGCGATTGTACGAAGCTGGTCATATTACCTATATGCGTACAGACTCAACGAATCTGAGTCAGGAAGCGCTGGATAATTGCCGTGCTTACATCGACGATAATTTTGGTGACAAGTATCTGCCAGATTCACCTATCCGTTACGGTAGCAAAGAAGGCGCTCAGGAAGCCCACGAAGCGATTCGTCCTTCAAACGTAAATGTGCAGGCAGCGTCGCTTAAAGAGATGGAGAGAGACGCACAGCGCCTGTATGAGCTGATCTGGCGTCAGTTTGTTGCATGTCAGATGACAAACGCAAAATATGATGCCACTACGATCCGTGTAACTGCCGGTGATTATGAACTGGTGGCGAAGGGCCGGGTACTGAAATTTGACGGTTGGACTAAGGTACAGCCACAAATCCGTAAGAAGGGTGATGAAGAACTGTTACTGCCGGACGTGAAGCAGGGCGAAGCCCTCGATTTGCAGGCCCTGGATCCTAAACAGCACTTTACAAAACCGGTGGCCCGTTTTAACGAAGCTTCACTGGTAAAAGAGCTTGAGAAACGTGGCATTGGCCGGCCTTCTACCTACGCCAGCATTATATCCACGATTCAGGATCGTGGTTATGTCCGGCTGGAAAATAAACGTTTCTATGCTGAAAAAATGGGTGAAATTGTTAATGATCGTCTGATGGAAAACTTCGACGACCTGATGAGTTATGATTTCACTGCCAATATGGAACAGCATCTCGATGACATTGCAGAAGGTAAGAAAAACTGGAAGCAGGTTCTCGACAGTTTCTACAACGATTTCTACGCCAAGTTACTGAAAGCAGAAAAGGACGCTGAAGAAGGTGGAATGCGTACCAATCAGGCGGTCCCGGCTGGTATTGAATGCGACAAGTGTGGCCGTGAAATGAACGTCCGTACCGCATCTACCGGTGTATTCTTAGGATGCTCAGGTTACAACCTGCCTCCGAAAGAGCGTTGCACCAACACCATGAACCTGACACCGGGTGACGAAGTGGTGAAAGTCGATAACGAAGAAGAGCTGGAAACCGAAGCCTTGCGGGCTAAGCGCCGTTGTGACGTATGTGGTACGGCAATGGACAGCTATCTGGTAGATGAAAAGCGTAAACTGCATGTGTGTGGTAACACACCGACCTGTCCGGGGACTTACGTAGAAGCCGGTACATTTAAGATTAAAGGGTACGACGGCCCGGTTATCGAATGTGATAAGTGCGGCAGCGATATGGAGCTGAAGAACGGCCGGTTTGGTAAATACTTCGGTTGCACCAGCGAAGAATGTAAGAATACCCGTAAGCTGCTGCGTAACGGCGAAGCTGCGCCACCAAAAGAAGATCCGGTGGATTTACCTGAATTGCCCTGTGAGAAGTCTGATGCGCACTTCGTATTGCGTGACGGTGCCTCCGGTATATTCCTCGCAGCACATAATTTCCCTAAATCAAGGGAAACCCGTGCACCAAAGGTTGAGGAACTGGCCCGTTTCAGAGATCGTATTTCGCCTAAGTTTTACTATCTGGCGGATGCGCCGCAAAAGGATCCGGAAGGTAATCCGGCCATTGTGCGTTACAGCAGAAAAACTAAGCAGCAATACGTTATGTCTGAAAATGACAGCGGTAAATCAACAGGGTGGTCGTCCTGGTATCAGGATGGCAAATGGGTAACCCAGGACAAGAAAAAGAAATAGGTGTCAGGTGGCTTCATTACAGGATCAACTCTTAAAGGCAGGTCTGGCCGATAAAAATTCGGCAAAGAATGCCCGGGCGGAAAAGCGCAAAAAGCAAAAGCTGAAAAATAAGAATCAGCAGGTAGAAGCTGATGCTGCCAAAATCGCTGCTGAACAGGCCGCTGCTGAGAAAAAAGAGCGGGACCGTCAGTTAAATGCTGAACAGCAACAGGAGCGTGAAAAGCGCTCTGTTGCTGCGCAAATCAAGCAACTTATCACGGTGAATAAACAAAGCCGTGACGGTGATACCTTACTGAACTTCACCCACGAAAATGTGGTTAAACGTATGTATGTTTCAGCCGCTGTCCATAAGCAGGTGACGAAAGGCCGTCTGGCTGTGGTTGCTCTCGACGGAGCGTATGAACTGGTGCCGTCACCGGTTGCTGATAAAATTGCTCAGCGTGATGAATCTGTAGTGGTTTACCGTGCCGACCTGGATACCAGCAACAACGAAGGTCAACAGGAAGACGAAGAGGACTGGTACGCCGACTACGAGATCCCGGACGACCTGACCTGGTAATTTTACCGGTTCAGTAGTGCGCCGGCAGGACTTCAGCTTTGTAGTCCCGCCAGTGCATTATCAGTGGAGTCTTGTAACGCGCGGTTAATTTTCACGTGTTCAGGGCTCCAGCCTGCAAGAAAGCGGTGGAAGTCGGCATTTGCCAAATCATAAAGCCCCCGCCATTCTGCCTCCGCAGCTTCTGCATCCGTTTGCGGACAGTGTTTAGCAAGAGAACCTTTTAACGCTGAGAAATAATGCCGGAGACAGGTTTCTTTACCGTTTCTCTGATCCTCATCACTCAGTGCACTTCCCATGAAATACACTACGTCTTTGATACCCGCCCCGTGACCACAGTACTGGAAATCAACTGCGGCACAATCGACAAATTGTTCATCAAAACAGAAGTTGGCCACTTTCGCGTCACCGTGAAGAAGGGTAGAAAAACGGGCATTTTTAAGGGCATCGTCAATCTGCACGGCAGTAGACTTTAACGGAGAGTCGGGCATGGCTGCCCATTCGTTTTGTCTTGTTCCCAGATGCCAGTAAGTGCCTTCCTTCCATACTTTTCCATCAGAACAATGCATAAAACGTCCGTGGAATTCGCCCAGCCAGCGCAATACGCATTTTGCCTGCGCCAGCGTCAGTGAGTATGTTGTCAACGGGAATCCGCTGGCAGATAAGTCCTCCATGATAATCATTCTGTTATCGCCTTCAGCACTACCGCCCAGATAGTCAGGTACTTTACATGCTGAACCCGTAAGCGGAGCCAGTGCCTGATAAAAATAATGTTCAACTTCAAATGAGCGGAGTTTTCGCTGATGACTGTGATCTGATTGCCAGCCACGGGGATGCGCTGTGCTGTTCGCGGGCCGGATACATTTCACCACTACAGGTTTGCCCGTATTTTTGTTCACCGCTCTGAAACAGGCGCCGTAACCACTCCATAATGACTGGATGAGTGAAGCTTCGGTGTACTGTGTTCCGGACACAGTGTTCAGCCAGTTGAGATATTGGCTTAGTGAAAGAACAGTCATTATTTTTACCATTAAAAAAGCCGTACTCAAGGTACGGCTTTGTTATCACGTGCAGGGATTGACAGCCTCAACAGGGCTGTCAGCCTCATGCCTCTTCAGCAACTGCTGCTTCAGATGCACTGGCAGGTAACGTCATAGCCGCAGATGCGGATGAAGTCGCCTGTGATACCGATGCTGCTTTACCTGACACCAGCAGTGCAGGGCGGCTTTCATCTTTCATCGCGCCTGCTGTTACATCACTGAACACTGCTTCTACAACCGGTGGCAATGCCATCGGATGTGATGCTGATTTTTGTCCGGTGCTGCTTGTTGCTCTGAAAGTGGCTTTCGCAACCGCAGGTTTGGCAACAGGTGCTACGGCTTCTGATTTCACCTCTTTCTCTGCCGTGGCAGCTACAGAGTTTTCAGATACCGGTGCTGCTTTTTCAGCAACTTCAGCTACCGTTTCCGTAGATTTTGTTTCAGTTGTACTCTGTTCAGCTACAGATTCAGTTGAACTCTGTGCTTCCTGAGTCGCATTTTCCGTTTCCTGAGCAGGATTCTGCTGTTCAGTTTCTGATTCTGCATGGGCAGCTAGATTAATCTCAACCTGCTCAGGAGAAGCCGGCACAGCGGTCAGCTGATCACCGTCAACACGTACACGGGGCTTCGCTGATTTTGGCTTTTTAGCCTGTGTATCTTCTTCAGGATGTGCAATATCAAATTGCAGTTCATCCTGCACTGCGCCGGTAGCTGCATCAGAATCCGCAACTTCAGAAGCATCACTGACTTGCTGTGGTGCGTTGTCCTCTGCTGCGTCACCGGCGGGAGACTGCTCCTTCTTACGGCGTTGACCCGCTGCCCGTACATGACGCGGAGAACGACGTGAGCGGCCACGGCTTTCTCGCTTCTGACCATTTTCATCGCCGGAAGCATCCTGTTCAGACGCAGTACTGTCAGCTTGCTCTGCCGCTTCCGCAGAAGCAGGCACATCAATGTTCTGAGCTTTACTGGTGTTGCTCTGCTCAGCGTCAGCCTGAGTTCGCTCCGTGCTGTCTTGAGTCAGACCAGAGCCTTTTTGACTTTGCTCAGGGCTGCTGGCCGGTGCTTCTGTAGCAAACTGAGTATCCGAAGGTGCTAAAGTCTGTACAGTCTCAGTAACGGCTTCTTTCACTTCAACCACAGAATGTTTAGTGTCAGATTTGTCTGCCTGAGGCTGTTGTGTCGCTGACTTATCCGCTGCGTCTTTATTTACACGAACGCTGCGGCGGTTGTCACGACGCTTACGACGCTCGGCAACCTGCTTCTTACGGGCTGGCTGTGCTTCCTGATTGTCAGTTTGCGCTTCGGCCTCACGGTTTTGATTTTGCTGTTCCGGCTTGGCCTTTTTATCTTCCTGCGGCTTACGGCGGGACTTAGGACGACTGTTACGCTTATCATCCTGGCGTTTCTGAGTCTGCTTACTCTCATCACGCTCATTGCTGTTCTCAGACTGCTTACCACGACGGTTACGGTTGTTGCGTGGTTTTCTGTTGCGGTTGTCATTATTGCGATTATTACGCGGACTACGCGTCTTCTCTTCAGTCTTTGTTTCTTCTTCTTTCTTGTCTTCACCGCCAAGTACAGAAGAAATCCATTTGCCCAGTTTGGTGAACAGGGTTTCAGTGGCTGCCGGTGCAGTTGCTTCTTTAGCTGCAGGCGCTGCTACAGGAGCAGGCGGAGCCTGAGTCGGCGCAACGAGACCTTTCAATGCAGGTTCTTCACGTTTTACCGGTGCTGCAGCAGGCTGATAGGCCTCTGTCTCGTCCTGCTCTTTCAGGGCAACGTTATAGCTTGCATCAGAAATGACTTCATCCGGACGGTGGCGAATAACTTCGTAATGCGGCGTGTCCAGGTGAGGGTTAGGGATCAACAGCAGGGAAACGTTATGACGCTTCTCGATCACATTGATTGATTTACGCTTTTCATTCAGCAGATAGGTAGCTACCGGTACCGGCAACTGAGCTTCAATCTGACCGGTATTATCTTTGATGCTTTCTTCTTCGATAATCCGCAGAATCGACAGCGCAAGGGATTCTGTACCACGTATCGTACCGTGACCGGAACAGCGCGGACATACATGGTGAGCTGACTCGCCAAGAGAAGGACGTAAACGCTGACGTGACATTTCCAGCAAGCCGAAACGTGAGATACGACCCAGCTGAACACGTGCACGGTCAGAGCGCACAGCATCCTGCATACGTTTTTCAACTTCGCGCTGGTGACGGACCGGTGTCATATCGATAAAGTCGATGACTACCAGACCACCTAAGTCGCGAAGACGCAACTGACGGGCAATCTCGTCGGCGGCTTCAAGGTTGGTATTCAGGGCTGTTTCTTCAATATCTCCGCCTTTTGTTGCGCGGGCAGAGTTAATGTCGATGGATGTCAATGCTTCCGTAGGATCGATAACAATTGAACCGCCGGAAGGCAGACGGACTTCACGCTGGAAAGCTGATTCGATTTGACTTTCAATCTGGTAGTGACTGAACAGAGGTACGTCACCCTTGTACAGTTTTACACGGTTTGCAAAGTCCGGACGCACCAGTTCAATGTGCTGCAGGGCTTCTTCATAGATACTGGTTTTATCAATCAGGATCTCACCGATATCACGGCGCAGATAGTCGCGGATGGCACGAACAATAACGTTACTTTCCTGATGGATAAGGAATGGCGCCGCACGGCTTTCAGCGACTTCTGAAATGGCTTCCCAGTGCTTCAGGAGTACTTTTAAATCCCATTCCAGTTCTTCGTAAGATTTACCTACACCAGCAGTACGGACAATCAGACCCATGCCGTCCGGTAAATCCAGGCGGGACAGGGCATCTTTCAGATCCGTTCGCTCATCACCTTCGATGCGGCGGGAAATACCACCTGCGCGGGGGTTATTCGGCATCAGTACCAGGTAACTACCAGCCAGTGACAGGAAAGTAGTGAGGGCTGCGCCTTTCTGGCCACGCTCTTCTTTATCAATCTGAACAATAACTTCCTGGCCTTCTTTAATCACATCTTTGATGTTCGGGCGGCCTTCGAATTTATAACCTTTCGGGAAGTAAGTGCGGGCAATTTCTTTCAGAGGCAGGAAGCCATGACGGTCTGCGCCGTAGTCTACGAAAGCAGCTTCAAGGCTGGGTTCTACGCGGGTAATCTTACCTTTGTATATATTCGCCTTTTTTTGTTCGTGACCCGGGCTTTCAATATCAAGATCATACAGCCGTTGCCCGTCAACCAGGGCAACGCGCAACTCTTCTTGTTGAGTTGCGTTAATCAACATTCTTTTCATTGTATCTAACTCTGTTTTGTACAGCCGCTTAGACACAAAATCAAAATGACACGTGCAAATACGCGTCACCCAGCCTCACGGCTGTGTGCGGGATTTGTTGTTTAGTCGTATTACCCATAAATACCGGCATTTCAGTTAGCCGGACAATTAAATGCGGGGTGTCGGGAACGACGGCCCTTACTATCTTTTTTCATTTTCACCCCCGTCATTACAGGGGCAAAGGTCAATTTAATTCTGTTTGCTAAACGGCGAACTTTATTTTCATCAGTTTGTGCAACGTTCTAAAGGCTTTTGTGCTGCCTTTATAAACCGGACGAATGCGTTTATTCAGTTGTCCGCACAATATTATGGTTCATTAATTAAGTTCGAACCGGATTTTGCTTAAGCATGTTTACTGCAAAATCACACGCGATTATCTCACCAACGTTTCGGGTTTAGCAAGCAAAGTTAACTCCCTTTTGTACTAAAAAACGTCATATTCAGAAATTAATTACATAAAAGACAGGCCCGAGCGTAAGAATGGCTGTTCTTTAACCAATCCGGCAGAACGGGAGGACCCTCAATTGTCTGTTGAAATGGTCCCGGTTTGCGCTATTTAGCTTTAGCGTATCCATACTTGCTCAGGTATACTCCCGCCCATGAAAGAAGATACCCCCCAACAAGTTCGTTTCGTTACCATCGAGCCAGATCTCGAAGGGCAGCGCATCGACAATTATTTGCGTACCCAGTTAAAGGGTGTGCCGAAAAGTATGATTTACCGGATTTTGCGTAAAGGTGAAGTGCGGGTAAATAAAGGCAGAGTAAAGCCGGAATATAAGCTTCAGGCTGATGATGTTATCCGCATTCCGCCGGTGCGGGTATCAGAACCCAAAGATACGCCGAATCCGAAACTGGATAAGGTGGCAGAACTTGAGCATTGTATATTGTTCGAGGATGACCGCATTCTGGTCATTAACAAACCTTCCGGCACTGCGGTGCATGGTGGCAGCTGCCTGAATTTCGGTTTGATTGAGGGCCTTAGGGCACTACGGCCCGATGCTCAGTTTATGGAACTGGTGCACCGTCTCGACCGGGACACTTCCGGCTGCATTATCATTGCTAAAAAACGTTCAGCACTGCGCCATCTGCATGCCCAGCTTCGTGACGGACAAATGGACAAGCGCTATCAGGCACTGGTCGCCGGTCAATGGCCTGAAAACCGTTTTAAAGTAAAAGCGCCGTTGTTGAAAAACGTACTGCAATCCGGCGAAAGGCTGGTGAGCGTGAATGAAAATGGTAAGCCATCAGAAACCCGCTATCGCATTCTGACCCGCTATGAAGATGCCACCCTGGTAGAAGCATCTCCTATTACAGGCAGAACGCATCAAATACGTGTGCACTGTTTGCATGCCGGTCATCCTATTGCCTGCGATCCCAAATATGGCGATGAACAGTTCGATGACACTATGCGCAGCCGTGATTTAAAGCGTCTGTTTCTGCATGCCGCCAGCATTCAGTTCATACATCCTGGCAGCGGAGAGACAGTTCGTTTTCAGGCGCCCCTTGATGAACAACTAACCAGAGCGCTAAAGCAGTTAAATGAAGTATAAATTTGTTATTTTCGACTGGGACGGCACGTTGATGGATTCAGCGGCCAAAATTGTAAATTGCATGCAGCTTGCTGCACGTCAATGCGAAGTAGCGATCCCACCGGCTGAAGCTGTCGGGGGAATTATCGGTATCAGTCTGCGTCCGGCAATTCAAAAGCTGTTTAACATCACTGATGAAGCACTGACAGACCGGCTGTTTGAAGCCTATAAAAATGCGTTTATTGAACAGGACCAGACACCAAGCCCTATGTTTAACGGCACTGAGCAGATGCTCACTTCATTAAAAAATAGTGGACGAACGCTTGCTGTTGCTACCGGTAAAGCGAGAAGGGGACTTGACCGTGCCTGGAAGAACACAGATACCGGTCACTATTTCAGCTTTTCACGTTGTGCTGATGACGCAGAGTCCAAACCGTCGCCGGATATGATCCTGCAACTGCTCGCAGAAGCCGGAGTCGATAAGTCGGATGCGGTGATGATCGGGGATACCACCTTTGATATGCAAATGGCGCAGGACGCAGGTATTGCACGTATTGGTGTATCTTATGGAGTGCATGCACAGGTTCACCTGGAACGGTTTGCGCCGCTGGCTGTTGTGCACAGTATTGCGGAACTGGAATCATTATTACTCAGTCATTGAAGTGGCGAGTAACAATAAATCAATTCCGTAACCGGCAAGCATATCCCGCAAAAGCATAACCGGTAAGCCGATGAGGGCATTCGGATCACGGGATTCAATTCGTTCAAACAGCAAGGTACCTTTACCTTCGGACTTAAAGCTGCCGGCGCAGTCATAGGGTTTTTCGTCCTGCAGGTAATGTTCAATGTGTGTTTTGCTGAGAGAACGGAAATGCACTTTTGTTATTTCGGTGGCTGTTGTCTGCTCTTTTGTGGCAGCGTCAATAATGCTCAGGGCAGAATAGAATGTCACGCAGCGGTCGCTACTTAATAAAAGCTGTTCCGTTGCAGCCTCATGAGTTCCGGGCTTGCCGAGTATAATTGTGGTGCCGGGACCGGTAGACAGGGAAGCTACCTGATCGCCGGCAATAACAATTCCGTTTTCCGTCCCGGTTGCTACTTTACCGGCTTTTGCTGCCGCCAGCCTTTCTGCCAGTGCCCCCGGCTGTTCATCCGGTAAGGGGCTTTCATCTATATCCGGTGCGATAATTGTGGCATTAACACCGAGAGAAGCGAATTGTGCCTGGCGGTAAACAGAAGATGTGGCCAGAATAAAGCGGGGGGATGTATACATGAATTCCTCTTTCGGTTACATAGCGTGCCAGATAGTAGCGGGAGTAAGCCATAAATCCGCGATATTTTCGAGTCGCCGGCTGTTTTTATCCCGAATACCTGACAATCTGTCCGCCAACCGGTCGAATCCGTGCTAAAAGGCGATTAATCTTTTGACACTGAGATACCAAATCTATAATATGCGCGCCCTATGCAGAAAGTGAAATTACCTCATACCGTCGATCCGGTGAAAAGCGCTGTGAAACGTTCCGATTACCGGGGTGTTATCGCAAGTAAAGATCTGGAACGATTGAATGAAGCTGTTGTCAGCTGTGATGAATGGGTGAACGCAGAAGTACAGTTCGAAAAAGACGCGCAGGGTCTTACTGTCTTTCACGGTCACTTAAGCGCACAGGTAACACTTATCTGTCAGAGGTGTAATGGCGAGTTTCCAAACTCACTTCATACCGAATTCTGTTTTAGTCCGGTGCAGGGACAAGATCAGGATGAGGCAGATGCATTACCCGAAGCCTATGAACCGGTAGAGGTCAACGACCACGGAGAAGTCGATTTACTTCAATTATTTGAAGACGAGTTGATTATCTCATTACCTATCGTAGCCCTTCATGCAGAGGAGGATTGCGGCCTTGGTAAAGATGATATGACATTTGGTAAAATCAGTCCGGAACATGAGCGACCAAACCCTTTCGCGGTTTTGAAAGAACTTAAGCGAGACCAGGAGTAAGTTATGGCAGTACAACAAAATCGTAAAACACGCTCTAAGCGTGGTATGCGTCGTTCACACGATGCATTGACAGGCGCGACTTTGTCTGTCGATTCAACGTCGGGTGAAACACACCGTCGTCATCACGTAACCGCAGATGGTTACTATAAAGGCAAAAAAGTAATCGCCCGCTAATCAGTAGGTGACAACTTTTGTCTAAGCTAACCATTGCGTTAGATATCATGGGGGGCGATCATGGTCCCCCTGTTATCCTTTCCGCTACCCTCAAAGCCATCCGGCAACATCCAGATTTCAAATTTATCTTATGTGGCCAGCAGTCCGTCATTGAACCTGCTGTCGCTGATTTATTGCCAGAACAACGTGCAAGAGTCACCATCGAGCATTGCGACGATGTCGTTGATATGGGCGATGCGCCTGCCTTTGCATTGCGCAATAAAAAGCAATCTTCTATGCGCCGCATTATTGAACTGGTGGAATCCGGGGAGGCCGATGCCTGTGTCAGTGCCGGAAATACCGGCGCGTTGCTGGCAATGGCTTATTATCTTCTGAAAACATTGCCCGGTATTGACCGGCCAGCCCTTGTTTCGGCTATGCCGACGGCCAGTCACCATAAAGTGTTTCTGCTGGATCTTGGCGCAAACGTAAACTGTACGTCAGAAATACTGTTTCAATATGGTGTGATGGCCAGTGTACTTGCCCAGGAAGTGTCCGGTATTGAAAAGCCGAGAGTGGCGCTACTGAACGTAGGCGAAGAAGATATAAAAGGAAATGCGCAGGTAAAGATTGCCGATCAGTTGTTCAGAAATGCCAGCGCACTGAATTATATAGGTTATGTGGAAGGGGATGACATTTTTACTGATTATGCCGATGTCGTGGTGACCGACGGATTTACCGGCAATATTGCCCTTAAATCTACCGAAGGTTTAGCCAAACTGGTTATTAATGAAGTAAAACGACAATCCCAAATGAACCTTTTAAGCCGTTTGATGGCCAGAATAGCGTTGCCGCTGCTGAAAAGCATCTACAACAGGGTGAACCCCGACCAGTATAACGGGGCGAGTCTGATAGGATTGCGCGGCATTGTCATCAAGAGTCACGGAAACGCTTCCGCTGACGCTTTTTACTATGCGATTTATCAGGCAATGCAAGAAGCCAAAATGGGCATTCCTGAGAAAATAAAAAGTAAAATAGAAACGGTTTTGTTGGAGCAGCTTTGAGCAATTATTCACGAATTATCGGGACCGGAAGTTATTATCCCAGTGAAGTGCGTACTAATGCCGACCTGGAAAAAATGGTCGATACCAGTGATGAATGGATCACTGAACGTACCGGGATTAAAGAAAGACGCATTATCGGTGCTGACGAAACAGCCGCCACCATGGGATTTGAAGCCAGTAAGCATGCTATAGAAGCTGCCGGTATCGACCCGAAGTCCATCGACATGATTGTGTGTGCAACCACCAGTGGTGCCCATGCATTTCCCAGCACAGCGTGTGAAATTCAGGCGATGCTCGACATTAACGGCATTCCTGCGTTTGATGTTGCCGCTGCCTGTGCCGGTTATTGTTATGCCCTGAGTATTGCCGATCAGTACATCAAGTCTGGTATGGCTAAACGGGTGCTGGTTATTGGTACAGACTGTCTGACCCGCATGATGGATCCTACCGACCGCGGTACAATCATTCTGTTTGGCGACGGTGCAGGTGCAACGGTCATTGAAGCCAGTGAGGAACCGGGTATTTTGTCTACCCATATTCACGCAGACGGTTCATACGGTGAATTACTCTATGCCGGTAATCCTCAACGGGGTGTAGCATCTTCCGTTGAAGAAAACTGGTGTGCTATGAAAGGCAATGAGACTTTCAAAGTGGCCGTCACTAAATTGTCTGAGACTGTAGAACAAACCCTTGCAGCCAATAATATGGCAAAATCTGATCTTGACTGGCTGGTACCGCACCAGGCAAACTTCCGCATTATTAAAGCGACTGCCAGAAAGCTGGACATGTCGTTAGATCAGGTTGTGCTGACTCTGGAAAAATACGGTAACACGTCTGCTGCAACCGTGCCTACAGCACTGGATACTGCTATCAGAGATGGCCGTATTAAACGTGGTCAGAATCTTCTTCTTGAAGCATTCGGCGGAGGCTTCGCCTGGGCTTCAGCTCTGGTAAGATATTAAGTCCGGTCTGCAGACCGGCACGATAAAGATAACAATAAGGAACAATAATGACTCGTACAGCTTGTGTATTTCCGGGACAAGGTTCCCAGTCTGTCGGCATGCTTAAAGAGCTGGCTGAAAGCCACCCTGTTGTAATTGATACATTTAAAGAAGCGTCAGACGAGTTGGGATATGACTTGTGGGATCTGGTGCAGAATGATGCCGACGGCAAGTTAAATGAGACTCACATCACGCAGCCTGCGCTGCTGACAGCCAGTGTTGCCATCTGGCGTATTCTTCAGGAAAAGCAGATCCAGGTAGATTACCTGGCCGGTCACAGTCTGGGTGAATATTCAGCGCTGGTTTGTGCCGGAGCCATTGAATTTAAAGACGCGGTGAAGCTGGTAGAAGCCCGTGGTCAGTTCATGCAACAGGCCGTACCGGCCGGAGCAGGGGCAATGTACGCCATTATCGGGCTGGATGATGAAACCATTGCTGAGTGTTGTCAGCAAACAGCTATTGCAACCGGTGAAGTTGTGTCTCCGGTTAACTTCAATTCGCCGGGCCAGGTGGTCATTGCCGGTGAAAAGGCTGCCGCAGAACAAGCTGCAACGGCATGTAAAGACGCCGGTGCAAAACGTGCGTTACCACTGGCTGTCAGTGTGCCGTCTCACTGCGAACTGATGCGTCCAGCTGCTGACCAGTTAGATGATGCACTGGCTGCAATCAACATTACTGCACCTGCGATTAACGTGGTGAACAATGTTGATGTGAGCGTAGAGTCTTCGGCTGAAGCCATTAAAGATGCGCTCGTACGTCAGTTATACTGTCCGGTGCAGTGGACCCGTACCGTCGAGTTCCTTGCCGCGAAGGGCGTAGAGAAAATTATTGAGGTGGGGCCGGGTAAAGTATTAACCGGTCTGACTAAACGAATTGATAAAGCATTAACCAGTGTTGCGGTAAATACGCCGGACACACTGGCTGATCTTTAATTACTCAGAATCAGGAAAATTATGAGTCAGTTATCAGGTAAAGTCGCCTTAGTAACAGGCGCAAGTCGCGGTATCGGTAAAGCTATTGCTGAAGCACTGTCTGCGCAGGGTGCAACCGTTGTGGGTACAGCAACCAGCGAAAACGGCGCTGCTGCTATTTCTGAATATTTAGCTGCATCAGGCGGTAAAGGCCTGCCATTAAATGTGACAGACAAAGCATCGGTGGAAACCGTGCTGAAGAACGTTACTGATGAATTTGGTGCTATTGATATTCTGATCAATAATGCCGGTATCACCCGTGATAATCTGTTAATGCGAATGAAAGATGACGAGTGGCAGGACATTATAGATACCAATCTGTCATCTATCTTTACGCTGTCTAAAGCCGTGTTACGCGGTATGATGAAGAAGCGTTATGGTCGTATCGTCAATGTTGGTTCAGTAGTGGGCAGTGCCGGTAATGCCGGACAGGCAAACTATGCTGCTGCAAAAGCCGGTGTGATTGGATTTTCCAAATCTATGGCACGTGAAGTGGCATCCCGCGGTATCACCATCAATGTGGTCGCTCCGGGCTTTATCGATACAGACATGACGAAAGCATTGACAGACGACCAGCGAGAAGCGATCTTTAAGGACATCCCGGCAAACAGACTGGGTGCACCGGAAGAAATTGCTTCAACTGTTGCTTTCTTAGTCAGTGATGGCGCTGCGTACATCACTGGTGAAACCATCCATGTAAATGGTGGAATGTATATGAATTAATGTTGCCATCTGGCAGCAATTTCGTGCCTGAGCCTTGTTTTGCTTGGGTGTTGGTGTTAAAAAATTGTAGAATTAATTGGTTGGTTGCTGGTTTGACCAGGATATTTACATCACTTGGTACTTGCAAGGATAGTCCTTGCAAAATAAACTAGCGGCACTTTTTTATCTAGTGACGTTAAGGGAAACCTAGAATTATGAGTAACATCGAAGAGCGCGTAAAAAAGATCATCGTAGAACAGCTGGGCGTTAAAGAAGAAGAAGTAAAAGCTGAAGCTTCCTTCGTTGATGATTTGGGCGCAGATTCACTCGACACTGTTGAGCTGGTTATGGCTTTAGAAGAAGAGTTCGATACTGAAATTCCTGATGAAGAAGCAGAGAAGATCACTACCGTTCAGTCTGCTATCGACTACATCAACGCAAATAAAGACGCGTAAGCGTTCCTGAGTTTTGCGAAAACGGCTCTGTTAAGAGCCGTTTTCGTATCTAACGTTAGTTCCAATACGAGGGCTTTTTGTGACAAAACGTCGCGTAGTAGTTACTGGTATGGGTATGCTTTCACCACTGGCTTCTAATGTTGAAGACACGTGGAGCCGCCTGTTAAAAGGTGAAAGTGGTATCGGTGACATCACCTTATTCGATTGCAGTAACTATTCCACTCGTTTTGCCGGTCAAGTCGATGATTTCGACCCGCAAGATTACATCGAAAAGAAAGAAGCAAAAAAGATGGACCGGTTTATCCAGCTCGGCATTGCCGCGGGTAAGCAGGCGCTTGCTGATTCCGGTCTGGCGATTACTGATGAGAATGCTCACCGTGTAGGTGTGGCTATCGGTTCAGGTATCGGCGGTCTTGAACAAATCGAGCAGAACCACGTTAAACTGATGAACAGCGGTCCTAAGCGCGTTTCACCGTTTTTTGTGCCTTCTACTATCACCAACATGATTTCCGGCTTCCTGTCTATCATGGAAGGGCTGAAAGGGCCGAACCTGAATATCGTGACGGCCTGTACAACCGGTGTGCACAATATTGGTGTGGCAGCGCGTACTATCGCTTACGGCGATGCTGACGCCATGCTTGCAGGTGGTGCTGAAGCCTCTATTACCCCGCTGGGTATCGCAGGTTTTGCGGCAGCCAGAGCGCTGTCCTCAAACAACGATGCGCCGCAGCAAGCCAGCCGTCCTTGGGATAAAGACCGTGATGGCTTTGTTATGGGTGAAGGTGCCGGTGTGATGATGCTGGAATCTTATGAATCAGCCGTTGCCCGTGGTGCCAAAATCTATGCTGAACTGACAGGCTTCGGAATGAGCGGTGATGCATATCACATGACTTCACCTCCTGCAGATGGTGAAGGCGCAGCCCGTTCTATGGAAAATGCCTTACTGGATGGCGGCGTTAACCGTGAAGATATTGGTTATATCAATGCTCATGGTACGTCCACACCAGCTGGAGACATTGCAGAAGTTGCAGCAGTAAAGCGGGTATTCGGTGAGCATGCTCATCATTTACTGGTCAGCTCGACTAAGTCAATGACCGGTCACCTGTTGGGTGCTGCCGGTTCGGTAGAAGCTATTTTCACCGTGCTTGCACTGCGTGACAAAATGGCGCCGCCTACTATCAACCTGGACAATCCGGGTGAAGGCTGTGATCTTGATTTTGTTGCACACAAAGCGAAATCATTCGATACGCCTTACGCCTTATGTAATTCATTCGGCTTCGGTGGTACTAACGGTTCATTAATCTTCAAACGTATTGACGGTTAATGTAATTGATTGCGAAAAGGCAGCATCACGCTGCCTTTTTTGTATCTGAAGTGTAGTGATTGGTTATGCGTAACTCGCTTCCGGTTTTTGTAAGCCGCGTCTGCACACTGTAAATCCCTGCATCTGCTGGTATACTTCCGCACTGAATTTTATCAATGACTCACACTCTTTATGTCTGAAGGCATACATCAGGACCGCGCATTTCAATACGGTGATGGCATGTTTACCACTATGCATGTGGCTTGTGGCCGTGTTGCTCTGTGGTCTCTTCATAAACAGCGTTTACAAAACGACAGTGCCCGGTTGGGATTAACTGTAGATTTGGCCTTGCTAACTGAACAAGTGCATGCGGCAGCGGAAAAACTGGCTGATGGCGTGCTGAAAGTGCACATTTCTTCAGGTTGCGGCGGTCGTGGTTATCAGCGTCCGGCAGGGCAATCTGCTGTCTGGCGGTTATCTGACTTCTCTGTGCCGGCTCAGTATGCTTGCTGGCAGAAGCAGGGAATTGCTGCTGACATCAGCCCGGTGACGCTGGGTTTGCAACCTTTGCTCGCAGGTATCAAGCATATAAACCGGCTCGAACAGGTGCTGGTGAAAGAACAGATTACCCTCGATGATGCCATCGTGTGTGATATGCAGGGCTACGTGACAGAGGCGAGTGCCAGCAATGTGTTCTGGTATGCAGACGGTCAGTGGTATACGCCCTCACTGGATAACGCCGGCGTGGCCGGTGTTTACCGGGCGTTTATTCTTTCTACCCTTGAGCAGGCCGGCAAGCCTGTGATAACAGGAAAATTTACGATTTCAGATCTTAAAGAAGCCAGCGCGGTTTTTTTATGTAATGCGTTGATGCACATTGTACCGCTGAACCGTATTCAGTTTGATGATGCAGAGGTTCGCTTCGATTGCGGGCCGGTGTGGACGTTGCAGCAGCAAATGAATGAGGCTTATGAGAGGGAACATGAAACGCCTGATTAGTATCCTTGCAGTGCTTTTTGCCGGCTTTGCTTTCCTGGCCATCGCTTATTTCTGGTCTGTTAAACAACTCACAGCACCACTTTCGTTAGAAGATGACGTTTTGTATACCGTACCCCAGGGCAGTTCTGCGACTTCTGTTGTCCGCGATTTACTCGATAACGGCCTGGCGTCTTTTCCTCTCCTTACTGCAAAAGTGTGGTTGAAACTGGATCAGCAGGCCAGTGCTGTCAGAGCGGGTACCTATCAGTTAACGCCCGGGATGTCTGCAGTGGACGCCCTGTATCTGTTTGCCAGTGGTGATGAATATCAGTTTCAGATAAGTCTTGTGGAAGGGTTGACGCTCAGCCAGTGGCTGATTTTACTCAGAGCCGATATGAATCTGGTTCAGGATGTTACCGGAGATGATGCATTGTCCGGGCTGGCAGCCGCCGTTGAAGGTTATGATTCACAGGCCTGGCCGGAGGGTTTATTCCTGGCAGATACCTATCACTATACTGCCGGTACGTCTGTCTCTGATATCCTCAGACGCGCCGGTGAAGCATTGAGCCGCTATATTCAGCCACAATGGGATAACCGCCCGGGGACATTGCCCTATCAAACGCCTTACGATGTGCTGATCATGGCGTCAATTATTGAGAAAGAAACTGCCGTCGCCAGTGAGCGGCCTCTCATTGCCGGTGTATTTGTTAACCGGTTGGACAATGGTATGCGCCTGCAAACCGATCCCACCGTTATTTATGGTCTTGGCGATGAGTTTGACGGTAATCTGACCCGTCAGCACTTACGGGGTAAAACACCGTACAATACGTATACTATAAACGGTTTACCGCCCACTCCTATTGCTATGCCGGGTAAAGCGGCTATCGATGCGGCGCTGAATCCGTCGCTGACGGATGCGCTTTATTTTGTGTCCCGCGGTGACGGGACACATGTTTTTTCATCTACGCTGGAAGCCCACAATGAGGCCGTTAACCAGTATCAGCGGAATATCAAAAAAGAATAATATGTCAGGAAAATTCATTGTTATAGAGGGCCTTGAAGGAGCAGGTAAAAGCTCTGTTATTGAGGTAGTGAAACAGTTCATTGAAAGCCGCGGGCATTCCTGTGTTTGTACCCGTGAGCCGGGTGGTACGCCGATGGCTGAGGCTATCCGTGAATGTGTTAAAGGTGACTGGCAGGAGACGGTAGCAGAAGAAACGGAATTAATGCTGATGTATGCTGCCCGCCGTCAGTTGCTGGTTAACGTTGTCCATCCGGCCCTCGAAAGAGGAGAGTGGGTGCTGGGTGACCGTCATGATATGAGTTCACTTGCCTACCAGGGCGGCGGCAGGCAAATCCCTGAAGATAAGTTGATGGCGCTCCGGGAGTTGTGTCTGCAGGGCTTTGGTCCCGATCTCACCTTGTATCTTGATGTCGAGCCGGAAACCGGATTGCAACGGGCGCGGGGACGGGGAGAGTTAGATCGGATCGAACGTTCCGGGCTGGCTTTTTTTGAGCGCACCCGTGAAAAATATCTGTCACTGACAAATGAATCGCCAACGGCGTTTCTCATTGATGCCATGCAGCCTATGGAAAACGTACATCAGGATGTGTTGAGTACGCTGGAGGCTAACCTGCCATGACGCCCGGATGGCTGCGACCTCTGTTGCTGAATTTTACAGACAGACTCCGGTTGCGTAGTCTGCATCACGCATTATTGCTATCAGGTATTGCAGGTACCGGCAAACGCGTACTGGCTACAGCACTGGCAAAAACCTTACTGTGCAAACAGGTATCAGATGAAGGAAGTTGTGGTCAATGTCAGAGTTGTCTGCTTTTCGAAGCCGGTAACCATCCGGACTATCACCAGCTTGTCAGTGAAAAGCAACTCGGCGTTGATGCTGTGCGGGGTGGCATACAAAAGTTAGCTGGGACTGCTCAGTTGGGTAACAATAAGGTACTGGTGATCCCTGACGCGGATACCATGACAGAAGCGGCTTCTAATGCGTTACTCAAAACGTTGGAAGAACCGACGGTAAATACTTATTTATTATTACTTACGAGTCGCAAAACGGCGCTGTTACCCACTATTCTGAGCCGGTGCGAAAAACATGATATTCCTTTACCGGCAGAGCAGACCGTTATCGACTGGCTTGGCGCGCAGGGCATGACTGACGTTACCCCGGCAACCTTAAAAGCCTACGGCTATGCGCCTTATACTGTACTGGACAGTTTGCAGGAAGGTGCTGAAGGGTTGTCGTTTAACGGCTATCAGCAGGGGATTGCGGATTTGATGGGGAATAAAGAATCTCCCCGCAGTCTGGCTGTGAAATGGCAGGAGCACGCTGTTCAGGTAGTAAAATGGCTGCAAAGCGATGCCCATGAAAAATATATCCGCACATTGCATTCCGACGATTACCGGGCGTCGTTAAAATGTCAGCAGGCGTCTGCACAACTGCAGCATCCCGGCGTAAATAAAGCGGTGATCCTCACCGGCGTACTGGCCGTTTTTTCTGTTAACCCGTTATAAATAAGGTACTGAATTTTGTTCGTAGATTCCCATTGCCATCTGGACCGGTTAAAAATGGACAAGGCCGGACTGGAAGAAACCCTGAAGTTTGCCCGTCAGCGGGGAGTTGAGCATTTCCTGTGCGTCTCTGTTTCTGTTAAAGACTACGATGACATGTATGAAGCGGTAAAAGACTTTCCTGATGTGTCTGTTTCATGCGGGGTTCATCCCTTACATCAGGAAGATGCCTGTGATTACGACACATTACTGGCGAAAGCGTCTAATCCTGAAGTTGTTGCAATTGGTGAAACGGGTCTGGATTATTTTTACAGTGCTGACACCAAAGAAGTGCAGCTCGCTTCATTTGTGGATCATATCAAGGTTGCGAATGTCCTAAAAAAACCGCTGATCATTCATACCAGAGATGCCCGCGAAGACACGCTGTCTTTGCTTAAGGAACATAAAAATCCTGAAACAAAAGGGGTATTACATTGTTTTACCGAAAGTCTTGATATGGCCCTGGCTGCTATCGATATGGGTTTTTATGTTTCCATTTCTGGCATTGTGACGTTTAACTCAGCGGATGAACTCCGTGAAGTGGTAAAAGCGTTACCCATTGAGCGCTTGTTGATAGAAACGGATTCTCCATGGCTGGCACCGGTTCCTCACAGGGGAAAACAAAATCAGCCTGGCTTTGTGGTCGAAGTGGCTGAATTTATTGCATCAGTAAAAGGGGTAACCGTGGAAGAACTGGCAAGACAGACCACTGAAAACTTTTACACCTTATTCAGTCATGTCAGACAATAAACCCCTTATCTGGACTGAGCGGCTTTTGAAAAGCTTACAGGCCGGTAAAGATTCACCTGAAAGCCGCTTCATGCAGGTTGCCACCTGCAATAAGGACGGCTTGCCTGAAAACCGCACGCTGGTTTTCCGGCAGCTCGATAGTGATGAAGGGATTATTTACGCGGTGTCTGATCTGAGAACTGCAAAAGCTGACGCGCTTAAAGCGAATGCCAATGCTGCTATTTGCTGGTACTTTACCGGCAGCAGAGAGCAATACCGTTTAAATTGCACTACTACAATTATCACTACGGATAACGCACCGGAAGATATTCACCGCGCATGGTGTGAAATGTCGGTACAGGGCAAAAAGCAATTTCTGTGGGGTGTACCGGGTTCTGTCAGACAACCGGCAAAGCCTCTCAAGGCGGAAGGTGATATGAATATAGCCCCGCCTCATTTCTGCAAGCTGGCTTTCAGGGCAGACTCAGTTGATTACCTGAACCTGAAAGGTAACCCTCAATATCGGGAATTCCAGACACGATGTGATAACGACTGGCAAATCCGGGCTGTTATTCCCTGAAAACCGGTAATCACCATTTCATTAAATCGTCTTCACCGTTTCATTTAAGCATACAGACAGTACGCGGGATCAATAGGAAAATAAGCGTCAACACGATAGTAGTTTCTGTTTCCCGGAGTCTTTATGCAAAATCTTGCTCAGAATATTATTTATCTTTCTCACGGTGGCGGACCATTTCCGCTTCTTGGTGAGCCTTCTCACCAGGGCATGGTAGATCAACTAAGCGGGATCGCTGCCTCTCTGCCGGTACCGGAGCGCATTCTCCTGATCAGTGCGCACTGGGAGGAAAGTAACTTTAGCGTAACAGGGCATCCGTCACCCGGTTTAATTTATGATTATTATGGCTTTCCGGAAGAAGCTTACAGTATTACCTATCCGGCCCCCGGGGATCCCCAATTTGCCGGAGCATTACAAGAGTCTGTCAGAGCGGCCGGCATAAAATTATCAGTGTCACCGGAAAGAGGGTTTGATCACGGTATGTTCGTGCCGCTGAAAATCATGTTTCCTCAGGCTGATATTCCTGTCGTACAGTTATCATTAAGCAAGTATCTCGATGCTGCTATGCATGTACGCATGGGTGAGGCACTGGCAAAATGTGATTTATCAAAAACGCTGGTGATAGGCTCAGGATTTTCCTTCCACAATATGAAAGCGTTCTTCAAACCGGTTGCCGGTGCAGATGAAATGAATGATGCTTTTCAGCTCTGGCTGAAAACACTGATGACTGATGTCGGTATCAGGGAAGGAGAGCGCTCACATCAACTCATCAATTGGGAAACAACGGCGCCGAATGCCAGATTTTGCCATCCCCGTGAAGAACATTTATTGCCCCTACACGTATGTTACGGACTTGCAGGGAAACCGGCAAAGCACGCCTTTCAAACGCACATTGCAGGAAAACTGGCGACAACATTTTTATGGTGACAACCGTGGGGTCGTTCAGGATGGTTTGATAATTGTCCTGAGCTGCACTTCCGTCAGGAACCTGTCTTTCGCTGGCAGCAAAGTTTGAATTTTTTACCGCTCTGACAGAAACAGGGATCGTTTCTGCTAATTTTTACGGTGCCGGTATCATCATGCAATTTTCCGCTGTCATAGCGCCAGCAATTGTTTTCTTCCAGGAACAGTGATGTTTCATGGAGAACACCGGTTTTCCGCCTCTCAGCATACCACGCTCTGAATTCCACATGGTTTGTATTTGTTTGCAATACATCAAGATGGAGCCAGGTCGTGCCGGATGCACTTTCTTCAAGAGCACTGACTGTCAAATCTGCCCGCTTTGAAGCTGTATAGGTTTTGAGTACGTATTCATAATTTTTGCTGACATACGCGGAGTATCTCGAACGCATCAGTTGTTCCGGTGAAGTCGCCTCTTGCTGGCCAGCCAGCAATGGCCCGCAACACTGATTTCTGTCTTTACCGCTATTGCAATAACACTGCATTATTATGCCCGTTAAACTTTTTCGGGGCAGTGTACCTTTGTACAGGGCTATCACCAAGGCCCGGTAACCACATTCTTCATTTCGCTGTTTTGTTCATCGTTGGTAACCCGCAGATTCACAACTGAAACGGCATAACGGCGACATAATTGTTGAATTACCACCCGTTGCTGATCGTCCAGAGCCAGATTCTCTACATATATCGTTTTGCACTGACCAGACATGATGAGCCTTGAAATCCATCCTGGTACATCTTCTTCCGAAGGTTTCTGCATACGGATACTGTGTGGCACATCTTTTTTAAAGGCTACCGATTCTGCAATTAAGTACGACCAGCCACGGGGACGTGAAACTTCACGGGGCGCGCCATCAAAGGCAAAGCTGAGTTGAACGACGTTGTTTGAATGAGTCATGGTAATCCCTGTTCGTTTATACAGTGTATGGGTATACAGTATTTCAGAATGAAGACTTGTGCAAGTATTTTTTTGCATAAAAAAGCAGCGCAACACAACAGATTTGGACAGCAAGCCAGCAGTAGCGTGGGCTGAAGTCGTTAACACTTTTAACATTGGTGCATCGAATGCATCTTAATAGGGCAACAGGCGTCCTGAGTTTGAGCAATAAACGAACTAAGATTCACATATAAATAACATATTGTGGCCGGTTCAGCGGATTATCGTATTTTTTGACTGTTTAACCCTGCTCAGCTCAATGTGGTACTTACAGTGCAATATATGCGTATCTGTCGATATTTCATTAAGTACAAGGAGGGCAGTCGTTGAGCAGTCATAGTATGAGCCGCCGTGCATTATTAGGGTGGATTGGTAAAACAGCGGGCGCCGGCGCGATGTATCAGGCCATGAGTTCACTGGGTTTTGCGGCCGAATCTACAAAGCCCGGTACATTGAAATTAAGTGGTACGAAGAAAGGGGCATCTGTACTGGTGTTGGGTGCCGGTGTTGCGGGTATGACAGCGGCTTATGAGCTGCGCAAAGCCGGCTACAAGGTAAAAATCCTCGAGTTTAATGGCAGAGCCGGTGGTCGTTGCTGGACGCTCCGTGGTGGCGATACTTATACAGAACTGGGTGGTGCGACCCAGCAATGTCAGTTCGCTGAGGGGAATTACATCAATCCGGGTCCCTGGCGTGTGCCCTACCATCACCATCATGTGATGTCTTACATCAATGAGTTTAACGTACCTATTGAGCCTTTTATTCAGGTTAACTACAACGCTTACGTGCATTCAACTAAAGCGTTTAACGGTAAACCCCAGCGTTACCGCGAAGTGCAGGCTGATTACCAGGGATATGCTGCTGAGTTATTGAGTAAAGTCATTAACCAGAATGCACTTGATGCTGAATTGAGCGGTGAAGACAGAGAGAAGCTTTTTGAGTCTCTTCGTCACTGGGGAGCACTGGATAAAACTTCTGCCTATAAAAAGTCCTATGAGACAAGTTTACGCCGTGGCTTTAAAGTACCACCGGGCGGCGGACTGTCACCCAAACCTGAACCCTCCGAATTGTTTGACCAAAGTGCTTTACTGCAGTCTGAACTGTGGAAATACATAGTGAATGGCCAGGACATCGAATTCCAGAGCAGTATTTTTCAGCCTGTTGGTGGTATGGACAGTATTGCGAAAGCCTTTGAGAAACGGGTTGGTGATCTTATCGAATACAACGCCAGAGTCACATCTGTTGATCAGAGCGACTCCGTTGTAACAGTGAAATACGACCAGCAGGGCACTGCCAAAGAGGCACAGGCTGACTGGTGTGTGTGCACAATTCCTCTCTCGATTCTTTCTCAGATCCCTGTCACAGCAAGCAATGCAATGAAAACCGCTATCCGCTCGGTGCCTTACGCAGCGTCAGTGAAAGTGGGCCTGGAATTTAAGCGCCGCTTCTGGGAGCAGGACGATGCAATTTATGGCGGTGTTTCATACACCAATCTGCCCATTACTAATATCAGTTATCCCAGTACAAAGTTTTGTGACAAAGGCAAAGGGGTGTTGCTGGGCGGCTATGTATGGGGGCCGAACGCTTTCGAATTTACCTCGTTACCACCGGAGGAGAGAGTCAAAAAAGCCGTTCAATACGGCAAACAGATCCATCCGCAATACGAACAGGAGTTCGACAACGGCATTGCCGTTGGCTGGCACAGAGTGCCCTGGACACAAGGATGCTATGGCGTGTGGACTGAAGAAAAGCGGGAAGAACACTATGAAAACCTGTGTCAGGTAGATGGTCGTCTGGTACTGGCCGGTGAGCATGCTTCAAATCTGCCTGCATGGCAGGAAGGGGCTATAGCTTCGGCGCGGGACGCTATCGAACGGTTACATGCCAAAGCACTGACAACGGCTGCATGAAAGAGAGGACAGAACAATGAAATCATTAATTAACGTTGCCGGTACCGGTTTACTGCTTCTGAGCAGCTGTGCACTTGCTACTGATGATGCCGGTTTTTCTCAGGGTAAGAATTTTGAAGAAGTGTCCGGAGATGAGCTTTATCACGCTATTTGTCAGGGATGTCATATGCCTGATGCACAGGGCGCCAAAGGTGCAGGCGCATATCCTGCACTGGCAAACAATCCCAAACTGAGTGCTGCTCCCTATGTCACATTTATGGTCAGCAACGGTATGGGTGGTATGCCCGCATTAAAACAATATTTATCCGATGAACAAATCGCCGAAGTGGTGAATTATACACGTACCCACTTTGGTAACCATTTTACTGACACCGTGAGTGCAGAAGACGTTAAAACCATTGCCCGAAGATAAAAAGGAAAAACGTAAATGAAAAAGTTATTAATTGCCCCGTTACTACTGAGTGCTGTACTTGCAAATACAGGTTGCAGTGAAGCAGAAGCAACCTCCACCCCGAAAGAAACTGTTATACGTCATGGTTTAATTGGTTCAGATTTCCCCATACTGCGCGCCTCTGAAGTGCCGGCAACCAGTACCATTGTATTTTTAAGCGGGTCTGTACCCGGCGTAAGCAACCCTGACGCACCGGAAGGCAGCAGGGAGGCCTACGGTGATACAGAAATGCAAACCGTGAGCGTCATGAAACGTATCGACGAAAACTTGAAAAGTCTGGGGCTCACTATGGGCGATGTCATCAAGATGCAGGCATTTCTGGTCGGGGATCCTGAAATGGACGGGAAAATGGATTTTGCCGGCTTTATGCGAGGCTATACTCAGTTTTTCGGAACAGATGAACAGCCTAACTTGCCTTCAAGGTCAGCTTTACAGGTTGCCGGTCTGGCGAACCCTAACTATCTGGTAGAGATTGAAGTGACTGCGGTTCGTCCTGAGTAATTCTCAAATAACCTTGTGCCGGTGATACTATGCATTCACCGGCATCCACCGGCATTCAATAAAACACAGGGTATGTTGTTCTGAGCCTTTCTGTTATCCCGCCAGCATCTGTCTACCTGACGTAGCGCAAACTAAACAATATACCGGCAACCAGCCAGTAAAACACCGGCTCCTGCCAGCCTGTTTTAAGTGACCAGGTGTAATGCAAAATGGCCAGAAACAATGCCACCCATACGGTGTTGTGAAGCGGTTGCCAGCGCTGTCTCATTTTTTTCCTGATGAACAACGGAGACGTGAGCGTCAGTGCAAGCAGGATCAATAAGGCGGCGAAACCCACCAGTATATAAGGCCTTTCAACGATCTCTGCGCCGGCCATCTGCAAGGCAAACTGCAGTTCAAACGCCAGCCAGGTAAGAAAATGCGCCAGTGCGTATACAAACACATAGATCCCTGCCATTCTTCTGAGTTTAATTATATCGGCGCAGGGCAGACGTCTTGCTATCTGTGACAACGCGAGGGTAAAAAGTAACAGGTTCACCGCCATAATCCCGCTGGAATGGAGCAGCGCTTTTACCGGATCGGCACCCAGCTGATCATTGATGCCGGCATAAAATAACAACGCCAGGTAACCCGATGCCAGGCCATGGATCACAAACTTAATACTGTTGACCTGAAATGATGTCAGCCTGACAGGGCGTGAAAACAACGTTTTCTTCATTGAAACCTAATAAAACTTAGATAAATCCATACCTGCATACAGTGATGCAACTTCTTCGTATCCGTTAAACGGGCGGGTAGGGATGCGGTTCTGATTAAACAAACCACCACTGGTGATCCGTCTTTCAGAAGCCTGACTCCACCTGGGATGATCAACCGCCGGGTTTACATTCGCATAGAAGCCGTATTCCCGGTGGGCCAGACGTTTCCAGGTTGTTGGCGGCTCTTTGTCTGTTAACGTGATACTGACGATGGATTTGATACTTTTGAAGCCGTACTTCCAGGGCACGACGAGTCTTACCGGCGCGCCGTTTTGTGGAGGCAGGCTTTTACCATAGACACCGGTTGCCAGCATAGTTAGCGGGTGCGTCGCCTCGTCAATACGCAAGCCTTCTACATACGGGTAGTCAATGCCGCCTCCGGTGAAGCGGCTTCGCTGGCCGGGCATCTGCTCAGGATCATAAAGTGTTTTGAACGCCACATATTTAGCCGACGATAATGGTTTCGCCTCTGCAAGCAAGTGACTTAGCTGAAATCCTGTCCAGGGAATTACCATCGACCAGGCTTCGACACAGCGTAAACGGTAAATTCTCTCTTCAAGCGCAAGCCGGGTAAATAAATCATCGTAATTGAGAGTAAGAGGCTTTTCGACCAGACCGTCTACTTTCAACGTCCAGGGTTCGGTGCTGAATTGCTGTGCGTTATTTACAGGATCGCTTTTGTCTGTGCCGAATTCGTAAAAATTATTGTAGGACGTTACTTTTGCTTCCGGTGTGAGTGCTTCATCAGGTTTAAAGTTATCATTCACGGAAAAATCGAGAGGCCGTGTCCGGAACGTGTCTTTTTTCTCTTCATCATCAGTGAACCAGCCAAAGGCTGATGCAGGTTGCGACATGAGCGCACCCAGCCCGGCAAAGCCTAATGATTTGATCACATTGCGGCGGTCGCGGTAAACAGATTCATCAGTAACGTCACAATCTTTGAATGTCTGAGATGGTTTGAAGCGGTGAGCCATAACTACCCTTTTTATAAAAACACATCTGTAAGACCGGTGTCACAGTGATTTTATTTCAATTAAATATTGTTCATTTACAGGTTATAGGCTGCTGCAATTACGGGATTTCAACTGAAGCCGTCGAATTGTGCAGTTTGTTTGGGTAAAAACAAACTGGCATACAGCCTTGCGGCAAATTCATCTGTCATGCCTGATATGTAATCAGAAATGACTCTGTGACCGTTATCCTGTTCCTGCGCTTTCAGCCAGCGGCTGCGTGTATTATCCGGTAACAGCCGTTCCGGTTCTGAACTGAATGCTTCAAACAGTTCCATCACTGTTTGCTGACCTTTGTACTCCAGTAACTGAACTTCGGTTTTCCTGATGACCTTCTGAAATACAAAATCCTTAAATAAAGCCAGGGCGTTGAAATGCCGCTCAGGCATAACGGCCTGGTAACGGAGCAGGGGATGGCTGAATACAGGATTTTCTTCAATGACAATCGCGGTAATAAAGCTATTTACCAGTGCTCCGATGGCATTTTTCCGTTCGTGATGGCGCTCACTGAACAGGCGTTTTGTGAGAGATGTGATCTCTGCTGACAGCCACGGGACATCCATTTCTGCAAGAGGTTTGGTTACGGCTTCAGTAAAGGCGCTGACCGAGACCATTTTCATCACGATGGCATCTTCAAGATCATGGATCCCGTATGCGATATCATCCGCCAGTTCCATAATGGAACAATCAAAAGATTTGTAACGGGTTTTCCCGTGTCTGTCTTCATTGTGCTCATACGCCATGAACCGGTCTTTTTCGTCATCGCCCAGAGGGTCGAGCAGCCAGTCAAACAATGCTTCATCACAACGGTAAAGCCCTTTGGGAGGGTGCCAGTGCGAGGCCTGAAGCTGCCTCAATGAACCCGGCCGGGTACCGAGACAGGCAGGGTTTGTAAGGGTGTCGATAAAATTGGGGTATTTTACCAGTCCCAGAATACTGCGGCGGCAAAGGTTCATGCCGTGCTCTTCAGTATAGGGTTCCAGCTGGCATATAATGCGGAAGGTCTGTCCGTTTCCTTCAAAGCCGCCGTGATCATGCATCATATAATTCAGTGCAATTTCACCACCATGCCCGAAGGGAGGGTGACCGATGTCATGAGCCAGACAGAGGGTTTCAATCAGGCTGCTGTCGAGATGCAACTCGCGGGTTTCGCCGGGAAACTTGCCCTGTAACTGAGCGGTAATGCCGGTGCCGATTTGAGCTGCTTCCAGTGAGTGCGTAAGACGGGTGCGGTAAAAGTCGCTGAGTCCGGCCCCCAGCACCTGTGTTTTCGACTGCAACCGCCTGAAAGCGGCGGAATGCAGCACTCTGGCTTTGTCCCGTTGCCACGGGTTTCTGTGATCACCGTCCCGGGATTGACTGCGTGGCAAACGTCTTTCACACCACTTTGACGAAAAATCCGGCATATTGCAGTTACTCTCTCACATTTATGCGTGTTGATTCAGTGTTCAACATAGCATCAAACCCTTGAATTACAAAGGGCTGAGGGAGTCAGATATCCTGTTGTGACAGTTCATCAACGCTTACCAGACAATTGTCTGTGAATGTGTCGAACAGATAACGGACTTCCGGCAGCTTTTCTTTAAAATGGGCAAGCATGCCGTCGAGGCGGTCACGGACGGGAATAAACTCGCGGTTACCGAAAGCAATTTCATCGCAGGCTTTTAACCAGGCCGAGATAAGATCGGCGGCTTTCACCAGCGTTTTATATTCAGGATCCACACTGGCCTGTACCACCAAATCTGAGAAATGCTTCTGTAATGCCAGAGGCAAAGAAGCGACACATTCTTTTTCAGAAGCGTCTTCTAATTTCTTAAATTCCCTTGTGATGCGGGGATTATGATATTTGGTGACATGATTAATATCTGACAGTTTCGTTTCAGAGACCTCATGGTAAAGCGCAATAGTCGCGGCACGTTCAGGGCTGAGCGTACCGCCAAAGTGTTCTTTACGGATGACTGCAAGCAGGTGAGCGATAACAGCAACCTGATGGGAATGTTCAGCAATGTTTTCCCCTTTGACGGTATGCATCAGAGACCAGCGTTTGATCAGGGGCATACGCAGGATCCAAGCTAAAAACGTGCTTTGCTTTGACATTATATGACTTCCGGTCCGTGCTGACGGTAATGTTTGAAGAACGAACCGATGCGGGTAAGTGCAGGTTTAAGGATGTCAGCATGGGGTAAAAATACCAGTCTGAAATAACAGCCTTCCTGAAGGTTAAATGCCCGGCCGTGGACAAGAAGAATTTTCTCTTCATTCAGCAAATCAAAAATCATCTGCTCGTCATTGCTGATATTGAATTTTTTCGCGTCGACCCGGGCGAAGCAATACATTGCCCCTTTAGGTTTAACACAGTGGATGCCGGGAATACTGTTCAGCATATCTGCAGCCACATCCCGCTGGATTTTGAGGCGACCACCATCGTAAACCAGATCGTTAATGCTCTGATACCCACCCAGCGCTGTCTGAATCGCGCTCTGGCAAGGCACATTGGCACACATCCGCATGGATGCAAGCATGTTGATCCCTTCTATATAGTCTTTAGCAATACGCTTGTTACCGCTGACTACCAGCCAGCCGGCACGGAAACCTGCCACACGGTAATTTTTAGACAAACCGCCCAGCGTCACACAGAACACTTCATCAGTCAGGGAAGCAATGCAGGTATGCTTGTGACCGTCGTAGAGAATTTTGTCATAGATCTCATCAGAGAAAATAACGAGGCCGTGTTCTTTGGCTACATCAACCACCTGTTGCAATAAGGTTTTGTCGTAGACCGCACCGGTAGGATTGTTCGGATTAATTAAGACGATTGCCCGTGTTCGGCTGGTGATTTTACTTTTAATATCGTCAATATCCGGAAACCAGTCTGCCTCTTCGTCACAACGATAATGCACAGGTGTTCCTGAAGACAGGCTTACTGCGGCTGTCCACAATGGATAATCAGGACTTGGAATCAACACTTCGTCGCCGGTATTAAGTAATGCCTGCATTGCCATCATGATCATTTCACTGACGCCATTGCCAATAAAGATGTCATTAATGCGGATGTCCGGAATGTTCATTTGCTGGTAGTACTGCATCACGGCAACACGGGCCGCATAGATACCTGCAGATTCTGAATACCCCTGGGAAGTGGGCAGATTATAAATAACATCTTTCAGAATATCGTCAGGCGCTTCAAAGCCGAAAGGCGCCGGATTCCCGATATTCAGTTTCAGAATTCGATGTCCCTCATCTTCCATCTTGCGTGCTTGCGCCGCAATAGGACCCCGGATGTCGTAACATACATTATCCAGTTTGTGAGAGCGTTCTACAGGTTTCATCAGGTCTTCTAATCTATCAGCGTAAAAGGGCTGACAGAGTATCGCATCGGCTGGGTGTCTGTTAAGAGGATTTTGTTATCTTTATCATCATTTTATGGTGATAAGGGAGGAAGTCGTTCCGCTATTCTTATTAAATGAGAGGTTTCTTCGCGATCCGTTGCATTCTTTTTACTCATCTTATGATGAGTATTTTTTAAAAAGCACATGTTGCTACTGTATTTTTAATGCCGGCTAGTGGCGGCAGTTGGCAGATAACTGTAAATATTTAGCCGGCTTTATACATTTTTATGCGTAAATAATGAGCATTTTTTCTGGCGTATGTAGTCAAAAGTAGGGGTTGAAATGTAATTTAATTACAGAATTAAGGCTGTTTTGTGCCGTTAAATCGTCTTTTACATGTGAAACTTTGTTAAACTTTCAGAAAAAGTGGTTTAAATTTCGCTGTTCCAAGCTTATTTTTTAGACTCATATCTCATTATGTAATCATTACTTATTCCATAATGAAATATATGATAAGAAATAATCAATAAAAATCAATACTTTGCAAATGTAACAAAGCTGATTCATTGCCTTTTACCAAACTGTTACCCACCTGAAACAATAATACAACAGCATTTACGCGGATTTTGTAGGATAAATATATACGTCGACAGGGCACAGGGTTCTGAAGACAAAAACAATAAGTTCGCCAAACTTTGAGGAAATGAATTATGAAAGCTATCACTAAAACTCTTGCTGCTGTACTGAGCGTTGCTGCTGTTTCTGCACCTGCTTTTGCTGCTGATAAAGAATACCGTTTTATCGGTGACACTCAATTCGCCGGTTTCTGTAAAGCTGTTGCTACTGACGATGTACGTGCACTGCGTGTTAACCTGAGCCGTAACGTTGGTCGTATCGCTGCTACTGAGCGTGAAGTTCTGCGTATGCTGACTGCTGAAGACGGTTTGACTTGCAACGGTTCTACTCTGGTTGACTTCTCTGTACAACGTGAAGCATCAGACGTACATGAATTCCTGACTTCACGCAGCTAAGCGTGGGTTGGCTAAAGAGCAGGGTGGACGCCATAGCAATTATGGATGCTCCCACCCTGGTCAATGGCTACCGTTATTCTCTTCCCGCCTGAAAACGACGATTCACTGATTCCCTGCTTTTCGTCATCATTTTTACCACGTTAAACCGCAATCTCAGTAAAGCCACGTAAGCCATAGGTACCAGTACCAGGCTGGTTAGTGTTGAGAATAGCAGTCCTCCGATTATCGCAATGGCCATAGGTGAATATGCCGGCCCGTCTCCGCCTATTTTTGTGCTGCCTGCAGCCAGAGGCACCAATCCCAGTACGGTTGTTGCCACGGTCATAAGCACCGGCCTGATGCGTGACATACACCCTTCTGTTACTGCACGGTACAACGGGACATTTTCATTTACCAGCTGATTGATCCTGTCGACCAGTACAATGCCATTGTTGACCACTATACCCATCAGGATCAGCATGCCTATCATCCCCATTACCGACATCGACGTACCGGTCACAAAAAACGCCCAGAATACGCCGGTGAACGAGAATAAGAGTGATGTGATCACTGCGGCAGGTAACAACAGTGATTCAAACAGTGCAGCCATGACGATATAAATCATGCAGACAGCCAGCAACATATTCATCTGCATGACCGCGAAAGCCTCATCCTGCCGGCGGAAACTGCCATCCAGAGTCCACTGGTAGCCTTCTGGTAAAGCAACATACGCCATGGCATTTTCTATCCGTTCTCTTGCCTGCTCCACGGTCACATCTTCAGCAAGGTTAGCTCCCACAGACAGTGCGGTCTGGCGGTAGAACCGGCGAATTTCGGACAACTGAGGTTTTACCGTAATACCGGCAATCATATCTAAGGTAACAGGGCGGTTATCAACATGACTCACAACCAGACTTTTGAGGGTTTGCAGTGATGCCTGTTCCGTTTCGCCATACAGCAGTCTCACACCGGTTTCGCCGGACTCACCGTAGCGGAATGTGCGCAGATTTATGCCCCGCAGCGCAGTGCCTACCAGGCCGGCAATGTCGTCAGGCTTGACTCCGGCCCGCCAGGCCTTTTCACGATCAATAGTGATCTGAAATTCCTGTTTTTCACTGCCCACGTCGGCTTTTACGTCCTCCAGTCCGTCGATGCTGGCCAGAACCGGCACCAGTGCATCAGCGAGTTCCCGAAGGCGGGTAGAAGACTCTCCCAGTAATGTCAGACGGACACCGCCACCGTTGCCGCTGTCCCACTGGAACGACGGACGGGCTCTGGCAAATTGTGGCATTTTTTCGCGGATAGCCTCTTTAATTTCTGATACCGGTACAGGTAGTTCATCATTCAATGTGATCCCTGATACCGCATGACCGGCTTCGAAATAGGTATAAACCTGTTTAATATGAAAAGCCTGCTGATTTTCATACAGAAATGCTTCCATTTTATTAACGGTAGATTCCACCTCTTCAAGGCTGTAATTTTGCGTGATGTGGTATTCAAGCCAGATACGCTCATTATCATTATTCCCTTCATCATCTCCGCTGATCTGGCTCAGTGGTATGGTTGCGCTGAGTAATATCAGTAACGCCAGAAATCCGGTTGTTTTCTGATGTGCCAGTGACCAGTTAAGCAACCGTCCGTAGCGGGTAATATAGCCGGGTTGGATTAACTTCTTTTCCACCGGTACTTTCACTTTTGAAACCAGCAAGGGGATCAACGTCTGCGACAGCAGCAAAGAGGCAAACAGTGAAATACAGATGGCAATGGCCACGTGCTCCAGAAATACCGTGATATCAATTTTGACGCCCACAATGTTAGGCAGAAACACGATAGCTGTCGTGGCCGTGCCGGCTATAACCGCAAGGCTTACTTTATTGATGCCAGTCTGTGTGGCACGCACCGCGTTGCTGTCACTCTGACGGGCCTGAAAAATACTTTCTGTGACAACCACCGCGTTATCCACCAGCATGCCTACCGCCAGCATCAGGCCCATCAGGGACAGGATATTCAGGGAATAGCCCATCAGGTACATGACGCCAAGGGTAATACAGATAGAGAAGGGCACCGAGAGGACAACAATGAAAGTGGTGGATAATTGACGTAAAAATACATAAAGCACAGCCACAGACAACAGCGCCCCAAGTAAACCTGCCATGATCAGATCGCCCAGCGACGAACTGACACTTTTCGCGGTGTCATCCATCACAAACAGGTTGATTCCGTTAAATTCAGGGTCTGACTCTGCTTTTTTAATTACCGCCATGACTTTGTCTGCTACTTCAACCAGATTACTGCCTGATTCACGAAATACATTGAAGCCAACCGCGTAAGTACGGTCCAGATGACGGCCTTCATTGCGTTCCGGACTTTCCCAACTCACGGTAGCAATGTCTTTTAGCCGGATCCCCGGTCTCACAATCAGATTTTCAAAGTCGGTAATATCAGTGAATTCTCCGGCCGGATTGATAATAATTTTATTTTCAGTACCAAGTGCTCCCGCCGACGCTGAAAAATTAGCTTGTCTCAGCCGCTGACTCAGTTTGGCTGTATCGATTTTAAGTGCACTGAGTTGTTGCGGATCTAAGCGGATGACAATCTGCTTTTTCAACACGCCGTAAAGTTCCACTTTCGAGACGCCCGGTACCCGTTCCAGCGGGCGCTTAAGGTTTCTTTCCAGTAAGTCATAAGCGTTACTTAAATCCCGTGCACTGGATACCCTTAACTGAAATACTGGCATGTCGTTGGTATTGAATTTGTAAACCAGTACCCGTTCAACATCATCCGGTAATTCGTGGCGGATAGCGTCGATTTTCTCTCTGGCTTCAATGCTCTTGGCTTTGATATTTTCATCCCAGTCAAACTCGATGAAAATTTGCGCCCGGTCTTCCATGGATGTGGCCTGCAGGCGTTTGATTCCTGACATGGTAGCGAGTACTTCTTCTACCGGACGGGTTATCATGCGCTCAACTTCAGATGGGGTGGCGTCACGGTATGGCACTTCAACCACTATCTCAGGAATATCGATTCCGGGAAATTTCTCCAGGGGTAATAACCGGGATGCCATAACGCCGAACAGCAACATGGACAAAAAGCACATGCAAACGGTAACCGGGTGGGTCAAAGCAAACCGTGCCAGACGGGCAGCACCGGCAGAAGCGTGATTATCCATAAGTGCGTTCTCCGTTTTCTTCCTCTGAAAGTGCCGGACGGGCCGCAAATTCTTTCGTATCAAATAAGCTGTACAGTACCGGGATAAGTACCAGTGTCAGCAGAGTGGCAAAGATTAATCCTGATATCACAGTGACCGCCATGGGCGTACGCACTTCTGCACCATCGCCGAAACCAATTGCCATGGGTAACAGGCCGAGAATAGTGGTAAGGGTTGTCATCACAATCGGGCGTAGACGGCTTTTCCCTGCATCGATAATCGCTGCATTTTTTTCCATGCCGGCAGCCCTGAGCTGATTAATGCGGTCGATAAGCACAATGGCATTATTCACAACAATCCCGCACAACATGATAAGACCGATAAATACCACTACAGAGATATGTGTGTCAGTGAGCCAGAGCCCGAACACAGAGCCTGCACCGGCAAGTGGCACGGCAAACAAAATAAGCAGGGGATGTAACAGTGATTCAAACTGAGACGCCATCACCAGATAGACCATAAAAACAGCAAGGGCTAAAGCAAACTGCAGTGACGCAAAGCTTTCCTGCATATCCTCGCTCTGCCCGGCCACTACCGCTTTTAATGACAGGGGGAAACGGATTGATGCCAGTGCTGCCTGCGCTTCTTCCACGGCTTCAGCCAGATCGCCGTAAGCAAGGTTAGCGTTAATAAGCACCACACGTTGCTGGTCTTCACGGGTAATCTCAGACGGTCCCGTACTCATAAACACATCAGCAACAGCGGATAGCGGTACAGGGAAATCACTGTCCGGATTGACGATAATTTGTTTGACGTCGTTAACATTATCCCGTTGTTGCAACTGATTACGTACCAGAATGTCGACCTTTCTGTCATCCATAGAGTATTGAGTTGCCACCTTACCGCCAACTTGTGCTGCAACAACATCCGAAACCTGCTTTGCGTCAAGGCCCAGTCTGGCAAGTGCGGCATTATTAAAGGCTATTTTAAGCTCGGGATTACCGGCCTGCAGTGTTGTGGTGATGTCAGTAAAGCGCCGGTTTTGCTCAAGCTTTAACATAATCGAACGGCTGTATTGTTGTAACTGGTTTAAATCATAGCCCTGCAACTGGATCTGCAACGGGGCTGCAAAACTGAATAACTCAGGTTCGCCAAACTGACTTTGTACGCCGGCCTGCGATGACAGAAATTGCCGCATAGCTGTTTTTACTTCTTCCATGTCATCAGTGCCTGCACCGGGCTTCATAACAACATTTAACTGACCCCAGTGATCACCACCCTGTCCCGGGGCTGCGCTGAGTAAACTGCCGGTTCCGGCCAGTGAATAGCTTCGTTCCACGCCGGCCCGGGCATTGGTGACCTCAGCCAGCCGGGCCAGTAAGGCGTCGGTATGCTGAACGCGGGTACCCGCCGGCAGGGTGACTTCGACGTAAAACTCTCCCTGAGTGAGTTTCGGAATAAGTTCCATTCCAAGGCGTGGCAATAACAGTACAGAACTGGCAGTAATGGCAAGGGCAATAACAAGGACTATGGCCCGTTGTGAGAGGGCACCGCGTATTGCTTTATCATAGCCTTTTTCCAGCAAACTGAAGCCTGCTGCTACCAGTGCGGTGAGCGGACGGAACAGCACGCCAAAGCATACTGATAAAGCCTTCCACAGAGCAAAAATAACAGTGAATAATGCCTGAGGTAAGTAAATAAACAGCAACCGGAACGGAAATGTGAGAATTGCTTTAAGGCCGCGCAGGGCAGGATGTGCAGATGAGGGCACGACGGGCTGGCTGAAAGTCTCCGTGTGAGCAGGTTCTGTGCGGCGGCTGCGTGCTGCAAGAGCAGGGATCAGTGTCAGAGCCACGACCAGAGAAGCCGCGAGGGCAAATGACACGGTCATCGCCTGATCACGGAACAACTGCCCGGCGATACCTTCAACAAATATCAGAGGCACAAACACCGCCATCGTGGTGAGTGTGGAGGCAATAATCGCACCGGTCACTTCTTCTGTACCGCGCTCTGCCGCCAGGGCTTTGTTACCGTTCGTGAGTTTGCGGTGTCTGTCGATATTCTCCAGCACCACAATGCTGTTATCCACAAGCAGACCTACTGCCAGCGCAATACCACCTAAACTCATGATATTCAGGCTGATGTCATTACCATACATCAGATTAAAGGTGGCTATGACGGAAACTGGAATGGAAACCGAGATGATTAGCGTAGTGCTGAAATCCCGCAGAAACAGGTAAATCACCAGCATTGCCAGCAAGCCGCCGATCATCGCTGACGTTTTAACATCGTCGATGGCCTGCTTAATAAAGGTGCTCTGGTTGTAAATGGTTTCAAGATGATATTGTGCGGGCAGCGCTCCGGACAACGCATCAATTTCGGTCAGAACCCGTGTAGCCACATCCACAGAGTTCGCATCGCCTTCTTTATAGATGGCTATCTCTGTGCCTTCCGTGCCGTTAAAACGGGTGACAGCATCTCTTTCTTTGTACAGATTACTGACGCTGGCCACGTCTTTTAACTGAACATTTTTGCCTTCAAACCGGCTGATATACACATTTTCGATATCTTTCAGGGATTCAAATTCGTTGAGTGTGCGCACCAGAAATGCCTGCGTGCCGTCATCCAGCCGGCCTCCTGCGGCATTGACATTCTCTTCCTGTAAGCGGGTGATAATGGTGCTCATACTGACACCCAGCTGACTGGCTTTCCGGGGATCAACCAGTACCTGAATTTCGTTTTCAAGTCCGCCGCCCAGCCGCACAGAGGCAACACCTTCAACAGACTCCAGTTTGCGCTTTATCTGCTCTTCTGCAAATAAGCGCAGTGTCTTCATTTGTTCCGCTGCCAGGCGGGGATCACTTGAAAGGGCGTCCGGTGTCAGCGACAGGCCCAGTTTCATCACCGGATCCATAGAGGGGTTAAACTTTAAAAGCCGGGGTTTGTCCACATCCAGTGGCAGTTGCAGAATATCCAGCTTTTCCCGTACTTCCAGGCTGGCAAAGTCCATGTCAGTACCCCAGGCAAACTGCAGTACCACATCAGACTGACCAGCTCTGGAAATTGATTTAACGCTTTTGACGCCTTTTACCACACCTACCGCTTCCTCTACCGGCTTACTCACCAGTTGTTCGAGTTCCGCAGGCGCAGCACCTTCGTAGTCAGTGCGGATTGTAAGTGTCGGGTAGGACAGTTCAGGTAACAGATTCACCGACAGTCTGCTCAGTGACACCATACCAAAAAGCAGAATGGCAGCAGTAAACATGGCGATGGCGACCGGACGTCTAACCGCTAATTTTACAATACTCATTGTCAGTTCCTTTGCGCGTAAAATCAGCTGTTAACAACGTCTACAGGGGTTTGATCTTTAAGATTCTGGTGGCCAACGGTGACAACGGTTTCGTTGCCGGTGAGGCCGCTGATAATTTCCACCATGCCGGCATCTTCAAAGCCCAGCGTCACAGGCACTTTTAATGCTTTTCCGTCACGGACAACAAATACATTGCTCTCGTTATCAATACTCACCAGTGCAGAGCGAGGCAAAAGCGGCGTATCACTGTGAGTGTCATAATTCAGGGCAACTTCACTGAACATACCGGCTTTCAGTCTTTCTTCGTCATTGGGTACGTTCAGAGTCACTTTAAATGTGCCGGTTGTGGCATCAATGACAGGGCTTATACGTGCTACGCGGGCAGTAACTTTGCGGTGGTTCAGTGCGGGGATAGTCAGTGTAGCCTGCTGATTATTGCGGATTTGAGAAAGTTCACTCTCGGGCAGATAGACAATACCTTGCAGGGATTTCTGCTGGACAATATGAAACATACGTTCGCGCTGGAAGGATTCAGTCAGGTTACCAACTTTGGCATTACGCTCTGCAATATAGCCACTGATAGGGGCGGTGATGGTCGTTTCTTTCAGATCCAGTTCGGCCAGTTCAACATTCGCCTGTACAGACTCAAACTGAGCGGTCAGCTTCTCAAACGCATCGTCACTGATCAGTTTGCGGGAATATACCTTATTCATTTTCGCCAGTTCCTGCTCAATACCGGCTAAGTCAGCTCTTGCTTTTTGCAGGTTCAGTTCATAACGTCGTTTATCAAGTTGCGCCAGGATCTGACCTTTTTCAACATAGTCACCTTCTTCAACCAGGATATGTTCGATGATGCCGGATGCTCTGGCGACAACGAACGCTTCTTCCTGCGCTTCTAAAATAGCGGTGGTTGCATAATTTGACGAAATTTCACCCCGCTGAATGGTTATCGCTTCAACAGGAATAGTAATGATAACGGCCTCTTCCTTTTCTTCATCCGTGGCGCCGGCATTGCCGCAACCGGCAAGGGTCGTGCTGAGTAAGCCAAGTGAAAAGGTTGCTGCGAGTAATAAAGGTGTTCTGGTTTCCATGGTCAAAGCCCGTAGTGAGTACTGTTATAAGTTATACCCCGTAACAGCATTGACCATGCCACTCTACAACTTTCGTATAATTGTTATTATATTCAACAGGTTAGTGTTTTTGGTGAGAGGAGGGGAGTTGGCGAGATACACAAGTATTAGTCAAAACCACTAATTACTGGTGTTAAAATCAGTGTTAAGCAAAATAATTGAGAGGCTTCTGAGCGGACTGACATCAGGGCTTCAAAAAGGGAAGAATGAAGCCGGTCGTCAGCTCCACATCACACATATTGCAGCTATAGCAATAAGCACCAGGCCAGTCACTTCGTGACCTTTGACCGGTGTTTTCAGCATCACCGCCGAAATGACCATGGTGGTCAGCACTTCTATCTGTCCCAGTGTTTTTACATAGGCCACATACTGTATAGTCATAGCACTGAACCAGCAAACTGAACCAAAACAGCTGGTGGTACTGGCAGCCAGCGTCAGTGCCGGCTGACGGCGAAGTTGCCGGAATACGTAGGGCTCTTTTATAGAAATATAAACACAGAGGATCAGTGTCTGAATGCACAGAACCCACAGCAGTCCCCAGGCAGTATTCACCGGGAAGGGAACAGAAAGCTGATTGGCCGCCTCGCGGATAAACAGCGAGGTCAGTGCAAAACTGCCTCCGCAGGCGAGTCCGGTCAGTATGGTTTTCAGGCTGAGTTCGCCTTTGCGCGTTGCACCACTCAGTACAAATACCGCAACCGCCCCGATAATGATCCCCAGCCAGCCAAAAGAGGTAAGCTGACTACCGAAGAAAAGCGTGCCTAAAACCGCGGCAACCAGCGCCTCGCTTTTTGCCAGTCCTGCACCCACAGCGAAATTTTTTTGCTTAAACAACACCACCATAAGGGATGTGGCCACAATTTGCATGACTGCGGACACCAGAATATAGGCGATAAAAGTGCTGTCAAATGCCGGTATGCCCACAGGATAAAACTGATAAAGCGTAATCAGATAGGCGAGAGCGATTGGCGGAGCAAAAAGAAAACGGGCCAGCGTCACACCTGAGGTGTTGACGTGCTGGCTGAGTTTACTTTGAAAGGCGTTTCTGAATGTTTGCAGGATTACCGCGCCAACGGTAAAGAATATCCAGGTCACAGAATTTCGAAGCGGGTTTCGATCTCTACATTACCTGCCAGCATTAACATCACTGAACAGTATTTTTCTGCTGACAGTTGTACGGCTCTGGCAACGGCTTTTTCAGATAAACCTTCGCCTTTTACTTTATAACAGGCAACAATTTTAGTGAAAACTCTGGGCGGGTTTTCTGCGCGCTCTGCTACCAGTTCACATTCACAATGGGAAATGTCGAACCGGCCTTTTTTCAAAATATCCACCACATCGATACTGGAGCAACTCCCGGCTGCAATCAGCACGGATTCCATGGGAGAGATGGCCTGTCCGTTGCCGTCCATCACGGTTTTGTAGCCGGAATCTGTGGTACCGGTAAAAGTGAGATCGTTATCCCATACAACTTTTGCTTTCATGTTATTCCTGTTAATTCAGTTTTACTGCATCTTTCGTGATGGTAATTTTGCGTTGTTTATATAACGCACCCAATGCTTTTTTATATGCCGCTTTACTGACATTAAAGTGGGCGTAAATATCTTCCGGTTTGCTTTTATCGGTTAAGATAGAAACACCGCCATGCGCTTCCAGATCTTCCAGAATAGCTTCTTCCAGTGTTTTCCGGCCGATTTTGTCGGTACGTTGAAGGGCTACATCAATTTTGCCGTCCTCGCGGATGGTCTTAATGACAGCATCCAGTCGCTGACCGGTTTTTAATGACTTAAATGCATCACTGTGAAAAATCAGTCCCAGTGCCTCACCATTAATGACGACTTTAAAACCCAGTTCCGTTTTTGAATACACCAGGCATTCAACCCCGTCGCCGGCTTTCAATGTATCTGACGATTCCTTAATGAAACGGTGGAGCCGGGTGGCGCCCAGGACGCGGCCGGTACTTTCATCGTGATAAATATGGACAACATAACGCATGCCTTCATTGACCGGTCCGTCCTGCATGCCCGCAGGGACAAGCAGATCCCGTTGACCGCCCCAGTCAAAAAACGCACCGAAGTTTGTCGCGCCGGTTGCTTTAAGCACCACGGTATCACCAGCCTGCGCTACCGGTGTTTGCGGCCAGGCTTCAAGATTTCCGGTTTCATCAATGCCGACAAAAATATCCAGCGTATCTCCGGTTTTCACTTTTTCCGGCAGCGCGGCCATATTTTCATGGGTTAGCAGTACCAGTGGATCGTTATCATCGCCACTGGAGAGGTGAAAGCCAAAAGGCAGTGATTCACCGACTTGAAGGGTATTGATTTTGCCAATGTGTATCATCAGGACTGACTGTGAAAGTAAATACAGGTAACATGATAACCAATTGTGAGAATGAGCTAAACCATTATGAAGTTGAATTGCGATCTTGGTGAAAGTTTCGGTGCCTGGCATATGCCTGTCGACGGCGACATTATGCAGTATATCGATCAGGCGAACATTGCCTGTGGCTTTCACGCCGGTGATCCGCTGGTAATGCGTAAAGCTGTCGCACTGGCTAAAGCAGCGGGTGTGGCCACGGGGGCTCATCCGTCTTATCCGGATCTGCAGGGCTTCGGCCGGCGTTCAATGAAAATGGCGGATGATGAGCTGACAGCCTGCCTGCAATACCAGATTGCAGCATTGACCGGCATTGCCCGAATTCAGCAGGTAGAGGTGTCCTACGTTAAACCTCACGGAGCGCTGTATAACGATTTAATGCAGGACAGGGCGCTGCGCCAGACCGTCATGAAAGCCGTGGCAGAAGCGGGGCAGGGAGCGCTCAGTCTGATGATTCAGGCTCATCCTGACAGCGACAAACTTATTGCAGAAGCTGAGGTTTACGGGCTCCGGCTTCAATTTGAAGCCTTTGCTGATCGCCGGTACACCGATGACGGCTATTTAATGTCGAGGCAACACGCCGGTGCGGTGCTGAATCATGATCAGGCCACCGCGCAGGTACAGGGATTACTGGAACACGGTACGATTATAACCAGTGGCGGTAAAACGCTGTCGTTGCAGGTAGACACCCTTTGTGTGCACGGCGATTCACCCGGCGCAGTGGCGATGGCAAAATCATTCAGAGAAATGCTGAATCATGCAACCCTTTGACAATGTCCGTCACATTGCCTTTGCCGGCATGGACGGTCTCATATTGTACTTCGGTGGTAAAGATGTCACGCAAATGAACGCTGCGGTTTCCGCTTATCATCTTGCGTTGAAGGCGAATCCGCCAATCTGGTTAAAAGAAGCCATCCCGTCCTATGACTCCCTGCTAATTTTGTTCGATGCAAAGATAACTGACAGCCATGGTGTATATCGTTTATTGCGTCAACTGCAACCGCAGATGTCAGCCGGAAAAAGCCTTCGACGACACCGGATCCCTGTCTGGTATGGTGCCCCGGAAGCGAACGATCTCGATGAAGTCGCTTCTCACACCGGCCTGGCGGTCAGTGAGATAATTGCATTGCATACAGCAACCGTGTACCGCGTGTTTGCAGTGGGGTTTGCGCCCGGTTTCGCTTATCTGGGGGAAAGTCCGGAACGTCTGTCGGTACCGCGCCGCAAAACACCGAGGACAAAAGTGCCCGCCGGTGCGGTTGCACTGGCCGACCGTCAGGCTGCAGTGTATCCGCAAGTATCGCCCGGCGGCTGGCAGTTACTGGGACTCAGTCCGTTAACTTTATTTTATCCTGCCAGTGCGCAGCCGGCCCTCTTGCAGGCCGGCGACGAAGTAGAGTTCTATGAAATTGATGAGCGGGAATACCTGGAGCAGGTGAAGGCATGACAATATCCTTTACTATTATCAATCCGGGATTCATCAGTTTAATCGTTGATGCCGGCAGAACAGGGATGCAGGAGCAGGGTTTTAGCGGCTCAGGTCCTTTAGACGTCGAAGCTTTTAACTTTGCAAACTGGCTTTCTGGCAATCCTGAAGGCAATCCTTGCATTGAAATTGCCGGTGATGTACACATCAGATTTGAGCATTCAGCCACTATGGCTGTTTGCGGCCCTGCTGTTTCACTTGCCGTGAACGGTGAACCTGCTTCTGAACTGGCCACAATTAACCTCAGCGCCGGAGACGACGTTCAGATTTCGCAGCAGCTTGCAGGTCAACGTTGCTATTTCGCTGTTCAGGGCGACTGGCAGATACCTGAAATAGCCGGTTCTGTGTGCACCGTGATGCGGGAAAAGCTGGGCGGACTTGCCGGTGACGGAAGGCCTCTTCATGCCGGTGACACAATTCATGTTGTCCCTGCAGCACAGGAAAACATAAGCCGCATATTGCCTGCTTCCATGCTTGCTCCCTATGCCAGTGATGCACCGGTTGATATTATTCCGGCTTATCAGCATGACGTGTTCAGCAGCAGAGTCCGGGCAACTTTTTATTCCTCAGCCTACAGTGTGACACCGCAAAGTGACCGTATGGGTTATCGCCTGAGTGGTCCTGCCATATCGTCGGGGTTTGAAGCTATGCGCTCAGAAGGGATTAATTGCGGTTCTGTGCAGGTGCCTGCAGACGGTCAGCCGATTATAATGCTGGCTGACAGACAAACTCTGGGCGGCTATCCCAAAATCGGTGTAATAGCGCCATATGATCTTCCGAGGGTAGCGCAGTCTGTTCCCGGCACAACGTTAACGTTTAATCCGGTGGATCCGGAAAATGCCCGTGGAACATGGCTGTTAAGGCAAGCCCGTTTTGACAATTTTTTCAGGAACAATTGATATCTGATGACAATCGCGTTTTTAAATGACCAGTTTTTACCCCTTGAAGAGGCACGTATTTCTCCGATGGACAGAGGTTTTCTGTTCGGCGACGGTATTTACGAGGTGATCCCTACCTTGCACGGTAAAGCTGTTGGTATGAACGCCCACCTCGACCGGTTACAAAACGGGCTCGATGAGCTGGCAATTACAAATCCGAAAACAAAGGCACAATGGACAGAGCTGGTAAGTGAACTGGTGACGAAAAATACACAAGCTCTGAATTCTGCGTCAGTGGGTGTGTATATTCAGGTATCACGGGGTACTGAGATGAAACGTGCCCATGGTTATCCTGACAATATTCCTCCCACTGTGTTCGCTTTTGCGTTTGCTACCGCCGCGCCGCCGGTGCCGGATAAAGCCGCAGTGGTAACCTTTGATGTCGCCAGTGGTGAAGATAAGCGCTGGCAGCGTTGTAACATCAAATCCACATCGCTGCTCGGCAATGTGATGCATTATCAGCAAGGCCGGCAGGCCGGTAAACAGGAAATCATTTTGTTGAACAGCCACGGGGAAGTGACTGAGGCCAGTTCATGCAACGTATTCGTTGTGAAAGAGGGTGTTATCATGACACCACCGCTGGATCATCAAATTTTGCCGGGAATTACCCGGAAGCTGGTCATTGAAAGTCTTGCAGCAGAAGGCGTTGAGGTGCAGGAAGTACCGGTTACAGCAGAAGTATTGTTCAGTGCTGATGAAGTGTGGCTAACCAGCTCCAGTAAGGAAATCAGCCCTGTTATCTCGGTGGATGATAAACCCGTGGGGAACGGGCAGGCCGGTGAGGTATGGCTTAAAGCCATCACAGCTTTCAACAAACACAAGTTTACGTTATAAAAAAACCTGCACGCTGTGCAGGTTTATTTAATCTTAACGACCGGCGACTCAGTCGTCGGTTTTATCACAGGTACCGTCTTTACATTCACCGTAAAGATACAGGCTGTGATGTGTCAGTTTGATGTTATTGCGTTCGGCAATTTCAATTTGACGTTGTTCAATCACGTCATCTTCAAACTCGATGACTTTGCCACATTTCAGACACACCAGATGGTCGTGGTGCTCTTTATGACTGATTTCAAATACTGACTTGCCACCTTCAAAATGGTGTCGGTTCAAAATACCAGCGTCATCGAACTGGTTAAGCACACGGTATACCGTCGCAAGACCAATTTCCTCACCCTGATCGATCAGAATTTTATACACATCTTCAGCACTGATATGCTGGTTGGCAGGTTCCTGCAGGATCTGCAGAATTTTTAAACGGGGAAGTGTAACTTTTAAACCCGCTTTTTTTAGTTCTTTATTTTGATCCATAAATAATCACTTCTGGAAGCTCTTCTGATTTAACGCTCATTATAGGTACTTTGCCAGGTTTTAAAAGTAAAAGCGCGGATATCTTCAACATTAATCTGCAGAGTAAATCATTGATCCCTGTCATTTATCCATACGTTTTTTAAGGACTTTGTGCAGCTAACCGGACCCTTCAGGCGGTATGCAGAGAGTTATTCAGGATTTACCCTCTCAACGAACTAAAGCATTGTTAAGTTTCTACCGATAAGTTCAATGAAAGCTATGCCTTTTTCGCTGCAAAATAGCGACTTTTCCGGGATGTTTTCAACATTATTTATCTTGCCGGCAATTACGGAACACTGTGCGCAGACATATTTCCTGGTCAAAAAACGGCAAGGCCGGAAAACTTATATTAAAATCAATGATAACCATGTTACGGAAATAAAACCGAAGATTGGGATAAGAAGATGCGCCTGACTGTTGTACAAAAAATAACCCTTGGTTTTGCCCTGTTCGGCTGTTTATTACTGATCACCAGTTTACTTGCTTATCTGGGACTCAGCGACATCCGCCGTTCTGCTGAAACGGTGGCCACCGAGAAAATGCCGGTTCAGACAAAAATGATGTCTCTGAAGTCAGATGCATTGTCTCTGGCGACCGTAACGGCAAACGGTTACTACATGGATGAGCTTTCAGCACTGAATAAAAACAAAGCTGAGTTTGAGGCACTGAGTGAAGTCTTTTCTGAAGATCTCGCTATTTTCGATACCACCTTTGGTAATCACACAGAATCAAAACAGGCCGTAGAGGCGGGTAATACATTTATTCGTGAGAGCGCGACGGTGTACGAAGCGCTTATCAGCAGCAAACAAATACAATTGTCTCTGGCAAAGCAGCGGGAAGAAGCTATCTCTCATATTGATGAAGCCGGAGCGCTGATGATGGATTTAAGCTTTCTGGATAACGGACAGCCCGGTATCGATGCGCTGGCCGGCCTCGGTGCGAATATTGACAATAAATTGCTCACTTTGAGTTCGGTCATCACCGAACTGGTTAAGTCTGAAGATCCTGAAGATTCACTGGTGATTCTGGATGACCTGGACTATCAGTTGAGCAATCTGGCGGTAGACACCGAATATCTGTTCCGGTCTGCCAGTGGCCTGAATACCGACGGTATCATCAGCAATTTTCAGCAGCAGTATGATGCCATGCTGGCTATTCTCACCGGTGAATCCGGTCTGATGGCCGGCCAGAAACAGAAGTTATCTCACATCGCCCATGCCACAGAAAGCCGTCAGCGTGCCAACACATCGCTGGCGCAGGCTACCTCGACAATCAATAACCTTTACGAAGAAGTCACTGAAGAAACCCTGAAAGGGCAAAACCTGATCCTGGACACTGTCCAGGACAGCCTTGTTGATACGCTGGTGGTGTCGTTTATTGGTCTGGTGGCTGCAGTTGCACTCACTCTCACTGTGCGTAAAAGCATTGCCGGGCCGCTGCAAAATATTACCCGTGGTCTCGGCCGGATCAGTGAAGGGGATTTATCGTATCGTCTGAAGACACAGGGCAATGATGAATTTGCCGATTTGTCGGTAAAGGTAAACAGTTTAACTGAAGCTCTCAGAGATCTTATCGGTAACATTCAGCAACAGGAACGAACGCTGCTGGATGTGGCCAGAGAAAGTGTGGAAATGGGTGAACGCAGTCTGGAGCAGGTGGCCCAACAACGTGACCGGGTCCGTAAAACCTCCTCAGATACTGCCAGTGTAAGAAGCACCAGTGAAAAAAACCTCGCGATGATTCAGCAATCGGTGGATGAACTTAACCGGGTCGCCAGTCAGACGCAGCAAACATCCGAACTGGTTGCACAAAACCGGCAACAGGTTGCAGAACAATCTGGCCAGGCATCGGCATCCGCCAGCATCATAAACCGGCTGGATGAGAACAGCCGCAGCATCGGCAGTATCCTTGACGTCATTAAAACCATCGCGGAACAAACAAACTTGCTGGCGCTCAATGCTGCAATAGAAGCTGCCCGTGCCGGTGATCAGGGCCGCGGATTTGCCGTTGTCGCCGACGAGGTCAGAACGCTGGCTAACCGCACGCATAACTCCACTGAAGAAATTGAATCGATGATTGGCAGTTTGCAACGAGATGCACAGCAAGCTGTGGAAGCCATCAACCTGAGTATGGAAAAGGCGGAGCAGGGCGTTGCTATCAGTGAAAAAGTCTATGAGCAGGTTAATGGGATCAGTGAGGTCATTGTGAAGCTGCAGGCGTTTAATGCCGGCTTTGTGAAAGACACTAAAGCTCAGGATAAAGTACTTGCGGGTATTGATGATAATCTTAACGCAATCGTGACGCTGGCTGATGCAAGTGCAGAGAGTACCCGTCTGGCAAATGAATCCAGTGCCAGGGTGGATGAGCAAATGGAAGGATTGCGGAAAGTGGTTGAGCGCTTCAGATTATAAAAAAAACGGGCTGAGCGCCCGTTTTCTTTAATTCTATATCAGGCAAGTTCTGCCAGACATAATTCTTCGTGTAACTGCTTACACCAGGCACGTACACGCTCTTCGGTTAATTCCGGCTGGCGGTCTTCGTCAATGCCCAGACCAACGAAGTGGTTATCATCAGCCATGCCTTTAGAGGCTTCAAAGTCGTAGCCGTCTGTAGACCATTGACCGACAAGAATTGCACCGCGGGGTTCTACGATATCGCGAACCATGCCCATGGCATCCAGGAAATATTCAGCGTAATCTTCCTGATCGCCGCAACCGAAAATTGCAACCAGCTTGTCATTGAAATCAATTTCTTCCAGTTCAGGGAAGAAGTCATCCCAGTCACATTGTGCTTCACCGTAGTACCAGGTAGGGATCCCGAATATCAGAAGATCAAATTCAGCGATCTGTTCTTTGGTACTCTTGGCAATGTCCTGTACATCAATCAGGTTTTTGCCTAATTCCTTTTGAATCATCTTTGCAACATGTTCGGTATTTCCTGTGTCACTACCGAAAAACAAGCCAACACTTGCCATAATAACCCTCTGTTCGATACATCTTCTGAAATTACACGCCGGTACTTAACCAAATAAGTTCTATCAATCCTTTGGCAATAAAACCCAGCGCTCCCATTCCGAGTACGCCATAGGCAACTACCCGTCCGATAAGCGGTACATCGTTACTTTTGAGAACATCATGTACGGCATAGCCCATCAGGACAAACAGGCCGGTAAGCCCAAGATAAAACATGATGGATTCAATGGTTTCGTAATTTTCAGCAAGCATAGTTTTACTTAGTCCAAAATCGGCGCAAACTATAGCACAGAAATCAGCTGCCTCGCAGTGAAAACCACGTAATTTTTTGCGCTATATCATGCCTGATGCGGGCGAAATATGTGTTTTTCAACCACGCGGTTGAAGGCGCCCGGCTTTTCTGCATGTAACCAGTGACCGGCTCCTTCAATAACATGGGCGCGGGCAGCAGGAAAATACTGCAATATTTCGCTCTGCATGGACGCCGTGATGTAATCGGAATTACCACCCTTGATGAAAAGTACAGGCTCAGAGAATTGAGCATCGCTGCTTTGCCATCCTTTAATCGCTTCGTAACTGTTTGCCAGACCATCCAGATTAAAGCGCCAGTGCCATTGTTTACCGGTATCCTGATATAAACTTTTTAACAGAAACTGGCGTACTCCGGCTTCCGGAATGCCACTTTGTAAACTTTTGTCCGCATCAGAACGGCTGTTGACAGAATTAAGGTCTAGCGACTTTAATGCACTGATTATCGCATCATGACGGGACGGATAACTTACCGGAGCAATATCCGCAACGATGAGATCATCAAGAAACTGCGGATGGGTGAGTGCGAGGCGCATTGCTACCTTTCCACCCAGCGAATGTCCAAGTATGCCTGTGCGGGCTTTCTTAAACTGTTTGACTAATGCGTATAACTGTTCTGCTGCTGCCTCTATGGAAAAATGCTCCAGATGGGGTGATTGACCGTGGTCCGGTAAATCTACACTGAGCACATTCACTTTGGGCGCGAAATGCCGCTTTACGACAGATAAATTGTCAGCTGTTCCGAATAAACCGTGAATAATAACAAGTAAATAATCAGAATCAGTATTTTCTGAAAAAGAATAATGTAACGTGGATTGCATGATTGACCTGAAAAAAAGGCGACTGATGTCGCCTTTGAATGGAATTTTTTAAATTGCGAAATCTTCCAGCGATTTGCCGCTGTCTAACGCATCTTTGTAGACCCGTGGCATTCTTCCGATACCTGTCCACTGGTGTACTTTACCTTCACCATCTTTCAATTCGTATTTTACCGGACGTTTTTTACCGGTAGATTTCTTTTCAACAGTCGTCGACTCCAGATCACTGACATCAAGACCGGCTTCTTCAAGTTGCTTTTGGATATCAGCAATTTTCTGCAGCTTTTCCTGTTTAGCTTTTTCTTCTTCGAGATCTTTTTCTTTTCTTTTCTCGATGATGTTGGCTAACTTTTCTTGTACAGATTCTAATTCAGCTGTGCTTAAATCCTTTACGGCACCTTGCAAACGTCTTCCATGCGTCAGTATTTCTAAAAAGTCGTTCATTCATCAACCTTGTGTTAGTTAAAAAACTGTGTATTTAAAAAGGATAGTCAAATTTTAATCTAAAAAAAAGCAGCTTAACACTGCTTTTTCTTAAAATTGTAATAAATAGCTAATTTACAGGATTTGGATCACATATTCGGATAATTCGGCCCGCCTGCACCTTCAGGGACAACCCATTGAATATTCTGTGACGGATCTTTAATGTCGCAGGTTTTACAGTGAATACAATTTTGCGCATTGATTTGAAATCGTAACGTGTTGTGTTCTTCTATAATTTCGTATACACCGGCCGGACAGTAACGCTGTGCGGGCTCATCGTACTTCGACAGATTAACCTTCAGTGGTATCTCAGGGTCTTTTAACTTCAGGTGGCAAGGTTGATTTTCTTCATGATTGGTGTTCGACAAAAAGACAGAAGAGAGTTTGTCGAAACTCAAAATACCATCGGGTTTTGGATACACCTTTTTAGTAGCATCTTTCTTATCTTTTAATTGTAAATAATCTTTACGATCGTCTTTAATGGAGAAGGGTAATTTACCTTTGAATATTTTTTGGTCAACAGTATTGTAAACGCCGCCCCAAAACGTGCCGAACTGGTGAATAGCGGCACCAAAATTTTTACTGCTGTTCAGTTCAGAATATAACCAGGATGTTTTAAAAGCCTGATTAAAATTCGTTAATGCAGGATCAGGTGTTGCTGATTTTAATTCATTAATAATGCTGTCTGCCGCTAAAATGCCAGACTTCATCGCTGTGTGATTACCTTTGATTTTAGCGAAATTCAGTGTACCCGCATTACATCCTATGAGAATGCCTCCGGGAAAAGTCATGTCAGGTAATGAATTCAGTCCGCCTTTTGCTATTGCTCTGGCACCGTAGGAGACTCTTTTTCCATTTTCCAGGTATTGCCTGAAAACCGGATGATGTTTCATTTGCTGAAATTCATCAAATGGACTTAAGTACGGGTTGTCGTAATTTAAATCGACAATAAGACCGGCAAACACCTGGTTGTTTTCTGCATGGTAAAGAAAACCACCGCCCGTTGAATCTGTCAGCGGCCAGCCTGCTGTGTGAACCACCAGACCGGGTTCATGCAGGGCAGGGTCAATATCCCAGATTTCTTTAAATCCGATGGCATAGTGTTGAGGAGCGCTATTTTCATCCAGATTAAATTTGGAAATTAATTGTTTACCCAGATGTCCGCGACAACCTTCGGCGAATATTGTGTAACGGGCTTTTAAAATCATGCCCGGCATGTAGCCGTCTTTCTGGCTGCCGTCTTCTGCTACGCCCATGTCGCCGGTAATGACACCACCGGCTGAGCCGTCTTCGTTATAATAAACTTCAGAGGCTGCAAATCCGGGAAAAATCTCAACACCAAGGCTCTCTGCTTTTTCAGCCAGCCAGCGGCAAACATTGCCCATACTGACAATATAATTGCCATCGTTGTGCATGGTATCGGGAACCAGAGCCTGAGGAAGTTTACGGGCATGCTGACCGTCAGTCAGGTAATAAATGTCGTCTCTCAGCACAGGGGTATTCAGCGGTGCGCCTTCATTTTTCCAGTCCGGAAACAACTCATCCAGCGCAGTGGTTTCGAATACTGCGCCGGATAAAATATGTGCACCTACTTCAGAACCTTTTTCAACAACACAGACCATCAACTCGAGGGAAGCGGCCTGAGCCTGTTGCATTAGCCTGCATGCCGCTGACAGCCCGGCAGGGCCTGCACCGACAATCACTACATCAAATTCCATCGATTCACGTTCCATGAATGCCTCCGGTAAGTTTTGTCAATCAGGTTGACGTTTACGTCAACAGTAAGTAAATTGCATGGTAAGTTTACGTTAACGTAAAGATAAAGTCAGGTGTTAATTGTAACATCTTTGTAAACTGAGAAGTCTGGTGCTTTATTTAACAGGAGCATCGTCTCCGGTTTTTTGTTTTTAACACCGGCAATGAATGTTTAGACGTTATCTGTAATTAATCAAACTCTTATTCCCGGCCAACTGAGGTAAAGAATGAAAGTACTTGTCCCGGTAAAACGCGTTATCGATTACAACGTAAAGGTACGCGTGAAAGCTGATGAGTCAGGTGTGGATCTGACTAATGCAAAAATGGCGTTAAATCCTTTTTGTGAAATTGCAGTAGAAGAGGCGATCCGCCTGAAAGAAAAAGGTGTCGCGACAGAAGTTGTCGTTGTGTCTGTCGGCGATAAAGCCTGTCAGGAACAAATCCGTACGGCACTGGCACTGGGGGCTGACCGCGGTTTGCACATTGAAGCGGATAGTTCGCCGGACTCTTTGCAGGTAGCGAAGCTGTTGAGTAAAGTCGTTGAGCAGGAGCAACCCGGGCTTGTGATTCTGGGCAAACAGAGTATCGACTCCGATAATAATCAAACCGGACAAATGTTGTCAGCATTGACCGGCATGCCACAGGGTACCTTTGCTTCAGCCGTTGATGTGAAAGACGGCACGGTGGAGGTCACCAGAGAGGTAGACGGCGGTCTGCAAACTGTGTCACTAAGCTTACCTGCTGTGGTAACGACAGACTTACGACTGAACGAGCCCCGCTATGCGTCGTTGCCAAATATTATGAAAGCAAAACGTAAGCCTCTTGATGTAAAGACAGCTGCGGATTTCGGCGTAGATATGACGTCAAAAGTGAAGGTGATCAAAGTCACTGCACCGGCTCAGCGAAGCGGAGGCGTGAAGGTGGCAGATGTGGCTGAACTTGTCGAAAAACTGAAAAGCGAGGCGAAAGTAATATCATGAGTATTCTTGTAATCGCAGAACATGACAATAACCAGTTGAAACCGGAGACGGCGAAAGTGGTACAGGCGGCGTCACAACTGAGTGGAGACATTCACGTACTGGTTGTGGGGGAAGGTTGCAAAGCCGTAGCAGAGCAGGCCGCAGCGTTAAGCGGTGTGTCGCTGGTCAAATGTGCTGACAGTACCCATTATGCATATCAGATGGCAGAAAGTGTGTCAGCGCTGGTGGTATCTCTGGCCACGGACTACTCTCATATTCTTACCGCTGCCACAACCACAGGTAAAAATTTTATGCCTCGTGTAGCGGCCTTACTGGATGTCGCGCAAATCTCTGACATAACCGGCATTGAGGCTGATAACCATTTTATCAGACCGGTCTATGCGGGTAATGCTATTGCCACTGTCGAATCTGAAGAGACAGTACACGTTATTACTGTACGAACGTCCGCCTTTGACAGTGTCTCTGATGGTAATAACGCGACGGTTGAATACATCGATGCAGAATTTCCGTCGGAAAAATCATCCTTTACCCGTGCACAACTCACAGAGTCCGAACGCCCTGAGCTGACTGCGGCAAACGTGGTGATCTCCGGTGGACGTGGCATGCAAAACGGTGAAAACTTCAGTTTGCTTGAGGGCATAGCCGATAAACTGGGGGCCGCAATTGGTGCCTCAAGGGCGGCAGTGGATGCCGGATTTGTACCCAATGATATGCAGGTAGGTCAGACAGGTAAAATTGTTGCCCCTGATTTGTATATAGCAGTAGGGATTTCCGGTGCAATTCAGCATCTTGCCGGCATGAAAGATTCAAAAGTGATTGTCGCGATTAATAAAGACGAAGAAGCCCCGATTTTTCAGGTGGCGGATTATGGTCTGGTGGGTGACTTATTTGATATCCTGCCGGAACTTGAAAAGGCCCTGTAGCTATAAAGCAAAGAAGGCGCTGTACCAGCGCCTTCTATCAATTTCTATACCCTTACAACCGAGTTATCTTCCAGACTCACCGGCGAAGGCATATAACCGTCAGCTTCCCAGTCATTCTCCCACACATCGTCATTCAATAAATAACGGAACTGGTATTCGGCATCAGCATCCAGCGTTACAGTTTGTGTGAAATCACCATTCTTAAGCTTTTTCATTGGTGTGACATCCGTATCCCAGGCATTAAAGTCGCCCACCAGTTTTGCTGTGGCAGCTTCACCAGCCTCGTTGGCATTTAAACGGAATGTGACCTTACAGGCAGGTTTAGTTTTTAAATACTGTTTTTTAAGACTCATGAGATCCCTCGTGCAAAATGCGTATGATTCATCACCAAGTTAAGACTAATTTTCAATCAGTTCAAGGGATTTCGTGTTAAAAATCAGCCAGTGAGCTGTTGCTGCTTTAGTAAAAATATAAACAAACAGAAATAAAATTTAACAATCTAAAAGCAGCCAGCATCAGGCAACAGGTTTACACTAAAGATGTAAAAATAATAATACCGTTAAAACGGCGCCCGGAATGCCTGTACCCATTAATCTATCAGGGGCAGTTTTCCCCGGCAGCTGTTATTACATTGCGCCTTAAAGGAATATTCATGTCTAAAAGTGGTTGGGTCAAAACACTCGGTCCTGTCATCGTCATTGTCATTGCGCTTGTGCTGGCAATCATTCTCATTTCATCAAAAACACCGCCTGAACAAAAAGTACCTGAATCTAAAGATTTTCTGGTTGAAGCAAGGCTTGCTGAGAGACAACAAACCGCTTTTGTGGTGCATTCTCAGGGTAATGTGGTGCCTAAAAATCAAACCCGTATTAGTGTCCAGGTTAATGGTCAGGTGATGGCTATATCGGAACAGTTTGAAGTAGGGGGCACATTCAGAAAAGGTGATGTACTTGCTGTGCTGGAGCAGCAGGACTATCAGACTGAAGTGAAACTGGCAGAGGCTGAACTGGCGCAGGCACAGGCAACATTACAGGAAGAAATTGCCAGAGGAAAAGTGGCAGAAAAGGAATGGCGTTCCGTGAACTCAGTCGTGCCACCTGAACTGGGATTACGAAAACCACAGCTTGCCCGTGAGCAGGCCAATGTGAAAGCGGCAGAAGCGAAACTGGAAAGAGCTAAGCGCAACCTCGCCAGAACTGAGATCAAAGCCCCTTATAATGGCATTGTGATAAACCGGAATATTGATCTCGGGCAGTACGTTTCAGCGGGCAGTGAAACAGGCACGATCTATTCTACTGATACAGCAGAAATCCGCTTGCCCGTAACTGAATCTGAACTGGCTTATATTGACCTGCAGGGTGATCTGAGAAGTAAAACGTCGGTACGGCTGAAAGCTAAAGTCGCAGGAACACTTCAATACTGGGATGCTGAGCTGGTCAGAACCGAAGGGGTAATGGATGCCGGTAGCCGCGTATTATATGCCGTAGCCAGAGTGGAAGACCCTTACAACCTGAATGGCAAAAGGGAAGGAGCCGTTTTACGGTTTGGTCAGTTTGCAGAAGCTGATATCACCGGCTCGGATCTCGAAGAATTGTATGTGTTACCACGCAGTGTATTACGGCTGGATAACACCATTCTTACTGTATCAAAAGACAATACCTTGCAAATTAACCCGGTTGATGTGGCGCGGGCTACCGCAAAGCAGGTGTATGTGCGCTCAGGCTTACCGGAAAATCCTAAAGTAGTCTTCAGTGTCGTGCCCAATCCCTATGAAGGAATGAAGGTACGGATTTCCGGTGAAGAGTTAATAACGGAAGATGCTACTGAAAGTGACAGCGATGCGCTGAAAATCCCGGGAGCAGACAATGAGTAAAATCGATACTCATAAGGGCATTATTGCCTGGTTTGCCCGTAACAGTGTGGCTGCCAACCTGCTGATGATAATCTTACTTGCTGGCGGTCTGTTCTCTGCATTCTCGATTCAGAAACAGGTATTTCCTGCTTTTGAAATTGACGTTATTAACGTGAGGGTGCCTTATCTGGGTGCTGCACCTCAGGAGGTGGAAGAGGGCGTTATACTGAAAATTGAAGAGGCGGTAAAAGATCTCGACGGTATTAAACAAATAACCTCAACCGCTGTAGAAGGCATGGGCACCGTCAGCATTGAAGTCGATGAAGACTACGATGTGCAGGAAGTACTTGATGAAGTAAAAGTGCAGGTTGATGCCATTCCGACATTTCCCGGTAACACCGAGAAGCCGGTGGTTTACCGCCAGAAAATTCAGCAGGATGTTATCTGGATCTCCGTCTATGGCGAGGCCACCGAACGGGAACTGAAAGAATTCGCCAAAAACATGCGCGATGAGATTGCCAATCTGCCCGGTATTTCCAGTGTTTCCGTTGTGGGTGCAAGAGACTATGAAGTCGCCATAGAATTGTCTGAAATGGCGCTGCAGAAATACAACCTGACTTTTTCAGAAGTGGTGAATGTTGTCCGCCAGTCCAGTGTGGATTTGCCTGGCGGTGCGATAAAAACGGAAAACGGCGATATTCTTTTACGTACCAAAGGTCAGGCATACCGGGGAGATGATTTTGCCCGCATTGTACTGCTGACAGACAGCAACGGCACCCGTGTTACGCTGGGTGATGTGGCGGCCATTAAAGACGGTTTCGTTGAAGATAATCAGTTTTCAGAGTTTGACGGTAAACCTGCTGTAAACTTGCGGGTCCGGGCTGTGGGTGATCAGAATGCACTGGATATTTCTGATCAGGTTAATCAGTACATTGAGAAAAACAAAGAAGACTTCCCGGGTAATATTACTGCCGATACCTGGGGAGACAGCTCATTTTACCTGGCCGATCGCCTGAACATGATGCTTTCAAACATGTTTTTCGGTGCACTACTGGTATTTATTGTTCTGTCTCTGTTCCTGAAAATTAAACTCGCTTTCTGGGTTATCTGGGGGTTACCGGTGTGTTTTCTGGGCACGTTACTGGTAATGCCCATGGAAGCGGTTGATGTGTCTATCAACATGCTAAGCCTGTTTGCCTTTATTCTGGTGCTGGGCATCGTGGTGGATGACGCCATCATTATGGGCGAGTCGGCATACTCTGAAATCGATAAAAAAGGGCACAGTACAGAAAATGTCATTACTGGTGTTAAGAAAGTGGCAATGCCGGCTACCTTTGGTGTGCTGACTACCGTTGCTGCCTTTACACCTATGCTAATGGTTTCCGGGCCCTTCGGTGTGATCTGGAAGACAATCGGCTGGGTTGTAATCATCTGTCTGCTTTTCTCCCTGCTGGAGTCAAAGCTCATTCTGCCTGCCCACCTGGCTCATATGAAATTAAAGCCCTATGACCCGGCAAAAGCCAATCGCTTCCAGCGCTTCCGGGATTTTTTCAGTGAAGGTATCAAAACCTTTATCGATAAGGTGTACGCCCCATTTTTACGTAAAGCCATTCACATGCGTTATCTGACTTTGTCGATATTTCTGGCCATGATGATACTGACTATCGGACTGTTTATGGGCGGTATAGTACGCTTCGTGTTCTTTCCGAATATTCCCAGTGACTTCATGATGGCATCTTTCGAACTTGAGCCGGGTTCTTCGCTGCAACAGCGGGATCAGACCCTGGCGACCATGCTGGATGCCATGTACCGCATGGATAAAAATGTCACAGATGAAACCGGTGCCGGCATCATTAAACACGCCATTGCTTTTGACAGCGGTACTACGGGCGGTGAAGTCTTCGTGGAAATGACCAAAGGCGAAAGCCGTGAAATGAAAGACTTTGAGATCCACCAGCGCTGGCGGGATGAAATGCCTGAAATTCCCGGCGTAAAATCCTTCAATATCGGCGCGCCGGGGGGAATGGGGAGCGGGGCTGATCTCAGTTTTGAATTCAGTTCATCAGATATTGCCGCTCTGCAATCTGTCAGTGAAGCATTAAAGACCAGATTATCGTCTTTTGACGGGGTGACAGATATCAATGATACGTTTGCCGGTGGCAGCGATGAAATTCAGCTTTCTCTGACCACGCAGGCAGAGGCGCTGGGGATCTCACTTCAGCAGCTCGGTCAACAGGTACGGTATGGCTTCTATGGTGCTGAAGTACAGCGGGTGCAGCGTGACGATGAAGAAGTCAAAGTCATGGTGCGATATCCCAAAGAGGAACGCTCATCGGTTTCTCATTTGCAGGAAATGCGGGTACGGGCGCCTAATGGCGATGATATTCCGTTTGAAGAAGTGGGTGAAATCACATTAGGCAAAGGCTATGACTCTATTATCCGTGTAGACGGCAGCCGTTCGGTGACGGTAACCGCTAAAGTCGACAAGGATATGTTGGATCCCGGTGAAATTACCAAAGAAGTGGTCATGAAAATCGTGCCTGAATTACTCAAACAGTATCCGAAGGTGCACTTTAAACTGCAGGGCAACTCTAAAGAAGAAGCCGATGCAATGATGGGACTGGTTAAAGGGCTGCTCTTTGCTTTATTTGCCATCTATGCACTACTGGCCATTCCGCTTCGCTCATACAGTCAACCGCTGATCATTATGTCTGTGATCCCGTTTGGTGTAGTCGGGGCAATATTTGGCCATCTTGTGCTGGGACTTGCTGTGAGCGTGCTGTCAATTTGCGGCATCATTGCGTTATCCGGGGTGGTGGTAAATGACAGCTTAATCATGGTGGACTTCGTTAACCGTGCCAGACAGGAAGGACACAAGTTAATTGATGCCGCTATTCTCGCCGGTACCCAACGCTTCAGAGCCATCATTCTGACCTCACTGACAACCTTTATGGGGCTGATGCCCATCGTAGCAGAAAAGAGTTTGCAAGCTCAGATTGTGATACCCATGGCTGTATCACTGGCTTTCGGTATTCTTTTCGCCACGGTGATCACCCTTCTGCTGGTGCCTTGTCTGTACCTGATGATGCACGATGTACGCAAACTGTTCAGAAGCCGGCGTGATGAGAAAGTCCGGATTTACGGAGAAGCAGAATCTACCACTGATTAATTCAGCAGCCCCGCTTGCGGGGCTTTTTTGACCAATATGCTTGATAAGTGTCCAAATATACAGTACTGTTTGTATGTACAGTATATGGGGGACTTATGAATACAGGTCTGAAAACAGTTGATAATTTAATCCGCACGTTTGGTATACGCACCAGAAATGGCGCTGATAAATCACAATCGCTGGTCACTCTGTCATCTGCTGATGAACGTCTGGCCTCTATGCGCATTCCTTTTTGTATGATGCAGAAAATACTGTCATTACCGCAAAACCGTTCACTGCGTTTTCACCAGTGGTATTTACCCCATAAAGGGGCAAAGCTTGCCTGTTTTCTCATAGACGAAGAAGGTCGTATTGTGGAGCAGGTCTATTTTCAGCGCGATACAAAACACGTGAATGCAGCAAGAAAGCTTCAACAAATGGTGGAGCAGGCACACCGCAGTCAATATGAAATGACGGTGAAAATGGCCGCTTAGTGTAAGAACAGACTGTTTTAATTATAAATTCAGGTGGAATCCGTGCAAGATGTACTGACAGTGTCTATAACTTAGTAATTGTGAACCTGCTCGGTCATGTGCTGTCCGTCGTGTATTTCTGCGCCGGATAATGCGAAATGGTCAGACAGTCACTGCTAAGATTCTTACACTGGAGGTAATTTTGAATTTACTGGTCGTCGAGCCGGATGATATTCAGGCTGAAATTTATCAGTTGTCTCTTGCTGAAGCTTTTTTTGTCGATGTAGCTGACTCTTTTGAGAATGCCCGCATCATGATGAGAGACAAATATTATCAGCTGGTAGTGTGTGAATGGGAAATTGAGGGAGAGAAGGGATCCTGCCTTACCCACGCCAGTTATAAGCCGGATTATGCGGCGTCACCGGTTATCGTTGTTGTCAGTCATCATGATGAAGAAGAAACCATGGTTGAGGCATACAATGGCGGGATTTCTTATTATTTCACCAAGCCTTATACCATCGTACCGTTCTATGAAACTTTACTGGCCATTCAGGATCAGATTGAAGCGCTGCAGCAACTCGAACACGATAAAAAGCAATCCGTGATTGTATCTGAACAGGCAGTAAACAGAGCAGCTATATACCGTTTAGGGTTGGAAACCCTGGGCAAACTGAATGATGCCAAAAGTGTTGCCGATATCGCCCGTATTACTCTCACGGCATTAAGAGAGCAGGGGATCCATGCTGTTCTGGAATTCCGGCACAGTAACAGGCCTCTTTATTTTGACGGTAAAACAGACTCCTGTGATGAAACTACGGTTAAAGTGTTTACAACCCTTCGCAAACAGGGAGAGTATTTTTTCTTCGGACATCGGCTAATGTTAAATGCTGAGCACGTCTCTATGCTGGTGAAACAAACTGATAATCTCACCATTCCCTTGCAATCAGTTCTCACAGATTTAGGCACGAAATTTATGCCTCTGCTAAATATGCGTTACGTCGCATTATTGCAGGAGCAGGCCTTGTATGATGCCGGTAACGATGTCAACAAGTTGGTGAACAAGCTTCACGATGTGCTTATTGACCGCCGGGATCAAAAACATAAATTCTCATCCAGGGTGCGTAATGTGGTCATGGAGGACAAAAGCACAGGATCTCTGAAAGACACTGACAAAGAAGCTCTGGTCCGGCTGTTACAACAGGCGACAGACAGCACGTTAAATGACGAGGAACTGATTAATGCAGATGCGTTACTTGCAGGCATTGCCGCCAGGATGCATAGCCGGCTGGTGGATTTATCTGTCAGGGAAATCTCCGGAGAGGATGACGAGCTGGATGACGAATTGAGAGGGCTGGAATATTTCTGAAACAAAAAAGGTGGCAATCAGCCACCTTTTATCGTTTGTCTTACAAAGGTTAAAGCACTGAAACCAGGGCCTTAGCCAGCGCATCAACGTTTTGCTGGTTAATACCGGCAACGTTAACGCGGCTTGAATCCACGAAGTAAACGCTGTGTTTTGCACGTACTTCACGAACCTGCTCCGGTGTAATACACAGGAACGAAAACATCCCTTTTTGAGTATTCAGGAAGCTGAAATCTTTCTGAGCGCCATTCTCTGCCAGTTTGTTAACTAACATTGTACGCAAATCAGACATGCGGTTACGCATTTCATTCACTTCAGTTGTCCATTCGTCCTTCAGCGCTGTGTCAGACAAAATGATATCAACTAATGCGCCGCCCCAGCTTGGTGGCATAGAGTAAATACCACGGGCAACAGACTGAATCTGCCCCTGGGCAATTTTACGGGTAGCACTGTCATTCGTGACAATTGCAGCCAGACCGGTGCGCTCACGGTACAGACCAAAGTTCTTTGAACAGGAAGCCGCAATAATCACTTCAGGCAGGTTTTCAGCCAGTAAACGGATGCCGTAAGCATCTTCTTCCAGACCGTCACCGAAACCCAGATAAGCCACATCGATAAATGGCAGGAAACCTTTTTCCTGAGCCAATTTAAGTACTTCATCCCACTGTGCGTTGGTTAAATCTGCACCGGTAGGGTTGTGACAACAACCGTGCAGCAACACGATGTCGCCTTTACCGGTTTGCTTAAGCGTTTCCATCATCGCATCGAAATTAATGCCCGCAGCAGCTTTATCGAAGTACGGATACGTTTCGATTTGCAGACCGGCAGAACCGATTAACGGAATGTGGTTCGCCCACGTAGGGTCGCTTACCCACACTTTCAGGTTGTCGCCGCAACGTGCAAGTAATTCAGATAAAATACGCAGCGCACCGCAGCCACCCGGCGCCTGAACCGCAGCGACGCGATCAGCCAGCATGACTTTGCTGTTTTCACCCAGCAATAATTTCAGCATGCCATCAATATAACCCTGATGACCCTGCGGGGTGATGTAAGTTTTTGAGGTTTCTCTTTCCAGCAAAATTTGCTGAGCTTTAGCCACCGACGTCATGATCGGCGTATTACCCTGCTCATCTTTATAAACACCAACACCTAAATCAATTTTAGCCGGATTGGTATCTTCCCGAAATGATGCAGACAATCCCAGAATTGGATCAGGAGCTAGTTGTGGTAATACTTCAAACACGATTTTTCCTCACGTTGCGTGATAATTAAGCGAGGTCGGCATTATGCCACTGCTCACGCAAATTACGAGACTTAAAATGCAATTTTCTTCAGGTTAAATTGGAATAAATCATTGCCGGATGCTGCGGGTTGTAAAATACATAGTTCATCATGGGGTTTTAAAGCGGATCCGAACGAATGATTTGTCACCTCACCGGCAATTGGGACTGGGCGTAAACGCTGGTTTGCGGTAATATCCGCTTCCACAGGCAAACTCAAATCCGCTTTATTTTAGCGTTACAGACAGCCGGCACTCTCTGTGCGGCCTGATTTTGCTTCCTACATTTTTTATCAAACGTGGAGTTTCAGCGTGAATAACAAGGGATTCACTACCCGTCAGGTACATGCAGACCGCCTTTTGAATCAACCTGAGCACGGCGCTGTGCATACAGGGACGACCAATTCTGTGCTTTATGCCTTTGAGGATGCACAAGGTATTATCGATGTCTTCCAGGGTAAGAAAGCCGGTCATGTGTATTCACGCTCTTCGTCAGGCTCGATTGCCGCGTTGCAGAATATCCTTAACGAACTTGAAGGTGGCGCAGGGGCTTTGTGCTTTGCCACAGGTATGGCTGCAATCAGCAGCACGCTGTTATCACTGCTTAAGGCGGGCGACCATATTATTGTCAGTCAGTATTTATTCGGTAATACCCGTTGCTTCGTGGATACGCTGGCGGATCTGGGTATTCAGGTCAGTTTCGCCGATGTGACATCAATAGAGGATGTACAGGCACTTTATCAGCCGAATACCCGCATTGTGTTTTCTGAAACCGTGGCGAATCCGGCTACTCAAGTCGCAGATGTTCAGGCTATCAGCCAGTTCTGCCGTGAAAAATCATTATTATTTATCATCGACAACACAATGACACCGCCGCCGCTTTTCGATGCTAAAGCTGCCGGTGCTTCGATTGTTATTTCCTCGCTGACCAAATACGTGTCCGGTCACGGCAATGTGCTGGGTGGTGTGATGGTAGATCTTGGTACGTTCGACTGGTCAACTTACCCGAATATCAAACCCGGCTACCAGGTCGCTGACAAGGGGCAGTGGGGAATTACTCAGGTCAAGAAGAAGGGGCTACGTGACATGGGGGCAACATTAGCCCCGGGTTCTGCCCATGCAATTGCTACCGGTCTTGAAACCCTTTCCCTTCGTATGCAGCGTAATTGTGAGAATGCGATGAAACTGGCTACCTGGCTGGACAGTCATCCGCTGGTAGAAAAGGTGTATTATCCGGGTCTTGCTAAGCACCCTCAGCATTATACTGCCAGAGAAATGCTGTCAGGTGGCTATGGTGCCATTTTGAGTCTTGACCTGGTAGACCGCATTAGTCCGCGGGACTTTTTAAATGCCCTGGAGCTGGTGATTTGTGCAACTCATCTTGGTGACAACCGCACCCTGGCGCTTCCTGTTGCCTCAACCATTTTCTTTGAAAACGGACTGGAAGAAAGACAGAAAATGGGAATTTCTGAAGGTATGATCAGATTATCAGTAGGTATTGAAGATACTGACGACCTGGTAGCTGATTTTACCCAGGCTTTCGGACAGTTTAACTGACACCGTTTAGAATTTTTGTAAAGACAGGGTTATTTTAGAAGCAATTCTGCAACAACCCTGTTATGATAATTTTCAGCAAGTAAGCGGGCTTTCTTTTCTCGTAGGGTGTTTTGGCGAACTTCGAACCGGGTGATGCTTGAATTTCCGCTACTTGCTCCATTTTCCTCACCTTTATCTCAAATTTTTCCCACTATTTTTCTATCTGAAGTTACAGATTTTTCTCACTTTTTTAACATTCAGATAATTTATCAAAAATAATTTGAACTAAAGACTGTTAGTAATGACTAAATCTATGCAGTTAGCAATTAACGGTTTAAGCCAGGACTTGTGCTTAATCGTTACCGCTAAAGTGTGTTCCAAGTTGAGTGTGCTTGATTGCCCCGCCATGTGCGGGGCTTTTTTATGTCTGTTTATAACTGAGAGTGTGGCAGAAAAGCCAGTTACATGGCTGCTTTAATATCTGCGCGCAGATCTTCATCTGAGGGCTTAACGCGGCTTCCGTAGTGCTTGACGATGTTACCGTCTTTATCTACCAGGTATTTATTGAAGTTCCATGAAGGCTCTTCGCCGGTGGCGCGGGTGAGCATGCGGTACAGAGGGTCCTGATCATCACCGGTAACCACAGTAGGTTCAAACATCGGGAATTTTACGCCGTAGGTCAGCTCACATAATTCCGCCGTTTTACCTTCATCTTTTGCTTCCTGATTAAAGTCGTGGGCAGGAAAACCAAGAATGGTGAAGTTTTGATCTTTGTATTCTTCATACATGGCTTCCAGTCCTTCAAATTGCGGCGTGAATCCACAATAGCTTGCTGTATTCACGATCAGCAGAGCCTTTCCCTGGTATGCTTCGCACAGGTTCACTGTTTCCTGGGAATTCAGTTTACGTTTAACAAATTTCAGGACAGAAGGGCAGTTTTCAGCAGCGAAAGTAGCACTGCTGAACAGAGTAAGTGTCGCAAGCAAAAGCGTTTTTTTCATAATGGCCTCAAGATGTGGAAGAGTTTGTCTCAACCTTAACAGTAATCTGCGCAGAGAAACAGTTGCGCGGTTGACGACACCGGTCAGTCACCGTTAGGCTGGGATAATCCGACAAGTTAACCCGATGAAAACGGCTGTCGGAATTACCTTGTTGCGTATAATTAACATGCTTATAAATAACACACTTAAGACAGAACCATAATGAAAAAAATGTTAAGCCTCGTTATTGCTGCTGCGTTAGGCACGTCACTTTCCGCTTGTGTCTCTACAGCTGCTGATCCCGCTACTTCCTCAACGCCGGTACCGGTCAATGCACCACCTGCAGTGGTAACACCGGAAACAGTCACTCAACCGGTGTCATCAGAAACGATTACACTGAAACAAATTATGGCCGATCCACAGTGGATGGGTCGTTCTCCGGTACGCCCCGGCTGGAGCCTTGACGGCAGCATGCTGGTGTATGAGCAGGAACGGGAGAACAGTCATCTCCGGGATGTATTTGCCGCTCCGGTCAACATGCCTGCCAATGCAGAGCGTATCCCGCTATCCGAACAGTACCTGTACCGCTACAGCGAAAAAGCACAAAGTGTTGATGGCCAGACAATGGCATTTCTCGCCGGAGAGAGTGTTTTTATAAAACACAAAGGTCAGCCGGCTGAACAACTCATCCGTGGCGGAGCACCGGTACACGGATTGTCTTTTATGACCGACGGCAGGCTGATGGTGACTACAGGTAACCGTATCGTTGCTATCGACGTGAATAATGGCAGACGTGAGCAACTGTTCAGTTGGGCATTCGGGGACAAACCTGAAGCAGTAAGCGAACCGGAAGACTATATTGCCGGTGAACAGATAAAATTAATCAAATATATCGACAAAAAACGCAGACAGAGCCAGCAAAGTGCTGACCGTAATGAAAAACTGAAAACGGTAAGTCCGGCCTACGTTCAGGATAAGGTCTGGTTCGATAAGGGTGACAGACTGGTCACCGCTTCGGTATCTCCGAATGGTAAATTTGCACTTGTCGTGACTACCGCTGATGTGAAGTCCAGAGACGACTCTGACATCATGCCGCATTTCATTCAGGAAGATGCGCGGATCTTGCCAATGCGGGTGAGAAGCCGTGTTGCTGATGCAGAGCCGGTGAATCACGATGCCTGGCTGGTTAATCTGCAAACCGGTGAGAAATCAAAATTATCCTACATGAGCTTGCCCGGCTACAACGACGATGTACTTGCAGACGTGAAATCTGAAAATGCTGCTGCCCGCGGCGACAAGTATGTGGTTAACCGCCTGCCCAGAGACATTACCCTGTTCAGCAGCTGGGACCGGAACAATCCGTCTGTTCGCTGGCACAAAAATGGCGGGGCTCTTGCCCTGATGCTGGAAGCGTGGGACAACAAAGATCGCTGGATTGTAACTGTTGACTTTGAAAAAGGCCGGTTTGAAACTCAGGAGCGATTACACGATGATGCATGGGTGAATTACAGCCACAACCAATTTGGCTGGCTGAATAACAGTGAAATACTTTTCTATCAGTCAGAAAAAGACGGTTACTCCCATCTTTATCTGCAGGTACCCGGTGAGAGTCCTCAACAACTTACACGTGGTCAGTTTGTCACGGAAGAGCCGGCACTCACCAGCGATGATAAGTTCATTTACTATCAGGCCAATAAAAAGCACCCCGGCATTTATGAAGTTTACCGGGTGAATACCGCTACCGGTGCCAGTGAAGCCATGACCGATTTGAACGGCATAACGGACTTTGTACTTAGTCCTGACAACAACACACTGCTGTTAACTCACAGCAAAGTAAACCGTCCGCCTGAGCTTTACATTAAAAAAGCCGGTGACAGTGGCGCAGCACAGAAGATCACAGATACTGTCAGTGATGCATTCCTGTCAATGCCCTGGGCCGTACCTCAGGTGGTAGCGATGCCATCATCTCATTCCAGTCAGCCTGTTTATGCCCGTGTGTATTTACCTGAAGGCTACAACGAGGGTGAAAAGCGTAAAGCGGTGGTCTTTAACCACGGCGCCGGATATTTGCAGAATGCGCACCTTGGCTGGTCAGGGTATTTCCGTGAATACATGTTCAACAGTATGCTGGTGCAGCAGGGTTATGTGGTGATGGACATGGATTACCGCGCATCAAAAGGCTACGGCCGCGACTGGCGTACTGCCATTTACCGTCAGATGGGCACACCTGAAGTTGAAGATTTACGGGACGGAGTGAACTGGCTGACAGAAAATGCGAATATTGATCCGGCGCGAATCGGCACCTACGGTGGCTCATACGGTGGTTTCCTGACTTTTATGTCTATGTTTACCGCACCGGATCTGTTCGCAGCCGGCGCAGCATTACGTCCGGTAACTGACTGGGCGCATTACAATGCGCCTTACACATCTAATATTCTGAATACGCCGGATGTGGATCCCATCGCATTTGAGCGCAGTTCTCCTATTTACTTCGCAGAAGGGCTGGAAAAACCACTACTTATCATTGCTCCTATGGTCGACGATAACGTGTTCTTCCAGGACTCAGTGAGGCTGGTTCAGCGCCTCATCGAACTTGAGAAAACTGATTTCGAAACGGCGATATATCCGGTTGAACCTCACGGATTTGTGCAGCCCAGTTCCTGGCTGGATGAGTACCGCAGGATCTACAAATTGTTTGATACAAACCTTTAATAAAGCAGGCAGTGACTGACCATCACTGCCTTTTTTATCCGCCGGAGACGGCATACAACAAGAACGATAACACCAACAACAGGCAGGAAATATGATGAAAGCGCTTACGGCAATCGCCGCAACGATCTATCTGGCCGGTACCGCCGCAGTGCAGGCTGCCAAGGACAATACACTTACTGCAGAGGAGTCTGCCGCCGGATGGCAGTTACTCTTTGACGGGCAATCTTTTACAGGCTGGCGTAACTATCGTGAAAAACAGGTAGGTGACGGCTGGACTATCGAAGAGGGGGCCATGAAGCTGGCTGAAGCTGGTGGTGGCGATCTGATCTCTGACAAGACTTGGGAGAACTTTGATTTTCTCATTGACTGGAAGATCTCAGAAGCAGGAAACAGCGGTATTTTTATTCTCGCCGATGAGACCGGAAAATATATTTATTCCCATGCACCTGAGATTCAGATCCTCGATAACGAAAAAGCGCACGACAACAAAACAGATACTCACCTTGCCGGTTCACTATATGACATGGTGGCCGTGCATTCCTCTGCTTCAAAACCCGCCGGAGAGTGGAATACAACCCGCATAAAACTGAACGATAATTTGTTACAGGTGTGGCAGAACGGTGTGATGACGACCAACGTGGTTATCGGTACATCAACCTGGAAGAATCTGGTGGCGGCGAGCAAATTTGCTGAATGGGAAGGCTTTGCGGCTAACTCTTCCGGTCATCTTGGATTGCAGGATCACGGCAACACGGTCTGGTTCAAAAATATAAAAATAAAGGAACTGTGAAATGGATAACACTGATTTTCAGGTACTGGTAGTTGGCTCCGGTGCCGGCGGTGCCATGGCTGCTTACGAGTTAACCCGGCAGGGCATCAAAGTGTTGCTGCTTGAAGCTGGCCGTGATTATGACCCCCGTACAGAAACCCCCATGTTTAAAAGACCCGGTGATGCGCCTTTGATGGGCTCGGGGAATGTGGATAAAGATTTTGGCTACTACGACGCTACCGTAGACGGTGGCTGGACCGTACCTGACGAGCCTTACACGACTGCGGATGATACCGAGTTTCTCTGGTGGCGGGCGCGGATGCTGGGTGGCCGGACTAATCACTGGGGCCGTTATTCCCTGCGTTTTTCTCATCATGATTTTAAAGGTAAGACCCGTGACGGTCATGGCGCTGACTGGCCATTTGAATATGATGACATTGCGCCCTGGTATGATAAAACAGAAACCCTTGTCGGCGTGTGCGGGGAGAATACCGGTCATGAAGATATGCCTGACTCTTCTGAAGGTGTATTACAGCCACCTCCGGCCCCCAGAGTCACTGAATTACTGGTGGCTGCTGCCGCCGGTAAAGAAGGCATACGAACCGCGCCTATGCACCGTGCAGTGCTGACACGCTCACAGGATATCCGCCAGAAGTGTTTTTATGCCACGCCCTGTGGCCATGGCTGCTCTATCGGTGCGGCTTTTCAGACCACCACATCATTGATCCCTATGGCCAGAGCTACCGGAAACCTGACTGTGATTACGAATGCAATGGTTAAAGCTGTCCGTACAGATGTGAACGGTAAAGCCACGGGGGTGACCTACGTGGATAAGAAAACAGGTAAGGATACCGACCTTGATGCTCCCGTGGTTATTCTGGCCGCCAGTGCCTGTGAGTCGGCGCGGATCCTGCTGAATTCAGCATCAGAACAACATCCTGCCGGACTGGCTAATTCCAGCGGACAAGTAGGTCGCAATCTGATGGATTCCACCGGGGCGAACATCGGTGCCTACGTGCCGGCACTGCGGGACCGGCCACGGTATAACGAAGATGGCCATACATCGAACCATTTGTTCATTCCTTGGTGGGGCCACGAGGCGCAGGAAAAAGGGGAGCTGGACTTTCCGAGAGGTTATCACTTTGAAATCGGCAGTGGTTTCCGTGAGCCCGGCAGTTGGGTAGCCGGTGATTTTCAGGGATACGGTGAAGCTGTAAAAGCTGAGGCCCGTTCTGCCTATGGCAGTTACATTGGCTTCGCGCTGCGTGGGGAAATGGTGCCGAATGAACATTGTTATATGGAAATTGATAAAGACGTGAAAGACAAATGGGGTATACCTGTTGCGAAGTTTCACTGGAAGTGGTCGGAAAATGAACTCAATCAGGTCAGGCACGGCCTTGAAACCGCGAAGAAAATTTTTGCCAATATGGGCGCTGACCCGGGGGAATTACCTTCTCCTGAAGAGGCTATCCTCAAAGGCGGCGAAATTATTCATGAGGTGGGCACAACCAGGATGGGAGACGATCCCGGCACCTCTGTGACCAATGAATGGGGACAAACCTGGGACTGTAAAAATCTGTTTATCATGGATGGCGGCGTGTTCGCCTCTAATCCTCATAAAAACTGTACTCTGACTATACTGACCCTGGCCATGCGTAATTCAAGCTGGCTGGCAGGACAAATTCAACAAGGGAGCCTGTAGCCATGAGAGATGTAAAATCTTCCGTTTATGTGCCACGGTTAACACGCCGCGAATCGTTAAAATGGCTGAGTGCTCTGGCAGCCACTGCGGCATTTCCTGCATTAACAGCGTGTTCAGGCGAGCCGGATAAAAGCGCAAAGGCCACAGCAGGAGCGGGTGAGGGGCACTGGCCTGAACTCACACTGAAGCCGGTGAATGCCGCCGGTTACGGGAAAGATCCTGATCTTATCATGCCGCCTGAATCACCCTGGCCGCGGCTCCTGTCACAAAAAGAGCTGCAACTGGTTGCTGACATCAGCGATCTTATTGTTCCTCAGGAAGGGGAATACCCTTCTGCGACCGGGGTTAATGTACCGGATGTCATTGACGAGTGGATAAGTGCACCCTATGAGCGGCAGCAAAACGACCGCAAATTCATCATGCCACTTCTGGTATGGCTGGATGACGAAGCTGCATTGCGTCATGACATGACGTTCACGGACCTGACAGAAGCCCGGCAGAAAGCCATCCTGGATGATATAGCGACGGTGGACGACAATACTGGTGATGCATATCTGCGTCCGGCTGACGCTTTTTCCCGTCTTCGTGGTTTGGTTCTGGCTGCCTATTTCAGTTCGCCGGAAGGCACCAGAGATATTGGCTATCAGGGTAACGTTGCCATTGCCGGAGACTATCCAGGGCCCACGGATGAGGCTATGACGCACATTAACCGTGTTATCAGTGAGTTAGGTTTGTCGGAGTACGCGCTTAAAGGCTGATAATTGAATAAAGCCGTCTGTCAGTGCTGCACTGCCGGTCGGCGTTTGTTCACCGGAATAATCATCAGCAGAAACATTAAAAGACCCGCTACCGCGCCGTAAAGGTGGGCATCTGTTGCAACCGCAGCGCCAATCAGTGCCTCCACATCAGCAGAACCGCCATTGATTTGTTCATAAACAATTTTAGCGACAACACCGCAGGCCAGTAACCAGCCCGAATTTAAACCTGCACGGATATCCATGCAGGCGCCCCACAAAAACACGCCATGTAATGCGCCGGACAAACCTGCATACCATATGAGTTGCGGTGAAAAGTAATAAATACCTGCACTGGTCAGTAAACTGCACCAGAGAAATAATTTAATAAACCGCATGAAACGATAATGGTCGCTATGCAGAAAGGTGAGCAAAGTCAGCCCGGCCAGATTCAGTAAAGCGTGCCAGCCGTTGGTGTGGACAATATTGGCTGTAAGTAAACGCCAGGTTTCAAAGCCCTCTATGGCGTAACGGTCATATGCCAGCCATTCCCTTGAAACGGGTTCGAAGACGCAGGCCAGTAACACACAGAGTGTCAGTAGCAGGGGCCCGCCATAAGGTCCGGCAAATTTGGTGAAATCAGATGACATGAATTTTTGTAGTTTTTGCTGTTAAATCGCTATGATACAGAAAACTGATAAGAATTTGCCTGTAATTTTGTGAGGATTTTGTCATGAGCACTGTGACTACACAGATAGAAAACCACGTTCTGACCATCAGCCTGAACCGCGCGGATAAGAAAAATGCGTTAACCCGTGAAATGTATCAGTTAATGGCGGATGCAATTAATACCGCGAGCCTTGATCCGGAAGTGAAGGTTATTCTGCTCAGGGGGGAAGGCAGTGCGTTTACGGCCGGAAATGATATTGCAGACTTTGCACACAGGGAGGAGGGCGACAACGTTGCTGAGATTGTTGCCTTCATGAATGCTCTGACTCAGTGTACTTGTCCTGTTGTAGCGCAGATTCATGGCGTTGCCGTTGGCATCGGGACAACCTTATTGTTACATTGTGATCTGGTGTACTGTGCACCGGACAGCGTTTTTTGTATGCCTTTCATTAACCTGGGCCTGGTGCCCGAATATGCGTCAAGCTATCTGTTACCCAGACTGGCCGGCCGCAGAAAGGCCAGTGAATGGCTGATGTTGGGCGAAACCTTTGGCGCAGAGGAAGCACAGCAGTTTGGTGTCGTTACCGCTATCATTCCGGCAGAAAATCTAAGCGAACATGTTGAGGCTGTGTGCCGTAAACTGGCACAGAAGCCTTCATTCGCGCTGAACCAGACAAAAGCATTGATGAATAATGAGCAGGATGCCATACAACAACAAATCAGTGCTGAACTGGATATCTTTCTTGAAGCGCTGTCTACGCCGGCAGCTAAAGAAGCATTCGATGCATTCATTAACAAGCGCCCGTTAAACCGGGATAAATTTAAGTAATTCAGAGGAAGCGATACATTGAAGTTCAGTCAGGGAATTCTGGCAACGGCTGTTAAAGTCGTTTGTTTATCGGTCACACTGGTGTCCGCCACTCAAGCTGTTGAACGTTTTGAGCCTGAAGCGGCTACCGGATTTGAAAATAAAAAAGCCCGTATAGCCAATGATTATATGGTTGTGGCTGCAAATCCCTACGCCTCATGGGCGGGTAAAAACATTATCGAAAAAGGTGGTTCAGCCATTGATGCTGCTGTGGCTGTGCAGGCAATGCTGACACTGGTTGAGCCCCAGTCATCGGGGATCGGTGGCGGTGCCTTTATTCTTTACTGGGATAATAAAACGAAGACCCTGCATACATTTGACGGGCGGGAAACCGCACCGGCTGCCGTAACACCTTACTGGTTCTTCAAAGGTAAAAACCAGATGAACTGGCTTGAAGCTGTGGTTGGTGGTAAATCTGTGGGTGTTCCCGGCGCATTAAAAGCGCTGGAAACTGCGCAGCAGGAATTCGGCAAGCTGAAATGGGAAGACCTGTTTGACGATGCGATCAACACCAGCGCTGAAGGGTTCCGGGTATCAGCCCGTCTGGCGCACCTGGTCTCGCTGAATAAACACCCGGGTCTGAAAGAGTTTCCATCCAGCGCTACCTATTTTTATCCTGCCGGTGCACCGCTGAAGGAAGGAACGGTTAAAAAGAATAAAGCGCTTGCAGATACCCTGCGCCATATTGCCAGTGCCGGTACAGACTATTTCTACAAAGGCCCTGTGGCTGAGAAAATTGTTAAGGCAGTGAACGGGGCATCCATCAATCCGGGACAAATTACCACGGCTGATATTGCCGGATACGAAGCATTAAAGAAAAAGCCTGTATGCGGCGATTACCGCGAACATAAAATTTGTGGCATGGCACCACCCAGTTCCGGCGGGATCAATGTATTCCAGATCATGAAACTGCTGGAAGGTCAGGACATTGCTTCATTGCAGCCTGACAGTGCTGAATTTGCCCATTTATTTGCACAGGCCAGTGCCCTCAGTTTTGCTGACCGGGAAATGTATATTGCCGACAGCGACTTTACCGATTTACCCTTTGCGGCATTGATCAACGCGCCTTACCTGAAACGCCGTGCAGAGACGATTGGCATCAATGAAAAATGGCATAAAGCAAAGGCCGGCAAGCCTTACACCGATGCTAAAGTTCACCTTGGGATGAATCTGGAGCAGCCTAACACCAGCCACTTCTCAATTGTGGATAAAGAAGGGAACGCGGTGTCTATCACGACCAGCATTGAGTTTATGTTCGGTTCCGGCTTAATGGTCGACGGTTTCCTGCTGAATAACCAGCTTACTGACTTCTCATTTAATCCGGATATTAACGGCTGGCCTGTGGTTAACCGTGTGGAACCGGGTAAGCGCCCGCGCAGTGCCATGAGCCCGACCATGGTGTTTGATGATAAAGGTGATCTTGAACTGGTCATCGGCTCACCGGGTGGCAGTCGTATTATCGATTATGTCGCGCAGACCCTGTTTGGTGTTCTCGACTTTAACCTTGATGTGCAGCAGGCCATTAATCTGCCCAGAATGACCAACAGAAATGATTATACTGCGCTGGAAGCCGGTACGTCCGCTGAGGCGCTGAAACCTGCACTTGAAGCACTGGGTCATGATGTCAAAGTGATGGATCTGAACTCAGGTTTACATGGCGTACAAGTGAAAAACGGTAAATTGATTGGCGGTGCCGATCCCCGCCGTGAAGGGGTAGCAGTGGGGCAGTAAAAGCCCCGCTTACCGGTTTACATAAAATGGTCCGGGTCGATGCGGTCAACTTTCCACATCCCGTCGTCGCGGATCATTTGTACCGTTCTTAAATCTTCCACTTTGTCATCATTATACTGGCCGCTGAAAAATAAAGTGACGGTGGCATTTTCTGCAAACTCATTACGTCCCACACGGTTAGATCCCTGAGGTGTAACGGTTACTGTATCGTAACGCAGATTAACAATGTGTCTCTGAACGTTGCGGTTTGTATGGTAGCGCTTAAGTATTCTTGCCATGCTGTCAGAACTCAGTTCTACTGCACGGTTTATATTCTTGTCTTCATAAATACTTTTCATAAATGCCACAGCAGCGTAGTCCGGCGTATTTTCATCCATCATCCCGTAGCGCCCGAGCCCTTCTTCCTTTTCTTTACAACCGGATATCAGAATCAGACATAAAGCGATGAACAGGGAATTGAGGTGGCGGGAAGGGTAATTCATGATATCTATTCCGGACGGCTAAACTGTTATAAAAATAGCAGATTTTACAGGCAAAAAAAAAGCGGAGTAATCATACCCCGCTTTCTGATTTTATATCTTTAACGCTTACTGAACTTCTTCCTGTTCACCAAATTCACCGGCAAACAGCGGACTGCTCAGGTAACGTTCTGTACCACTGGCAAGCAGAACAACAACGACTTTGTCTTTGTTTTCCGGACGCTCAGCAAAACGCTTGGCTGCGACAACCGCCGCACCGGAAGAAATACCGGCAAGGATACCTTCTTCCTTCATCAGACGGTGAGTCATTTCCATACTCTCGTTGTTAGTTACCTGTTCTACTTCATCTACCAGATCCAGATCCAGGTTACCCGGAATGAAACCGGCACCAATCCCCTGGATTTTGTGAGGACCCGGTGTCAGTTCTTCACCATTCTTGGCCTGAGTGATAACAGGTGAATCTGTCGGTTCAACGGCGACAGAAGTAATTGCTTTACCTTTGGTATTCTTTAGGTAACGGCTAACACCGGTAATCGTACCGCCGGTACCGACACCGGCAACGAATGCATCAACCTTACCGTCAGTGGCTTCCCAGATTTCAGGGCCGGTTGTCTTTTCATGGATTGCCGGGTTAGCAGGGTTATCAAACTGCTGCAGCAGAACGAATTTTTCAGGATCTGAAGCAACGATTTCCTGAGCGGCTGCAACGGCACCTTTCATGCCTTTAGGGGCTTCAGTCAGTACCAGGTTTGCGCCCAGCGCCTTGAGTAATTTTCTGCGCTCAAGACTCATGCTGCTTGGCATGGTCAGTGTCAGCTTGTAACCACGGGAAGCTGCAACGAATGCCAGTGCAATACCTGTATTACCACTGGTCGGTTCAACAATCTCTTTACCCGGGCCCAGAACACCACGCTTTTCTGCATCCCAGATCATGTTAGCGCCGATACGGCATTTGACACTGAAGCTCGGGTTGCGTGATTCAATTTTTGCATACACATTGCCACCGGTAACGCGGTTGAGTTTTACCAGCGGTGTGCGGCCAATAGATAATGAGTTGTCGTCAAATACTTGCATTATTATTCCTTACCTGGTTAAAAATACCTGCAGACAATGATGTAGTCTGTCAAATGAACAGAACCACACAGGTATTTGTGTACGGTTATATAATTGGTGTCATTTTGTAAAATGAAAAGTGCTTTTTCGATATAACTTATTTTGATTTGCGATGAGGGTTAAAAAGCAGGCAAACGGGTGGTCGTTACAGTCAAATTCACCGTAATTACAAACAGCGTTCAGCCGGGATGACAGGTGCAGTGGTACGGGATTTACGACAGACGTCACGGATGCGGTACTACTTTGTTATATATTAGCGGTAAATTTGCCGGTGATACCGGCTTAAGAAATATAAAACATGAACTGGTATCTGCGTTTAACGTACTGGCCGTTCATGGTCGTTCAGGCGGGGAAAAATGAATCATCATATTTACCATGTGTTGTCGGACTGGTTCCCTCAGCGCGATGCAGGTAACTGGTTGCTGGCAACCATCATCAATACCGAAGGCTCTTCTTACCGAAAAGCCGGTGCAATGATGCTGTTCAGTGAATTTGGCAGTCAGCTGGGTGTTGTTTCCGGCGGATGTCTGGAAAGTGATTTATTGCATCAGTCACGACGGTGCTGGGAAACAGGTAAAAGTCGTATTGTGACTTATGATATGCAGGAAGAAGGTGATGTTGCGTGGCGGCTGGGTATAGGTTGCGGCGGTGAAGTGACGCTTCTTTTACAACCTGTGAGTGCACAAAATAACTGGCTGGGGCTGACAGATGTGCTGGATGCGCTCAGCCGGCAGCAATCCGTTTATTTTTCACAGCCGGTCACACCGGGTATTCCGTCAGGGTCTGCGGCGGCATCTGATCCCGGCGACAAAGCTCTGTTTACAGCCACACTCACACCACCTCCCACGCTGGGCATTTTAGGTGGCGGGGTTGATGCACTGCCGTTATGCGATATGGCTTCAAGGCTCGGCTGGCGGGTTATTGTTAATGACAGCAGAGCGCGATATGCGCGGCCTGCAGACTTTACCACAGCTACTGTGACAGACGAACAGGCAGCGGGTGACATTAGCGGCACAGGCTGGTATCACCAGATGAACGCAGTCATTGTTATGCATCATCAGGTGCGTATGGACGGTGAGGCGCTCGCAGCAATGGTCTCTGTACCGCCGCATTCTTTACAGTATATTGCCTTGCTGGGTCCCTCTCATCGGGCTGAGCGGGTGCTGGAAGATGCCGGCATTGAAGAATCTCTGTTACCGCTGCCACTTCATGCACCTGCCGGTATCGCAATCGGAGGTGAATTACCTGAGTCAATTGCATTATCCATGCTTGCGCAGGCACACGCTGTGGTACATGGCAAGTCAGCCCGTTCACTGAAGGGTAAGCCATGTCAGGCAGAATAGCGGTAATTATACTGGCTGCCGGTGAGGCCAGCCGGTATGGCGACAACAAATTACTAACTGCCCATCCGAAAGGTGACACATTGCTGGAGTATGTTGTACAGCAATATGCGCCGTTTACGGATTTGCCCGTATTTGTGGTGACCGGTTGTTACCGTGAGGCGGTTGCCGAATGTCTGGTTAATAGTCCGGTATTGCCAGAGGTGTCTCTCGCCCACAATGACGCCTGGCAGCAGGGAATGGGCGGCAGTATTGCTACCGGAGTTAAAGCCGTGCTGCATTATTGTGAGGAAACCGGCACATTGTCGCCGGATCATTTTTTTATCGGATTAGGTGATACGCCGGCTGTTACTACCGGTTCCCTTCGTGAGCTTGCTGAAAAAGCAGGGATTTTTCCTGCCAGCCGGATTGCCAGCCTGGCTGAAGGAAAACGCATGTCACCGGCTATCTTTCCTCACCTTGATGAAGAATTGCTTTTGTCTCTGAGTGGTCAGAAGGGGGCGGCAAAACTGCTCAACGTTGCTGCCCCTGAGTGTTTTGCCGTACCTCACCCGCAAGCTGCGCTGGATATCGATACGCCGGATGACTGGGATAAATTAAACCGTAATTAAGCCGCTGTATGGTAATTCCCGGTATTGTCCCAATATCGGGTTTATGAAGCATTCAAATAAACGCGATATCCTGCTGCGATCGGTATGGCTCAGTGTTCTGTGTGTCACTGTGCTCTGGGTCATCCAGTCCGCCGGTGTGTTGTTCCATTTACCCTTAAATACACTGGGTATTGTGCCTTTGTCCTTAGCAGGACTTCACGGCATTATTACTGCCCCTCTGGTACACAGTTCTTATGAGCATTTATTCCATAATACATTGCCACTGATCATTCTTGGTTCCGCCCTGTATTATGGCTATCCGGCTACGAGAGGCAAAGCGCTGGCATTTGCATGGCTGGGTTCAGGTATTGGGGTATGGTTATTTGGCAGGCCGTCTGTGCATCTGGGGGCAAGCGGTGTTGCACACGGATTGTTTTTTTATCTGTTCGTTATTGCCATTCTGCGCAGAGATAACCGCTCAACGGGTCTGATGATGATCGCATTCTTTCTGTATGGCGGCATGATGATGTCTATTTTTCCCCGCGACCCGCAAATTTCTTACGAGGCGCATTTTTTCGGTGCAGCAGGGGGGACTATTGCTGCACTGCTGTTTGGTAAACAGGATCCCAAACCGCTGAGGAAGCGCTATTACTGGGAATCACAGGATGAAGAAGACCCGGTGATTGGTGATCAGTGGCAATCCACCGGGCCGGAAGAGCCGCCTAAGCCGCGTGAACGCGCTGGCGGCGCTGAATAATCATAACGCGGCTGCCTAACATTACGGCAGCACTGCTTAACCCCACTATAAAACCTATCCAGAAGCCGGCAGCGGACATGGGCTCACTGGTTATCCAGTCTGTACGACCCAGAATAAGCCCGGTGGGAAGACCGATTAGCCAGTAGGCAATGAAAGTGATGATAAACATAGCCGTGGTGTCTTTGTATCCCCGTAACGCATTGGCCGATAACACCTGGATTGCATCAGAGAATTGGAAAAGCGCGGCGTAAATCAGCAATGAGTTAGCCAGTGCAAATACCGTTTCATCCTGCGTATACAGGCTGATGATGGCACCCTTGGCCAGTAACGTGAAGCTGGCGGTTAACGTGGCAATACACATACCGATGGTAATACCGCTTTTTACCACCATGCGGGCCTGCGCAGGATTGTTCTGGCCAATCCGGTAACCTACACGGATTGACAGCGCCATGCCTAAGCTCAGGGGAAACATGAACATGATTGCACTGAAATTGAGTGCTACCTGGTGAGCCGCTACGGTGCCGGGTCCGAAAGGGGCCAGCATCAGGGCAACGACGGCAAACAGGGTAACCTCAAACAGAAGCGTCATGGCCACCGGAAATCCGAGTTTGAATGTGCGCAGGATCATGCGTAAATCCGGACGATAGATGTGGCCGAACAGGTTGTACTTTTTCAGTCTGTCAGACAACAAAACGTAAGCCATGGTAGCGAAAAACATCGTGTATATAACAATGGCCGTGGCGATACCACACCCCGCGCCACCGAATGCCGGCACCGGCCCTGCGCCATAAATGAATATGTAGTTACCCGCGACGTTACACATTAATCCGATCAACGTAATGGCCATGGTGGGTTTGGTGGTGCCAAGGCCTTCACAGAAGTTACGCAACCACTGGTAACCGGCAAATGCCGGCATGGAAAGCAACACAAACTGCACATAGTCCACGGTAATATCGTAAAGTGCCGGCTCCATGGGAAACAGTGCGACCAGGTGGCCGGTAAACGGCCAGATAAGCAGAATGAGTAAACTGATTGTCAGTAGCAGGTATCCGGCCTGCCAGGCCGCAGAGGCTACGTCAGATGTATTTCCCTTTCCGTGTAATCTCGACAGGATAGGGGGCATAGCAAGGCCCAGGCCCTGAATAAAACACTGCAGCGGTACAATGATACTGAAACCCAGTGCCACAGCGGCCATATCCGTAGCGCTGTAATGACCGGCCATAATGGTATCAATAACACCCATCATCATCTGCGTTATCTGGGCAATCAACAGAGGCCAGGCAAGGGTGATCAAACGTTTACTTTCCACGGCAAAGCGCGGAGAAATGAATGCCGCCATGGGTGAATTAAGCTCCGTTAACTGAAAATGGCTGCACTTTTACCGTGTCACCGCCACTGAGCATTTTGCAGTCAGACGGAACGACAATGTAACAATTGGCCTGTGTCACGGTGGTCATCACACCGGAACTTTGTTTACCTGACGGAGTGACGTTATAGCTGCCATCCTCCTGCACAACCATAACCGCCCGCAGAAATTCTTGTCTGCCGGCTTTACGTTTTATACCGGCGGTCAGTGTGGCATTAATGGTAAGAGGCTTACCTGCCCCGTCAGTTTCAATACCGCTCAACCGTTTGAGCATGGGTAACACCAGTTGCTGTGTGGTGACCCAGGCTGACACCGGGTTGCCCGGTACGCCACAGAAGCGTGCATTTCCCAGAGAACCGAATGCGAAGGGTTTGCCCGGTTTAATGGCAATTTTCCAGAACGCAATCTCACCAAGCCTGGCAACCAGTTCTTTAACAAAATCGGCATCACCTACAGATACACCGCCGCTGGATATAATGACATCCTGAGATTCAGACGCCTCTTTAAATACCGTTTCCAGAGCGGCTTTGTCATCAGGAATAATGCCATAGTCAGTGATTGTGACCGGCTCATGTGCGAGTAAGGCCCGTGTGCCGGTACGGTTTGATTCGTAAATCTGACCTGACTGCAAAGGTACTCCCGCCTCAACCAGTTCATCGCCGGTAGCCATGATCCCCACTTTCAGTTTGCGGAAAACACTCACTGAACTGATCCCCATTGAGGCAAGCAGTACCAGATGACCGGGTTCCAGGCGGGTGCCCCGTTTAATGACCTGTGCGCCTTTAGCGATATCTCCGCCGGCGCGGCGAATATTTTCACCGGCAATAGCGGGTTTGGTCACTGTGATAATGTCATCTTCCCTGCGTGTATTTTCCTGCATAACCACGCATTCTGCTCCGGGAGGGATAAGCGCACCGGTCATAATGCGTACTGCTGTACCCCGCTGTATTTTTTCTTCCGGCAACGCCATGCCCGCAAACTGCGTACCGGATACCGTGACGGGTTCGCCGGCGGTATCGGCTGCATAAAGAGCGTAACCGTCCATCGCAGAATTATCTGCCGGTGGTACATCTGTCTGTGAAACAACGTTTTCGCCGGTAATACGATACAGCGCATCAGATACAGCAACGTTTTCAGTTTCTGTAACAGGAGTAACAGCGGCAAGAGCACGGCTCAGGGCCTCGTCCAGTGGAAGCCAGCCGGAGGGAGTGGAAGCAGAATTGGTCATATTTATTAGCGCAGGCGAATTAAGAAGGGGATTATTACTGATTGGTATAAGAAAACCAACACCTGCGGCCAGAATTCCGCAGGTGTTGATAAGCGTGTCAGTCTTCAAACTCCATATTGCTGATCCACACAGTCTGGTACGGCTTTAACTGCATGAATCCGCCCACGTCTTCAATTTCATCACGGGTAATGAGGTCCATCCATTTATCTGTGCCAATCAGATTAATACTGGAAAGCAGGATAGACTGTTCTTCATTAGTGACATTGCTGACGCAGAACACGCTCTGGCGTCTGTCGAGACTTTGCCGCCAGTAGCCAAACAAGGTGTCACCCAGTTGCAGGGTAAACTGTGTGGCATTGGGGTGAAAAGCCGGTTGTGCTTTTCTGATACGGATAAGCTGGGATAACCGGGTTAACACTTTATGATGTTGTGAAAACGGCGAGTCCAGCAGGGCTGCCAGTTCCTCAAAGTTCCATCTGTGCCGGTTGATAGAGCGGTTCTGACCGGTGTTAGCCACTTTTTCATAGTCATTACTGGTACCCAGTAAACTATGGATGTACAGACCCGGTATACCTTCCATGCCCAGCATAATGGCATGAGCACAAATAAAGCGGTCTACCTGATACTTATCCGGGCCTGCTGTGGTTCCCTGCAGTGCGTCAAACAAAGTAATGTTGATTTCATACGGCTTCTGCTGACCATGATCAGACGCCCGCCAGGAGACTTTTCCGCCGAAATTCTGCATGGTATGCACCAGTGTAGAAATTTCTTCATCGTCAAGTAACCCTTCAGCCGGGCGCAGACCGATCCCGTCATGGGATGCAATGAAGTTAAAATATGTCGTGCCGTTTTGGGCAGGCGGCATACTCATCATCCAGTTCTTCAGATAACCACAGTTGCCGGTCACGAGGGTATTTACCAGCAATGGGGGGAGTGAGAAGTTATAGATAGCATGGGCTTCATTGGCATTACCGAAATACGTCAGGTTCTCCCGGTTAGGGATGTTGGTTTCAGTAATAATAATGACAGTAGGATCAGTGTGTTCAATCAGTGTACGGAGCAAACGGATAACTTCGTGGGTCTGTGCCAGATTGATACAACTGGTACCGATGATTTTCCATAAAAACGCCACTGCATCCAGACGGAACAGCTTAGCGCCTTTGTCCAGATACAGACGGATAATTTCCACAAAAGCCAGCAGTACCTTCGGATTGCGGAAATCAAAATCCACCTGGTCGTGACTGAACGTACACCAGACATGTTTCGTGCCGGTGGCGGTTTCAGTTTCCCGCAGCAGGGGAGACACCCGCGGGCGGGTAACCATAGATAAATCATCAGACGGATCGGCAGTAAAAAAGAAATCACTGCCAGTGCCTTCGCCTTTCTGAAAATTGTCAAACCAGGCACTACGGGCAGAACAATGGTTGATAACAAGATCAAACATCAGGCCGTAGTGCTTTGACAGCCGTTCAATATCAGGCCAGTCTCCCAGTGATTCATTCACACTGGAATAGTCGATGACGGAAAAGCCATCGTCTGAACTGTAAGGAAAGAAGGGCAGCATGTGTACCTTGTTGATCGTGTTCTTACAGTACGTGTGCAGAAAACGGTCAAGGGTAAACAATGGCTGCTCATTATCACTGATCACACTGTCGCCGTAAGTGATCATGATAATATCTTCTTCATCCCAGTAATTGCAGTGCGGCGTTGGTTGAACAACGTCTTTATCTTCTTCAAGACGCATCGTATGCATCAGCTGAGTGGCAAGATCTCCCACAGGGATATCCAGAACCACATCAGCATAAATCGACTGCAAGTGATGACTGACTTTTTCGTGTAATTGTTCCCAACTCGTCATGCGTTACCCTAATAATTCTGCTGTGTCTGCTTCAACGGCCTCCAGCAGGCGGTCAAGAATGTCCGGTACTGCACTGGTGACCCTGTTCCAGCTTGGAATAAACGGTGTTTCCATCGGATTATCCAGGAAGCTGTTACCCGCTTTCATAATATTGCTGGCAAACAGTTCAACGGCTTTTTCTTCATTGTGAATGTCTAATGTCAGGCCATTCATTACTGCATCGTTGTGATAGGTTTCAACGAAATCCAGCGCAATACGGTAATAGGTTGCTTTAATGGAACGGAACATTTCGTTGCTGAAAGTAAATCCCTGAGTCGCCAGCTTTCTGAACAGTGCTTTGGTGATGTCGATAGACATCTTCGACAAACCGCCCTGGTCATTATTGAATGACAAGTCCTGGTGTTTATGATCGTAATTATCTGCAATATCGGCCTGACACAGGCGGTTGTGATTGTAGTTGCGGTGCATTTCAGACAGCACGCCCACCTCAAGGCCCCAGTCACTGGGAATACGGATATCGTTCAGCACATCACGACGGAAAGAGAATTCGCCGGCCAGCGGATAACGGAAGCTGTCCATGAATTCCAGATATTCGTTATCACCCAGCGTGCGTTTCAATGCGCGCAGCAACGGGGTAACCAGCAAACGGGAAACCCGGCCATTGATTTTTCCGTTGGCTACGCGGGCGTAATAACCTTTACAGAACTCGTAGTTGAACTGAGGATTCGCGACCGGATAGATAAGTCGGGCCAGCAGGTCGCGGTTATAGGTAACGATATCGCAATCGTGGAGGGCGACGGATTCTGCACGGTTTGATGCCAGAATATACCCCATGCAGTACCATACGTTACGGCCTTTACCCAGTTCCTTAGGTGCGAGATTCAGAGCCGATAATTCTTCGTCAATGGCTTTAAGACGGGGGCCGTCGTTCCACAAAACGCGATGATGTTGCGGCAGCTTTTCGAAAAATTTTAATGCAGATTTGTATTGCTCTTTATCTGCACGGTCAAGGCCAATGACGATTTCAGACAGATAGGGGACGTGGGTGAGTTCGTCGACGATGTGCGGCAGTGCTTCGCCTTCCAATTCTGAATACAAAGACGGCAGGATCAGCGCCATCGGACGTTTCTGAGAAAATCGTAACAGTTCAGCTTCAAGCTCTTCTGTAGGGCGTCTTGATAAGTTGTGTAACGTTGTCACTACGCCATTTTGATAAAAATCAGCCATGTGTTCTCCATGTCCTGTTAAAAAAGTAATCGGGTCAGTACTTCAGTCCAGCCTTGCGGGCCGTGCAGGGTACTGGTGTATACATTTTCTTCTTTTTTTAGTGTAGGGGGTTGATGACTCGGGGAGGCGATCCGAACGGCAATATCCGCTGCCTCAAGCATTGCAATATCATTTTTACCGTCACCCAGCGCAATACTGGTCACCGGTTCGTCATGTTGACGGATAAACTCTTCGACAAACCATTGGAGGGCTGCGCCCTTATTACAGTCGCCGGAAATATGAATAAAACGGCCGCCTTCCAGCGGATAGGCGCCTCTGTCTGTCACAGACCGGATAAACGCCTCTTTTCTCTCCTCTGTGCCTTGCCATAAGACCGGCTCACCGAATTGTCGCTGTGCAGCCAGTGCAGCTTCTGCGGGTGATAACCCGGTGGCTTCGCAGATGTCCTCGTTGGACATCTCGCTGAAATGGGTGAATTCACCGGCAAAATCCGGTTTGACCTTTTCGAGTAATTTCAGCCAGTACATTTTCGATGAGGTGAAAGATTTGCACCAAAATCCATCCTGCCACACGGTACCGGCTGGCTTTTTCGCGAAAAAACCATGAGGAATGTATGCTGCTGCGCCGTTTTCTACGATAAACGGGCCGGTCAGGCCAATGGTTTCCCGCAATTCAAGCAATTCAACAAAGGTCTTGCTGGTGGTAGGGATGACGGGAATATTTCGCTCTGACAGTGAGGTCAGCGTAGGCTTTGCAGCTTCAAAACTGTATGTATGGTGGTCAAGCAACGTACCGTCCATGTCAGTGAAAATGAGTGTATTCGCTGTGTCCATGACTACTTCCTGATGACGTTTTTAATGACTCTGTTTTCATCTAACTCAAATACCTGATTACACTTTGCAGGCAGGGAATTAAACGCATGTTCTGTGAGTCTCTGATAATGTTGTATGAAACGAAGGATTTGTTCATCGCTCATTATACCGCTTCCGGTTTTTCCGGTTTTCGCGGCCAGTTTGTGTTCCTGTTCACACCGCCATTTGTAAACATGCTCAAAAGACGGACCTTTTAACATTACCCAATACTGCATTTCATCGTATAAAGATTCATAATCTGCAGCAATTTTATCATTCACATATCCCCGCCATGTGCCATCCGGGTCTTCGGTACGCTCAAGATCATTAACCGGCTCTTTAAGTGCGTCCTCAGATTGCGCTGACACGCCCCAACACCAGCCTTCAATTAACACAATATCAGGTGGAGAGGTGATTACCGGCCACGCAGATCCTTCAAAAGGATCATCGTTGGCTTTATTAAAGCGGGGCAGAGCAACGCTGCCTGCAGATTTTAACGCTGTGAAAGTGCTATCAGCCAGAACCGTATTGTGCGTACCGGGTACGCCTCTGGTGCAAAGCAAGGGATGTACGTTGGCAGCAAGTTCTTGTCGTCTTGCACGGGAGAGATAGAAATCGTCAAGGGAGATCGTGACGGCTGACAGCCCGTGCTGGTGGGTGAAGTAGTGGATAAGAAAGTCGCATAATGTGGATTTCCCTGATCCCTGGCAGCCATTAACACCGACGAAAAATGGCCCTTCTGCACCATTTTTGTGCGAAAGGATTTCGTCTGCTAACGGTATGAACCATTCTTGTGCAATGGCCTGGTAAGTGTCCGGTAACTGGTGCTCGTTCAGAAAGCCCGTAATATCCATGTTACTACCTGTGTGACGTGCTGTTTCAGCACAGTTTATAAAGTAGTAACTACAACAATTATGCCAATCCGGGTCAGGAATGCTCGCAGACCGGTGCCAGGAATTGGCAACAGTCTGCAAACGAACAGGACATAAAGTTACTTTTTCGTGGCTATCAGCACTGCACGTTGTGGTGCAGGATAACCTTCAATGGTTCTGCTGATGTCATCAGGATCCAGAAAATCTTTTAAAGACTGAGACGTCATCCATTCTGTGGTGCGCTGCTCATCAAGAGACGTGGTGTTGATATCAGCGACCTTAATATTTTCAAAACCCAGCCTGCTCAGCCACACAGTGAGTGCCTTTACACTTGGCAGAAACCAGACGTTGCGCATCTGTGCATAACGTTCGCCTGCCATCAGTACGGTTTGTTCATCACCTTCCACTACCAGTGTTTCAAGCACCAGTTCGCCGCCTTTGCGTAACTGATCTTTTAGTTGGGTGAGAAACTGTACCGGATCTTTTCTATGGTATAGCACACCCATTGAGAACACAGTATCAAATGCTTTTAATGCCGGCATCTGCTCAATGCCCAGGGGTAAAAAATGGATATTGGCGGCAGGAATAAAATGCCTGATAGCCTGAAACTGAATTAAAAACAGTTGAGTCGGATCGATGCCATAAACGCCGGCAGCATCTTCTCCCAGCATACGCCACATGTGATAGCCGCTACCACAACCCACATCCAGAACATGACGGTTGGCAAGCGGGCTGATATGAGGCAGTACCCGATCCCATTTCCAGTCTGACCGCCATTCTGTATTAATATGAATGCCGTGAATGTGATAGGGGCCTTTTCGCCAGGGCATAAACTGTTTCAGCAGACCTTCTATCTGTTTCTGCTGATATTCGCTGATGTCAGCGGCGCTACCCGCAGTAACACTGTGTTTCAGTTCTTTTGAACTGACAGTGGTCTCAGGAAGTTTTTCCAGCAATTTACACCATTTACTGAATTCTCCGTGAAGGTGTCCCCTTTGCCATTCGCTGATTTGTGCCGGCAGCGTTTCAAGCCAGTGTGCCAGAGGCGTGTCCAGCAACTGACGGTAACATTCAGTGAACCAGGGATCAGAAATACGTCGCATCAGGCAATGTCTCCACCAGCCTTAATGGCCACCATTGAGGTAAAGTTATAGCATTTGAACCACATCACCACATCTTCAAACCCTACTTTTTTCAACCGGTTTTCGTGAGTCTGATAGCTGTCGGTGAGCATCACATTTTCAAGCGCTGCCCGTTTCTGGCTGACTTCCAGTTCACTGTAACCATTATTGCGCTTAAACTGATGATGCAGGTCGATAAGCAGATGATTTCCCTGTTCACTGGGATGCTGAATTTTCTCTGACAAAACGAGGATCCCACCCGGGTTAAGGCCGTTGAAAATTTTGCTCAGCAGCGTTTCTCTTTGCTCCGGCGGAATAAATTGCAAGGTGAAATTCATGATCACCATAGATGCATTTTCTATTTTGGTGTCCAGAGCAGATTCACAATGGAGTGTGACAGGGTTAGGTAAATGAAAACTGGAAATTACCCGTTCACAGCGCTCAATCATTGCCGGAGAATTATCAATACCGGTTATCTGACAGGACAAATGATCCGTGTTGCGTGCAACAGAAAGACTGGCAGCCCCCAGAGAACAGCCGAGATCATACACATTGCTGCCATCAGTAACTCTGGCTCTGGCCAGTTCTCCGATGGTATGCAGAATCGTCTGATAACCCGGTACTGAACGTTGAATCATATCGGGAAATACGTCAGCTACGTGTTCATCAAATCGGAAATCATTGACGGTTGTCATATGGCTGGCAAAAATATTATCCGGCTTTTGCACTGAAAGACCTTACTGATTAGCTAAAAAACGGGGCAGATTTTAAAGGATTGCCACGTTTTTTTCATTTAAAAGGAAAAATTTCTTGATTATAAAGCGCCTTAAGTTAATTTGACTTTATATCATTAGCCTAAAGTATTACCCTATAGTAACAGGAAAAATTACATAATTCGGGCACCGCATTATATGACTCGTATATTAGTTGCAGATGATCATCCACTGTTCAGGGAAGCATTAAGTGCTGCACTGGAACCGTATTTCAAGGACGCTGAAATTCTTGAAGCGGACAGTCTTGAATCCATGATGACCGTGTTAACTGAAAATCACCACATTGATTTACTGTTATTAGATTTAAATATGCCGGGAGGCGAATACTTCAACGGTCTTATTTCCGTTAAAGATGTTTATCCGGAATTACCCGTCGCGGTTATCTCTGCCAATGAAAGCATTGATGTTGTCGCTCAGGTTATGGGATTGGGTGCACAGGGCTTTATTCCCAAATCATCGCCCACAAAGCAAATTGCTGAAGCAATCGTGACCATTAAAGGTGGTGAAAACTGGGTACCGGAAGAGATGAAAGCGGACCTGGAAAACGTTGATGAAGAACTCACTCAACTGTTGAAACGATTCCGTGAACTGACGCCGAAACAAATTCAGGTGCTGAGCTTCCTGCGTGCAGGTTTAATGAATAAGCAAATTGCCCACGAAATGAATGTGACCGAAGCGACTATCAAGGCACACATCAGTGCAATTTTACGCAAGCTTGAAATTAACACCCGGACTCAGGCTGTACTGCTGATGGACAAATTGCAGTTCAGTTAATTCTCCCGAGGAATAAAAAAGGCCGCATCATTTTGATGCGGCCTTTTAGTTTCAGGCAGTATTTAAGCCATTGTATTCACTTTTGCAATGAGTTCTTCGTTGTCGAAATCATCTACATTGATAGTACGCAGGCGGCCGGCTTCGGCTCTGGTAAGTAACTCAGCTTCTTCTTCGTCAATAATACCCTCTGATAATGCTGCATCAGCCAGTTTATCCAGACCGGTAAAGGGAAGACGGGCTTTTCTGGCCTTACAAATTTTATCGAATACCGGCTCAGCAGCCAGCACGTCATCCAGTGTTTGCTCCAGATCACCAAACAGACTGCCTTCCTCCCGTGTGAGGTACTGTCCGTCACCGAGTCGGGTACGCACTGTGCCGGGCGTTTGCAGAATGGTTGCGATCTGGTGCTCCAGTTTGTCATCGGGACGTTTACAACGTCTGCCAAAGGGTAATATCAATACTCTTAATGCCACAGCCATTGCTTTGTTAGGGAAGTTACTGATAAAGGTATCCAGTGCTTCTTCAATGTCGAACAAGGTGTTTTGCAGTGCCCAGTGCATCAGCGGAGCATCTTCCTGTAACCGGCCTTCTTCATCAAAACGTTTCAGCGTTGCACTTGCCAAATATAAGCCACTGAGAATATCCCCCAGTCGGGCAGATAAACGCTCTTTACGTTTCAGTTCACCACCAAGCAGACCCATTGACACGTCAGTCAGAAATGCCAGGTTAGCACTGTAACCCTGGAGTAACTGGTAATAGCGACCGGTGTCGTCATTAAACGGCGTGCGGTGAAATAAACCACCTGTGAGTGAGAACCACAGGCTTCTTACTTTATTTGCAGCGGCGAATCCCAGGTGACCAAATACCGCTTTATCAAATTCCCGGAGTTGTTCAGATTTATCCGTCATTGCCGCAGCCTGAATTTCAGACAGTACATACGGGTGACAACGCATAGCGCCCTGACCGAAAATCATCATATTGCGGGTAAGAATATTGGCACCTTCCACGGTAATGGAAATGGGCGCGCCCTGGTAACCGCGGCCAAGATAATTATTTGGCCCGAGCATAATGCCCTTACCACCGTGAATATCCATAGCGTCGTTTATGACCTGGCGCATTTTCTCCGTCAGGTGATATTTGCTGATGGCAGATATCACGGACGGTTTTTCGCCTAAATCTACACCTACCGTGGAGAACCGGGTGACGGCATCCATCAGGTAAGCATTACCGCCGATACGGGCAAGCATTTCCTCCACGCCTTCCATATGACCAACGGGAATGCGGAACTGACGGCGTATACGTGCATAGGCGCCGGTTGCCAGTGCCACTGATTTTGCACCGCCTGCGCCGGTAGAGGGCAGGGTAATGCAACGACCCACTGATAAACACTCCATCAGCATGCGCCAGCCTTTGCCCGCCATTTTCGGTCCACCGATAATGAAGTCCAGGGGCACAAATACGTCTTCACCTTTAAGCGGCCCGTTCTGAAAGGGGGTATTCAGCGGGAAATGACGACGGCCAATTTCCAGTCCTTTCGTTTCTCTTGGGATCAGAGCACAGGTTATGCCTGCGGTTGTCTGACCTTCCAACAGCCCTTCAGGATCTTCCAGCTTAAATGCCAGTCCGATAACCGTTGCCACCGGTGCGAGAGTGATATAGCGCTTATTAAAATTAAGACGCATGCCCAGAATTTCTTTTCCTTCCCATTCACCACGGCAAACGACGCCGGTATCTGGGATGGCGCCGGCATCGGAACCTGCTTCAGGCCCGGTAAGTGCAAAACAGGGAATTTCTTCTCCGTTAGCCAGCCGGGGCAGATAATAATCCTGCTGCTCTTTAGTGCCGTAATGTTGCAGCAATTCGCCGGGACCAAGAGAATTCGGAACGCCTACTGTACTGGATAACACTGCAGAGCAACCCGCCAGTTTCTGCAATACTCTCGATTGCGCGTAGGCTGAAAATTGTAAACCGCCATATTTTTTCTTAATGATCATGGCGAAGAATTTATGCTCTTTCAGATAGGCCCAGATTTCCGGCGGCAGATCAGCGTTCTGATGATTAATTTGCCACTCATCAACCATATGGCATACACGGTCTACCGGACCATCAAGAAATGCCTTTTCTTCCGCGGTCAGACGGCCTTTAGGAATTGCATGGAGTTTGTTCCAGTCAGGTTTGCCGGAGAACAACTCACCGTCCCACCACACTGTACCGGCATCAATGGCTTCCTGTTCAGTTGCGGACATTTCCGGACTGACTTTTTTGTAAAAAGCGAGCAGGCGTGATGAAATGAATTTTCTGCGTACATCCGGCATAGACAGTGGAACAGCAATGATGAGGAAGAGTAGCCAACTGAAGAAACCGATGCTTCCGGTGATTGTGCCAAGCACCATAATGCCCGCCAGTAAAGACACGGTAGACGTTAAGCTCATACGCTTATACGCGGCTACACAAACGGCCACCATGAATATGATAAACCACGCGAGTTCACCCATACATTGCTCCTTAACAGTATGAAATATGCTGAATCAGTAAGTTGGACTGAGGTCAGACCAGAGTATGATGCTAAAACTAATGTCTGTCACATCAAAGGTCAAGAAAGAGAACACAAAAATTTTACAACTTAACGTAGATTAAAGATGACGGTAAGCACTGAGCTTGATATCACCCTGTTCATCACCGTCTTTAAATTGCTGCAGGCGGACCAGATTATAATCCAGAGCGGGGGCAAACCAGGCAAATGTTTCCCGGCTGCTATTATTGTCGCGAAGAATTTTTACCTTAACAGTGTCAAGTTCGCCGTAAGGCAGTGACAGTTTTTCTTCACCGGTAACTTCAATACCATAATTTTTCCGTTCGCCACGGTAGTTAATGAAATCATAAGACAGGGTTGTTTTGCCTGCGGCCAGTTGTCTGGCGAGATCAATACGGTAAAGTTGATTATCGGTTTCTCCCTGCCATGGCAGAGTCTCACCACCTTCGATTTCTATCTGCTTGTCAGGGAAACTGGCAAACTTAACCGAAAGCTGTTTATCGGGTCCGGTACCCGTGCGCTTATAGTAGTAGGAGAAAGGCAGAATTGTATCTTCCGAGGCAAAAAACACGGAGTGTTCAAAACGTTCGTCAGATAAGAAGAATTTGGAAACGTCTGAAGAATAGGTGAGGGAGTATTGTTCGTCGCTCAGATATTCAAGCTTGATTTTGGCTTCACCCACATCATCACCCCATTTATAAGCGGTATAATGCGCTTCAAAAGGAGTAATAACAGGTTTGTCTTCTGCAGATGCCGGTACAGAAACCAGCATCAACAAAAGTGACAGCAGAAACCCTGCCGGTTTAGTCGTTGGCGTAACCTTCCGGCGGAAGAATTTTATCATCAAGCACAGCCTTATTATCTTTCATTGTCAGACGACCGGCGACAAACCACTTCAACACTAACGGATAAATCCGGCGTTCCTGTTCCTGAACCCGTTCAGCCAGTTCATCTGCGGTATCATCTTCAAATACCGGTACTCGACTCTGGATGATTACCGGACCACCGTCCAGTTCAGGAGTCACAAAATGCACACTGACACCGTGTTCTTTGTCGCCGTTATCAATCGCACGTTGATGGGTATGTAACCCTTTGTACTTTGGCAACAAAGACGGGTGGATGTTCAATAATTTACCGGAAAAATGTTCAACAAATTCAGGCGTAAGAATACGCATGAATCCGGCCAGTACCACGCCATCCGGGCTAAAACTATCAATCAAAGATTGCAGTTTCGCGTCAAACTCATCGCGGTCTGAAAAATCTTTATGATTCAGGCAATGTGCAGGGATGCCGGCTTTTCCGGCTCTTTCAAGGCCAAATACATCGGGGCGGTTTGAGATCACCGCCACAATTTCAGCCTGCAACTGACCGGCTTCGATACTGTCGATCATAGCCTGCAGATTAGACCCGTTACCGGAAATCAATACGCATAAGCGGGGTTTAGCGGTAGTCATTACTTAATTTCTACCTGTTCTTCGTCGCCGCTGCGATCTTCAATATGACCCAGCAACCAGGCTTGTTCTCCGCCTTCATTCAGAATACGGACGGCTTCATCTGCATCGTTTTCATCGACAACGAGGATCAAACCAACGCCACAGTTGAAGGTACGGTACATTTCATGTTGCGTAACGTTACCGTTTTCCTGCAACCAGTTAAATACGACAGGCCATTGCCAGCTTGACTCATCTACTACAACTTTGGCGTTTTCAGGCAGCACACGGGGAATATTTTCCCAGAAACCGCCACCGGTGATGTGAGAGATGGCCTCTACTTTTACTTTTTCCAGCAGTGCCAGTACCGGCTTCACATAAATACGGGTTGGCGCAAGAAGATGATCGATAAGCGGCTTACCATCAAGGTCTGCATTCACGTCTGCTTTGCTGACTTCAACGATTTTACGGACCAGTGAGTAACCGTTTGAATGGGGGCCGGACGAAGCCAGAGCAATAATTTTCTGACCAGCTTTTACGCCGCTGCCGTCAATCACTTTATCAGCTTCTACAACACCTACGCAGAATCCGGCAATATCGTAATCGCCGTCGTGGTACATGCCGGGCATTTCTGCTGTTTCACCGCCAATGAGTGCACAGCCAGCCTGTTCGCAGCCTTCACCGATACCGGTGACCACGTCTGCAGCCACATCTACGTCCAGTTTTCCTGTAGCGTAATAGTCGAGGAAGAATAACGGCTCTGCACCCTGAACAATCAGATCGTTAACACACATAGCAACCAGATCGATACCCACGCTGTCATGACGGTTGGCATCCATCGCTACGCGCAGTTTAGTTCCTACACCGTCGGTGCCGGATACCAGTAACGGACGTTTATACTTCGCGGGCAGTTCACATAACGCACCAAAACCACCAAGGCCACCACGGACTTCCGGACGGGTTGTTTTTTTAGTAACAGATTTAATACGTTCAACCAGCTGATTTCCGGCATCAATGTCTACGCCTGCATCTTTATAACTAAGTGACTGTTTGTTTTCGCTCACGAGTATGGCCCTGGTGCGGTGATTGGAAAGACGCGGATTCTACCAGTAAGTTGCAGTAAGTCCAACAGGGCGCAGGGGGGAATTCGGCTGCTGATCTGTCCTGATGCTATTCTTTTACATTTTAGTGGTGAAATATTCCGGTAAATAACACACAATACGTTTTCGCATAGTCCAGGTACGGGTTTCACGGAGCGGCGTTAATTCTTCATGCTTTTTCAATTATCTTCCTTTTCTTTAGTGTTCATTGTTGTTTCTCTGTTTGCCGGAGCTTTCTCAGGATCCGTTCAGGCCAGTACAGTGGTATCAGTTAACGAGGCCAGTGTGGCTGTGTCCGATCAGTCATCATCGACCCAGAAGAAAGCGGCCCGTCAGGCACTGGAACAGGTAGTCATAAAAATTACCGGTCAGCGTGCAGCTACTTCAAACAGTGCAGTAAGGGCCATGTTGTCTCAACCTGAACGGTATTTGCGGGCGTACCGCTTTGATGTGGTTAACGGTCAGTTGTCTTATGTCGCTGAGTTTGATTCCCGGTCAGTTATAAAGGTGATCAGGGAAGCCGGATTACCCGTCTGGGGACAGCGCAGACCGGATACTTTATTGTGGCTTGCCACCGAAGATGAAAATGGAAACCGCCAGATCATCGATGACGGTGCTAAAGGACAGGTAAGCCGTCGTCTGCGTGAACTGGCTGTTGAAAGAGGCGTGCCTGTCGTGTTCCCGCTGATGGATTTAGATGACAGCGTGAATATTTCCGTTTTTGATGTTTGGGGACGGTTTGCCAGAACGTTGCAAACTGCTTCGGTCAGATATCAGCCTGATTACATTGTCGGCGCGCGGTTATACAAAGTAAAGATGAATGCTGTGCCTGACATTGAAGAAGAACAGCAAACGCGGGAGCAGGCATCAGCATTTCGCTATGACACCTACCGGCCTGCTTTTTCCAATAATGGTTTACAGGATTTGAATACCTACCTGGTGGATGATCTTGTGGAAGAAGCCCGTTCTCCGGCGTTCACCCGCAGCGAATTCGAAGCAATGTCACAAAAGCATACGCAAGGTGACTGGGCCCTTGACTGGGTAGTGATCAAAAATAACGACATTCAGTTCGGTACCCTTTATGCAGATGATGAAGACAGCCTTACCGCGTTGTTTTTTGAAGAATACAGCGATTATCTTGGCCAGCATTTTTCAGTCCGTAGCGGTGATGAACAAACAGAAGTGAATAACATTTCTATCTCTGTTGCCAATGTGGACTCGCTGGAAAAGTACGTGCATGCCAGAGAATACATGGAACAGATGAGCATGGTGAGTCATGTGTCGCTGGTGAGTCAGAAAGGGTCTGTGGCGACGTTCTCACTGTCGCTGTTGTCGCAAACCAGTGACTTTTTCAAACTGGTGAGCCTGGATTCAAAACTCAAGCCGGTGTCTGACGTGTCAGGTAACCCCCTTGACGGACTGAACTTTTACTGGAACGAATAACACAGCGCCTATGCAGTTACCTCTGGCGGTATCGTTACCTGATGATGAAACCTTCGCAAGCTTTGAGGCTGGTGAAAACAGCGGCCTTGCAGACTTTCTCTCTGCATTGAGCCAGAGTGGCAGCCGCTGGCGGGATAACACGGCATTCAGTTCGCTGGACAATAGTCCGCTGGCGGGTGTCGGTATTACCGGTGCTGCGGGGCGGGGCAAGAGTCATTTACTTTATGCCGTATGCCACCAACTTGCCTTTCACCAGACACGGCATATTTATTTAAACTTACGGGAATATGCTGACTGGACGCCGGTGATCTTTGATGGCCTGGAGCGCCTGCCTTATGTGTGTCTGGACAATATTGATGCCATTGCCGGCATTGATGAGTGGGAAGAGGCGCTTTTTCATTTTATTAATCGTGTGGTAGACAATCATACGTCCATATTTATCTGGACCTCTTCCATCGGCCCGAACCATCCCGCTTTCAAATTACCTGACTTACGTTCACGTCTGAGCTGGGGTATTACCTGGCAACTGGCAGGCCTGACTGATAATGAACGTCTGAATGTGCTGAAAAAGCGCGCGGCGCAACGGGGTATGCGTTTTTCCGAACAGGCTCTGGCGTTTTTACTCACCCATTGTGACCGTGATTTACCGGCGTTGCTTGCTATGCTCGACCGGCTGGACACCCGCTCTTTACAGGAACAGAAGAAACTGTCTGTGGCTATGATTAAGCGGGAACTGGAAAAAGAATAACCTTTCTGTGTGTCATGGTGTCTTTATTCCGTTTCTTCGAAGCGCTGCTTCTCTTCCTTCATGACATCTTTCAGTTTTTTAAGTCCGAGACCCAATTCCCGACCCCGTAATCTGGCAAACAGGCTGCAACCGGCAAACATGCCCGTGGCAAGTATCAGTTCCGTTATGGCATAACCCAGTTCCTGCGGTGCCGCGTAACCGGCTGTAATGCCGTGGATCACATAAAACAGTACAACAAAGTTTGCCCAGGCGTGGGTATAGGGTTTCCCTGCAATGATGCCGCGAAGTGGCAGGAGTAAAGGCAAAATATAAATTATGGCGATGAAGAGCGTGCCGTAGACCCTTTCTTCAACCAATACAAATTGCCACAAGGTTACCCAGGCGAGTAATCCGAGATAACTGAGTAACGCCAGCCAGCGTGCTTTTTTAGTTGCCGGTGCCATTTCTGTCATGATTTCTTCCGTGCTAATTGCCGTACCAGTTCCCCGAGACGCTTTCCCTGGGCAAAAGCCAGCGCTGATTCATCATCAGTCAGTTTACCGTCACTGTGGCCTGACACATGTCCGGCACCATAAGGCGAGCCGCCGGAAGCAGTATCGTGTAATTGCGATTCAGTGTAAGGAATACCAAAGAGCACCATGCCATGATGGAGCAGGGGCAGCATCATGGTAAGCAGGGTTGACTCTTGTCCGCCATGCATACTGCCACCGGAGGTGAATACACAGGCGGGTTTATCAATCAGTACGCCTTTCAGCCATTCCTGAGAAGTACTGTCGAGGAAATGTTTAAGCGGAGCGGCCATATTTCCGAACCTGACCGGACTCCCCAGTGCCAGACCGGAACATTCTGTCAGATCAGAACGGGTAACGAAGGGCGCGCCTGCTTCGGGAACATCCGGCCATGGTGTCATATATTCAGGGATCGCCGGCACGGTACGCACCCGTGCTTCGGCTCCTGTACTTTCAATGCCTCTGGCGATATGTGTTGCCAGTTGCCGGGTTGTCCCGTTTCTTGAGTAATACAACACCAGTACCGGCGACATCAGAGTATGTCCAGAACACTTTCAGGTGGACGACCTATGCGGGCCTTATCACCTTTAATGACCACCGGACGCTCAATTAACTTCGGAACAGAAACCATGGCATCGAATAATTGTTCGTCGGTAACAGAGCTCTCACCTAATGCCAGCTCTTTATATTCAGCTTCTTTTGTCCGCATCATGTCACGGGGGGACGAAACACCCAGCTTTGTAGCAATGGCTTCAAGCTGTTCCCGGGTTAACGGGTGTTTAAGGTATTCGGTGACTTCAACATCAATACCCTTTTCCTGTAATAAAGTGAGGGTCTGGCGACTTTTGGAGCAACGGGGGTTATGAAGTATTTGTACTGAAGACATAGGCTTTTTATTCAATGTGTTATAAATTTCACTGAGATGAATTCTAACAAGTATTAATGTAAGAATAATATGACCGGACGCAATTAATCATGAAAAAATCATTAATGATTGTCAGTGCGGCTGTGGTTGCACTGATTGCCGGCTGGCAACTTCAGCAATATACCCGCGCAGATGCCGTTACACTTTCTGGACAGCCGGTTCGCTGGGCAGACAATGGCGGAGAATGGCATATCATCAACTTTTTCGCCCCCTGGTGTTCTCCCTGTTTACGGGAGATCCCGGCTCTGAACAGGCTGATTAATCGCCTGCCTGACCATGTGAAGATAACCGGTGTCAGTTTTGATGACAAAAATGAGCAGGAACTGCGTGCCTTAACACAACAGCTAAATATTGAGTTTGCTGTGATAAACACCGCAAAAGAAACCATTTTTCCCATGCCGTATCCGGACTATCTGCCCGCAACGTATCTGATTTCACCTAAGGGGGAGGTTGTGAAAGCGTTGTACGGTGAGCAGGACGATGACTCCCTGGACGGTTTAATTCAGTATACAAACGCGGAGGCGGGTACCTCCGCTCACTGAATTAAGGGAGGCATTTACAGTCGTTTCAGCCGCTCTTCCTCGTCCCGCAGTTGTTTAATCCTTGCGCGGATCCGCTGCTTGTCAAGGTGCTTGTCGGCAGTAAAGTTATAAGCAAACTGTAATTCATCCACAGCGCGACGGTAAGCACCGTTCAGTGCCATCACTTCTGCTTTACTTTGATGCATGCCCTGAAAATCTTTGTTGTTTTTATATGCTTCAGTGAGTAACTGCCAGGCGATTTCATAGTCAGGATGCACCAGCAACAAGTCTTTCAGTAACTGAACAGCTTTGTCATTTTCATTGGCGGCAATAAGCGCATTGGCCTGATTCAATGCCAGTACCTGATTGCGTGGTGTTAATTGCAGGTGCGGTGCCAGACGTTCTGTTGCTTCCTGCGGTTTACCCATTGCCAGAGAAAGATCAGTGGCTGCATCAAGGTAAAACAGATTATCCGGTTCTTCATTAAGTAATGTATCGATCACCTTCGCTGCTTCCGGAATCTTCTCATTGCGCATGAGTGCCAGCGCTAGACCATACATTGCCGCTTCACGGACTACATAGTTCTTACGGTCCACCGCATCCTGGTAGTATTCCAGGCTGTATTTTTTATTGAACGTGTACCTGGACATCACTCTGGCCTTTGCCAGATGAAAAGAAATACTTTCTCTTAACCGCACAGGTGGAAAATCACCGGCTCTGGCGCGGGCATCGGCAACACGCGTTTCCGTTAACGGGTGAGAAAGCAATCTTGCAGGCGGACGGGATACCATGCGGTATTGTTCCAGCAAGGTTGAGAAGAAGCTGGCTGCCGCGTCAGGATCAAATCCGGCACGGTATAACATGCCTATCCCAATCCGGTCAGCTTCCTGTTCATTAGAACGGGTATAATCAATCTGCATTTGCGCTGAAGCGGCCTGACCGGCGGAAATGGCTGCCATACCGGCCTGAGGATCTGCCATCGCCAGTAAAACACCGCCTAATATACTGGCAATGGCCAGTGGCGTAGCACGCTGTTGTGCCTGCATGTGGCGGGCAAGGTGACGCTGGGTAACGTGAGAGATTTCGTGGGCCAGCACTGACGCAAGCTCACTCTCATTTTTCGCATTATGAATAAGGCCGGTATGCACACCAATGTGGCCGCCAAAGAAAGCAAAGGCGTTGATGGCATCGTTGTTGACCCAGAAGAATTCAAAAGGAAACTTGGTATTGTCGGCATGAACAACAAGGCGGTTGCCCAGATCCTGCAAATACTCATCCAGTACCGGGTCGCCGATAATCGGGGCCCCGCCGCGCATTTGCCGCATAACGGCATCGCCAATCAGCATCTCTTTGTCAAGGGAAAGGGCGTCAGACGCTACCACACCTATTTCCGGTAACGTATTACGATCGCTGTATTTACTGGTTTGTGCAATGGCAGAAAAACTCATTGCCAGCAAACACAAGCCTATTTTAATTCCGTTTCGCGCTAAATATCTCATTGAACCTGTTACTGTTGAGTACCACTGAAGCGTTTACAGATAGAGTGGCAAACTCCATGATTAGTTTCATTTTTCCATCGCATTATTTTAGCATTGTGCCGTACAATACAGGCGATTGCTATATCGCTTCATGCATAATGTAGCCCGGAAGTTTTCATTTAGCCTGTAATACCGCGGAATCCGGGTTGCAGAGCAGTCAGTGATTCTCCTATGATGCATTTTTTTCCGTTCCGACTGAGCAGAATTTATGAGTTTAATCAGTGTATTCGGCCGCTGGTACCGCCGGAAGTTCTCTGACCCCGATGCAGCCATGTTGCTGATCTTAATCCTGTTGACGGCAACTGTGTTCGTCTTCTGGGGTGGGCTTATCATGCCTGTTCTGGTGGCAGCGGTAATTGCTTATCTGCTGGACTGGCCGGTGAACCGGCTGGTAAATATTGGTGTCAGCAGGACCATTTCCTGCAGCGTTGTGATGCTGGCGTTTGTAGCTGTCACCATACTGATGATTGTCGGATTATTACCTACTGTGAGCCGTCAGAGTGTGAATCTGATTCAGGAGACGCCGTTAATCTGGCAAAACGCACAGGATTGGATCCTGCGGTTACCGGATAAGTATCCTGACTATGTACAGGTTTATCAAATTCAGCAAATGATGGAGAGTCTCAATGATCATCTGGTGGATTTGGGACAGCAACTTTTGTCAGCGTCTGTCAGTTCAATCGGTAATGTGGCAGCGTTACTGGTATATATGATTCTGGTGCCGTTGATGGTGTTCTTCATGCTGAAAGACAAATTGTTTTTCCTTGATGGCATTTCGTCATTGTTACCAAAAGAGCGCCGGTTGATTACGCAGGTCGGGCATGAAATGAATACCCAGATAGCAAACTATATCCGCGGCAAAGTTATCGAAATTCTGATAGTGGGATCGGTATCCTGCGTTGTCTTTGCCCTGATGGACTTGCGCTATGCCATTCTGCTCGGCGTACTGGTTGGCTTGTCAGTGCTTATCCCCTATATCGGTGCAGCCGTTGTCACCATTCCGGTGGCTGTTGTGGCATTGTTTCAGTGGGGTCTGACCCCTGATTTCTGGTATCTGATGATTGCCTACGGCATTATCCAGGCACTGGACGGTAACTTACTGGTACCACTTTTGTTTTCCGAAGCGGTGAGCTTACATCCTCTTTATATCATCGTGGCGGTTCTGTTCTTCGGCGGATTGTGGGGATTCTGGGGAGTGTTTTTCGCCATCCCGCTGGCAACACTAGTCAAAGCGCTGATAACAGCATGGTCCGGCGGACCGGATGAACCGCCGCCCTGTAACACTTAAACACTTATTGACGGTACGTCCGAACAAAAAAGCCCTGTTCTGACAGGGCTTTTTGCTTTGTGAACGACGGGGTAAACCGGGTTATCAACCAGCCTGATTCAGATAATCCAGTACAACCTGATGATGGTCTTTGGTTTTAAACTTATTAAACACGTGTTCAACAGCACCGTTTTCATCGATAAGAAAGCTTAAACGATGAATGCCGTCGTATTCTTTGCCCATGAATTTTTTTGGACCCCAGACGCCAAAAGCATCAGCCACAGCGTGGTCTTCGTCCGAGAGCAGGGTGAAGTTCAGGTTTTCTTTCTCAATGAACTTTGGCAGGCGTTTAACTGCGTCCGGACTGATCCCCAGTACCACAACATTGAGTTCATCCAGTGATGTTTTGCTGTCGCGAAGGTTCTGTGCCTGCACGGTACAGCCCGGTGTCATTGCTTTAGGGTAAAAATACACCAGTACTTTCTTACCTTCAAAATCTGCCAGATTAACGGCTTCGCCATTTTGATCCGGCAGGGTAAATGCCGGTGCTTTATCACCTGCTTTTAAGGTGTTCATAATTCTCCTTTATTTTTGTCTAAAATCTTGCCACTCAGATTCAGGGAGCCGAACAGGGCATCAGCCTCAGAACGAAGCTGCGTGATATCAACGGAATCCGGCGTACTGACAACAAATTTGCAGCGCATCATTTCTTTCCCGGTTTTTTTATCTTTAAAGGTACGCTGACGAAACGCACTGATGGAGACGTGCCGTTTCGCAAAAAAGCCGGTTACCGACTTCAGCAGGCCATGACTGTCTTCGCCGCTGAACTCCACATCGTAAAGATAATCTAAATTTTGTTTCTCATGATGGCTGGTTCGCTTCATCATAGAAAGCAGGCCGAACTTCTGACACATGGGGGGAATGGCCAGCTCCGCCCGTGTGATTGCCTGATGGGAACCTTCGATGATCATGGTCAGGGAAAATTCTTTCCCGTATATCGCCTGCCTGCTGTCGAGAATATTGCATTGAGCTTCCGACACGGTGCCGGCAATTTCGCTCAGCATGCCGCTCTTGTCGGTACCCAAAATCGTGACTATTAACTGATGATTCATGTCGTTACTTATAAAACCGGAGCCACATTTATACTAACACATCAGGATTTTTTGATGCCACGTTCCGGCATCATAAAGTGAGCTTAAGCACCGCGTCAGTTCGAAAAACAGTCTGATGTAAGGGTTTTATCCCCAATTTTTGACGGAATAGTGATTATTTAGAATAAGGTTGTCGATTAACGTCTAAAAAGCCCTTGCGATAACTTGTTTTTAGGGCTGTACCTCATTACCATGTGCGCTCACAAAACGCGGGAGATAATATGTTTAAAGGCAGTTACGTTGCACTTGTCACACCCATGACCAACGCGGGTGACATTGATTACCCTGCACTTGAGAAACTTATTGAGTTTCATATAGAGCAGGGCACACACGGTATTGTTTCAGTAGGAACAACCGGTGAATCCGCCACATTGCCTTTTGAAGAACATATTGAAGTGGTCAAACAGACCGTTGCTATGACAGCAGGGCGTATTCCTGTGATTGCCGGCAGCGGTGGAAACGCAACGGATGAAGCCATCTTCCTCAGTGAACAAATGGCGGGTTTAGGGATCGATGGTTTTCTCAGCGTTGTACCGTATTACAACAAGCCGCAACAACGGGGTATGGTTGCACACTTTAAAGCAGTCGCTGATGCGACTGACTTACCTGTGCTGCTTTATAATGTACCCGGCAGAACCGTAGCGGACATGTTACCTGAGACAGTGGCAGAACTGGCCACACACAAAAACATTGTCGGTCTTAAAGATGCAACCGGCAGTATTGAACGTCTCAAAGCCACACAGAAGCTGGTGCCTGAAGAATTTCTGTTGCTTAGCGGTGACGACGGTACCAGTGCAGAATTTTTATGTCAGGGCGGACACGGGGTTATTTCAGTAACGGCTAACGTGGTTCCCGGCGCAATTTCCAAAATGTGCGAAGCAGGCCTGGCCGGCAACGCTGAGGAATGTCGCCGTATTAATGCTACTATTGAAACCCTGCATAACGGCATGTTTATTGAGCCAAATCCGGTAATGCCAAAGTGGGCGTTATACCGTATGGGGCTGATCAACAGTGCCGAATTACGATTACCTATGGTTTTACCGGAACTTGCGAGCCAAAAAGCACTCGAAGAACTATTACAAAAACACGCTTTGATTTCTGGTTAATAAGGAACACCGATGAAAAACACTCTGGCTTTGCTCAGTGGCTTATCTGTAATAGCCCTGACAGGTTGTTCAAGCCAACAGGATTATGAGACTGCATCGGGCAGTTATGACTACCTTGAAGTTTCCCAGCGGGCCTCTGTGAAAGTGCCTGAAGGTTTAGATTCGCCTGAATTTACATCTGATTATGATCTTCCGGAATTAAGTCAGAATGCAGACACCCGTCTTACCGGCCGCAAACTGACGATTCAGTCTCCGGCGCTTGTCCTGCCCCTTGTGGCGGGTTCACATGTTGAAGAAGGCAAACAGGAAGCAACGGTCTGGTTCGATCAGGTAGATGACAGCAAGCCGCTGAATACCGCTATCTGGGACACGGTGCTGAGCTTTCTTGAGCAAAATCACATCGGTGTAGACAGCTTCGATAAAGAAAATGGCCGACTTGTTACTGACTGGGCCGTTGAAAAGACGACCGAAGAGTCAGCCTGGTACGACTGGACTGAGAATGAAACGTCAGAGGTTTCACGTCGCTTTGTTTTCACCATGGAACTAAAGCCTCACGGCCGGACTGCAGCGTTACGCGCTAAATTGCAGGATTTCAAATTTAATGGTGCAGATGGTGAAACCATCACCATGGATTCCATTGATGCGATGAAAGAACGCAGAGAAGAAATCGGCATCCTGAACGAAGTACTGACTCATTACGAATACCAAATCAGACTCGACGAGAGTAAACGTATTGCTGAAATCCGCAGTGGTCTTAATTTGGAAATGGGTTTTGACGCTAACGGTGATGCAGCCTACGTGGTTGACGCCAGACACGATATTGTATGGCCAAGAATGCTGCTGGTGTTACGCAACCTTGGCTTTGACGTAAAAGATTTAGACAGAACCACAGGCCTGTTATTTGTCACCTATAATGGTGAGGATAATGGTTGGTGGGGCAGCCTGTTTTCTGACGGTGAATCCCTTCTTGAAAAAGGTGATTATCGTTTGAAAGTGGTGCCGGCCGGCGAAAACAGAACGAGTGTGACCTTCATGGATAATGAGAGTCAGCCGTTTGAACCTAATCAGGTTGCCGACATGTACGAGCAATTTGCCCGTGTCATGACTCAGGACAATCTGGATATCTAATTTTTGAGACTGATGATGGAAAAGCGCGAAGAACTTTACCGCGGTAAAGCCAAAACTGTATACCTCACTGATGACAGCGAAAAACTCATCCTTGAGTTCAGAAATGATACGTCTGCATTTGACGGTGAAAAAATTGAACAGCTTGACCGTAAAGGTGAAGTGAATAACAAGTTCAATCATTTCATTATGACAAAGCTGGAAGAAGCCGGCATTGCCACACAAGTTGAGGCGTTGCTGTCAGACACCGATTCTCTGGTGAAAAAGTTGGATATGATTCCGGTAGAGTGCGTCGTTCGCAACGTTGCTGCAGGTTCACTGGTTCGTCGTCTGGGCGTTGAAGAAGGTTTGATGCTAAACGATTCTCCCATTTTTGAATTCTTCCTCAAAAATGATGCGCTGCATGATCCTATGGTTAATGACTATCACATCACTGCATTTGGCTGGGCAACTGAAGCGCAAATTGCAGAGATGAAACGTCTGACTTTTGCCGTTAACGATGTACTCAAAGATCTGTTCGATAAAGGCGGTATGATTCTGGTGGATTATAAACTGGAATTTGGCCTGGACAGTGATGGCAATATTATTCTGGGTGATGAATTCAGTCCTGACGGTTGTCGCCTGTGGGACAAAGAAACCCGTAAGAAAATGGATAAAGACCGTTTCCGTCAGGGCTTAGGTTCTGTAGTAGAAACATACATTGAAGTGGCTGACCGTTTGGGCCTAAAGCTCTAAAGTCGTCTCTTTTTGAAAAGCACCTGCGGGTGCTTTTTTTGTGTCCGGTGTTTACCGGACCGGAGTAACCGGATCTCAAGTACCATTGTAATTGCTCCTTTGTCGTGGGAAGGTGAACAAAATAAAAGGAGCGATTCATGCCTGTATCTACGTTGTTGTACGCCTGCTTAGCCATGGTGGCTTTTGCTGCTAATTCCCTTTTGTGCCGGATGGCGCTGGTAGAGACTGATATCGGGCCGGCTTCTTTCACACTCGTAAGGTTACTCAGCGGTGCTGTGGTGCTGAGTTTGCTTATCCAAATGAAAGGGCATAATCCTGCAAAACAGGGAAGCTGGGCAGGATCTGTCGCACTATTCTGCTATGCAGCAGGTTTCTCTTTTGCCTATCAAAGCGTAACTACGGGCACCGGCGCTCTTTTGCTGTTTGGTGCTGTACAAATTTCAATGATCAGCATCGGCTTTTTAAGAGGGGAACGGTTCAGTTTTATTCAGACAGCCGGCTTTGTAGTAGCTTTTGCAGGTTTAATTTATCTGGTACTGCCCGGCGTTACAGCCCCGCCGCTGCCCGCTGCATTGCTGATGATTACTGCCGGTATCAGTTGGGGAGTGTATTCACTGTTAGGCAAAGGCGTAGCATCGCCACTTTTAATGACGGCAGGAAACTTTGTCCGTACGACGCCGTTTATTGTCGCGCTGTTTATCTTTGTTGATGAGCCACTTTCACTTTCAGAAACAACTATCCGCTACGGTATTATCTATGGCGTATTGTCCGGTGCCATCGCATCGGGTTTGGGTTATGCCTTGTGGTACGCCGTACTCCCTAAAATAGCGGCGACTAATGCCGCCACTTTACAACTCAGTGTACCGGTAATTGCCATCTTGATGGGCTGGGTATTTCTATCTGAAAGCCTTAACGTCAGAGTCATTATTGCCAGTGCTGCAATCATTGGTGGCATTGTACTGGTAATAAGAAAATGGCGCTGACCGGCAGGTTCAACAAACAGGTTTCTCTACATGCGCTTCGCATAGAGAAAGAACTTTGTGTGTTTTAGCTACAGAAAGTCAAAGGATCGGTAATGGAATATGTTAATCATCCAAAATATGGAAATGTCCCGTTAGCTTCAGATGAAGAACACTCACTTGAAGAGATTACCAATGCTCACTGGAGATATTCGTCACTTCAGTTTTTTCCCCAAACAGCGATTAAGGCGGACACGTCGTTACAAAATTTCCGGATGTGCCCGCGTCGCATCTACGTAGATATAGAGGAAACCTGTACGGTCTGCAGCAGGCTTTTCATCTTCTTCGCAAGAGAACAACAATACTGGTTTGAACATTTAAAGTTTTATGTGGACTCACATTGCCGCGAGTGTTTTGAGTGCCGGCAAGTGTCCAAAAGAACTAAATCCATGCAAGCGCATTATCAACTTCTCAGAGAGACTGCTGACCGGACTCCTGAGCAGGATGCGGAACTTGAAGACATTGCCCTGGCGCTGTATCAGCTTGGTATTATTAAAGACGAAAAGTTACTCCGCGTTGGTAAGTGAAGTGGCACAAATTCTGTGCTTATAACCAAACAGCGTTTCCTTAATCTGACGTCGCCGTTTCAATCAGCAAAACAGACATTTAAAACGCTTTCTTACCGACGAGAAATCGCGGAAAATAGAGGCTTTCCACTCCTGATCGGGCCTGTTGGTCTGATTTACTAATACAGGGAACCGCCATGCCTAAGGCAAGTGAAATTAAAAAGAATAACACCATCATTTTTGACGGTAAGACATGTATTGTCAGAGATATTGACCGTTCTGTACCACAGGGCCGTGCAGGCGGCAGCATTTATCGTATGCGTATGTACGATGTGGTAAGCGGTGCAAAATATGATGAAACATTTAAGGATTCTGACATGCTGGAAATGGCTGATTTAGTGCGCCGTCCAGCAATGTTCTCTTACATCGACGGCGATGAATATGTATTCATGGATAAAGAAGATTACACACCTTACCATCTGAATAAAGACAGTATTGCTGATGAAGCTTTGTTCATTAACGAAGAAACTGACGGTATTCAGGTTCTGGTTGTAAGCGAAGTGCCGGTAGCGCTTGATTTACCCATGAGTGTTGAACTGGAAGTGGTAGAAACGGACCCTTCCATTAAGGGAGCCTCTGCGACGTCCCGTACCAAACCCGCTACTCTGTCTACCGGTCTGGTTGTTCAGGTGCCGGAGTACATCAGTACCGGCGAGTGGATCAAAATCAACACCGAAGAACGTAAGTTTCAGAGCCGTGCCGATAAGCACTGACAGCATACGGTTCAGTAGCCATAAAAGTCAGGTGGCTGTTGTTACCTTGTAATATTGTGTTATTTTTAACCAGTCCTGCAGGTATTGATTGCCCACAGGATTAACATCAGTACACACTCAACTGCGTAAAAGGAAAGACATATGAAAATGACAAAACAACTCTCATCATTACTATGCATTGGTCTGTTTACCTGCGTTCTTGGCGCATGTAGCGAAGAAAAACAGGAACAGGCTGAAGACTCAATGACTAAAGCAAAAAGTGCCGCCAGCAGTGCATTTGATGATGCAAAAAATGCAGCATCTGATCTGGCAGATAAGACAGAGGAATTTGCTGAAGATGCAGCAGATAAGGCGGAAGACTGGACAGACGGTGCCAAAGATAAAGCTGAAGAGTGGGCCGACGATGCCGGTAATGCTATTGAAGACGGCTGTGAAAAAATGAAAGATAAAATGGATCTGGAAGATAAGGATTGCTAAAGATTCATTCCTGATAATGCGTTAAGTCAGGTAAGTTAAAGCGGAACATCTATTTTGATGTTTGTTACCGGCTTACAGCAACAGGGCAGTATTTCATCGTCGTCAATAAAGGCGAGGGGGTCTGTGGTATATTCCACCGACCCTTCTATCAATTTAGTCCGGCAGGCTCCGCAGAATCCGTCGCGGCAATGATAATGACAAGCGACACCTGCGGATTCTAAAGATTCCAGCAGTGTTTTATCCGGTACGGCATCAACACACCCCGTATCGACAATATCGATACGAAGTGTGGATTCAGGTTTTCCCATTAACGGGGAAGGTAGGAATTACAATTCAAAATCGGCGAAGTCATCTTCGCTGACTGAAGAGTCAATCTGACCAACCAGATAGGAACTGATCTCTGATTCCTGAGGCGCAACCTGTACATTATCTGAGTTCAGGTAGTTGTTCATCCACGGCAGTGGATTACTTTTCACTTCGTATGGTGCGTCAAAGCCAATAGCGGTCATACGCTGATTCGCGATGTATTCCACGTACTGACACAGAATTTCCTTATTCATACCGATCATTGAGCCGTTCTTGAACAGGTAATCAGCCCATTCCTTCTCCTGCTCAACAGCGCTGATGAAGATCTGGCGTGCCTCTTCATGGCACTCTGCAGCGATTTCTGCCATCTCAGGATCGTCCTTGCCTCTGGCCCACAGGTTCAGCACGTGCTGAGTAGAGGACAGGTGCAGGTTTTCATCACGGGCAATCAGACGGATAATTTTTGCGTTACCTTCCATCAGCTCACGCTCAGCAAACGCGAAGGTGCAGGCAAAGGACACATAGAAGCGAACCGCTTCCAGGGCATTAACTGAATTCATGCACAAGTACATTTTCTTCTTTAGAACACGCATGTTCACTTCGTACACTTCGCCGTCGACGGTATGAACGCCTTCACCTTGTGTCTGCCACAACTGTGTGTGGAAAATCAGATCATCGTAGTATTTAGAAATATCAGCAGCACGGCGCTTGATTTGCTCGTTAACCACGATGTCTTCAAAAATTGCACTCGGATCGGAAAACAGGTTACGAAGAATATGAGTGTAAGAACGGGAGTGAATCGTCTCAAAGAAAGACCAGGTTTCAATCCAGGTTTCCAGCTCCGGTAATGACACGATGGGCAGGAATGCAATATTCGGACTGCGGCCCTGAACGGAATCCAGCAAAGTTTGATATTTCAGGTTGGAAATAAAAATATGCTGCTCAGGCTCTGTGAGTTTCTGGAAGTCTACACGGTCACGCGTAACGTCAACTTCTTCCGGTCGCCAGAAGAAACTGATTTGTTTTTCAATGAGTTTTTCGAAAATGCTGTGCTTCTGCTGATCGTAACGGGCTACGTTAACAGGGTTACCGAAAAACATAGGCTCGACGAGAGGATTGACGCTTTGTTGATTAAACGTTGTGTATTTCATAACTGCGATAGTACTCAGAACAGATTTATCAGTTAAAAACGGAAGAAACCAGGGCAAGCCCTGGTTTATCGTTAAATTTTACATGCACCGCCGGCACAGTCGTCGTCTTCTTCAATCACAGCGGTTTGCGCCTGTGCTTGAGGTTTCGCCTGGCCTTGTTTGACTTCCATTGAGCTGGTGTCGGTGTTGCCGTCACGGGTGTTATGATAATACAGTGTTTTCACACCCAGCTTGTAAGAGGTCAGCAGATCTTTGAGCAGCAACTTCATCGGTACCTTACCGCTTTCATATTTGCCCGGATCGTAACTGGTGTTAGCAGAAATAGTCTGGTCAATGAATTTCTGCATAATACCAACCAGTTGCAGGTAACCGTCATTGGACGGAATATCCCACAGCAGTTCATAGGCATCTTTCAGATTTTCATATTCAGGAACAACTTGCTTCAGTACACCATCTTTACTGGATTTAATGCTGATATGACCACGGGGCGGCTCGATACCATTGGTTGCATTGGAAATCTGCGAAGACGTTTCAGACGGCATCAGCGCAGACAGCGTAGAATTACGTAGTCCGTGCTCCATCATTTCAGCGCGCAGGCCTTCCCAGTCCATGTGTAAGGGTTCATTACAAATGGCGTCCAAATCTTTTTTGTAGGTATCGATAGGCAGAATACCTTTAGAGTAGGTGGTCTCATTAAATTTAGGACACGCACCTTTCTCTTTTGCCAGATTCACAGACGCTTTCAATAAATGATACTGCATCGCTTCAAACGTACGGTGAATAAGCGGGTTTGCGCTGAAGTCAGAGTACTTCACGCCGTTCTTCGCAAGATAATAAGCGAAGTTGATAACACCTATACCCAGCGTACGACGATTCATAGTGGCATGGTATGCCGCCGGAACAGGGTAATCCTGATAGTCGAGCAGGCTGTCCAGTGCACGCACAGCAAGGTCGGATAATTCTTCGAATTCATCCAGAGATTTAATCGCGCCTAAGTTAAATGCTGACAGCGTACACAGTGCGATTTCGCCGTTTTCGTCGTTTACGTGCTCCAACGGCTTGGTCGGCAGCGCGATTTCAAGACACAGGTTGCTCTGACGGACAGGGGCAATAGCCGGGTCAAACGGGCTGTGAGTATTACAGTGGTCAACGTTTTGCAGGTAGATACGGCCGGTTGAAGCACGCTCCTGCATAAACAAACTGAACAGTTCCATGGCTTTAATTTGCTTCTTACGAATGGAGTCATCCTGTTCATATTTCACATACAGCTCTTCGAACTTGTTCTGATCAGCAAAGAAAGCATCGTACAGACCGGGTACATCAGACGGGCTGAACAGTGTGATGTAGCCGTCTTTCATCATACGCTGATACATCAGCTTGTTGAATTGCACGCCGTAGTCGAGATGACGTACGCGGTTTTCTTCAACACCACGGTTATTTTTCAATACCAGCAGTGATTCAACTTCCATGTGCCATAGCGGGTAGAACAACGTCGCTGCACCACCACGAACACCGCCCTGAGAGCAGCTTTTTACCGCAGTCTGGAAGTACTTGTAGAAAGGAATACAACCTGTGTGGAAAGCTTCACCACCACGGATTGGACTACCCAGTGCACGAATGCGACCAGCGTTTACACCAATACCGGCACGCTGACTCACGTATTTTACGATGGCGCTGGCGGTGGCGTTGATAGAATCCAGACTATCACCGGTTTCAATCAGTACGCATGAGCTGAACTGACGGGTAGGGGTGCGCACACCGGACATAATCGGTGTAGGCAGAGAAATCTTGAATGTCGATGTTGCATCGTAAAAACGGCGGACATAATCAAGACGGGTTTCTTTCGGGTAGTCAGCGAACAGGCAGGCGGCTACCAGAACATACAGGAACTGGGCACTTTCATAGATGTCGCCGGTAACACGGTTTTGTACCAGATACTTACCTTCAAGCTGCTTAACAGCAGCATAACTGAAGGTCATATCACGCCAGTGATCGATGAAATCATCCATCGCCTCAAATTCAGCCTGGGTGTAGTCAGACAACAGGTGCTCGTCATACTTACCCTGTTCAACCATCTTTTTAACATGATCAAACAATTTAGGCGGCTCAAACTGTCCATATGCTTTTTTACGCAGGTGGAAGATAGCCAGACGGGCTGCAAGATACTGATAATCAGGCGCATCTGTTGAAATAAGATCGGCTGCAGACTTGATCAATGTCTCGTGGATTTCGCCGGTCTTTATACCATCGTAAAATTGGATCTGAGCTTTGATTTCTACCTGAGAAACAGAAACGTTATTTAACCCTTCTGCTGCCCACGTGATCACTTTATGGATCTTATCTAACTCAATGACTTCTTTTTCGCCATTGCGTTTAGTGACATACAAGTTGTTGTTCATTTGTACTGGCCGTTAGTTTGTTAGCGCATGAAGCAAGGGTTGGCACCCTTTTCATCTTTATAAAATTGAATTTGCTAAGCCTTGAAAGCTTGATCCAGCAGAGATCCCTTACTGCCTGGCGGGATCCCGTGTTTTTGTACTACTTTATTGTTCTAAAACACCCGTCGGACAAGACACAAGATAGTGAGGTTTGCGTGGTTTTGCAACCCAATATCTGGTGGTTTATCCAGCGATCAAAACGGTGCCTGAAAAAGGTTAGTGGTAACTCACCTATGAGCGGCATGATTAAGCCAAATCAGACAGATGCAACCATTTTTTACTTTTTTTGATCGCCGGTTAAAAAGTTTTAATCGCTCAAAGCGGGTTGGTTACAAATACGACATATAGCGTAATATTTATTCTTAAATACTATATATAGTGTTTACTGTAGGCTTTTTTGCGTATGGACGATATAGTTCACATCGATGTTTTTGTCCGATAAGTAGAACTGGCGGCTTAGCGGATCCATATGCAGACCTGTGGTGTTTCTGGCAAACAGATCAACCTTATCGGTCATTGCCATTAATTCTGAAGGCTTAATGAAACGGGCATGCTGATGCGTGCCTTTTGGTACCAGCTTGAGGATATATTCGGCACCAACGATGCCCATCAGCCAGGATTTCACATTTCTGTTTAAAGTAGACAGAAATACATGACCACCGGGCTTAACCAGCCTGGCGCAGGCAGCGATGATCGATGCCGGATCGGGAACGTGCTCGAGCATTTCCATACACGTCACCACATCGAACTCTCCGGGTCTTTGTTCTGCAAAGTCTTCTGCAGAAACACACTGATAATCGACTTTTACACCGGATTCGAGACCATGAAGTTTAGCAACCTCTAAAGAAGCAGACGCCAAATCAATACCGGTAACATCAGCACCCAGTTTAGCCATGGATTCTGCAAGAATGCCGCCGCCACAACCAATATCCAGCACTTTCTTTTCAAACAGACCATCACAGTGCTGCTGCACAAAATCAAGTCTTAACGGGTTGATTAAGTGCAGGGGTTTGAATTCACTTTCGGTATCCCACCAACGGGAGGCCAGTTCACTGAATTTGGCAATTTCTTGTTCATCGACATTCGACATACTGGTGCTCGTATTATCAGATAGAGGAGATTGATTTTGATAAATACGATACATGATCAAAGCAGTAAAAGGGACGATTTGTGTATTAAAGTGGATTAATTGCGTGAAAAGTAATCGGTTGGTAATAACAGCCCCATTTGCGGGTATTAAGCGCTACATAAATCTGTCATCCGGTGATACACTCAATGATTACTTGTAAAACCCATAATAAGAAAGCGCTGTTCTTAGCTGCATTTAAAAGTGCGTGACATTGGATACGCTTGAACTTGAATCAAGGGACATAGCAGTTTATGACTGATAACGCTAAAGAAATTCTCCCCATAAATATCGAGGAAGAGCTTAAAAACTCCTACCTTGATTATGCGATGAGCGTTATTGTCGGGCGAGCATTGCCTGACGTAAGGGACGGCCTCAAGCCGGTTCACCGCCGCGTACTCTTCGCGATGAACGAACTCAAAAACGACTTCAATAAACCGTATAAGAAATCTGCCCGTGTGGTGGGTGATGTTATCGGTAAATATCACCCTCATGGTGACAGTGCGGTGTACGACACCATCGTACGTATGGCGCAGCCATTCTCTTTACGCTACATGCTGGTAGACGGGCAGGGGAACTTCGGTTCTGTAGACGGCGACTCTGCCGCGGCAATGCGTTATACCGAAGTACGTATGGCTAAAATTGCCCATGAGTTACTGGCGGATCTTGATAAAGAAACCGTAGATTTCGTACCTAACTATGACGGTACAGAGCAAATTCCTGAGGTTTTACCTACTAAGGTACCAAACCTGCTGGTAAACGGCTCCTCCGGTATTGCCGTTGGTATGGCAACAAACATTCCGCCCCACAACCTCACTGAAGTGGTCAACGGCTGTATCGCAATGATAGAGAATCCTGCCGTTACCATTGAAGAGCTGATGCAGCATATTCCGGGTCCGGATTTCCCTACTGCGGCGATGATCAGTGGTCGTAAGGGTATTGATGATGCTTACCGTACCGGTCGTGGCAAAATCTATCTGCGTGCCAAAGCAGAAATAGAAACCGACAGTAATGGTAAAGAAACCATCATTGTTAATGAGATCCCTTATCAGGTAAACAAAGCCCGTCTGATTGAAAAGATCGCTGAACTGGTAAAAGAAAAACGTATCGAAGGTATTTCTGCCCTGCGTGATGAGTCTGACAAAGACGGTATGCGCATTGTTGTTGAAGTAAAACGCAACGAGTCGGCGGAAGTACTGCTTAACCACCTGTATGCCAATACCCAGCTACAAACAGTATTCGGTATTAATATGGTGGCACTGGATAACGGTCAGCCTAAAGTATTTAATCTCAAGGAAATGCTAGAGGCGTTTATCCTTCACCGTCGTGAAGTGGTTACCCGCCGTACGGTATATGAACTGCGTAAAGCGCGGGACCGTGCCCATATCCTTGAAGGTCTTGCCATCGCACTGACCAATATCGATCCTATCATTGAGCTTATCAAAGCTTCGCCGAGTCCGTCTGAAGCAAAGAAAGCTTTGGTTGCGCAGGGCTGGAACCTGGGTGATGTTGCTGACATGCTTGAGCGTGCCGGTGATGATGCAGCCCGTCCGGACTGGCTGACGCCGGAATTTGGTATCCGTGACGGCAAGTACTACCTGACAGAACAACAGGCACAGGCCATCCTTGATCTGCGTCTTCACAAACTGACTGGTCTTGAGCACGAAAAGATCCTTGATGAGTACAAAGAGTTACTCGCTATCATCGCTGAATTGCTGCACATTCTGCGTAGCCCTGAGCGTCTGATGGAAGTGATTCGCGAAGAGCTCGAAAAAGTTCGTGATGAGTTTGGTGATGAACGTCGCACAGAGATCACGGCTGCAAGTCATGACATTGATATTGAAGATTTGATTGAGCAGGAAGACGTTGTTGTGACGCTGTCCCGTGAAGGCTATGTGAAATATCAGAAACTGACTGAATATGAAGCACAGCGTCGTGGTGGTAAAGGTAAGTCAGCGACGAAGATGAAAGATGAAGATTTCATTGAGCGTCTGCTGGTTGCGAATACCCACGACCACATCCTGTGTTTCTCTACCCGTGGCCGTCTGTACTGGTTGAAGGTTTATCAGTTACCATTTGCCAGCCGGAACGCCCGTGGTAAACCGATTGTGAATATTCTGCCGCTGGAAAATGACGAGCGGATCACTGCCATTCTGCCTATCAAAGAATTTGAAGAAGGCAAGTTTGTACTCATGGCGACAGCCAACGGTACGGTGAAAAAGACTGATTTGAGTCTGTACTCCAGACCGCGCTCCAGTGGTATTATTGCCGTTAACCTTAATGAAGGCGATGAACTGATTGGCGTATCAATCACCCACGGTGATGACGACATCATGCTGTTCTCTGACGAAGGTAAAGTGGTTCGTTTTAACGAAAAACTGCGCGACTCAGAAACAGGTGAAGTAAAACGTGATCCGGAAACCGGTGAAGAGTTGCAGGCTCTGCGTCCTATGGGCAGAACGGCAACGGGTGTTCGCGGTATTAAACTGCAGGAAGGTCAGCGTGTGGTATCTCTGATTGTTCCCCGTGGTGACGGCGCCATCCTTACTGCAACTGAAAACGGTTATGGTAAACGTACGCCCCTTGAAGATTACCCGGCTAAGAGTCGTGCGACTCAGGGCGTGGTGTCTATCAAAGTGTCAGAACGTAACGGTAAAGTTGTCGGCGCTGTACAGGTTGATGAAACCGACGAAATCATGCTTATCAGCAACATGGGCACACTGGTACGTACCCGTGTCGGTGAAGTGTCTACGGTTGGCCGTAACACCCAGGGTGTACGTCTGATCAGAACTGCTGATGATGAGAAAGTAGTAGGTCTTCAACGTATCGAAGAAGTGATCGACGAAGAACTTGAACTGGAAGAAGGCGGGGTAAACACCGCTGAAGAAGCATCTGCTAACAATGATGCCGCTGTCTCAGACAGCGATAAGCCAACGACAGAAGAATAAGCCGGCGCGCTGTTAACTGCAGCGCGTTTTAACTCTTATTCAACAAGCGGCTTTTGCCGCTTGTTGTGTTTACAGGTGTTGAAATAATCTATGAGTAATGTATTTAACTTCAGTGCTGGACCCGCAATGTTACCTGCAGAGGTCATGCAGCAGGCACAGGCGGAATTTCTGAACTGGCGTGATTCAGGCTGTTCTGTCATGGAAGTCAGCCATCGAGGCAAAGATTTTATTGAAGTTGCCGCTACCGCAGAGCAGGACCTGCGCGACTTACTGGCCGTACCGGACAATTACAAAGTACTTTTTGCCCATGGTGGCGGCCGAGGACAGTTTGCCTCTGTGCCGCTGAACATCTCTCAAACCGGTGACACATCTTTGCACATGGTTACCGGCTCCTGGTCGAAAGGGGCCGTTGCTGAGGCATCTAAATACAACAATGCCAAAGTGATTGGTGAAACCATCGAGATTGACGGACTGAAATCAGTCGCAAGAGTCAATGCCGGCGATGTTGACCAGAATGCGGCTTACCTGCATTTTTGCCCCAATGAAACCGTTGATGGTATTGCTTTTGACTGGTTACCTGAGGCAGGTAAGGTACCGCTGGTATCTGATATGTCTTCTTGTATTTTGTCGCAACCACTGGATGTGGCTGCACACGGTATTATTTATGCCGGCGCACAAAAAAATATCGGTCCTTCCGGTTTATCGGTATTAATTGTTCGCGACGACCTTATCGGTAAAGCGCGTAAAGAAACCCCGTCCATTTTCGATTTTGAATTGATGGCTAATCACGATTCAATGTATAACACACCGCCCACTTTCTCATGGTATCTGGCGGGTCTCGTGTTCAAATGGTTGAAGAACAATGGTGGCCTGAGTGCCATGCAAAAACGCAACGATGAGAAAGCAGCGTTACTTTACAGTGCTATCGATAACAGTGATTTCTACTCAAACCCGGTGCATCCTGACAACCGTTCTAAAATGAATGTGCCTTTCCATCTGGCAGATGACGGCTTGAATCAGGCATTTTTAGAACAAGCTGAAGCTGCCGGACTGAAAGCGTTGAAAGGGCACCGCTCTGTGGGCGGGATGCGCGCCAGTATCTACAACGCAATGCCGGTTGAAGGTGTTGTGGCACTGGTTGAATTTATGCAGCAATTTGAAAAGCAAAACGGGTGAGTCAGTGGAGCAGTTAACATTACAACCAATTTCCCGTGTAGACGGAGAAGTCAACGTACCGGGGTCTAAGAGTTTATCTAACCGTGCTCTGTTACTTGCAGCGCTGGCAAAAGGTGAGACAACACTGACTAATTTGCTGGACAGTGATGATATCCGCCACATGCTGGTCGCCCTGGAAAAGCTGGGTGTGACTTACACACTGAGTGAAGATAAGACTGAATGTACGGTTACCGGTATTGGCGGAAAATTCAACGTTGCCGGTGAAACCGAATTATTTCTTGGCAATGCAGGAACGGCAATGCGCCCGTTGTGTGCTGTCCTTGCTGCCAGTGATGTGCTGGTTACACTGACCGGCGAACCACGTATGGAAGAGCGTCCAATCGGCGATCTGGTTGATGCCTTGCTGGAAGCCGGTGCTGATGTCACATATCTTAAAAATACCGGTTATCCGCCGCTTAAAATTGCCGGTAAACCGTTGTCGGCAAAAGAAGTTAGCGTGGATGGAAGCGTATCCAGTCAGTTCCTGACCGCAATATTAATGGCTGCGCCGTTATTCGTTTCTGATACGCTGATAAAAATTAAGGGGGAGCTGGTTTCTAAACCCTATATCGATATTACGCTGGATACCATGGCCAAATTCGGTATTGTCGTCACTAACAATGACTACACCTGCTTCGAGGTTAAGGGAAATCAAACTTACACTTCTCCGGGTCGTTTCATGGTTGAGGGTGATGCATCATCGGCCTCTTACTTCCTGGCTGCTGCTGCAATTAAAGGCGGTACGGTGAAAGTTACCGGCATTGGTCGTAAAAGTATCCAGGGTGACGTACGTTTTGCTGATGTACTTGAAGCGATGGGAGCGAAAGTTGAATGGGCGGATGAGTCAGTGACTGTCACCGGTGCACCGTTAAAAGGTGTGGATATGGATATGAATCATATTCCTGATGCAGCCATGACTATTGCTACCACAGCGCTGTTTGCTGAAGGGCCGACGTCTATCCGTAATATCTACAACTGGCGGGTTAAAGAAACGGATCGCCTGCATGCAATGGCTACTGAGTTACGTAAATTGGGCGCCGAAGTGGACGAAGGACACGATTACATTACCGTGCAACCTTTGAAATCACTGAAGCATGCTGAAATCGATACGTATAATGATCACCGTGTGGCAATGTGCTTCTCTCTTGTAGCACTTAGCGATACGCCGGTCACTATTAACGATCCGCGCTGTACAGCCAAAACCTTCCCAGACTACTTCACCCGATTCGCGACAATTTGTCACTAATTTGTCGCTAACTGTCAGGAAAATGACAGCTTTCTAAGTTAAAACAATGCTGCCTGTTCTTACAGGCAGCATTGCTTATCATGCCAAGGTGCGTATAATTGCGCGCGATTTAATAACCTTTTAACAAGTGGAGCAGGTATGCAACTGATCCCCGTCGTCACGGTTGACGGACCAAGTGGAGCTGGTAAAGGAACCCTGAGCAGTTTACTTGCAAAAGAACTTCAATGGCATTTTCTGGATAGTGGCGCAATATACCGCGTTCTGGCTGTTGCAGCATTACACCACGATTTACCCGTGGATGATGAAGCTTCTGTTGTGCCGCTGGCAACCGGTCTGGATGTCAGCTTTGAAACAAACGGCGAAGCTAACCGCATTATTCTGGAAGGCGAAGATGTGACTGATGACATCCGCACTGAACAGGTAGGCGCTGTAGCATCACAGGTAGCCGCGTTACCCAGGGTCCGTGAAGCATTATTGCGTCGCCAGCGTGCCTTTCAGCAGGCGCCCGGCCTGGTTGCTGACGGCCGTGACATGGGCACGGTGGTGTTTCCTGATGCGGTTGTAAAACTGTTTTTAACAGCCAGCGCTGAAGCCAGAGCTGAACGGCGATATGCCCAGTTGAAAGAGAAGGGCATGGATGTTAATATTGCGCGCCTTTTAACCGATATCAAAGCACGTGATGAACGTGATACGCAGCGGGCAGTTGCCCCTCTGGTACCGGCTGAAGATGCGGTAGTAATAGATTCTACTCACCTGGATATTACGCAGGTGTTTGAAAAAGCGATGGAAGTTGTGAGATCGAAGGTTCGCTGATTTAAGCGCAGCCTCTTTTTTTCGTTCCATTATTTTGATATGTCGACACAGGACGTGACGACTTTTGTTAGCAACCCCACGTTAGCCGGACTGTAATGTGGATGTCAACTTTTAAAATTTACTGAACTTATGACTGAAAATTTTGCACAACTTTTTGAAGAAAGCTTACAAGAACTGGAAACACGCCCTGGTTCAATTGTAAAAGGTACCGTTGTTTCTATCGACAAAGACATCGTTCTTGTTGATGCAGGCTTGAAATCAGAAAGTGCTATCCCAGCTGATCAATTCAAAAATGCTGAAGGCGAATTAGAAATCGCTGTTGGCGACTCTGTAGACGTAGCACTTGACGCTGTTGAAGATGGTTTCGGTGAAACTATCCTGTCACGTGAAAAAGCTAAGCGCCACGAAGCATGGGTTGAGCTGGAAAAAGCTTACGAAGATAAAGTCACTATCAAAGGCGTTATCAACGGTAAAGTTAAAGGCGGTTTCACTGTTGAAGTTAACAGTGTACGCGCGTTCCTGCCAGGTTCTCTGGTTGACGTACGTCCAGTACGCGACACTACTCACCTGGAAGGCAAAGAGCTTGAGTTTAAAGTAATCAAGCTGGATGCTAAGCGTAACAACGTTGTTGTTTCACGTCGTGCGGTTATCGAAGCAGAAAGCAGTGCAGAACGTGAAACTCTGCTGGCTAACCTGGAAGAAGGTCACGAAATCAAGGGTATCGTTAAGAACCTGACTGATTACGGTGCGTTCGTTGATCTGGGTGGCGTAGACGGTCTTCTGCACATCACTGATATGGCCTGGAAGCGCGTTAAGCACCCAAGCGAAATCGTTAATGTTGGTGACGAAATCAACGTTAAAGTTCTGAAGTTCGACAAAGACAAGCAGCGTGTTTCTCTGGGCATGAAGCAAATGGGCAACGATCCATGGCATGACATTTCCCAGCGTTACCCTGAAGGTACTAAGATCTCTGGTCAGGTAACTAACCTGACAGACTACGGTTGCTTCGTTGAAATCGAAGACGGCGTTGAAGGTCTGGTACACGTTTCTGAAATGGACTGGACTAACAAGAACATCCACCCATCTAAAGTTGTTAGCTTAGGTGACACTGTTGAAGTTATGGTTCTGGAAATCGACGAAGAACGTCGTCGTATTTCTCTGGGTCTGAAGCAGTGCATTGCTAATCCTTGGGAAGAGTTCGCGAAGTCACACGAAAAAGGCGACAAAGTATCAGGTAAGATCAAGTCAATCACTGACTTCGGTATCTTCATCGGCCTTGACGGTGGCATCGACGGTCTGGTTCACCTGTCTGACATCAGCTGGAACAAAACTGGCGAAGACGCAGTTCGTGACTACAAAAAAGGTGACGAAATCTCTGCCGTTGTTCTGCAAGTCGACCCAGAGCGTGAGCGTATCTCTCTTGGCGTTAAGCAAATCGAAGAAGATCCTTTCAACAAGTATCTGACAGATAACAAGAAAGGTGCTATCGTTAACGGTACAGTTACTGCTGTTGACGCAAAAGGCGTTACTGTTAACCTGGCTGAAGAAGTTGAAGGCTACATCCGCGTTGCTGACTTGTCACGTGACCGCGTAGAAGACGCTTCTGAAGTTGTTAACGTTGGCGAAAGCATCGAAGCGAAATTTATGGGCGTAGACCGTAAGAATCGCACTGTTAACCTGTCTGTTAAAGCGAAAGATCAGGCTGACGAAAAAGAAGCTATCGACAAAGTTAACCAGCAGGAAGACGCTGGCTTCGCTAACGCGATGGCAGAAGCATTTAAAGCTGCTAAAGGCGAATAATGCAAATACGGGTGTGCTAAACCCACACCCGCTCCGTAGTAGCTGTAAAATAACGTTTTTACGAGAGAGGTTTTAAATGACCAAGTCGGAACTAATTGAACGGCTCGCGGATCAGGCGCGACATATCCCGGCAAAAGATCTTGAGCTGGCGATAAAGGAAATCCTGGAACAGATGGCGCAAACCCTTCAAAAGGGCGAGCGTATTGAAATCCGGGGTTTTGGTAGCTTTTCTCTGCATTACCGTGCACCACGTGTCGGGCGTAATCCCAAGACAGGTGATACTGTGAAGCTGGACGGTAAATACGTCCCTCACTTTAAACCCGGTAAAGAATTACGGGAAAGGGTAGACAGCGCCGTAAACTAATCGTAAAAAGCCGCATCAGCGGCTTTTTTTCTGCCCGCATTTACTACCTTTTATCCTCAAATTTGCACCCCGTAGACCATATTTCCTGAGAAGTCCAATCACTGAGATTAATTCTTGACCATCTTTACATATCCTATATATTAGTGAAGCGCTAACTAATACTATGTGCTGAGATCATGTCAGCCTCGACAGAACAACAAATAATAAAACAATATCAACCATTGATACGGGCTTTGATACCTTACGAGCAGGATAACCGCTTGCTTGAAGGGTTAAATAAGTTCACGGGCAGGGTGCCCGGCAATGTCAGGAAGATCATCAAGGACGAAGTCATGAGGCTTACGTGCATCACTGATGCGCCCGCTGATAACTCCGCCTTCGCAGAATTCCCTGTATTCAAATTTTCTCATTTCGGTGTTGAAATGCGTCTGGATAAAGTTGGCGCACGTATTCTGCAAACCGAATCCCAACTCTATCAGGACAGGTATACTGTTGGTGTATTTGAAACCATCACGAATTCTGATTTCTACCAGGCCCATTTAAAGAAAGAAAACTATAAAAAGATTGTTGATGCATTTACGGTAGAAACCCAGTCTCTTGACGATATTCATTTTGGTAATGATTTAGCTATCGCACCCAATTTCCCTGTATCGTCTCTGGAGTTCGAAAAGGGCAAAACCTGTACTATTTCTTCTTTGGGTTATAAGTCAATGTCGCTGGAAAGTAAGCGGCCCCCAAAAGTCTCAGCAAAAGAAGTGTTTAATTTTCAGTTTCCGGAAGTGCCCGGGCTACCCAAAGGCATGGCAATCAAATACGTTGTCAGCGGCATCAAATTTAACAAGCAAACTGAAAAATACGAAACACAATTCAGGCTCCATCCTTCTACCGATCCCCGTTTAGCGAAAATCCTGCAGAAATACATCGATATGGCATCTTTCCAGCAGCCTTTACAGCGGGAACTGGAAAGTGAAAGAGCCATGCAGGATCTTGAACGGGACAGGGTCCTTGATAACAGCCCCTGGGTACCTTTGTTTATTCAAAAGGTTGATAACGGCGTTAAACCACTTTCTGCTCTGTTCACCGCTGTAAATGAGTCAAACTCAGGCGGTATTGCCAATATCCGTCAGTTGACCAGCATGAAGCTGTTTCCGCGCATATTAAAAGAATTGTTTAAATATAAAGAAACCTTTGTTGTTTCGGGCGTTATTGAAACGAAAAAGGGCGAGTTCAGAATTCTGGCCACGTTAAGAGAGCTTGAATCAGCCGGGTTACTGGCACCGGTCATTCATTTGCTCAATAAAAACGAAAGTTTGCATTGTCTGCAATGCCGATTGTCAGAAGTCGTCCGCGATGACAGGCAAAAGGCCTATGCCATTCACGACCTCATCCAGACTGATTACGAAGAACTCGATGCCATTTCTCACATTCTTTTTTGTAAGAATGTGTCCGCCTCACTGCATGGTCTTGCCGTGACGGAAAGACGTCCGATGCCGGCGATTCCTGAAGAATTACTTGAAGATACTGCTCAATACCCCTTCAGTCTGGTATTTGATGAAGACATGAACCGCAGAAGCGAGGCACGTTATATTATCGACAAAGAAGGGGCGGTAAAAAGTGGCTTGCTGAGTTCAAGTCCCGTGCTGGTGAAAGATATTTCTTCCAGGGGGATGCGTATAGTTTTGTCTGAGCCATTCAGTAAGCCGGAAAAAGAAATTAAAGTTTCCGTCCCCGAGCTGAAGATTAAAAATCAGAAATATGACATCGTGGGATATTCTGCTGCGACCAGAGAGGTAAGACTGCGGTTGCCTTCAAAACGGGATGCGATTGCGGCGGGCATTTTGCAATTTGTGCATAAAAATTATGCCTGGTTCAAAAACAAAGACACCAACCTTTTACACCGTAATACTCACAGGTTCTTATGGGAACTCGCGGTGCGACATCATCCATCAGCGAGTATTTTATGTATTACTAACCGTTATTTACTTAACCGGTTAAAGACAGTTTATCAGACCCCGGCCTGTGATGACCTTTACCCATTTTCAGCCATTGAAAATGTGGTCCCGATGCATGGGTTCTTTGCCGACAAAGATGCGCAAAAACCTAAGTCGAAATTGCTGGTTGATATGTTTCATGGTGCAGTTACCGGTGTATCGGTTGTCCATTGTGTGCGTAAGTCAGACAATAAACTGGTTTACCTTCCGGAAACGGATTTTTTATACGGATCAATGCGTAAGCACGTGCATAACCATATTCAGGAAGATAAAGTTGAGTTATGCGTAACCAAAATTGATGTTGTCCGTTGTCAGTCAGAGTCATCACCAATGACGAAAAAGCGTCTGGCACAACTATCGCGCATTGATAAACCCATGTATGACCGTTTTAATGTCATGCAATCATCGTATTCTCATGTGTTATACCTCACCAGTGAGTCTGTCCTGCAACAGGCAGTGCTGAGAGCCCGGCTCAGGCCGGTAAAACCACAAACAGCAAAGGCCAGCCAGGCCGAATCAGCCTGATAAGGCTTTTTTGCTGATTCTGATGTCATGTTTTCACACAATTTGCTATCCTCTCAGAGAGTTAAAGAACAAAGGTCTTTGTGTTGAAAGGAATAGTTACCTTACTTGTTATTGTGTTTCTCCTCGTACTGGCATTTGCTATCGGGTCGCAGAATGATGCATCAGTGACAGTAAATTACCTGATTGCACAGGCAGAAATACGCATGTCTACGCTGATTGCTGTTACGCTCTGTATCGGTATTATCATCGGATTGCTCATGATGTTGTTGAGCTGGTTAAGTCTGCGCGTGCAGCTGGTTGCAACCCGCAGTCGTTTACGCAAAGCCATCAAAGAATAATTTATGCTCGAACTGTTGTTTCTACTTTTGCCTGTGGCAGCCGGGTACGGCTGGATAATGGGCCGTAACAGTGTGCGTCAGGCACAGCGGAAACAATCGAGTATTCTGTCCAGGCACTATTATCGTGGCCTTAACTTCCTGTTAAGCGATCAACCTGATAAAGCCGTTGATACACTGATTAAGATGATCAATCTGAACAGTGATACGGTGGAAACCCATATTGCCATGGGGAATTTTTTCCGCCACCGGGGAGAAATTGACCGCGCTATCAAAATTCACCAGAACCTGGTTTCCAGAGAGGAAATTCAATCTAACCAGCAGGAAAACGCCTTAAAAGAACTCGGGCGCGATTATATGCAGGCAGGCTTTCTGGAGCGGGCTGAAGGTGCCTATTTGCAATTGATGAACAGTGACAGGCATTATCTCGTTGCCCAGCAACAGTTGTTCAGCATCTATCAGACTACGAAAGAGTGGGAACGGGCCATCGAACTGGCTGAAAAGATGGTTGAATGTCATGGTGACAGTGATGATGTTAGCGAGCGTCTCGCCCATTTTTATTGTGAACAGGCACAACTGGAACAGGATAACGGACAGCAGGGTGAAGCACTTATTCTGTTGCAGAAAGCGGTTAATGCAGATGAGCATGCTGTCCGCCCGTGGTTAATGCTTGGACATATTGCTTTTGACCAGAAGCGCTTCGGTGATGCGAAAGCGTATTTTGTACAGGTGGCAGAGCACGACCTCAACTGGTTCAGTGAAGCGGTCCCCGCACTTGAAGCAATTGCACAGGAAACCGGAGACTGGGACGGCTTTGAAGAAGCGTTGTCTTCTCACTGGCAGGAGTGCGCCACATCGTATCTCGCCATGGTAGATATAAAAATTCATCAGGGAAAGACCTCGGAAGCTGCCGATTACCTGCTCGATCAGTTACGCAAACGCCCGACCATGAAAGGCTTTAAAACGCTCATGGGCTTGTACATTGACCAGCTTAACGATGAAGCATCTGCAAACAGTCTGCGGTTACTGAAAGGACTTGTTGAAGAGCAAATGAAGCAGCGTCCGAAATACCGTTGTACCAGTTGCGGGTTTTCCGGAAGAAAACTGTACTGGCTATGTCCATCCTGTAAAAAATGGAATGTTGTTAAACCCATTAAAGGCTTAGACGGAGAATAAATTCCTCATGCAAGATCCTAAAGTCATTGTTGCCCTGGATTATGATAACAAAGACACCGCCCTGGCGTTTGTTTCGCAGTTAGACCCTGCAATATGCCGCCTGAAAGTCGGAAAAGAAATGTTCACCCTGTTCGGGCCTGAGTTCGTTAAGACACTGGTTAATATGGGGTTTGATATTTTTCTCGACCTCAAGTTTCACGATATACCCAATACCGTAGCGAAAGCCTGTAAAGCTGCTGCTGAGCTGGGTGTGTGGATGGTGAACGTTCATGCTTCCGGCGGCGCAGAAATGATGAAAGCAGCGAAACTGGCTATTGAGTCCAGTTCACATCCCGAAACAAAGCTGATTGCCGTCACCGTGCTGACCAGTATGGACGAAGCTCAGTTACAACGGGTTGTTCCCGGTGTGACGCCGGCACAACAGGTAGAGAAGCTCGCTGCACTGACTTTTGAAGCTGGTCTGGACGGTATTGTGTGTTCAGCGCAGGAAGCGGTATTGCTTCGTAAAACTATGAAGGCGCCATTCTTGCTGGTAACGCCTGGTATTCGTCCGGCAGGCAGTGACGTTGGCGATCAGAAGCGTGTGATGACACCGGTTGATGCGATGAACGCCGGCGTCAGCTACCTGGTAATGGGGCGCCCCATTACGCAGGCTGCTGATCCGCTCAGCGTCCTCAAAGAAGTGAATGCCTCTCTGTGAGGTAAGTTATACAAAAAAGCCCCGTCCTGTATGAACAGAACGGGGCTTTTTAATATCTTTACTGATTACTTCAGCGCTTCTTCAGCCGGTGTATACGTCAGACCCAGTTTTTCACCAAGTGCATCGACTACCGCTTTATACGTTACTTTTCCTTCGTGAACGTTAAGACCGTTCAGCAGGTGTTTGTCATCAAGCATAGCCTGTTTCGGGCCTTTATTAGCCAGCGCCAGACCAAATGGTAATGTCGCATTGTTCAGTGCCATGGTAGAGGTGCGTGCAACACCGCCCGGCATATTGGCAACGCAGTAGTGAACCACGTCGTCAATAATATAAACAGGATCCTGGTGTGTTGTCGCTTTTGAAGTAGCAAAACAACCGCCCTGGTCAATGGCCACATCCACCACAACTGAACCCGGCTTCATCGCTTTAATATGGTCTTCGTTCAACAGTTTCGGCGCTGCCGCACCTGGAATAAGGACTGCACCGACAACCAGATCTGCTTTTGATGAATATTGTTCAATGGCATCTACCGTTGAGAATACTGTTTTAACTTGACCGTTGAAGATATCATCAATCTGACGGAGTCGTGGCAGAGAGCGATCCAGAATGGTTACATCAGCACCCATACCAACAGCCATTTTAGCCGCGTTGATACCTACAACACCGCCACCAATTACCAGTACTTTACCCGGTGCTACACCCGGTACGCCACCAAGCAGAGTACCGCTGCCGCCGTGGGCTTTTTCAAGGTAGTGTGCGCCGGCCTGAACTGACATGCGTCCGGCAACTTCGCTCATCGGTGCCAGCAGGGGTAATCCACCACGGTCGTCTGTTACTGTTTCATAGGCAATACAAGTGGCGCCGGATGCGATAAGTAATTCAGTCTGAACAGGGTCCGGAGCAAGGTGCAGATACGTGTACAGTGTCTGACCCTTTCTCAGCATTTTGCATTCATTGGGCTGAGGCTCTTTTACTTTAACAATCATGTCCGCTTCAGCAAAAATCTGCCCAGCCGTCTGTGAGATGCGGGCTCCTGCAGACACATACATGTCGTCAGTGAAGCCAATGGCAGTACCTGCATGAGTTTCCACAACCACATCGTGACCATGGGTAACAAATTCTTTAACTGCTGCAGGCGTCAGACCAACGCGGTATTCATGGTTTTTAATCTCTTTTGGTACACCAACTAACATAGAACCCTCAAAAATTGTTGTTTTTTGTTTGTTTCAGATGGCGGCAGTATACGTGAGAAAAAAACGAAGTATGTGCTGAAGATTTTCAGGATGCCGTGCTATATTTTGTAAAACAGAGAAAGTGCAGAATTTAATATGCTGGTAAAAACACCAAAACACCTTGACCGGATAGACAGAAATATCCTTACACAGCTACAAAAAGACGGGCGGATATCGAATGTTGAATTGGCTAAAGCAGTGGGGCTGAGTCCCAGTCCCTGTCTTGAAAGAGTTAAGCGCCTTGAGGCTCAGGGTTATGTTACCGGATATCATGCTACACTTGACCCCGAGAAACTGGGCGCTGCCATGCTGGTTTTCGTTGAAATCACTTTAACGAAAACATCGGTGGATATCTTCGCAGAATTTTCTGCTGCAGTGCAGGATCAGGAAGATATTCAGGAATGTCACCTTGTGTCCGGAGATTTCGATTTTCTGCTGAAGGCAAGGGTAGCGGATATGTCCAGTTACCGGAAATTACTGGGAGATACCTTACTTCGTTTACCCGGTGTGAGTGAATCGAGAACCTACGTGGTGATGGAAGAAGTAAAAAGTACCACTGCAGTACGCATCAATATGAAATGACGGTTAAAAGTGGCGTGGTTGCCAGTGCTGCAGAAGGGTGGAAACGGTTAAAACCACTGTATATTAAACTAGGTATCCTTTTTCCCTTTGTGGTAGTCTGTAATATTACAGTTACTGTAGTTTCAGTCGCTGTTCAGCCAGTATTCATCACGGCTGAAGAAATATTAAAATAATAAAAGTGTGTTAAAACAAGTCACCGTTGTTTTCTGTGTGCATGGAAAGGCTTCTGCACTTACGGTGACGGATAAAGATGATTAAGGGTTTATGGCGCGTTTAACAGGTATCCAGCGATTACTTGAAGCAGGCATGATGGTCGCCTGCGTTTTCGCATTCTTTATTTTACTGGCACTGGCTTCTTTTCATCCCGGCGATCCGGGATGGAGTCAGGCAGGCCTACAACTTGATGTGCATAACTGGGTGGGGGCAACAGGCGCCTGGGTCGCAGACTTATTACTTTTCAGTTTCGGCTGGCTGGCCTATCTTTTACCGTTTTGCTTTGCCTTTATTGGCTGGTTCTTATTTCAGCACGTCAAAGATCTCGATGAATTTGATTATCTGACTATCGGCCTGAGAATCATCGGCGGATTACTGATTGCGCTGGGTGTTACCGGCATCGCAAGTATCAATTTTAACGATTTGTATAATTTTTCCGCAGGCGGTTTTGTCGGTGATGTAATCAGTTCTGCACTTATTCCTTATTTTAATACTGCAGGCACAATTCTGTTGTTGCTCTGTTTTTCCTGCACCGGTTTTACATTACTTACCGGTATCAGCTGGCTGGATATTATCGACAGTATGGGCAGTGCAACCATCTGGTTCGGCCGAAAGACCATTTCGGTCCCGCAACAGCTTATCGGTCTTGATATGCCAAAGCTGGCTTTATCTTCAGAAAAATCTGCAGGGCAGGGGAGTGGCGATACTGTAGAGGTAACGACACTGAGAGCTGCGCCACTACCTGAGGATGCACCGCGCAAGAGTGATAAAACAACGTCTTCTCCCTGGTCAGGGAGTCAGCGGGACGAGCCTTCATTTGGTATTCCTGATGAAGTATTCGCCAATGACGATGATGAACCACCTTTTGAAGTTGATGAACCGGTAACCATCGAAGCGGACAAGAAGTCCGGGTTCTCTTTCAGTAGTTTTAAAGAAAAAGTGATGCCGTCTAAAGACAAAGATACGGCTCCGGCTGAAAAATCTGAACCGGTGTTCAGTACGGATGATGCATCAGATGTTTCGGATGACAAACCACAAAACATTGAAACTTCAACGGTTACAGAACAGCCTGTGGCTGCGAAGCCGCTATCACAACCCGCTGCAAAACCAAAAGCGCCGACAACTCTGGCTGAAGCGGTGGCTGCAAAAGAGGCTGAGAAGGCCGAAATTGCAGCATTAGGCCCAATGCCATCCTTTGACTTGCTGGAACGCCCCGACCGTAAAGAAAACCCCATCACTCAGGAAGAGATGGATATGGTGTCCCGCCTGGTGGAAGACAAACTGGCAGATTTTAACATTGAGGCCAGTGTGGTAGGCGTCTATCCCGGTCCTGTTATCACCCGTTTCGAGCTTGATCTGGCGCCCGGCGTGAAGGTAAGCAAAATTACCGGTCTGTCAAAAGATTTAGCCCGTGCTATGTCTGCTATGTCAGTGCGTGTTGTGGAAGTTATTCCCGGAAAGTCTGTGATAGGTCTTGAGCTGCCTAACAAAAAACGTGAAATGGTTCGTCTGAGTGAAGTGATCACCTGTGACGCCTTCCAGAGCAATAAGTCTGCTCTGACCATGGTGTTAGGAGCGGATATCAGCGGTAAACCGGTTGTGGTCGATCTTGCCAAAATGCCTCACTTACTGGTGGCCGGTACAACCGGTGCCGGTAAATCCGTCGGGGTGAATGTCATGATTTTGAGCTTGCTGTATAAGTCCAAGCCGGAAGATGTCCGCATGATCATGATCGATCCGAAAATGCTGGAACTTTCAGTATATGAAGGGATCCCTCATTTGCTGGCAGAAGTGGTCACCGATATGAAGGAAGCCGCTAACGCGTTGCGTTGGTGTGTAGGTGAAATGGAACGCCGCTATAAATTAATGTCTGCTCTCGGGGTCAGAAACCTGAAAGGCTATAATGCCAAGGTGTTACAGGCCATCGAAGACGGCGAGCCGATTAAAGATCCGTTGTGGCGCACTGAAGACAGCATGGAAGAAGAAGCGCCGGACTTACAAAAATTACCGGCCATCGTTGTGGTTGTTGACGAATTTGCCGACATGATGATGATTGTGGGTAAGAAAGTAGAAGAATTGATAGCACGGATCGCGCAAAAGGCCCGTGCCGCCGGTATCCATCTTATTCTGGCCACGCAGCGCCCGTCTGTAGATGTTATCACCGGTCTGATCAAAGCCAACATACCCACCCGTATCGCTTTCCAGGTATCCAGTAAAATCGATTCCAGAACAATATTGGATCAACAGGGTGCAGAAGCGCTGCTTGGTATGGGTGACATGCTGTATTTACCGCCCGGCAGCCCGGTACCAACGCGTGTACACGGTGCCTTTGTGGATGACCATGAAGTGCATGCGGTAGTCAGTGACTGGCAGAAACGGGGCAAGCCTGATTACATTGATGAAATTCTTAACGGTGAAGCCACTGCGGAAGTCTTACTGCCGGGAGAAGCAGCAGAAAACGGTGACGAGGAATATGATGCCTTCTTCGATGAGGCTGTAGCATTTGTAACTGAAACGCGGCGGGCCAGTGTGTCTTCCGTGCAGCGTAAATTCAGAATTGGTTACAATCGTGCGGCCAGACTGGTAGAACAAATGGAAGCAAACGGTGTCGTATCTTCACCAGGTCATAACGGTAACAGGGAAGTGCTTGCGCCCCCTGTACCCAAGGAGTAGTACATTGAACCGTTTTATTTTCACCATCGTTTTATCCGGTATTTTCGCATTTTCCGCGCAGGCGGATGACGCCGCCGGTGCAAAGTTAAAATCTTTGTTGTCCGGTATTAATCAGTTCAAAGCGCAGTATGCGCAGGTTATTACTGATAGCGGTAATAATATCGTTCATGAAACCAAAGGCGAAGTGGTGTTGGCACGTCCGGACAAGCTGCGCTGGGAAACTTACGCACCGGATGACAACGTGCTTATTGCTGATGGCGAAACGGTCTGGAATATCGACCCCTTTGCCATGCAGGTTACCGTGATGGATCAGAAAGGTCAGGTAAAAGATAATCCGTTCATGTTACTAACCTCTGATGATGATACTGTCTGGTCGAAATTCGTTGTCCGTGCTGCTGACGACAATGCATCTGAATATATCGTTACCCCTAAAAACGGTGAAGGTCAGATCCGTGAACTGACCCTGTTGTTTGATGGCAACAGCCTTACAGGTTTGTCTACACTGGATGCACAGGAACAAACCAGCACCATTCTGTTCTCTCAAAGCAGTACCCGCTTTCCTATGGCTGCTGATACATTTCAGGCAGATATTTCTGATCAATTTATGGTAGACGATCAGCGGTGAGTTTGTTTTCGCAGGACGACTACGCCCCGCTGGCTGCCCGCATGCGACCGGCCGGCATCGATGATTATGCCGGTCAGACCCATTTACTGGGCGAAGGGAAACCCTTAAGAAAAATGCTGGAAGCCGGTCATTGCCATTCAATGATTTTGTGGGGACCTCCCGGTACAGGCAAAACCACACTGGCAGAAATGATTGCTGCGTATACACAGGCAAAGGTAGTGCGTCTGTCAGCAGTCACAGCCGGTGTAAAAGACGTCCGGGCTGCGATGGAGCAGGCTGAAATAGATCAGCGTCATGGTCAGCGTACATTATTGTTTGTTGATGAGGTTCACCGGTTTAATAAAAGTCAGCAGGATGCATTCTTACCCTTTGTGGAATCCGGTACGGTTACCTTTATCGGTGCCACCACAGAAAACCCCTCTTTTGAGCTGAATAATGCATTGCTGTCACGGGTCAGGGTTTATGTGTTGCAGTCGCTGGACGACAATGCGCTTAACGGGGTGCTGAACAGGGCGTTATCAGATAAAGATAAAGGGCTTGGCAAACGCGGTTTTGAGCTGAAAGATGATGCCAGAAAGGCGCTTCTTGGCCTGTGTGCCGGTGATGCCCGCAGATTACTGACTTATCTTGAACTGGCCGGGGATTTCGCTGAGGGCGATGTCATCACACTCAGCGATGTTGAGCAGGCAACCGGCGAAAAAGTGGCTGCTTATGACAAACGTGGCGATACGTTTTACGATTTAATTTCCGCTTTTCACAAGTCAGTACGTGGCTCAGATCCTGACGCGGCGCTTTATTGGTATGCGAGAATACTGAACGGCGGTGGTGATGCGCTGTACGTAGCCAGACGTCTGCTGGCCATCGCGTCTGAAGACATTGGCAATGCAGATCCCAGAGCCATGCAACTGAGTGTGAACGCCTGGGATTGTTATCATCGTGTCGGACCGGCAGAAGGGGAAAGGGCCATTGCCCAAGCGGCTGTATATTGTGCACTTGCGCCAAAAAGTAATGCCGTTTATATGGCCTTCAGTCAGGCAAAACAGATGGCAGCTAAAGCGCCGGATTATCCCGTCCCGGTGCATTTAAGGAACGCCCCGACGGCACTGCTTAAAGAGCTCGGGCACGGCGAGGAATACCGTTATGCGCATAACGAGCCCCATGCTTTTGCAGCGGGCGAGGTGTATCTGCCGCCAGAGATTGCGGGTACCCGTTTCTATGAGCCCACAGAACGCGGACTGGAACAAAAACTCAAAGCAAAACGGGATTTTCTCGACACACTGAATCAACAGGCTACGGATAAAAAGGGATAGTCATGCCAACAGGAATTGTCTTGTACTGTTATATCGCAGCAGGCGGCGCAATAGGCGCGTGTTTGCGCTTTTTTGTCACATCTAATATCGATTCCTGGTTTGGAAAAGCGCTGCCCTTTGGTACACTGACGGTGAACGTATTAGGCTCGTTCAGCCTTGCACTGTTATACGGATTCATAGAGCGGCATGAACTGATGGATTCTCCCTATCGTGCTCTGATAGGTGTCGGCCTTTTAGGGGCTTTTACCACCTTTTCCACGTTCTCTATCGAAACACTGACACTACTGGAAAATGGCCTGATAATGAAAGCCATAGCCAATGTGTTATTAAATGTGTGCCTGTGCCTGCTGGCAGGATGGGCAGCAATAGCAATGATGAAAGGATAAAAATAATTACATGTTAGATCCAAAGTTACTTCGGGCAGACATTGAGAACACTGCTAAACGCCTTGCCGACCGGGGCTTTACACTGGATGCAGACGCTTTTAATGCGCTGGAAGAAAAGCGCAAATCCCTGCAGACAAAAACGCAGGAATTACAGAATGAACGTAATGTCCGTAGTAAGTCCATTGGTAAAGCAAAAGCGCAGGGCCAGGACATTGCGCCATTACTGGCCGAGGTTGGCCAGCTGGGCGACGATCTTGACGCAGCAAAAAATGAACTTGATGCATTGCTGGCTGAAATCACTGCACTGACTCAGGGGATCCCGAATCTTCCCCACGAATCTGTGCCGGTGGGTGAAGACGAAAACCAGAATGTGGAAATCAGTAAGTGGGGCACACCTGCTGAATTTGATTTCGAAGTAAAAGATCACGTAGATGTAGCTGAAGCTTTAAATAAAGGGCTGGATTTCGCTGCTGCGACGAAGTTAACCGGTAGTCGTTTCGTTGTAATGCGCGGCCACATTGCCCGCATGCACCGTGCACTCGCTCAGTTCATGCTGGATGTGCATACTGCAGAACACGGTTACCAGGAAATGTACGTACCCTATCTGGTCAATCATGACAGCCTGTATGGTACCGGTCAGTTGCCTAAGTTCGGTGAAGATCTGTTCCATACTCAGCCTGCCACCGAAGAAGGTCAGGGGTTATCGCTGATCCCAACTGCTGAAGTTCCGCTGACCAACCTGGCACGTGACGAGATTTTTGATGCCAAATCCCTGCCGGTGAAGATGACTGCCCATACACCTTGCTTCCGGAGTGAAGCGGGTTCTTACGGTCGTGATACACGAGGTCTTATCCGTCAGCATCAGTTTGATAAAGTTGAGCTGGTTCAGCTGGTTAAACCCGAAGATTCCTTTGATGCGCTGGAAGCACTGACTGGTCATGCGGAAGTGATTTTACAGAAGCTGAACTTGCCTTACCGCAAAATGTTGCTGTGTACCGGTGATATGGGTTTTGGTTCCTGTAAAACGTACGATTTGGAAGTCTGGTTACCGGCGCAAAATACTTACCGGGAAATTTCTTCATGTTCTAACATGCTTGATTTCCAGGCGCGCCGGATGCAGGCCCGTTACCGTAACCCGGAAACGAATAAGCCTGAATTATTACACACGCTGAATGGCTCAGGTCTGGCTGTAGGCCGTACTTTAGTGGCTATTCTTGAAAATTATCAGCAGGCTGATGGCAGCGTAAAAGTGCCGGAAGCACTGGTAAGTTACATGGGTGGTGTGACTGAAATTAAACCGGCTTAATCACACCGGTAAACACTAAAATGGCGTCTTCATAAGACGCCATTTTTGTATTACAGACACTTGGCGGGTTTAGGCAAGCCCGCCAGTTTTGTTGCCTGTTTGGCCGGCCCTTTTTTAAATAACCGCTGAAGATAACGGCTGTTACCTTTTTCCGGACCGTATTCGGCCGCCATTGCTTTCACCAGTGCGCGTACCGCAGGACTGGTTTCAAATTCCAGATAAAAATTCCGGACAAAACGAACCACTTCCCAATGTTCTTCTGTCAGCGAAATGTTTTCCTGCTCCGCCAGTACAGGCACCATGCTCTCGTCCCACTGCGTGTAATCCAGCAGGTAACCGTTCTTATCAGTTTCTATCTTTTTGCCTTGCCATTCAAAGCTTGTATTACCGGCCATTATAGTACTATCCACTTGCCATATTGTTGTGTGAAACGAATAACGTCGCTGTGTGAGATAAGGTCACTCTCTTCACAGTTCACGCCGCGGCATACAGCATCGTCAGCGAGTAGGTAAAGCGGAAAGTCACCACTCTGCAGTTCACTATATTGATAGACGCCGTTTCCCCGAAGAATAACAGGTATGTTCAAGGTTTCAGCATTCCGGAGATAACGTTGCTGCACATCATTACTCTTTGAGCCAGTAATAAATATTATCATCAGAACGTCACCACATGATCAACCCGTTCAATCAGCGCCGGCACCTCATCATCAGTTAACGCCTTAACAGTTTTTAATATATCCCGCCCTCTAATTCTTCTGGTAGCATAATCGGACTGCACGTAGTAACAGTCTTCAATGTCAAAGAATGGCAGCGCTTTAAGCCTTTTAAAGTGATTTTTCACCCCTTGCTGTTGCGGGGCCTGCTCTGTTAACTGGTAGATGCCGTCACCTTCAAACAGTATTGATACTTCGTGGCCGTAGTTCGTTGCTGCCATGGCAAAGTCCAGCCCGTCGGATGCCTGACTGACAGAGTAGGGGGCGGTAGTAAAACGAATAAGTAAATGTGCCATCAGAATTGTACCAGGTGTTCACACTGATGAAGCGAAGTGAAAAAATCACTGAGGCCGGTATGTTCGAAAACCTCTTCTTCGCCGGTGTCGTTTACACCCCGCTTGTCTCCCGCGGTCATGCAAACCCGTAATGACGTTTGTGCTTTTAATTTCAAATCACACCATGCCTGATAGACATTCATTTCGTCATTAGGCGGGTTCATTTGTGGCAGCGCATTGTAAATGCCAGCCTGATAGAAAAATATCTGTTCAATTTCCTGACCGTCAGCAACTAACTGATGGCAGAAGGCCAGAGCGCGTGAGGCTCCGTCGTTGTCGTAGGGTGATGATGTGACAAGTACAGAATAACGGGACATAGAAATAAAAAAACACCCCTTACGGGGTGTTTTCCTCAGGCAGTAAGCCTTTTAATTAATCATCACCACCAAACGCACCCAGTAAGTGCAGGATAGAAGTGAACAGGTTATAGATGTTCAGGTACATTGAAACGGTTGCACGGATGTAGTTTGTCTCACCACCGTTAACAATACGGCTGGTATCAAACAGGATGAAACCTGACATGATGAACACAATAGCAGCACTGATTGCCAGTGATACCGCAGGTACCATGAAGAAGATATTCGCGATACCGGCGACTACAGCAACCACCAGACCTACCAGCAGGAATCCGCCCAGGAAAGAAAAATCTTTTTTAGTGGTAAGTGCATAACCTGACAATGCAAAGAATACCAGAGCTGTCGCACCTAATGCCTGCATAATAAGGCCGGGACCCGCTACACCTAAATAAAAGTTAAGGGTATAACCCAGTGATGCACCCATCAAACCGGTGAATGCAAACACCCAGTAGATACCGGATGCAGATTCAGCCTTACGCTGAACCACGAATAAGGTAATAAACGCACCGATGGTCATGACTAACGACATCATAGGAGAGATGCCAACCGCCATAGCGATACCGGCACACACTGCACTAAATGCCAGTGTCATAGCCAGCAACATATAAGTATTGCGCAATACCTTATTTGTTTGCAGTACTGACTGTTGAGATGCACCTGCATACATCGAACGTTGATCCATTGTTTCCTCCAATAGGACTATAAACACCAGAAAAGCCTGGTAACATTATCTTAGGTCATTTGTATGGGTTTTGGTTCCATTTTTCAAGTGCTTTCAAACCCAAACTGTAAACAGACATGTCACTGTGCTGCATTAATCATCAACTGCCTGTTATTTATTAATACGTTGATTAAAAGCTAACCGGTTAAAGGCTTTTTTAAAATTAACGCTTTACAGGCAAAAAAATATCATTAAGATACGCATCACTTCTCGGAGAGATGGCAGAGTCCGGCTGAATGCACCTGACTTGAAATCAGGCGAAGGGTCAAACCTTCCGGGGGTTCGAATCCCTCTCTCTCCGCCACATTCTGAAAAAGCCCGCTTAACTAAGCGGGCTTTTTTGCTTTCAAATGGCAGTCAATGTTCCATTGTAATTACATAAAGGTATCAGCCTGTTCAGGAAATAATCGCTTTAGCCACAGTGATGTTAAATTCTGAGCAGATTGTTTGCATATTGCGCACTTGGTTGATTTTATTTGAAATAGTGCTTTTCAATCACGATAAAATCATTATGATACGCACCACTTAACGGAGAGATGGCAGAGTCCGGCTGAATGCACCTGACTTGAAATCAGGCGAAGGGTCAAACCTTCCGGGGGTTCGAATCCCTCTCTCTCCGCCAAATTCCAAAAGGGCCCGCTTATTTTAAGCGGGCCTTTTTACTTTTCGCACCGTGTAAACGGTTGAAACTTTCCGGTCACACAATTCCATTACATTTAATTCATTGATCTCAGTGGTACTCTTTCCGTATTCCCACGGTAAGGTCTGGAATTCTGCTACTGTTTTCTGTACAAAAGATCAGATGGCTCCCGCCAGTATTGTCAGGTACCGGCCTCGATTCGTAACAAAGAAATCCATAACAGAGAAACACCTAACAAAAATACACCATCCGGGGTTTGCATGAACGCTCTTCACACACCACATCTGAAACAGGGAACTGTTGAAGAAAAAAGAAAAGAAATCTTGGCTTATTTTCAACAGTCTTTTGACCGTTACGAAAGTCTTTTCTCGTTATTAAAATCAGATGACGCTTACTATCAGCGGCCGGAAAAATTACGTCATCCGCATATTTTTTATTACGGTCACACTGCCACTTTTTTTATTAATAAACTGGTACTGGCGAAACTTATTAATGACCGTATCAATCCTGATTTTGAATCTTTGTTTGCCATCGGTGTAGATGAGATGAGTTGGGATGACCTCAATGACGCTCACTATGATTGGCCTGCCGTTGAAGAAGTCACTGCCTACCGTGCTCAGGTAAGACGCCTGGTCAGCGACTTGATTCTGACAATGGATTTTTCATTACCCATAGACTGGGAAAGCCCTATGTGGCCTGTTCTGATGGGCATTGAGCATGAAGGCATTCACCTTGAAACGTCTTCTGTTCTCATCCGCCAGTTACCTCTGCGATTTGTACAACCCCAACCGGAATGGGCACCGTATCCGGAGTCCGGTGAAGCCCCTGAGAATACTTTGCTTCCCGTGCCCGGCGGAAAAGTCTCAGCAGGTAAACCATTTAACGCAGACTACTATGGCTGGGACAACGAATACGGTGAGCACACTGCAGAAGTAAAACCTTTTTCTGCGTCACAGTACCTGGTCAGTAACGGTGAGTTTCTGGCGTTTGTGAAAGATGGTGGTTACGCTCAGCCTCGTTTGTGGGAGGAAGAGGGTAGACAATGGTTGTCCTATACCGGCGCCAGGCACCCTGTCTTCTGGCGGGAGCAGGGAAATAGCTATGTCTACCGCACGCTGGCAACAGAAATTCCGCTGCCGGAAGACTGGCCTGTGGACGTCAATTACCATGAAGCAAAGGCCTTTTGTAACTGGCTGTCAAAGCGCACAGGTAAGAATATCCAATTACCGGTAGAAGATGAGTGGCTGCGTTTATGTGAACACGCAGGGATGAAAGATACTTTGTGGCGAGAAGAGTGGAACACAGGTCTGCATCATGGTGCATCATCAACACCGGTGAACCTGTTCTCAATGGGGGGCTTTTACGATGTGGCGGGTAATGTATGGCAGTGGACAGAAACGCCCATCTATCCTTTCGACGGTTTCAAGGTGCATCCTCTGTATGATGATTTCACCACGCCGACTTTTGACAATAAACACAATTTATTTAAAGGTGGTTCATGGATTTCGACGGGAAATGAAGCCATGGCACACAGTCGATATGCCTTCCGTCGCCATTTTTTCCAGCACGCGGGTTTCCGTTATGTTGAATCTACCGAGGTAATTAAAGTGAACGATCTCGATTACGAGAGTGACACGCAGGTATCACAGTACAGTGAATTCCACTATGGCAGTACGTATTACGGTGTGCCAAATTTTGGTGCCGCATCTGTAGCTTTTGCCATGCAGTTTACCGGTGCAAAACCCAAAGCCAGGGCGTTAGATTTGGGCTGTGCAACAGGCCGCGCTTCATTTGAGCTGGCTAAGTACTTCGATCACGTTGACGGCATCGATTTTTCTGCACGCTTTATTAAGACCGCTTTTGCCATGCAGGAACACGGTGAGATTCGTTACAACCTGATTGAAGAAGGGGAGCTGACCGAATTTAAAGTAGCAAAACTGGCAGACCTTGGCCTGAGCGAAAATAAAGACAGAGTGCATTTTGCCCAGGGCGATGCATGTAACCTGAAGCCCCAGTTTACCGGTTATGATCTTATCCTTATGAGCAATCTCATTGACCGTGTTTACGAACCCGCCCGGTTACTCGAAAGCATTCGTGAACGGTTAAATCCGGGAGGATTGCTGATCATTGCATCGCCGTTTACATGGTTAGAAGAATATACTGCCAGAGAAAACTGGCTCGGTGGCTATAAAGACGCAAATGGTGAAACACTCACGTCGACGATGGCACTGGAGCAAGCCTTAGGCGATGATTTCCGGCGTGTGGCTGCCCCGCAGGATATTCCCTTTGTGATAAGAGAAACGAAGAGAAAATACCAGCATTCACTATCTGAATTTAATGTCTTTGAACGGATAAAATAGTGCAGGAATTTCAGCAGCGTTTTAACAGTGGTTCGCTAAAATTTAATGATGTAAAAAATCGTTATGGCGCATCTGATAAACCGGTATTTCCCATGTGGGTGGCGGATACGGATTTTCCGCCACCGGAAATGGTCAACCATGGTCTTTCCCGCTTCCTGTCTTCTCATTTTGGTTATCAGCAACTTGCTGTTACTGCCGCTGTCAGTCAGTGGCACTGGCGGAGAGGGGAATATATAGATGAATATTCCATTGTAGATTGCTGTAGTATTATCGCTGCAATGGGCATTGCGCTGGAATGCCTGACGCGCCCCGGCGACAAAGTAGGTATATTCATACCTTCTTACGGGCCGTTTTTCGCCGTGACAGAAAAAACACAACGCAAAGTTTGCCCGCTGACGTTGGATATCAGCGATGGCAATGTTCACATAGATTTATCGTCACTGCCGGATGACTTATCTGCGGTATTGCTCTGTAATCCTCATAATCCAACCGGCCGGCTCTGGCAACGGGACGAACTGGAGGCGCTGGCTGAGTGGTGTACTCAGAGAAACATTCCGTTAATTTGTGACGAAGTTCACCGCGGTTTTATTGCTGAGGGAAACGAATTTGTTTCTCTGGTCAGTATCGGGGAAGCATATCAAAACAATATCATTGTGCTGCAATCGCCATCTAAATCCTACAATCTCGCCCATGTTCCGGCGGCAGCCTACGCTATCATTGTTAATCAGCAATGGCGGGATGCAGTCCGCGCAGCGAGCACCCGTACCCACTTGTTTGCAGGCGCACTGGCAAGACAGGCATTAATTCTGGCATACGACGAGCTTAACGATTTATGGCTGCAGACTATGGGGGAAAAGATCAGTAAAAACCGCGTTCTTCTTACCAGACTACTGCACAACTCATCGTTACTCGCCTGTATACCTCAGTCGACCTTTTTTCTCTGGCTGGATCTTCGCGATTTTCTGAATCATGTTGCTCCCGGCAGCGCCGCTGACTACCTGTTCAAATGTACCGGCATTGCTGCCAATGACGGGGCCGACTTTCGTTCTCCCGGTTTTGTCCGGCTTAATTTTGCCACCTCAAGCGAGGTGATAAAGCATGTTGGCGAATTGCTGCTTACCATTAGTTCTAATAAATAGAACATTTCGTTGTAGATAATGGAGTATTAATCCCGGTTAACAGGACTACACTAGGCCTGTCCAATTTTTCCGGAGTATTAGTATGCGTTACATTCGCAGAGCAGATGCCAGAGGCAAAGCTGATTTTGGCTGGCTGCAATCAAAACATACCTTTTCCTTTGGCCGCTACTATGATGCTGAGCACATGGGAATTTCGGTACTCAGAGTCATAAATGACGATAACGTCGCGCCGGGACGTGGTTTCGATACGCATGGTCACCGCGATATGGAAATTATTTCTTATGTAACCCGTGGTGCGCTGGCACATAAAGACAGCACATGGAACAGTGATACGATTCCGGCCGGAGACATTCAGCGCATGTCTGCAGGTACAGGGATACGGCATTCCGAATACAATGCGTCGCAAACTGACCCGGTACACTTTTTACAAATTTGGGTGCTGCCTGCAGAAACAGGTATCGCGCCGGGTTATGAACAGAAAACCATCGCTCAGGAAGGGGCGCTCACAGCTCTGGTGACACCGGACGGTGCTGACGGTACAGTAAAGGTACATCAGGACATGTCGTTACACCGCTTAATATTAAAAGAAGGTGAGGGCATTACATTGTCAACAGGCAGCCGGCTTGGCTATCTGCATCTGATTAAAGGTGACCTGACACTGGAAGGTGATGAATTTTCAGCCGGTGACGGCATCGGCGTCTATCAGGATGACATGCTTAAACTCACTGCCGGGACTGACACAGAAGCATTGTGGTTTGATTTACCACAGCTTTGATCGCCTTTCTGACGGCAGCATGTTCACAGCCGCAGATATCATGTTATTATGCCCGTGGTGGTAAACAGACCGCTAATCAAATCAATAATAACGATGATTCAGTGAGCAAAAAAACGTGATTAAGATTATCCTGGCAGATGACCATGAACTGGTCAGAACAGGGATTCGACGTATTCTGGACGATGTATCCGACTTCAAAGTCGTAGCCGAGTCGAAAAACGGGGAAGACGCTGTTAAACATTGCAGAACTGATGCGCCCGACATTGTCCTGATGGACGTCAATATGCCCGGCATGGGCGGACTGGAAGCCACTAAAAAAATTGTACGAATGTCTGAGAATACGCGGGTGATTTGTTTGTCTATGCATACAGAACACCCCATTCCCACGCAGGTTATGCAACTTGGTGCATTCGGATTTTTAACCAAAGACGCTGATCCGGAAGAGATGATCCGGGCTATCTACAAGGTACATTCCGGTCAGAAGTATCTGCCTGCGGACATCGCTGAAAGTATTGCTATGCGGCGTATTACTCCGGAAAGCGACAATCCTTTCGATTCGCTTTCTACCCGTGAGCTGAATATTGCTATGCGTCTGACCAAAGGTCAGAAGGTACCTGAAATCGCCAGCGAACTTTGTATTAACCCGAAAACTGTTAACAGTTACCGCTACCGGATGTTTGAAAAGCTGGGGGTATCCACTGATGTGGAACTGACTCACCTGGCGCTACGACACAAACTCATCGATTCTAATTTGCTTTAATTTCAATGCCGGCATTTGATCACAACGCGTTTCTTAAAAACCTGACCAGTCAGCCCGGTGTCTACCGGATGTACAACGAGCAGGGCGATGTGATTTATGTCGGTAAAGCAAAGAACCTTAAAAACCGCGTATCCAGTTATTTCCGCAAAAACGTAGATAACGCTAAAACCCGTTCTCTGGTGGCAAACATTGCCTCAATGGACGTCACTGTGGTGAACAGTGAAACCGAAGCGTTTCTGCTGGAAAATAACTTCATTAAGAAGTACAAACCCCGTTATAACGTGGTCATGCGGGATGATAAGTCTTACCCGTTTATTTTCCTCTCTGCCCACGAGCATCCCAGGTTGTCTTTTCACCGGGGCCCGCAAAAAAAGAAAGGTGAATATTTCGGCCCTTATCCCAGTGCATGGGCTGTACGCGAAAGCCTGCGTACCATGCAAAAGATTTTCCCGGTAAGACAGTGCGAAGACAGTTATTACCGTGCCCGCAGCCGTCCCTGCCTGCAATATCAAATGAAGCGTTGCAGCGCCCCTTGTGTGGAAGGCTATGTCAGTGATGAGGAATATCAGGAGCAGGTCCAGCTTGCGCGCTTATTTCTGAACGGGAAAAATCAGCAGGTCATCGGCACGTTGGTTGATAAAATGGAAAAGGCCAGTGAGCAACTGAATTTCGAAGCTGCTGCACGTTACCGTGACCAGATAAATGTACTGCGTAAAGTGCAGGAACAGCAATGGGTGTCCGGTACACAGGATGAAATGGATGTTTTCGGCTTCGCAGTGCGGGGGAATATGGCGTGCATTCAGGTTATGTTTATCCGCGACAGTCAGTTGCTGGGCTCGAAAGCCTATTTCCCTAAAGTGCCTGCATCTGCCAGTGAAGATGAAATCTTTGAGTCCTTCTTTCTGCAGTTTTATCTTTCAGGCAATAAAATTATTCCGAAACAAATTGTGTTGCCACGCGCATTAACCGAAGAAGACAGTATTCTTGATGTGTTATGCGAAGAAGCAAAACGCAAAGTTAAGATATTTAAAGGTGCACGGGAAGAAAAGCGCCGGTATCTGAAGCTGGCTCAAACCAATGCAGAAAACGCACTGGATGCCCAGTACAGTCAGCAGAAGTCTGTGCATGCCAGATACCTCGATCTGGAAGATATTCTTGAACTTGATACGCCGGTACAGCGTATGGAATGTTTCGACATCAGTCATACATCCGGTCAGCAAACCGTGGCGTCCTGTGTGGTGTTTAACCGTGAAGGGCCCCATAAAAGCGACTATCGCCGGTACAATATCGAAGGTATAACGCCGGGTGACGACTACGCCGCGATGGCTCAGGCGCTGAGACGCCGCTATAAGAACGTTAAAGAAGTCAGTAAAATTCCTGACATCCTTTTTATTGATGGCGGTAAAGGGCAACTGGCACAGGCTGAGTCATTTTTTGAAGACTGGCCGGAAGATAAAAAGCCCATGCTTATCGGTGTGGCGAAAGGCACGACCCGGAAACCCGGACTGGAGACGCTTATCCTGGCCGGTTCTCATGAAACCATTCCTATGGAAAGTCACTCACCTGCGCTGCATCTTATACAGCATATCAGGGATGAGTCTCACCGGTTTGCCATTAGCGGGCACAGAAACCGCCGGCAAAAAGTTAAAACGACCTCCAGTCTTGAATCGATTCCCGGTATCGGAGCAAGGCGCAGACAAAGCCTGCTTAAATACATGGGCGGTTTGCAGGGTTTGAAAAAAGCCAGCAAAGACGAGATTGCAAACGTCCCCGGGATCAGTGCTGAGCTGGCGGAAACCATTTACGATCATCTGCATCTTTAAGCAGGTGAATAATCAGGGACGTGTTACCATGCTTACCTGTGTGATGTCATTGATGAAAATTGAGAAGTAATAATATGTGGACGGTACCAAATATCATCACGCTTTTTCGTGTTGTGCTTATTCCTGTATTCGTGGTGGTGTATTTTCTTGACTGGCGCTGGGCAAAAGAAGCCGGTGCATTTGTATTCTGGCTCGCAGCCATAACTGACTGGTTTGACGGTTATCTGGCAAGGAAGCTGAAACAGTCAACACCGTTCGGTGCTTTCCTTGACCCTGTGGCAGATAAGCTCATTGTTGCAACGGCATTGATCATGATTACCCATACCTATGGTTCTTTGTGGATCACGTTGCCGGCTATCGCTTTGATGGTGCGCGAAATTTATATTTCTGCATTACGTGAATGGATGGCACAGCGGGGTTACAGCGATACGGTAAAAGTCAGCTTTATCGGTAAAGCGAAAACCATGGCGCAGATGCTGGCATTAATCGGATTGTTATCAGGCCTGGAAACGTTTATGGGCTTCCCCATTTATTGGGTAACGCTGGGGCATATTCTGCTTTATATAGCGGCAGTTTTGTCTGTCTGGTCCATGCTTGTGTATACCGGCGCGGCCTGGAAGCATCTCTCCGGACGTCATAAGCCATAAGGGTTGGCTGGTTGTTGTGCAATACGAATAAAAAAAAGGCAAACAGACAGCAAATTAGGTATTTAGGTGTATTTTGATGGTTTTTGCTGTTGACAGTTTTGTCCGTGCAGGTAGAATGCACCCCACGTTTCAGAGAGCAGCAGCGAACTGAAACGGTAGCAAAAATGCGGGAATAGCTCAGTTGGTAGAGCACGACCTTGCCAAGGTCGGGGTCGCGAGTTCGAATCTCGTTTCCCGCTCCAAATTGGCGGAATGGCAGAATGGCTATGCAGCGGATTGCAAATCCGTGGATCTCGGTTCGACTCCGGGTTCCGCCTCCATCATCGCAACAGCGATAACAGGTTCCAACCTGTACCAGTCGAAAGACAACCCAAGCCCGGGTGGTGAAATTGGTAGACACAAGGGATTTAAAATCCCTCGCTGGTAACAGCGTGCCGGTTCAAGTCCGGCCCCGGGCACCATTTCTTAATGGCTTCAATTTTTTAGCAATCATCCTTAGTTTAAATCCGTAAATTTTCAAATTTGTGACGATAATTGGCTGTATTTTTAGGATGAATCTTCGTATAGTGATTGAATCGTGCAGTTTTATTTACAGCCGTTCTAAGCAGGGACGTAATGAATCGATTCTTAATCTCAGCCGGTACACTTCGGCAAACTCTTGATGAAAATGCCATTTGCGTACTCCGTGCCATTATGTCGGATCCTGTAAACGGTACTGCTGATATTACCGGTTCACAAATTATACCCGGCGCCCTTGATATTAATCTTGATGAAGAAGGCAGTGACCATTCAGGAGATTTGCCGCATACAAATCTCTCTCCTGATGCGCTGGCGGTATTACTGGGAAGCTTAGGCATTACCGAAAATAGTGATGTTGTGATTTATGATAATCGTGGCATGTTTACGGCACCAAGGCTTTGGTGGATGCTAAAAGCAGCAGGCCATGATAAAGTGACTGTATTAGACGGCGGCTGGCCAGCCTGGCAAGCGGCGGGCTATCCTGATTCCGGAGCGGTCCCGCAAAGCGGGAATGCACTTTACAATCCGTCTTCGCCTGCCCGCAAATGGTTTGTTAATGCTGAAGAAGTCAGCAACGCACTTTCACAAGATATCCAGATTATCGACGCCAGAAGCGAAGCCCGCTTTTATGGCGAAGTAGAAGAGCCCAGACAAGGACTACGTCGGGGTCACATGCCCGGCGCGTTTAATTTGCCTTTTCAATGTGTCTTAGACAACGGATGTTTTAAATCACCGGAAGCACTCAAACAGATTTTTGCAGACAAAGGGATAGACCTTGATAAACCAATCATCTGCAGTTGTGGCTCCGGTGTTACAGCATGTATTACCGGCATGGCCGCTCTGTTATGTGGTGCCACAGACGTATCCGTTTATGATGGCGCATGGGCAGAGTGGGGAGCTAATTCACACTTTCCTGTGGAGGTTAAATGATGAGCAATAAACCACGTGTCGTCGTGTTAACCGGGGCAGGTATTTCAGCGGAATCCGGCTTGAAGACATTCCGCGACAGCAATGGCTTATGGGAAAACCATAAAGTTGAGGATGTTGCGACACCTGAGGCGTTTGCCACAAATCCTGAACTGGTTTACCGCTTTTATAATGCACGGCGGGCACAATTACAGGAACCCGGTGTGTTACCTAATGCTGCACACAGTGCACTGGCCAGACTTGAAAAGCAGCTTGGTAAAGACTTTCTGCTTGTAACCCAGAACGTGGACGACCTTCACGAACGAGCCGGCAGTCAGCGCATGATTCACATGCACGGAAAGTTACTCTCAGCCCGTTGTACTGGTTCCGGCCAGTCTCACTCATGGGATGAGTCTTTTGATGATCAAACCCCTTGCCCGTGTTGCACACCTTCTGCAGGTCTTCGTCCTGACATTGTGTGGTTTGGTGAGATGCCGCTGCAAATGGACGATATAATCCTGGCTTTGACTAAAGCGGATTTGTTTATCTCAGTGGGGACATCAGGTCAGGTTTATCCGGCAGCCGGCTTTGTGCAGGTTGCGAAGGACAGCGGAGCCAGAACTGTGGAGCTGAATCTTCAACCCAGTGATCGCTGCGACATGTTCGATGAGTCATACCACGGCCCGGCGTCTAAAGTTGTTCCTAACTTTGTCGACAGTCTGCTTGAAGAGTTATCATTGACCGCCACGTTGTAAATGTCGCCGTATCTCGATGAATTTATTACTATCGCTCTGGTACACCTTCTGGCAGTAGCCAGCCCGGGGCCTGATTTTGCTGTAGTAGTGCGTAACAGTGTTGCTTATGGTCGCAGGACAGCCATGTTCACCAGTGTGGGTATTGGCCTGGCAATTCTGGTCCATGTGGCTTATTCACTCGTCGGAATTAGCGTACTACTTAAAACCACACCCTGGCTTTATACTGCGTTTACCTATATTGCAGCTGCCTACCTGTTATATCTCGCTTCGGGAGCGTTGAGAAGCGGCCCTGCACAGGCAAACAATGAAGCAGGTGCTGAAATCGCCGCTAAACAGCCGGCTATCAGTGCTAAAAAAGCGTTCATTCAGGGATTTCTTACCAATGGCCTTAACCCTAAGGCCACTTTATTTTTCCTGTCACTGTTCACTGTCATCATTGACTCACAAACGCCTTCAGATATCCGGTTAATGTACGGGCTTTATCTGTCGTTCGCGACGGGGGCGTGGTTTTGTCTGCTTTCCTATTTGCTCAGCACCAGTCGTGTTGCAGGTGCTATCCGGTCAAAAGGCTACTGGCTCGACCGGGCCATGGGCGTTTTACTCATCGGGCTGGCTGTGAAGTTAGTCTTAGCGTAGTAGGCAATCTGGCCCATTGGGGTATAATCGCCACAACTTATTGAATTAAAGAAGTATCTGAGTGCCTGATATGCAACCTGACAACAAAAAAGCCTTGTACAATGACCGTTTTAACCTGTTGAACGGCAAAGGGTTATTTGATTTCAGAAAACTGGCCTCCACATCAGTAAACCTGCTGAAAAGTAACTTCTGGCCGATTTTTCAGGCGTGCGCGCTTATCATACTGGTCGTGTTTGCGTTTGCCATGGTGATCTCCGGTATTTATCCCATAGAGCAACTTACTGCAATGCCCGCTGAACAACAGGGTATTCTTGATATCGCGATGATCCTGATTGTTGCGCCGTTGTCAGCCGGGTTGTCACTGATGGGAGTTAATATCGCCAGGGGTAACAGAATTAAAACCAGTGATGTATTTCGTTATTTGTCCTGGGTTTTACCGCTGGCTCTGGCACAACTGCTGGTTACAATTCTGGTACAAATAGGGCTGACTGTGCTCATCCTGCCCGGTTTATACCTCTTCGTAGCCACCACCTTTACCTTACCTCTGATTGCAGATAAGAAGCTGGGGGTATTGCAGGCCATCATCACATCCTGCAAAGCAGTGAATCAATTTATACTATCGTTTATTGTTCTTTTTGTTATTTTTCTCGTACTGTTCCTGTTAAGTATTTTTACATTCGGGTTAGCCTTTTTAGTGATTATGCCGCTATATTTTGTGGTGACTGGTATGCTGTATACCACACTGTTTGATACTGCGGAAAATCATCAGGTTAACGAATCAGCGGGACAGGAGTCGACGTTCGATGCATAAAAGAGAAACGATGAAAATTGTACTGATCACAGTTGCCGTATTACTGGTAATTGTTATCAATGCCTGGATCATGTCCTCAAGGGAGCCGGATATTCTGGATATTCCGGTGACAGAACAGGCAAGAAAGCCGGTACCGGACTTCAAAGAGATTGAAAATGTGCAGGAGAAAAAGGAAGCTTTCTTCTCGTATCTCAAGCCTGAAGTCGAGAAACAAAACGAATATCTTCTGTCTCTGCGTCATTATATTCAAACATTGCAGCGACAGTTATCGTTGGGTGAAACGTTAAGTGAAGACGACACCAACCGCATAGCGTGGCTGGTCAATGAGTACAAAGTGGACGAAGGCGCAGATTTAACAGAACAACTTCAGGTACTGATGCGCCGTGTAGATATTTTACCGGTATCACTGGTTCTTGCTCAGGCAGCAAATGAATCTGCATGGGGAACCAGCCGCTTTGCTACTGAAGGATATAACTTCTTCGGACTATGGTGTTTCAGAAAAGGATGCGGTTTTGTCCCGTCACGGCGAAGTGACGGACTCGATCATGAAGTGGCCAGGTTCCCGAACCTGTCGAAAGCCACTTATACCTATATGCGAAACATCAACCGCCACTATGCCTACAAGGAACTGCGCGATATTCGAAATACACTGCGCAGCAATCAGCTTCCTGTTACCGGCGTTGCGCTGGCTGAAGGACTGATGAATTACTCGGAACGCGGGGTCGCTTATGTTGAGGAATTACAGGCGATGATCCGTTATAACAAGGATTATATGTAGTGAAAAAGGCTTTACTGGCAGCAAGCTTTCTTTGTCTGAACATGTATCAGGCGTCGGCTGAAACCATTCAGGTTGAGTACAGCCGTTTCTATAGCCATGTTAAAAAGCTCGATGGTGAAGATACGCAAGCTCTGCAATTTGCATTTGGTTTTGTGCGTGTAGGGGAAGGGTATCTGTGTGGTATTAACGATGCGAAAATCATCACAGAAAAACAGGTGATGCCACTTACTGTTTCGCCGGAAAACCGCTTCACCGTGCCTGATGATAAGATACTTAAAATGGCAGAAGCAGTGGTTGAAATTGATTTGGCGGAAGCGGCGAACTTGTGTGATATGTCCGTTCAGCTCGAGACGAAGCCGGCTTATCTTTCCAAAACCTACACGAAAGAAGAACTGGTATTTCTGCTCGAACAATACAAATCATTCTTCAATGCTATGGGCAGTTTTTTGTCATTCATGATGCCTACTGTCGACGGGCTGAATATACAGTTTGCCGATGATAACATCAGTATGCCTCTTAAAGATGCGCCTTCTATCAATATGGGCATCGTGACGTTACCTGCTGACTGGATAGAACAAAGTAAAGGCCTGACTTTGCCGGATGTGCCGATGAGGATAACGGCAAAAGCCGTGCGCTGAGCCGGTAAGCAGAAAATGTAAAGGAACCGCTTCCTATGAAGCGGTGCCGATTGTCGTATTTTCTTCGATATTATCTTCAATGACTAACTGATATTTAATTTCTTCCGCCAGCCGGTTTACTGTTTTTTCCCCTTCCAGACATAATTCACCAGCACGGTGAAACTCCATCAGTCCTACATCTGAAAGATGAGGCTCTATCAGTACGTCAGGCGGATCTCCGGCCAGTCTGGAGCGGGTCACGCGGGCTTGCAGTATTTCAAGAGAACTGCTCATGACACTCAGGATCCCCGGCGGTTCCGGTTTATCTGACCTGGATTCCGGTGAAAACCACTGCCTGACAATATTTGAACCTTTAGAGAAAAAGTCATCGGTTTTTTTCTGGATTTTTTCATGTTCTGCGGCTGGTCTTTCCAGGCGCTGAGGCTTGAAATCAGCGTTGAGATTCACCGCAATCACAAAATCTGCGCCCAGTTGACGGCAAAGGTTTACAGGTACAGGATTGACGACAGCACCATCCACCAGCCACCGGCCATTATATTCAACCGGACTGAACAAGGCAGGAATTGCGCAGGATGCCTGAATACAATTATCAACGGGCCCTTGGTTGAACATGACTTCGCGGCCGGAGTATAAATCCGTGGCAACCACAGCAAAGGGTTTATTCATCTCTTCAAAAGACGGGGCGCAAAATTCTTCCGCCAGTTTGGTAAACACTTTTTGTCCGCTGGCAATGCCACCTTTGCGGATGCCAACACCCATTAAAGACAGGATTTGCCATTCTGTTAACGAGCAAGCCCACTCTTTGAGGTGCTCAAGCTTACCACTTGCATAGGCTGCACCCACATAAGCACCTATCGAGCAACCCGCAACCACATCTATCTTAACGCCCAGCCGTTCAAGTGCTTCAATGATGCCAATATGTGTCCAGCCCCTTGCAGCGCCGGCACCGAGTGCGAGTCCGATTTTCATGGTTTATTCCGTCAGATTAACAATTTGAACAGGGGATTGTGCATCATCACTGACCGCACTGGTAAAATCCGGCTTGTCGAAGGCTGTATCACCGTCTTCTACCGGTGCGCCTGTGGCCTTGATCCCTTTAAAATCATACAAATTGCCATCAGCGAGGTGTGATGGGGCAACGTTCTGAATTGCACGGAACATAGACTCAATGCGACCCGGAAAACGCTTATTCCAGTCCTGCAGCATCATTTTAATATTTTGTCTTTGCAGATTCTCCTGAGAACCGCAAAGATTACAGGGGATGATCGGGAACTCAGTGGCGTCAGCGTATTTCTGAATGTCTTTCTCACTGCAATAAGCCAGCGGGCGAATAACAATGTGTTCACCATTATCACTTACCAGTTTGGGGGGCATGGCTTTTAGCTTTCCGCCATGGAACATGTTCAGAAACAATGTTTCCAACATATCATCACGATGATGACCGAGGGCTATTTTGGTTGCGCCGAGTTCTTTTGCAGTACGGTACAGGATCCCGCGTCTTAATCTTGAACACAGTGAACAGGTGGTTTTCCCTTCAGGGATTTTATCTTTAACAATGGAATAGGTATCTTCTTCTACAATTTTGTAGTCAATACCCAGAGAATTCAGGTATTCAGGTAACACATGCTCCGGAAAGCCGGGCTGCTTCTGGTCGAGGTTAACCGCGACGATATCGAAATTGACCGGTGCAATTTTGCGTAAAAATAGCAGGATATCCAGCAAGGTATAGCTGTCTTTTCCGCCGGATAAGCACACCATGACCTTGTCGCCGTCTTCAATCATATTGAAGTCTTCGATGGCTTTGCCAACATGTCTGCGCAGTCTTTTCTGCAACTTGTTAAAGTTGTATTTTTGTTTACTTTGCGCACTGTGACTGGCGTTCTCAGATGGCGTAGATGTTACTTGATTCATGGCACTTCAGAATTGGCTGGAAAAATAAAAGTACCATTATACAAAAGCAGACGGAATGCTGCTACACAAGCAGCATTCCGTTATCGCGCATTTACTTAACCGGAGACGTAAACCCGTCAGGTTTAACCGCCAGCACATCGCAATTCAGGTTATCAATAACATGCTCTGCAGTATTGCCCAAAAAGGCGGCTGATATGCCTGTACGTCCCACGGTACCGATGACGACGAGTTCTGCATCCAGCTGTTCAGTCACTTTCGGAATAGCTATATCAGGTAATCCCTCAACAACATGGCAATTTGCTACGCCGATCCCAAATTTAGCGCTGTGGTTTTCCATTTCCTGAACATGATGATTGCGCACAGCGTTATGATACGTCTCAGGATTGAAATCGGGGATCTCAATGGCGATATTCAGTGGGGCAGAAGGATAGGCATTAACCAGATGTACCTGACCGCTCAGTAACTCTGCATAATCCTTTGCGATACCGGTCAACTTGTCATTCAGTTGTGCATGTTCTTTGTCTTCTGTACCCACATTGACTGCCGCAACAATATTACCGTGTTCAGGCCAGGCATGAGCTTTGACAAGTAAAACCGGAGCCGGACATTTTCTTAGTAAGTGCCAGTCTGTTGGTGTAAAGAGCACTGATGCAAAATCATCGTGTTTGCGGGTAGCTTTAACGACCAGGTCAACCTGACGGTTAATGGTGTAGCGGGTAATGGCTTCGTAACGTTTATCACTCCACTCAACAGCAACCTTTACATCATAATCATCGTAGCGGGTCAGATTTTTTTCTGCCCAGGCAATGCGGTCTTTGGTTACCGCATCACGCATGGCTTCACGCTCACTGCGGGTGAGCATTGTTGTCATGTCATAAGAAAAGTCGTATACAACAAGCAGTGCGTGTACTTCTGCACCGGTTTTACGGGCAATTTCGATGGCTCTTGAAAGGGCAGGTTGTTCAGGGTTGTCGGCCTGAACGACGGCGAGAATACGTTTGCAGGTGATCATGGCGTCTCTCCTTATTGATGCAGACAATAAATACTGCCTTCATCTTTAGTATAAGACTTACAGCAGGAGAGACCTTGTTTCAGATCAATATTTCAACGGGATATTAATCCACGCAAAGAGTAGGAATGTCCATAGAGTGCAGCTTTTTATCCATAGCCGTAAAATCCAGAACAGTAATGAGCTTCCCGTCTACTTTGATAATGCCTTCTTTCTGGAAGCGGGTCAGCAAGCGGCTGATCGTTTCTACCGTTAATCCGAGATAATTACCGATTTCGTTGCGGGTCATACTCAGATTGAACTGACGGTGAGAAAAACCCCGTTCTTCGAAGCGACCGGACAGATGGGCGATAAAATAAATCAGACGTTCTTCTGCCGTCCGTTTATTCAGCAGCATCATCATTTCATGATCCTGCTTAATTTCAGCACTCATAAAACGCATGATCTGATGGCGCAATTTCGGGAATTGCTCAGACATTTTTTCAAGGGTGGAATAGGGCAGCTCACACACCATGGCAGTTTCCAGCGCCTGAGTGTAACTCTGGTGAGTGTCGTCACGTAAACCGTCAAAACCGATAATATCGCCCGGGAAGTGGAAACTGATAATTTGCTCTTCACCTTCTTTATCGGTGACAAAAGACTTAAATGAACCTGCCCGCACAGCGTACAGAGAGGTAAATTTATCGCCGGCTTCTACCAGGGTGTCGTGTTTATGCAAAGGCTTTTTGCGTTCAATGATGTCATCCAGTGACTCAATCTCAGTTTTATTGAGGGCCACGGGCAGACACAAATGACTGAAACTGCAATTCTGGCAGTGTATAGAAAAATCCGAACGTTTTTGCATGCTCACTTTCCGCTGTTTGCGATAATTCTAATGTATAGTACTTAAAGCCCGCCACAACAGCAATAATGCGTACAACAGCAAACTCAAAGCAATGATTTGACGAACTACGGGTTGTCTGAAACCTGAGGAAAGCCAGTCTGCACCAGCCCGGACAGCCAGCAACGCCGGTAGCGTTCCTAAACCAAAACCGGCCATGATTACAGCACCGGATATTGCCGTCCCTGAAGCCAGTGCCCATGTCAGGGTGGAATAAACCAGTCCACAGGGCAACCATCCCCAAATCATACCATAGGGAAAGGCGCTGGTAGGAGACCTGAAAGGTAAAAACCGTTTCGACAACGGCTGAATTCTTTGCCAGAGTTTACTGCCGAGGGCTTCAACAGCGGTCAGGCCACGCCACCAGTTACCCAGATAGCAGGCCATGGCAATCAGCATAATGCCACTGATGACGGCGAGTACGGGGCCGGTCACGGGTACAGCTTCTTTCGCTATCTGCCCGATGCCGCCGGTCACAGCGCCGGCAAGTATGTAACTGAATATACGACCAAAGTTGTAGCTAAGCGCATAGGGTAAAGGCGATGAGCCTGCCGGCGTGGCGGCAGACAGTGCCAGCGATACGCCGCCGCACATTCCCACACAATGAACGCCTCCGCCCAGCCCGACCAGCAAGGCAGAAAAAAACGACAGATCACTCATTGAGTTTTTTTCGTTCTTCGGCCAGTTTTTTTTCTTCAGGAGATAAATCATCATCGAAAAGAATACTGTAGCCCTGGCGATCCAGGTCTTCAAACTGGTTAGATTTTACTGCCCAAAAAAATACGCCGATGGCAATGGCCACAATGATCACAGCAAGGGGAATAAGGACGTAAATTATACTCATAGCGTTACTTTAACAGTCTCGTCGAATTTGTTACTACCAGAATACTACTCAGACTCATACCAATCACCGCCATCCACGGCGTCAGGATGCCGGACACTGCAAACGGCAGGATAACCAGATTGTAGCCTACGGCCCATCCCATATTCTGCCTGACTGTCGCTTTTACTCTTCTGGCCATCAGAGTAAGGTGTCCGAGTACAGCCAGCTTATCATTTAATAAAATCACATCCGCGGCACTTTTTGCGATATCCGTGGCATTACCCACTGCAATGCCAACATCAGCCGCTGCCATCACCGGCGCGTCGTTAATACCATCCCCCAGCATCATGACATGACGGCCCTGCCGCTGAAGGGCTGTCACGGCATTTAATTTATCTTCAGGGCTGTTCCCGCCTGTGGCTTTGTCTACAGGTAAATTCGCTGCAATGTCGTCAACATTTTGCTGAATATCGCCACTCAGAATTATCCGCTCCAGTTGCGCCAATTTGCTCAGGCTGTCTGCGGCATCCGCTTTAATTTTATCTGCTACACGAAAGGCGGCAACGGGCACACCGTTTTCGGTAAGAAACACGTTAGCGGGAAAGGGCGACAGGCCGGCATCAACACCGGTGAAAGAAGCCGAACCGGCTTTATAACTGCGGCCATTGCATTGCGCGCTGATGCCCATTCCGGCCACAACGTCAACTTGGCTCAGAATTAATCCCTGATTGTTATCAGAAACAAAGGCAGCGGCAACCGGATGTTCTGAACGGGACTCTATTGCTCCCATCAAAGCACGGATTTCATTTTCCCGTGCCGGCTCAGCAAACCAGCTGTTTATCTGAGCAAACTTTCCTTCGGTCAGCGTTCCGGTTTTATCCAGCACCAGGGTATCTACGTGGTTGATTTGCTCCAGTGCATCGGCTCTTTTCAATAAAATGCCATGCCGGTTAAGGTTTGCCATTGCGCAGGTGAGGGCAGATGGCGTAGCCAGCCCCAGCGCACAGGGGCAGGTTGCTACCAGTACCGCGATGCTGATCCAAAAGGCATTATCATTACCCTGCCAGTGCCAGTAAGCCCATGAAGATGCAGCCGTAATCAGTACTACGGCGACAAAATAACTGGAAAAGCGGTCAGCCATAAGAGCGACCCGGGGCTTCGCAGCCATAGCGGTGGATTGCAGACGGATGATCTGATTTACCAGCGCAAATTTTAACGCCCTGGTTACCGTTACCGTTATTACGCCGGTACGGTTTACCGTACCCCCGAACACCGTATCGCCGGTTTGTTTACGCACCGGATTAAACTCGCCGGTAAGCATCGATTCATCGGTTTCACTGGCACCGTCAGTCACAATACCGTCTACGGGAATGGTCTCTCCGGCTTTGACCACAACAACATCGCCGGTTTTGAGCGATTTCGCCAGTACCTGTGTTACGGTGTTATCCGCAGCCACCTGATTAGCGGTTACCGGAATATACTGCAACATATTCGCTGAGATCTGCGCGGCGCGGTGCCTGCTCCGGTGTTCCAGAAAACGACTCAGTAAAAGCAGGAAAATAAACATGCAAACTGATTCAAAATACACTTCGCCGCGACCGGTAACCGTTGCAAACAGACCGGACAGCCAGGTACCCAACACTGCAATACTCACCGGTACATCCATATTCACGGTCCGGGCCGACAAAGCCTTAAGCGCGCCAACGTAAAACGTACTGCCGGAATACAGCACCACCGGTGTGGTCAGAACCAACGCTATCCAGTGAAAATAAGACCGTGTCTGTGCATCCATTGCATCGAATAAATCAAAATACAGGGCCGCCGCCAGCATCATTACCTGCATGGTCATCAGACCTGCGAGGCCGAGTTTTTTCAAAAAGCGCTTATCTTCCGCTTTGTATGAAGCTTCATGCTGGTCCGGTTGAAACGGCAGCGCCGGGTAACCAATACGCCGTAGCGTAGCCATGATGCTGCTGAGCGATACTGCCTCAGGTTGCCATATAACCACTGCGCGTCGCTGTGCTACATTCACCGCAATCTGGCTGACACCGGTGATACGCGACAATTGCTTTTCAATCAGCCAGCCGCAGGCCGCACAGGTTATGCCTTCAAGAGTTAGCTCAATATGCTTGTTATTACCGTTATCAACGACGAACTCTTCCTGTAAGGCAGGCTCGTCATAGACAGACAGTTTATCCAGTGTTTCGCTTAATGCTGCATCACCTTTAGAGGCCGGTTCAGTGCGGAAGCGGTAATAGTCTTCCAGTCCGTTCCCGGTGATGGCCTGAGCCACGGCCTGACAGCCCGGACAGCAAAAATGACGTTCCTGCCCGAGTACAAATGCAGTATACGGCTTACCGGGTATATTAGGCTCGCCACAGTGGTAACAAGAAGAGTCGTCGCTCACGGGTTAAACTTAATGATACCGGAGGCCGGTAATTGGAGTGTATTCTGGATTTTCCATTCTTCATCCAGCGGTGTGAGTGAAACGCGCCATTTACCCGACAAAACGGTATCCGTTGTGCCGCGGTACACGCCACCGGCATCACGGGTAAGTAATAATTCGGTATCCAGTGATTCCAGGGTTACGTGGAAAAAGGTCAGTTTCAGTGCGGCACCGGATTGGGGAATACCGGAATGAAACTTCAGCGCGACGCGGCTTCCTTCAATGGTGAGATCGGTGGTGATATTCAGCTTTTTCGCCCGTTCGACTTTGTCCAGACGCACATTGATGGCTTTTCCTTCTTTGTAATAGTCGTCAATGACCAGACTGTCTTCACCGGAAGTGGCAAAATGGATGAGAAAACCGCTCATAATGACTGTCAGCACAGGTACCGTGATCAGGAACCAGGGCCAGAATTGTTTATACCAGGGCGTCTGCATATCACCACTTATTTAACTGCGCACATCTGAAGGTGCAAGATTACAGGAAATAAAACTTACTATGATGATTTCCATCAAGTTCTGTTTGTATTTTCACACAAAAAAGCCCTGAAAACAGGGCTTTTTGAATGACAGCAGTGTAATTAACCAGGGTCAGTTAGACAGGCTGTACACGTAGGCGGCGACAACGTGAATTTTGTCATCACCAAGGGTTTTCTTGAATGAAGGCATCACGCCATTACGGCCGTAAGTCAGCGTTTCAGTGACCGATTGTTCAGAAGAACCGTACAGCCAGATATTGTCCGTCAGATTCGGCGCACCGAGTAACTGGTTACCTTTACCGTCCATGCCGTGACAGGCAGCACACACCATAAAGCGGGCTTTTCCGTCATCAATCAGCGCAGTCATTTCAGGCTCCTGTTCCCGGCCACTCAAACTGAGTACATAGGCAACCGTCTCTTTGATACCTTGCTCACCCATGGAAGCAATCCATGCAGGCATAGCGGCCTGACGACCCAGTGTAAGGGTTTCAACAATTTTTGCGCCACTGCCTCCGTAAAGCCAGTCGTCGTCGGTGAGGTTAGGGAAGCCCACATTGGCGCCTCTTGCATCAGAACCGTGACACTGTGAACAGTTTTGTAAAAACAGACGCTGTCCTACTTTTACTGCTTCAGGATCATTGGCCAGTTCTTCAACCGGTACTGCCGCGTATTTTTCGAAAATCGGGTCATACAATTCCGCAGCCTGATCCAGCTCGCGGTCGTATTTAACCAGTAATCCGTTCTCTTTCGCATCAGCACGGGCCTGAGCAGATTCTTCCAGTGACTGGATGTTCTGGTTCGAACTTTTCCAGCCAAGGAAACCCTGCCATGCACCTAACCCCGGGAACAAAGCGAGATACACAAAGCCCCAGACGATACAAACGTAAAATAAAATAGTCCACCAGCGGGGTAACTGGTTATTAATTTCTTCGATACCATCGAAGACGTGCCCCATGCCTTCACCTTCTGCTACACCGGTTTTATTAGCCAGTGCCCAGCGTAACAGGATGAAGCAGCCGATAATGGTACCCAGTGTGATCACTGAGATCCAAATTGTCCAAAACGTGCTCATGAGTTCAAGACTCCTGCTTATTCTTTTGAGATTTCTCTTTCACTTCGTCGGCAAAGGGCAGGTTAGCCGCTTCATCGAACCGCTTTTTATTGCGACCGCTGAACGCCCACCAGACCACACCAATGAAGCAAACAAACACTACGACAGTAAAAATGCTGCCCGCTATTCCCTGATCCATATCAGTTCAGATATGTGCCGAGGGATTGAAGGTAAGCAATCAGGGCCTGCATTTCTGTTTTACCCTTTACTGCCGCCTGTGCACCGGCGATATCATCATCGGTGTAAGGCACACCAAAGCCGCGGAACACTTCCATTTTCTTCGCCGTATCTTCACCGCTGAGCGTATTCTCTGCCAGCCACGGGAAACCGGGCATGTTAGACTCCGGTACCACGTTGCGGGGATTAATCAGGTGTACACGGTGCCATTCGTCACTGTAGCGGCCACCAACACGCGCCAGGTCAGGACCGGTGCGTTTTGAACCCCACAGGAAGGGATGCTCCCATACCGACTCACCGGCTACTGAATAGTGGCCGTAACGTTCTGTTTCAGCACGGAACGGACGAATCATCTGGCTGTGACAGCCAACACATCCTTCACGGATGTAGATATCGCGGCCTTCCAGTTGCAGTGCTGTATAAGGTTTTAATCCTTTTACCGGCTCAAGTACCTGCTGCTGGAACATCAACGGCAAAATTTGAACCAGGGCTCCCAGGCTGATGGCAATCAAAATGAGCACAGTCATCAGGCCAATGTTTTTCTCAATTATTTCATGTGGATTCTTCACAACAACGACTCCTTATGCTGCCTGTGCGGCGGGTTCAGCTGCAATGCTGCCCTTGGGCGCACGTACAGTTTTCCAGGTGTTGTAGGCCATCACCAGCATGCCGGCAACCACAAACACACCACCGATAAAGCGCACCACATAGAAGGGTTTGGAGGCTTCCAGTGACTCAACGAAGCTGTAGGTCAGCGTTCCGTCGGCGTTCACTGCACGCCACATGAGACCTTGCAGTACACCGGACATCCACATGGCAACGATGTAAAGCACCACACCAATAGTAGCCAGCCAGAAGTGCACGTTCACCAGTTTGGTGGAGTACATTGCACGTTGTCCGAACAATACAGGAATGAGGTGATATACAGAGCCGATGGACACCATGGCTACCCAGCCCAGTGCGCCTGAGTGAACGTGACCGATAGTCCAGTCTGTATAGTGAGACAGCGCATTGACGGTTTTGATGGCCATCATCGGACCTTCAAAGGTCGACATGCCGTAGAAAGACAACGAAACAATCAGGAAACGCAGCACCGGGTCAGTACGCAGCTTGTGCCATGCACCTGACAACGTCATGATCCCGTTAATCATGCCGCCCCAGGAGGGCACGAACAGGATAACCGACATCACCATACCCAGTGACTGTGTCCAGTCTGGCAGCGCCGTAAAGTGAAGGTGGTGAGGACCGGCCCAGATGTATAGCGAAATCAGAGCCCAGAAGTGAATAATGGATAAGCGGTAAGAGTACACCGGGCGTCCCGCCTGTTTAGGCACGAAGTAGTACATCATGCCAAGGAAACCCGCTGTCAGGAAAAAGCCAACCGCATTGTGTCCATACCACCACTGCATCATAGCATCCACCGCACCTGCATACAGTGAATAAGATTTCGTGAAAGAAACCGGAATCGCCATACTGTTACCGATGTGGAGCACTGCTACGGTAAGCATAAACGCGCCTAGGAACCAGTTTGCTACATAAATGTGCGATACCTTACGAATGATGATGGTACCGAAAAAGTTTATGATGTAAGCAATCCAGACCAGCGCGATAAGGATATCGATAGGCCATTCAAGTTCAGCGTATTCCTTACTGGCAGTAATGCCGAAGGGCAAAGTGACAACAGCAAGAACGATAACGGCCTGCCAGCCCCAAAAGGTAAAGGCAGCAAGTTTGTCGCTGAATAAACGTACCTGACTGGTACGCTGAACAATATAATAAGACGTTGCAAACAGTGCACATCCGCCGAAAGCGAAAATGACTGCGTTGGTGTGTAACGGTCTTAATCGGGAAAACGTCAGCCAGGGTGTATCGAAGTTAAGTGCAGGAGCAAACAATTGCGCAGCAATAAATACTCCCAGCCCCATGCCGATAATACCCCAGACAATTGTCATGATGGTAAATTGCCTGACTACTTTATAGTTGTAATCAGGTTGTGCTTGGCTTATTTCACTCATTTGATTGATATTCCACTTCAATGGTAAATGGGTTTCCAACTGCCGGATTCCGGTTTTGCGCAAGTTGCAGGCTTAACGCTTGACCTTTTTAATTCTGTTGTAATTATAGACAGGTCAGCTGGTACGCGGATAATAAGATTTTTATTTACAAAAAGATACCATAAACTAGTCGGGGTTGATCTCCGTCAAAGGTAGTAATAAACCGTCGCTATTTACAGTATAATTTTCACATGAAAACAACAAAAAAAGCGCAAAAATTCATCATCCCCACACTCATTCTGATCCTGGCGCTGGGTGTGTATCTTTCAAAGCAACAGGTAACAACAACTGACACAGATAACGGTTTAGGCAATCCGTGTACATTTGTCAATTTGACCTGTGAAATTGGCCATGAACAAAATAAGGTTTCTGCCACATTTGAAAGTATACCGGAGGCAGAAGAATCGATAACAGTTAACTTTTCTTTACCCTTTTCTCAACAAATTGAGAGTGTTTGGATTGAAGGGGTAAACATGTATATGGGCAAGGTGCCGGTGCTGGCTGAACGGATAAAAGAAGGTAGCTGGTCCGGATGGTTTATGCTGGGTAGTTGTTCTGAGCCACAGATGCGCTGGAAAATGTTGATCCATGTAAAAGATAAACCGGACCCCTACGTGATGTTCTTCGAAACAAAAATGCCCTGAACAGGTCAGGGCATTTATCGAAACAATCCGGCTTACATCTGCGAGTGCATGTAAAGCTGCAGACCCAGGCGCTTAATCAGGCCCAGTTGCTGTTCCAGCCAGTGAGCGTGATCTACTTCCGTGTCGTCAAGTAATTCAACCAGGATATCACGGGTAACGTAGTCATTTTCCTGTTCACACAAAGCGATAACTTCTTTCAATTTCGCATCGACTTCGTATTCAACGCGTAAGTCACTTTCCAGCATTGATGGTACGTCGTGACCAACCTTATAGCCGGTACGGGTAACCATGTCAGGCGTGCCTTCTAAAAACAGCATGCGTTCAATCAGTTTCGTGGCATGGCCTTTTTCGTCATCAAACTCATGGTTGATGCGCTCGTAAAGCTTGTTCAGGCCCCAGTCCAGATACATCTGAGAGTGAATGAAATACTGATCCATTGCTGCCAGTTCATAAGACAACAGCTCATTCAGCGCGTCATTAATTTTCGCGTTACCTTTCATTAGTCATCTCCCTCAATCTGTTTTAGCAGGTACGTTTCAAGACCCATTGCATCAATCTGATATTCCTGGGTTTCAATCCAGTCGAGATGCTCTTCTTCGTACTCCAGAATATCTTCGAGCAGGTCACGGCTTACGTAATCCTGCTTTTCTTCACAAAGCTTGATGGCATCTTTCAGCAGGGGAATTTGTTCGAGCTGAAAACGACTGTCGCACTTAAGCATCTCTACGGTATCTTCACCGATATACAGCTTGCCCAGTGCCTGCAGGTTCGGAAGTCCTTCTAAAAACAGTACGCGCTCAATGATAGCATCAGCCTGTTTCATGTCTTTGATGGACTTCTTGTAATTCTTTTCGTTGAGCTCGCCGAAGCCCCAGTTTTTAAACATCCGTGCATGCAGAAAATACTGATTAATGGACGTCAGTTCACTGGTCAATACTTCGTTGAGTTTCGCGATGACTTGTTTATCGCCTTTCATAACGGTATTCCTTAAATTAACTACACACAGTATATGGCAACCTTTGCGTTAAATCAAAAAAATCTTTATAAATCAATGATATGCAAATGATAACAATTTCCATGTCGTCCTGTGTTCTTATTAGTCCTCTATTTACCAGATGAATCATTAACATAAGCCAATGATTCTTCGGCAAAACCCAGGCCTGCCTCGGTAAAAAAGTTAAATACCTTGTCTACACCTTTACTTAATAAGGTTTCCACCTCATCTTCATAGCGGGCGATGGCAGCGATTTTACCGGTGTATCCCGAGAACTGAAGCTGTCGGGTAATATTCACCGCGTCCTCAATAGAAGGTAAAGCAAGCAGGATCAGTTTTACATTGGAGGTATCAAGGTTTTCCCACAAGTCCACGTCTTCACCGTCTCCGCAGATAACATTGAGTCCTTCCTGTTGCAGGCGGTTAATTTTAACTCTGTCGGCATCCATTCCCCATACAGCAGAGTCGGCCAGTTTATGCAGAGAGTTAAATGCACCCAGACCTACACGGCCCATACCGATAACAAGGAACTCGGCATTGGTGACCACCGGATAAATGTCTTCTTTGAGGCGGACAGGACTTTCGAATTTCTGAATGCCGTTTTTGATACGCAGATACCGGCTGTGACTGTTCCGGTACATGATACTGGTGATTACAAATGAAATAGAAACGGCCAGCGCAATAATGACCAGCCAGCTTTCGCTCAGCATTCCCAGACTTACTGCTAATGCGGCGACTATGAGGCCGAATTCACTGTAATTTCCCAGCACCAGTGAAGTGAGATAGCTGGTTCTCGCCCGTAAGCGCAGCCAGGTGAATAAACCAAAGAAAAGCGCGGCTTTAACGGCAAGGAATACACACAAAATAAGTGCAGCCATGATCATATTGAAATCCGGCAGGGCCGTGAGGCCGATAGACAGAAAGAAGCCGATGAGAAACAAATCCTTAAAAGCCAGCAATGATTTGGACAACTCTGTGGCTTTGGGGTGTTTAGCCAGAATGATTCCGGTGAGCAGGGCGCCGAGATCCCCTTTAATATTCACCAGGTCAAACAGGTGGTATCCGCCCAGCGCAAGCACAAACCCGGTAAGTGGCAGTAACTCGCCGTGACCTGATTTATCGATAATACGGTTAAGCAGCGGCATCAGCGGAAATACAGCCAGTAAGCCCAGCGCATAAACAGACGGCAGTTTACCCGTTGCAGCGACAAGGAACACCACAGCAAACACATCCTGCATAACAAGTATGCCGATAGCCAGTTTTCCGTGGCGGGTTTTGCTTTCTCCGCTTTCTTCCAGGACTTTTATAACACAAACGGTACTGCTGAAACTTAACGCAAAGGCAATCAGTAGAGCTGATTCAAAAGATATGTCACCAAACCAGAAAGCAGCGACAGCAGCCAGTATGTAGAGCGCTCCGGCAACGATACCAACCCAGATAAGGGTATGGGCGATACTGCCGGCCCAGACTTCACGTTTGCTGAGATCGCGGACATTAAGCTTCAGGCCGATGGTAAACAACATGATGGTGATCCCGAGATCTGCAATATGTTGCAGCTCGCCGGTCATTTGTTGTCCCGCTGCATTCAGCGCGAAACCGGCAACCAGATATCCTACCAGAGGTGGTATGCCTATCATTTTCACTGAGAGTCCACACACGAAAGCAAAGAGAAGAAATGTATATTCCATGAAACCCGCTGTTCTATTCCGGTTTAAAAAAGCCTGATAAAAGGATGCGATAACAGCATCATTTTGTAAATCTTTGATTGTGCTTATTTATCTGATCTGCCTCAACGATAACGATGGTTCTTTACGGTAAGATGGCGGCATAAAATAAATACCCTGTGAGCGAAAAAATGCCTTTCTTTTCATGATCTTTGTTATGGTCTTGCGCTTAAAAGCGTAATACGGCGCAGTTATTACCGGAACAGGCACTATGCACAAACGAATTATTGTAAGTTTAACCCTTATCTTTTTGATTAATGCCGCTCTGGCAGTGATCTGGCATTATCTCTTGTGGTTGCTTCCTCTCACCGGACTTTGTCTTCTCATTGCACTTTATGATCTGACGCAGAATCACCATTCAATTTTGCGGAATTTTCCTTTTATCGGCAGAGGCCGCTGGCTGGTAGAAGGCTTACGTCCTTTCATCCAGCAATATCTGCTTGAGTCTGAAACTGACGGTAAGCCCATCAGTCGCATGCACCGTTCAATTGTGTATCAGCGCGCAAAAAATGCTACAGACAGTTCACCATTCGGTACCCAACTGGACACCTATGAAAATGGGTATGAATGGATTGGGCATTCTCTTTCAGCGATGGAAATTGATGAAATGGAAGAGGATCCCAGAGTAGTAATCGGCTCTTCAGCCTGTAAGCAACCCTATGCATCCAGTGTGCTGAATATTTCAGCCATGAGTTTTGGCGCACTCAGTGCTAACGCTGTACAGGCGCTGAATAAAGGTGCGGCCAAAGGTGGTTTCAGCCACAATACAGGTGAGGGCGGTCTGACACCGTACCATCTGGACAATGGTGGCGATGTGGTATGGCAAATCGGTACAGGATATTTTGGTTGCCGTAATGATGACGGTACCTTTAATGCGAAATTATTTGAAGAGAAAGCCCGTCACCCGAATGTGAAAATGATAGAAATAAAACTGTCTCAGGGGGCTAAGCCGGGCCACGGCGGTATTTTGCCTGCACATAAGAACACACCGGAAATTGCCCGAGTCAGAGGTGTTGAACCCGGCACTCAGGTGGACTCGCCGCCAAGACATACCGCATTCTCAACGCCTCTTGAAATGATGCATTTTATCCGCGATTTACGGGATATGTCAGAGGGGAAGCCGGTGGGGTTTAAACTGCCACTGGGACGAAAGAGCGAGTTTATCGCCATTTGTAAGGCTATGGTGGAAACCGGTATATGTCCGGATTTTATCACCGTAGACGGCGGTGAAGGCGGAACGGGTGCAGCGCCGCTGGAATATGCCAACTCTATCGGCTTTCCGCTGCGTGAAGCTCTGGCATTTGTGGATGACTGTCTCACCGGATTTGATTTAAGGCGGGAAATTAAACTCATTGCCTCAGGGAAAATAATTACTGCATTTGATTTGGTCAAAAACCTGAGCCTGGGAGCAGACTTATGTAACAGTGCCCGGGGAATGATGTTGTCTCTGGGTTGTGTGCAAAGTTTGTCCTGTAATACAAATAAGTGTCCTACCGGCGTAGCCACCCAGGATCCGAAACTGGCAAGAGGGCTGGTTGTTGAAGACAAATACGAGCGCGTGTACCGCTTTCATAAAAAGACGGTTACTGCTTTTATGGATATTCTGTCTTCCACCGGCCATCAGTCTCATTCGTCGTTGAACCGCACGCATATTTTCCGCAGGGTTAACCAGACACAGGTAATGCGCTACGACGAGATTTTTCCGCTGGTAAAACGGGGCAGTTTTTTAACGGATAAAATTGCTGATGCATTCAAACTGCATGTGGCAGAAGCCAGCCCTATGAGTTTTATGCCTGTGAGTCATCTGGCAAAAATAGAAGAAGACACCAAAGCGGTTTAAATTTGATGCGTATCAAGATTGTTGTCTGACTTTGCTCTATAGTGAAAGAAAAACCGGAGACATTTATGGCTGCTTACGACTCAATACTAGTTGCTATCGATATTTATTCTGATTATGAAGGCGTGGTTCACCGGGCTATGCAACTGGCGGGTAACAACGTGAAGCTGAACCTGCTTTATGTTGTCTATCCCCAAACCAGTATCGAGCCTTACGGGCTGTTTCTCGAAAGTGATTTTTCTGATGAGATCTGCCAGCAGGCAAAAGAGAAACTTGAAGGGATCGCGCACCGGCATAACATTCCGGTTTCTCACACTCATGTGGTTGTGGGCGCTGCAGCCGATGAAATCCATGCCGCAGCGGAAAAACTGGGAAGTGACTTAATTGTCATCGGTACACACGGTCGCAGTGGCATGCGGTTACTGTTGGGATCCACAGCGAATGCGGTGTTGCACGGTGTGAAAACAGACGTGCTGGCCGTGAAAGTTTAACGTCAGGACACCCGGGCGGTGTCACATTGACGCCGCCTTCTTTCCTTCTTCCAACTGGCTGTTAACCAGTTCTGTAACTGTGCTTTCAATAAGCTTAAGATGGGAGTGATGCACTTTCGCCTGCTTTTTGTTTTCATTAGACACGGTCTCAAACAACACATCATCTTCTTCACTCGACACTTTCACCAGTACGTCATTATCGTCACCGTTCACCGGCACTACAACGTAGAGCGGTTCATTATGGGATTCAATGTACGTGAATGCCTCTTCAGCAGAATGGAAGGGTGACTTTTTCTCAGGTTGAAGCTTCCAGTGTGACGACTGGGTAAGGACTTCAGCAAGCAACTTAGCGTGTTTTTCTTTGATTTCCGATGACATAGTAATAGCTCCTGTTTGCAGTTACTTTTGCTACGGCATGATAACGAAAACAGATTGATTTCTTGCTGCATTTGCTATTCTTTTTGAATAATTACGTTATAAATAATGCCGGACATAAGGAATAAAAAAATACTTGCGTACTTCCCATTTATACAGATATTCATTTCATTCTAAAGTCTATAACCTCAGGTTATGATTCATGACCGGCTTCATTCATTACCTAAAACGCTGTTTAATACTTAAACCTTCTAAAAATGGCGTGTTGGCTATGGATATGCCGGCGGCTTCTGATTTTTTTGCCTTTCGTTTCAGATCTGATATTTGAATTGTCGTGATAATTTATTACTGCATAATAAATATTTTTGAACAAAGTATTCTTGACTGGGTGCAATCCTGTCTGTTAAATGTTCAGTCATAATAAAAACGTAACGTTCCGGTAATAATAATTCACACATTACAACAGGTGTCACTATGAAAAAGGAAAAAGCACGTTTCGCGGCACGCTATCTCACCAGACAAATCCGGCAAACATGGAAGACCGCATCTTTCGCCGCGCCTTTATGTCTTGCTGTAGCCGCCGTATCTTCACCCGCTTTAGCGCAACAACAAACAGGTAGCATTAAGGGGCAGGTGACCGCCGGCGACGGCAGTACCAGCGTCGCGGGTATTCAGGTAGTAGCCAGCAGTCCCGTCATGCCAAAAGACCGCTCTGCCACAACCCGGGAAGACGGTACATTCACGATGCCATTTCTTGTACCGGGAGAGTACGAGGTCACATTTACGCTTCCCAATGGCGATACCCGGCAGTTCAGCACCAGAGTGTTGCTAGAGCAGGCTTCAGCAATCAACTTCGTTTATTCGCCGGACAACACAGAGGTAATCACCATTACCGGCAGTCCCTTTGTGACTACCGGCGATTCATCTCTCACCAACTCCTTCGGTGCAGAAGTCATTCAGTCTCTGCCGACCGGTCAGACATACCGTGACATGCTGAAAATTCTGCCCGGCGTGGAGTATTCTGAAAACGGTACTCTCGGTCCGTCTGCAGGTGGCTCCGGTGTTGATAACAGTTACGGCTTTGATGGTGTCGACCTTTCAATGCCCATGTTCGGGAACTTGTCCTCAGAACCTTCAACCCATGATATTGCCAGCGTTTCGGTAGATCGCGGGGGCGCAAAAGCTGTTGGCTTTAACCGTTCAGGCGGTTTTGCAGTTAACTCGGTATCCAAATCAGGGACTAACGAATTTCATGGCAGCGTGGAATACCGTATTCAGCCTTCTTCGTTTTCTGCAACGCCCAAAGACGGTGTTATTGAAGATACAGACAGCAGCTGGATTGTTGCTTCTGTGAGCGGACCGCTGATTGAAGATGAATTGTATTTCTACGGGTCTTTTTACCGTCCGGTTGTCGACGGCAGCAGCAAAGAAACAGCCTACGGCGCCACAAAAGATTATAAAAGTGAACGGAATGAATATTTTGGTAAGCTCACCTGGGCACCTACCGCTGATGTGCTGTTAAATGCCAGTATCCGTGATTCTGAAAGGAACGTGTCCGGCTCGTCAATTGGTGAATTCGAAGCAGACAGTGTATCAGTGGGCTCAGACTCTAACCTGAGTATCTACTCGCTGGACGGCTCCTGGCTGATTGGTGATTCCAGCATTTCCTTCAAATACGGTAAATATAAAGAAGACTTCATCGACACGCCGGACACAGAACTAACCGGAGTTACACCGGTTATCGGCGACTCAATTGATATTGATGCACTGGACGAGATAGGATATTTCAGTGTGCCCAGTATCCGGACTGGCGACCTGACTGCTGATGATATTCAGTTTAATGCTGGTGCGTTACCACTGGTGCAACAATACGGCTACGTGGGCGACGACGGTGAAATGACAGGTGGCGGTGGTGTCGGTGCTTATTCACAGTATAACCGGCAGTCTTTCGAACGTGAAAGTTTTGAGCTTGCTTTGGATACTGAGTCCATGTTCGGAAACACTTATCACACCATTCATGCCGGCTTTAAATGGGAGGAAATTTCCGAAGATCTGGCGAGGCTATCTAACGGCTGGGGTTTCATAGAGTACGTTGGTGGTATAGATGCCGAGTATCCCGGTGCCTACTACGTTGCGCAGGTTCAGCAGATGAGTCTTGCGGTAGACGGATCGGTTACTCCGTCCATTGTGTCTTCGGCAGAGTCCTTCAATTTTGAAATCAACGATACCATTGAACACGGTGATTTTACGTATAACGTGGGCTTACTGGTTTCAAAAGATGTACTGTACGGGCAGGGCCTTGCTGAAAACAGTGAGAATATTTCCGGATATGAAGTTGCGCCGGGAAACCCTTATAAAATGTACACTGTAGACTGGAAAGACATGGTGCAGCCCCGGTTAGGCGTAACCTGGGAATACGAAGATGAGAGCACTGTTTTCGCCAACTATGCCAGTTATAACCCCAGTGCCAGCTCCCTGGCCCGTGCCGCGTCCTGGGACAGAAATTCCCGTGCAACGGTTGAGGTTCAGTTTGATGAAAATGGCGATTATCTGGCATCAGGTAACAAAGCCGGCTCATCAGGTAAGTTCTTTGCCGATAACATGCGTCCCCGCAGAATTGATGAGTACACTGTAGGAACGACCCGTGCTGTGAGCAATAATCTGATGTTGCGTTCACACGTACGTTTCCGTTACGGCAGCCATTTCTGGGAAGATATGCCAAACAACGCCCGCCTGTTTGGTGAATATGAAGGTGGCGCAGTACCTGAAGATATCGCCGCGAAAGGGCTATATATCGACAATCTGGATGAGTTACGTGCAGAAGTAGGCGGCTCTTCCTATGTGGTCGCAGAAGTAGACGGTGGCCAGACCAAATACTGGGAATGGAGTACTGAAGCAGAATGGTATGGTGAACGTACTTACCTGAATGCGTCTTATACCTGGAGTCATTACTATGGTAACTTCGACCAGGACAGCACCACCACGACTAACGATGCGAACAACTTCATCGGTTCTTCGTACTACGGTGACGGTGTAGGCCGTATGCCCTGGGACAACCGCTACGGTAAGCTGATAGGCGACAAACCCCATAAAGTGAAAGTGTTCGGTTATTACACCACTGACTGGGATGCCAATATCGGTGCTTACTTTATCTTCCAGTCCGGTGAAGCCTGGACAGCATGGGATGGCACACCTTACGGTTATACATCAGGGGTCAGCCGTTATGCAGAACCTGCGGGAAGCCGCCGTGGTGCAAGCCACTGGCAGCTGGATATGAATTATACGCAAAACTGGGATGTGAGCGACTATACCGTGAAGTTCCGTGCAGATCTGTTCAACGTGTTTAATAAGCAAACCGGTTACAACTATAACCCGTACGTTGTTTCTGAAGAGTTCGGTCAGCCAAGAGATTATTACAATCCGCGCAGACTGCAACTGTCAGTCACCGTACAATTCTGATCTACCGGAAGCAAGGACAGAAAGTAAGACCGCCGGAAGGCGGTCTTTTTTTTATCTGTTAATCCTGCGTCAACGGCGTTGTGAACATTTGATACAGGGTTTCAGTACCGCTGAAGAAGTTGCCCAGCCTGAGGTTTTCATTCGGTGCATGCTGGTTGTTGTCTGCATTCACAAGGGGAAGCAGAATGACCGGTTTTTGCAAACCGGATACCAGCGGTGAGGTAGGTACAGTGCCTCCCATCATGGGAATAATAACCGGTTCAGAATCACTGACATGAGACAAGGCTGTTAATGCCCATTGTCCCAAAGATTCATCAAGGGGCGTTTGCAATGCAGCCGTGCCGGTATGTGAAATAAAGCGGGCAATACGGGGATATTCCGACCGTTCTTTCTCTGTTGGCGCATCTTCAACCAGATGATAGCCCTGTGCGATGACAAAATCTTTAACCAGCTTTATCTGACGTTCTGCTGTCGCTGTTTTCGTTGTACGGATATCCATTGTCACCGTTGCTGTAGCGGGAATAATGGTACGGGTCGCTTCCGTGCTGGCAGCAGAAAGCCCGTTAATATTTAAAGACGGGTAGTTAATTGCCCGCTGGTAGTTTCCGGCCACTTTCTCTGTTGTTGCAATGCCCAGCCGCTTCATTAAAGCCGCTTCATCTGCGGGTACGGCATCCAGTGCGGTGGCATAATCATCATCAAATTTAACTGCATCATAGTAGCCGGGAATCGTCACCCGGCCATCATCATCTTTCATCTTGCCAAGCAAATCAGCCAGCAGGAAAGCCGGATTGGCAGCGTAGTTACCATAATGGCCGCTATGGCTGTCGGATGCCGGACCAAATACAGTCAGTCTCACCATAGATGCACCACGGTGACCAAAAACCAGCGTAGGTTTGTTTGACGGATGCATCGGTCCGTCCAGCATGACGACACCATCGGCCTGAAGCTGTTTTTTATTGCGGTTGATCACGTCGATTAGGGTAGGAGGCCCGCCTTCTTCATGTGAATCAAGCAATACTTTGATATTCACAGCCGGCTTTTTGTTTTCCGCTTTCAATGTATCAATAGCAGCCAGCAACATCATGATGGGCGCTTTATCATCAGAGGCTGAACGGGCAAAAATGCGCCACTCAGGATCCGTTGTGAAGGTGAGGGCAGTCACAGGTTTACTTTGCCAGCTGTCACCTTCGAGGGTTTTAAGCACTGGCCGCCACGGACTTTCCTGATCCCACTGTTCCGGATTTACCGGCTGTCCGTCCATATGTGCATAGAACAGTACGACCGGCGCATCTTCACCTGCTTCCATGTATTCGGCATATACCATAGGTGTCTGACCATCAGGAAGAAGCTTGGCATTCAGCCCGTGTTTCCGGTAAGTATCGCGGGTCCATTCAGCCACCGCTTTAATATCAGACGGCGATTCTTTCGCTACGTTGGGTAATGTCAGGTATTTAAGATATTCAGGAAGAATGTGTTTTACAGCATCTTCGGTGCCGGCAGATACCGGCGCTGAGAAAATACTGACAATCGCCGCACTGAGCAGCGACTTACGCAGAAAAGAAAAAGGTCTGTCCATGATGAAATTCCGGGTTGAATGCGTGTGTGAAATACCATTCTGAACAGAATTACACCATGTTAAAAGGTATCCTAACCGGATTATCTGTGTTTTTGGCTATAAAAAGGATATTTATCCTAACCTTACGACTTTGATCTTCCGTAACAACGCTCTGTAATATGGGTATAGATTTGCGTTTCAAATTCCCGCACTATTTTATAGAACGCATTGGGTTCGTCTCCCTTGTGCATGCCATTTATTGTCATGGCATAGCCGGAAATTTTGCCGCCAAGCGTTTTATTCAGCATACGGGTTTCGTAGCCATCAATATTAAAATGGAACACATCATCAGTGGCTTTAAACCCGGATACAAAAGGTTCACTTTGAATCGTTTCCGCCACACAGGACAGTGTAACCGGGGTAACATAAACGCGGTCTAAACCGGCCATATTATTTTCAGGCTGGCAGGCAAATAAAAAAACAGGCGTTAACAGAGGAAGAAACTTTTTCATAGCAACATCAATGGACAATCAGGCGGCTATAATGCGAAGAAGTCAGCGGGGAGTCAATGCGGAATAAGACAAAAGGCCGCGCCTCTGAAGCAAACGGCCTGTTAATAGAACAATTAGGATTATTTTTCCTGTTTAACAGGTGCCTCCGCTTCCGCGGGGTATTTTTCGAACCAGGCCAGTACATGTTTTACTTTACTGATCATCTGACTCGGACGGTTTGAAATGAAATGATAAGCCCCCGGCATTTCAACCAGCGCGGTATCAATCTTCCGTAAAATCAGGGCGCTGTATAACTGTTTAGCTTCAGACAACGGTGTACGCATATCCGCATCACCAACCATTACCAGCGTCGGTGTCTGAATATTACCGACCAGAGAAACCGGCGAGAACTTCCAATAGGTTTCGGGATTTTCCCACACCTGACCGGGATAGCGGTAATCAGCATAACCATAGTAGTTATCTGCCGTGAGCAACTTGCTTATCCAGTTCATCACCGGCTTCACGACTGCAGCAGCTTCAAAGCGGTTATTCTTACCAATCATCCAGGCTGACATAATGCCACCGGCACTGCCTCCGGTAACGTACAACTGATCTTCACTGGTATAACCGCGTTTAATCATTTCATCAACGCCGTCCATGACATCCTGATAATCTTCACCGGGGTAGTTATTAAACAGCAGGTTTCCGAACTCTTCGCCATAGCTGGTGCTGCCACGGGGATTCGGATAAAACACGACGTAGCCTGCTGACGCATAGAGTTGAATTTCCGGAGAAAAACGATCGCCGTAATTTGAGATAGGACCACCGTGATTTTCAACAATCAACGGATAGGTTTTACCTTCTTCATAGTCAGGTGGAAACGTCACCCATCCCTGAATGTCACGGCCATCGGCAGTAGACTTATACCATACGGTTTCAGTGCGGCCCGGGTTACGGTAGGCCAGAATATCTTCATTTAACCCGGTCACCAGTTCAGGCTTTGCATCTTTCTTAGCAAGAACGGCAACATCAGCAGGACGGTAAGGGGTAGTGTGGGTATAGGCAATGACACCCTTGTTATTTACGCTGAAACTGCCGCCGCCATATGGTCTTGCCACGGTAGTTCCACCCACATTGTCAGCCAGTTTTTTAACTTTGCCGTTTAATCCGGTAACAGCAATTTTCGTGTTGCCATGATCATCATACTGAAAATAGATCCCTTGCTTATTCCAGACCGGATTGCTGACCGAGCGATCCAGTTTTAAGTCAATTTCTTTCTTATCAGAACCGTCGACATTCATTACGTATAATCGGGTAGTCTGATAAGCCATCAATTTATCGGGGTAGCCAAGCCAGGCGATTTTTTTGCCATCAGGCGACCATACGGCATTGCCTTCACTGATATCATCCGTTGTCAGCTTCATGTGCTCAGAGCCGTCAGCATTCATCATCCACAGATTACCGGTACGTGCATCGGACATAACATCCATACCGTTACGGCGGTAAACGATATACTTTCCGTCAGGCGATATCTCAGGCGCAGAAGCCCATTCTAGCTCAAAAACATCCATATCCGAAAATGCAGGTTTGGCAGGCTCAGTGGTGCTGGCTGCTAATGCGCTGCAACTGAGTAAACTGACAAGAGAACAGAGGTGGCGAAGTTTCATTGTTGTTGTGTGCCTTTTATTATTTGTTAGCTGTATCGCTTTTGTAACGTAAAGCAGCAAAAGCATCAGCGGCTTTACGATCATCACCGGTTAAACAGGATAAATGGCAGCGAAATCTATGACCATGAGATGGTCGCTACTGGCGAATGCCACTTAATTTTAGAATCTCTGCCCGCGACAACTTCAACGCATCAATTAGTTATAAATTCTCTGGAAATTCACTGTCACTTAAAACGAGATTAATTTTTCACAGCCTGTTGTTCCGGCTATAGGATTTGCTTCAAGATACTTCTGATAGAACAAGTCGCAGTAAGAATCCTTATTAAGGTGACTATGTTTAAAGAACACAAGTAAGTCATGTGGTAGTCACACAAAAATCTCGTGCTGGCAGAAAATCTCATTTTATGTGGCAGTATTCACAAGGGTTTGATTAACAATAGTATTTCTACACTTTATTTAACATAATATACATTATGCGCAATTAAGTATTGCGTTACTGTGTCGTTTCCGGCTGTTGAGATATTGGCTAATACACAGCCGTGCAGCTTTGTGCTCGTTGGCCTTTCGTTGCGGTTCACATATCTGCCGGAATCATGCGCACCAACAGAAAGCATTTGAAACGAATGCTTCACATGTTCCTTTCGCTTGAATTAGCGACTTACAGTGGCTTAGTTCCATTACCATTGCCGTTACCGTTGACTACGATAAATGAAACTTCTGACACCAGACATCAGCGTTCTTTTGATTCCCTGAAAGCCTTCTATTACTCAGCATGCAGCTTATCTAAATTGATATTCTCCGCATGTGCGGATTTTGGTAAACAAAGTGCTTGATTGTTACGCGACGCTACGTAAAATCTGAGAAAATTGCGACCACAGACCTTGCAGATTTCACGTAGCTCACGATTCGTTTTCAGGCGTTAAACATGACTTTTGAAGTATGAATTTCCATCAGCTTGTCAGAATCTGCGCTGCCGAATTTTAAGAGTTGTACCGGGTTTAATGCCGATAAGAGCTTTCCGGACATTACCAGACTCATACACGGCAAACGCCGTATAAGTAAATCTGATCCATACGATAAACTGTGGATGTGCCAATATATCGGCAAAATGGTGTTATGAGGAATTTACTGTAAAGCTGATATTTTGCGTGTGATGGCCTGATTTGACTTGTTTCAGAAGTTCTTTACTGAATCATTCACCAGACACTTGAACGTTTGTACGAAGCCTGAAATTAGAGATATTCAAAGAATTCCGTGACACTGGATAGATATACAGACTTTTTGCAAACAGATACTTTTCATCTATGAATTCATCACGCATGATAATTCCAGTTATCATGCGTGATGTTTAGAATTATTCATTTTAATCATGTGCTTAAGTGATTTTTAGAACAAGCTCAGCTTATCCGCAGATAAACGAAAGCCCGCTTTAGCGGGCTTAAAATTTTTAGCTGGAGCCTAGAAAACTACTTACATACGCTCTCAATCTACTCGTTTGTTAATTCGCAGAAGGCTTCAGCACAAAACTGTACTGATAATCACGCCATGGCAGCGTGTAGCGATACAGCGGCGACTCTCCCCAGGAGTTAGTGCCGCCTACGCCGCGCTGGCGGTAGTCGATATACAGGAACGTATTTTCAGACTCAGGGATCTGATAGCCGTGAAGCCCCTGCTTTTCGAACTGGTCATAATCAAACAGGTTGTCTTTCGCCAGGTTAAAGCCAAATGTTGGTTCACCGAATACGCTGAAACCTTCCGCATCACTACCGCTGAAGTCTGCCTGATACACAAAGGCACGATGACCATTCTCCTGCGGTCGGGCATAGTCGTGACCTAACTGTTCAACAGAGCGTGAGTAGCGACCAAACACAGCCGAGTGGTTCCGGTCCTGGTAATTTTCGTGGGGCCCTTTACCAAACCAGCTAACCTCGTCGTACTCTCCAATTAACTCCAGACGATAGCCAATGCGCGGCAACTCAGGGTATTTCTTGTGCGCGGCCGCATAGAAATTCACGCTGACTTCCATTGTACCGTCGCCGGCAATGGCATAGCGGGTGAAGTAACGGCTTTCTATTGCTGGTAGTGCATGTTCTGTGTTGATAACAATCCGGTTTCCCTCTTTTCCGGAGGAAATCGAAGTCAGTGTCGCGTCTTCAAACAGCTTCTGATATACCTTTGCTTTTTCTGGATACTTCTCACCAAAATCGTTATCTGTCGGTGCCCGCCAGAACCACGGCACCATAGGGGATGCCAACTGTTTATCACCGTCTGCTTTCCACTGACTCAGCCAGCCGGTTTGCTTATTAAACGTAAAGGCTTGCTTTCCGGCTGTAACAGTAATGGCATCAGACGCCGCGTTCACGGCTGGTAATTTACCTTCGCCGAGAGACGGAGCGGCCGCCATAGCATTGATCGCCAATGGAAGCTGTTCAGTCGCTATCGCAACATCGCTGGCATAAAGCTCGCTGTTCTGCTTTGGATAGAATCGGAACGTCAGATAGTAGCGCTTCCCTTCCCGGGTTTTGCTGGTAAATGCAGGAAGCGTAAACGTGCCTGACTGTTGCGGAGCGATATCTAAATTATCAATGTCGCCCTGAGCCACTGTTTTGCCGTCCTCCTCCAGCGTCCAGTTTAATGAAAGATCATTCAGCGAGGTAAAGTAACGGCGGTTGAACACCCTGACCTGACGCTCGCTGCTACCAGCAAACGATACTTTCACATCCTGATAGACATATTTCACTTCTTCAGCGTGGGGATGCGGTTCGCGATTCGCATTCATTACACCGTTCGCACTGAAGTTTTCATCGTGGTAAACGCCTTCAGGTTCGAAGTCACCGCCGTACCCCAGATAGGTGTTGCCATTCTTATCAGTTGTTTCGATAGTCTGATCAACCCAGTCCCAGATAAAGCCGCCCTGAAGCGCCGGGTATTTACGAATAACCTGCCAGTAATCATAAAGTTCGCCCACCGAGTTGCCCATTGCGTGTTCATACTCACAAAGGATCATCGGACGGGTTGGATCTGACAGCGCATAATTTTCCAGCAGCGGAATAGACGCATACATTTTGGCGTACATGTCGGTGTGAGATTTGGTGCGCGCCTGATCTGACATAACCGGACGATCGGTGCGGGTTTTCAGCCAGTGATAAAGTTGTTCGGTGTTCGGGCCATCACCGGTTTCATTGCCAACAGACAAAATTACCACCGAAGCATGGTTTTTACTGGCTTCATACATGTTGCGAACGCGGTCAAGAAAGGCGTCTTTCCATGCAGGGTTGTTCACGATGTGTTTTTCAGGATCGTAATTACTATCAGTGGCACCGAACGCGTGAGCTTCCTGATTCGCTTCGTCAACCAGGTATAGTCCGAGCTCATCAGCCAGTTCATACCAGGCAGGATTATTCGGATAATGTGAATTCCTGGCGGCATTAATATTGTGTTGCTTCATTAATAATATGTCGCGGCGCATCGATTCACGGGTGATTACGTGACCGGTGCGAGGATCATGCTCATGACGGTTTACGCCTTTAATAAGAACAGGCTCACCATTAATCAACACATTGCCGTTTTTCAGCTCACTGCGTCGGAAGCCGATGCGTTGCCAGGCATATTGTGCTGTTTCACCTTCGCCGGCGATAATTTGCAGATCATACAAATTCGGTGTTTCAGCCGTCCACTTCTGCACATTGGCAAGAGTGGCTGACGCCGAACAGTCAGCACCTTCCCCGTCGCCCTGCCAGACCAGCTTTTCATCGTCCAGCAGACGGTAGCTGACATTACACTGTGACAACGTGACGTCAGAATCGGTTTCTATATCGGTGCTCAGAGAAAGTACACCTTGCTGGTAACTGTCATCCAGTGTGGACACGACTTCAATATCGCGGATATGTTGTTCTTTCGGCGTGCGATACAGATACACATCCCGTTCAATTCCGGATAACCGCCACATGTCCTGCAGTTCCAGATACGTGCCGTCAGACCAACGATGCACTTTCAGCGCAATGAGGTTATCGCCGCTTTTTAATTTGTCAGTAATATCAAATTCGGCGGCGGTTTTTGAATCCTGGGAATAACCCACGTACTCGCCGTTTACCCAGATTGAAAAAGAAGATTTAACTGCGCCGAAATAAGCGACAACACGATCACCGGTCCAGTCATCCGGCAAGGTAACGTGCTTGCGATATAAACCGGTGGAGTTATTTTCGGAAGGGATTTGGCCAGAAGGCGTTTCCGGACCATAATCGAGGCGGATATTCACGTAATTCGGATATCCATAGCCGTTTAGTTCCCAGTTTCCCGGTACAGGGATCTCGCCCCAGCCTTTTTCAGCGTAGTCAGGGCGCATGAAATCATCCGGCGCGGCCTGCGGATTTTCCGCCATTTTAAATTGCCACGTGCCATTAAGAGACAGGTAATCATTGCTATCCCAGGGCGTTGAAACAAATTTCCCGGGATCTTTTGAGAATGCGAAAAAATGCGCCCGTGGCGCGAGACGGTTCTTTTGTAAAACCTGCGGATTTTGCCAGTCAGGGAGGTCAGCGTTTCCGGACTGAGCCAGAACTGCTGCCGATGGCGTCAACACAGTACAAAGTATAAGGAATCTTTTAAACATAGCTATCCTGTCAGAAATGCAGCGTGGAGAAAAACTAAAAAAGGCAAGCGCATTGCTGTGCCTGCCTTTGTCGAGCTGAGAACTTAGAAGCTGGTGCGTACACCCACGGTATAACGTGCTCCGTTATCAATCATCTGAATGAACTGTTCGCTGTAACGACCGTGACGACGTAACTCTTCACCAGTTACATTTATACCTTCAACAAAAACCGTGAAGTTTTCGTTGATATCGTAACTGGCACTGACATCGAACTGACCGTAGGTTTCAGTGAAGCGCGGTTCTGTGCCACCCAGCGGGCTAACCAGATCCTGCATAAAACCTTCTCGGTTGTTGTAAGCCACACGAGCCTGCATTGGACCCTGTTCATAGAACAGGATGATGTTTTGTGAATCACCCAGACCTTCCAGCGCGAACACCTGGCTGTTGTCTTCGCTATCCAGTGATGCATCGCTGTTTACGATAGTGGCGTTAGCCTGAATACCAAAACCGCTGTCGAAGGTGTGCAGCCACGCGATTTCCAGACCATTCACGTCAGCTGTTTCGCCGTTGTCAGGTAGACGAACGGTGAAATCGTAAGCACCACTTGCCAGATTCAGGGTGCGGGTTTCGAACGACGCCACAATGAAGTCTTCCACTTCTTTCTTGAACGCCGCTACAGAAAGGTAGCTGGTATCGGCATAGTACCATTCCAGTGAAAGGTCGAAGTTAGTCGACAGGAAGGGCTTCAGATCAGCGTTACCGGAATCTGCCTGCAGGTTATTCGGACGGGTCACCGAGACATTGAACACCGGCACCAGATCGCTCATGGTTGGACGGGTCAGCGTTTCAGAGAAGCCAACGCGCAGCATCAAATCATCAGTCAGATCCATCTTCGCATTAATGTTAGGCAGCAGATTAGAATAGCTGTTGGACTCTGCAATCGGCACACCTTCGTTGGTGGCATACACATCGCTGTAGTCAGACGGGTCGTTTGGCACAGGCACCACGTCCAGCAGTTCACGACCGTAACCGGTTGTGGTGGTATCGGTTTCGCTGTAGCGCAGGCCGAAGTTAATATCCACTGGCATGTCAGAAATCAACAGGCTGAAATACATCTGTGCGTACAGGCTGATGACTTCTTCATTCACTGAGAATGAATTGCCGGCAAGCGACGGGCTGTTCAGGCCCTCAGCATCAACGATGGCACGTACTTCATCAAAAGTCTGGCCGGTGTTATCCGCTACCTGCTGAATTGCCTCGTCTGACACGGCATAGTCAAAATACGCTTCAGGATCGTAAGCAATCCACTGCTGACTGGCGTTTGAGAAATAGTTTTGTGGTGAGTAGATGTACAGCAAGTCATCCGGAATATCAGTTTGATAACCACAGTACACGTTACACAGGCTGGACGTCAGACTGTTGTTGTCTTTGTTCCGATCCTGATAGTACGCACCGAATTCCATTTTCGAAAACGCATTACCGGAATCAGGTAACCAGGTGAAATCCGCACGATATTCATCGATAGTGTCTTCAATATCGTAACCTTCACGGTTGGTGACGTGCATACGACCGGCCGGAATGTTGGTCAGCGCGTCTGTACCGCCTTCGATATCAATCGTGGGCGTTTCACCGGAAAAGTCCAGGCTGTAAGAGTTGTTGTAGCCCACTACAGTAAAGTAGTTATTACCACCGCTATTGTTTTTCGCCGTCGACGTTGAGATATCGAAGGTTGCTGTGAAGTAGTCATTTACCAGCCATTCATAGTTGATACCGTACGCCTGGATCTCCACGTCACGGGAGTCGCTGCTCTGAATGAAGTCGGTTGCACCACCCACGCCATCTACTAATGTGCTGTCCAGAGAGGTAACGGTGCCGTTTTCATTCACTTCAAGATTATCAAGGTTGCTGTCCGACAGCCAGTGACCAACGGTGTTACGACGGGAGCCTACTTCAAATTTAGAGTAGAGCGCGTCGACTTTGATCATCATGTTGTCTTGCGGCGCATATTGCACCACTACGTTCCCGCTAGTGCGCTGACGATCCGCCAGATCTACAATCTGGTCAAAGTTTTGCGGAACGTATACGCCGTTGAACTGCTCAGAATCTGCATACTGAGGGTCATCAGTTTGAGAACGATTGGTCAGGCTGACATTCGAGCGCCAGTCGCGTACCTGAAGAATATTGGTCTGCGCTTTACGTTTTTGCAGGGAACCGGCTACCAGCACCCCGAGCTTGTCATCCATGAACCGGTTAGTGATCAAACCGGAAATCTGAGGCGAGGTTTCTTCCGAAATCTCTTCATACATGCCCTTCACACTGGCTGCACCGGCAAACCCGTCAAAATCGAATGGATTGGCTGTAGTTACATTAACCGTGGAGCCGATACCACCTGCCTGCAGCGAAGAAACCGGGCTTTTATATACATTAGCGCCGCTAATAAGTTCTGCCGGTAAGGTATCAAAACTGAATTCTCGCCCCTGGTTTTCCGTGGCGATCTGGCGACCGTTGATCAGAACGGTGTTAAACTGCGGACCAAATCCTCGAACAGTAATAAACTGGCCTTCACCACCACTACGGTCGATGGCTACACCGGTAATGCGCTGTAGCGATTCCGCGACGTTCTGATCGGGAAACTTACCCAGGTCTTCTGCCGAAATACCGTCAGATACCACATCTGACGCTTTCTTGTTGAGCATAGACTCTTTCAGCGAGTTTCTGAATCCACGCACTTCAATGACTTCAGTGTTTCCGGCATTCGCTTCTGCTTCATCACTTTGCGCCATAGCCAGAGGCGTGCCCAGAGAAGAAAGTATTGCCAAATATAAAGAACTTTTCAGAAAAACTCTTTTTTTATTATTCTTATTGAATTTTGTATTTGCAGTCATGTATGTCTCCTTCAGAGGGCAAACGTCTGCCCCGCTTCCTCAATGTGTCAAAAATATGTGCAGAATCACTCGAATGCATCACCGCATTTAAATAGGACTCAAGGTTATACGTTTACCCTTGCAAATTAAATTTTTCATTTTTATATATAAAAATGGATTTCATGTCCGGCGTCTGACCTGTCCCGCGAACCGCTTGAATAAATTAGCGGAAACTGGTTTGTATTCTGCAACAATTTATTGATCCCAGTTTGAATTGAGCACTCGAATCTGGGAGCAAAACTAAGGTAAAACGTTAACCCTAGACAAAGGTATAATATGTGAATGAATGGCTAATGTAAACGAAATGTTCAATTTTAAAATATATGCACACAATTGAAGAACAAGCCAAGGTCGGACTTAACATGATTGCAACACCAAAAACGACCATATACACTTCCAGTGAGTTTTAGTTCTTTAAATCCATAAAGTTCTCAGCCCCCGTTTGAACATACACATACACCTTCAATTCAAAGAAATTAGAAAATAAACAAAAGTAAAACATGATACTATTCAACAAATTAAAAGGTCATTGAGTAGATAAACGTCTATCTCCCGCCGCTAAAATACAGGATAAAGGAGCTATCTTCTTGCAGCATCTCGTCATTCAATTTATGCGTTCACCCATAGTGTTAATGTGCGCCTCTATTCTTTTGTGGATGCTTTATCCGCCGGTGGTTAACTACCTGATAGACCGCTCCAGCCCAATCTTTGTCGCTGCTACTTCGCATACGCTGGCTGCTATTTCTACGCTTGTGGTCGTCATGGTCATGTTTGCAAAGCGGCAACAAGGCTTTTTCTCTGATATTGCAGTCCATTTCAAAACACCGGCGCTGCTTGTACCCACGCTGTTTTCCGGTGCCCTTATCTGTGCAAACCATCTGCTTTTATATGCGGCACTGAACATGTCGCAGGAATTTGATGTTATTGCCATTCTCATATTCGAAGCCTGGCCAATTGTATTTTTTTACATAGACAGCACGTTGCGTAAAAAGCACAGAACAACCACGGCGAACGATTATATTTTCTCTGCAGCAGCGTTTGCCGGTTTCATCGTTCTGATGAGCCCGAATCTGGATATTGCAGACTGGCTGCTGCTGGAAAGTCCGATGATAAATACCATTTTACTGGCGGCATCAGGCGGGCTTGCTATGGCAATTAACTGCTATATGCGCATGAAATGCATGGATGCCTGGTCTGCTATCTCAGATAAAAATGCTCTCAACCTCAGTTCATTGAATAAAGCTTTACTGACGGAATCAGGTGTTCGTTGTGTAGCTGCCCCCGGTATGCTCTCCATCCTGTTTTTGTTTGGCGATACGGCAAATCAGTTTGATTATATGGATTATGCGTTGGTGGCCTTTGCCGGTATCGCTATTCTGGCACTGGGAAGTTTGCTCTACGACTTATCCGTGTTTTCAGCGACGAATGCGTCTGTCAGCGTGTTCTGGTATTTCATGCCTGTTGGCGCGGTAGTGATCCTTGCTCTGTTACAGGGCCGATTACTCAATCAATATGAAGCGGTTGCATCCGTTCTTATTGTGTCGGCCAATATTTTTCTCGGGCTGCGCTTTCCTCTGCGTTCATCGCTGCTCATTCTTTTCAGTACCGTATGCATGGTGGGGATATGGGTGTTATTCGCGCCAACTTATCCCATTGACTCGTATTACGATTTACTCGCTGTATCCACGGTCTTTTTTGTTCTGTTGGGTACCTTTGCTCTTGAGCGGACAACATCCCTTAACCGGGAACGGGAACGTTTGCTGGTAGAGTTTAATGATTCGGTGATGCAACTCCCCTCCTCTTCACCGTCCGGCGGCGTATCTGCTGAGAAGTACAAAGCACTGATAAATAATTATATCGTTAAACATTTATACGTGTTCTTACGGGCTTTTAACGGCGCAAAGGATATGCGCAATGCTCAGCTGGAAATTCAGGACATTAAGAAAGTACTGATTGCCGGTACTGAAAATACTCCGATATATCGAGAGCGTTTGCTGGATAATTTCCAGGTGGGTCAGAAACTGATGACCATGGAAAGTGACAGAATTCCACCGGAAGAACTGGTCATTCTCATCTTGCTTGGCGCAACGAACGTCTTCTTCTCACTCATATTTCGTCCTGAAAGTTTCTCCACGGCATTGTTTGCGCTCATTCTGGCTACTTCGGTTATATTTCTCATTCTGGTTATTAATGAACGGAATCAGTATATCCAGATACGCCACGATCACGCGCTGGTGTGCCGTGACTTACTGGAATATGCAGACGAATTTAAGCAGAAATCAGACGCCCCGGAGTTTGACGTGCAGCATGAAGCTGTAGAGCGTACTTTGAGCCTGAAAACGGTCGGTCCCGAAACCGTGAGTCACAGTTACTGGATTTTCAGTATTTTTGTGTTTTTGTTTTGTGGATTCGGCTACGGCTTTTTATATGAAACGCTGGATGATGTGAAACGGGATGAGTCAGCGCCCATTCTGTCGAAGCGCGATTTAAATAACGCAGAACTGAATATTGCCTTACTGGACTGGCCGACCGCTCAAGTTAAAGCTCATATTCTTGCCACGATTATTAATGAACACACAGAGTCGCGGGCACAGCTCATCAACGTTACTCATGAGCAAGCCTTTAAACAGATGGGCCAACACGACGGCGACATTGATGTGCATCCGGATATCTGGCTGGCTAACAATGCCGACCTGATCCGCCGGTATGTGCGGGCGTTCGAAACTGTTAAATTGGGTGAAAGCGCCGGCATGGGAAAACAAGGCCTCTGCTATACCGATTTTACAGCGCCGGCAACGTTAGCAGTAAACGATCTGGTTACTCCGGAAAACGCTTCACGTTTTGACTTGTCCGGTAATGGACGTGGTGATATTTGGGTGGGAGCCAAAGGCTGGGCATCAGTGGCAATTGAGGAGCGACGTCTCAACGCCTATGGTCTGGATGCGTATTATGACTATCACGTGTTTGACCTGGACTTACTGGAGCAGCTGATTAACCGCAACAATCAGAATGAACAGCCAGGCTTATTCTTCTGCTATTACCCTGATGCATTGTTTGGAAACCGCCATGTACATTTCGTTGAAGAGCCTGCACATGACGCCGCAATATGGCAAGCCATTTTCAAAGCTCAGGGACTCAATAAACTCAGCACAGGTACCTCCTGGCCGCAAAGTGAAATCAAACTGGGTTTTCGTTCACAACTGGAAGAGCGTTCCCCCGAGCTGCTGAAGCTGTTAAACCGGTTTGTGATTGATGACGCGGAACTGGTGACAATGCTCTCCGCTGTAGAAAATGGTGAGGATATTGAAACCGTGTCTCAACAATGGGCTGACAATCATAAAGATTTGATCCTTGAATGGCTGACGGGTTTTACTTTACGGGATAGCGCTGAATAGGCTTTCCCTGCCCGAAACACACAAAAGCTGTATTTATATACAGCAAATATCAATTTAGATATACTACCGGCATCGTACTCCCACGTATGCCGGCTTTTACCCTTCATGCGTGCCATCCGTTTAAATACCTGTATATTTTAAGGAGCTGACATGAAGTTGCCGGCATCTCAGCAGTTACAGTTTACAGACTGTTACCGCGATGCTGTGAATCAGTACTTCAATGATATTTTCTCACGGTTACCCCGTAACACGCAGCGTGCTTACATCAGCGATTTCAACGAGTTTGTTATATTCTGTGAGCAATCCGGATTGAGCGGATTCAATGCTTCATTTGAAAATAACGAACTCTGTGTCAAACGTTATGTAGAGATGTTATGTCAGTCACCACTGGCTTACCGCACCATCAAACGCAGGCTCAGTGCGTTGAGTAAATTCCTGGGTATTGCCAAATTACCGAACCCCATTGTGCAGTCTGTCTATCTTAAAGACTTCATCCGGCTGTCGCTGGCTGAAAATGAGAAATACCAGTTCAGTCACCATCAGGCGGTACCGCTGACACTGGATTTGCTGGAAAAAATTAATGATCGGGTGATCCCGGACACACTGCTGGAAATGCGCGATCTGGCCATGATTAATCTGATGTTCGACGCGCTGCTCAGGGCCGATGAAGTCGTTCGCGTTTGTATATCTGACATTAATAAGCGTACTAACGCCCTGCTCGTCTTAACATCAAAAAGTGACCAGACCGGCAAAGGCCAGTACAGGTACATTTCTCCCAATACGCTGGATATGATTGACGAGTATGTTGCTGAAGCGAATTATGACGCTCAGCAAAAAGTTGAGCGAAGTGAAGATGATCCGCGAAGGATAAACAAAGGCGTGTTGTTCCGCCGCGTCTCAAACAGAGGCCACGCTCTGTTGCCTTATGATGAAAGTGAGAATTTCAAACAGGCCCCGAAGCTGGAATACTCGAGCATTTATCGCACCTGGAAACGCATTGCTGCACTTGCTGGTATTCAGGAAAATATCACCCCTCACAGCGGTCGTGTGGGAGCGGCGGTTTCACTGGCAGAAAATGGCGCCACGCTACCTGAAATGCAGCTTGCCGGAGGCTGGCGCTCTCCGGAAATGCCCGGTCACTATGGCCAGCAGGCGGCTGTTAAACAAGGCGGCATGGCCAGACTAACCGAGGGACAAAAGCGCCGGGGTTAGATAAACAGGCGCTTTATTTTTCCGCTAAGGGAAACGTATCAAACTGCAAACCGTCGAATCCTGAGACCATGAAATTGCGAATATTTGCGTGGTCGGTACCTTCAGGATGCTTAAGCACATCATCACGGTAGTAACTGCCAAAAAGTGCGAGTGTCTGCGCCTGTGTTAACCCTAATAGCTGGCCGAGGGCCAACAGTTTACAGGACCCGTTATTTTGATTCGTTTCATTGTTTACTGTGCCATTACTAAAAGCCGAAGGCGTGAAAATGTAGTTATCGTCAACAAACGAAATCACATCGCTGAATACAATTTCATCCGGTGCGCTGGCCAGTTGAGAGGTTAACGCTTCAACACTACTGAAAGACATAAGAACTCCGCTATTTGAAAAACAGCCGGCATTGTGCCCTATTCTCTTATTAAGAACCACGTTCAGATAGCCAGACCTCATCAATAACAATACCGTTTTGATTCACTGAAAGGGTCACATTGTGCGTTCCCTTACTCAGCCTTCCCAGATTGACACTATTGTGAATGCGGTTATTTAATACGCCCTGCTTCCACTGCTCGCTTCGTCCTTTGGTGTTCAGCGTGAATATCGTCACTGGCTTTTGTGCCAGAGATATTGCGATCTCATGAGAAAAATCATTGGAATGCACGGGTAACGTAGCGACGTTTAACGTTACCTCCTGTGCAATATCAAGGTTGAACTGGTAGGTAACAGCGGCCTTTTCTGAGAAGTATTGTTGCTTCAGCGGATAAAGTGTTAATGCTTTGCCGGAATAGCCGAGATCTCTCACTTCCTGCCAGCTGTAACCCTCAGGTGAAATGAACTTTACTGATGCCGGTTTGATTTGCTTACTTTGTGATCCGTTGTTGACTCTTTCTCGCTTTTGTTTTTCGTCATCCGTCAACGTAATCAGTTCCGGCTTGCTAAAAACCGGCAGTTTGCGCGGTGCAGCATCCATCATGCCGGCCCATTTGCCGTCAGACAATCTGTTATATTGCTGAGTTAGCCCGTCGATAGTGTTATGTGCATCCAGTGCTTTTTCCATCAGCTTATCAGCTACAGATTGTGAGACTGTAAAAGCAGCTTTGTGTCTGAACAGCCACTTTTTATTGATTTCTGAGGCCGCCTGCACCGGATAGCTCATAAGTTGAAACCAGGCTGATTGCTCTTCTGGCTGAATGCCTTTGCCCAGTTCAAAAATGGATGTCTCAAGCTTTTGGTATTGCTGAAGACGATTTTCAATGGTTTTGCCGTCCCAGCCGGATAATTGGGTTTGTGTCGTGGGTTCGGTTTGACTCCATCCCATGAATTCCGGGCGACGGATAAAGGCCAGATGGTAATAGTCAAATAATAGCTCTGCGGCATATCGGGGTTCAGAAATCGCAAAGTCTCTGCCCAACTGATAAGAAGCGAACATCTTTGCGTCAGACACTTTATCCGGCCCGTACCACCCGAGATGTAAGAACCATTCCATATTGTATTCAAGGGGTTTGATGTCACCCACATTGGCTATCCAGATACGGTCAGCACCATTTTCAAATGCACGTTGCATTTCAAACTGTATTAACGCGGGGTGGGTACTGCTCAGCCATAAATAATCATGGGGTCTGCCCCAATAGCTTAAATGGTAGTACACCCCTGCTCCGCCTGACCGTGTTTGTTCAGCATGGTTGCTGTGCCGGCGGATATAACCGTAGTTATCATCAGGCCACACCAGTGTGACATCGTCAGGCACAGATAATCCCATTTCGTACAGTGAGAGTACTTCTTTGTAAGGCGTAAACATTTGCGTAAGCGTTTCAGCGGGCTTTCCAAAAACCGCTTCAAGTTGTGCACGCTGGGTATTGATAGCCTGCTGTAAAGTGTCTTTGGCTTGCTGCTGTGAATTGGTACCTTCCATTCCGCTGTCATGAATGCCACGCATACCCAGGGTAAACATCGCCAGATCAGACATATCACTGACCTGCACAACACGGCTTCGCCAGTATTCATTGACCCTTGCCGCATTATTGGTGTAATTGAAATCACCTGATTGCTGCTTGTCCCATTCATCCACATTGTTTCTTAACATGGGTTCGGCATGAGAACTGCCCACATGAATGTGGTAGCGCTGCGCCATCTCCTTGTTGCCCGGCACAGTGAAGAAGGCACGGGTACCCGGATGCATGGCAGGCCAGATGGTATTGGCTTTTAATCTGAGCAGTAACTGAAAAATTTTTTCATAAGTCCGGGGCCCTATATTGGCAGTATCCGGCTCGAATGTACGAGACGCCCATGGAAGTAAGCCCCAGTCTTCATCGTTAATGAAAATACCGCGGTACTTCACAGCAGGACCTTCAACAACCGGTAACTTGTCCAGCGTTAGCGGCACGTTGGCTTTTTTCACCGGCACATCCGCCCACCATTGCCACGGTGAAATACCCATTTTTTCGGCTAACGTAAACAGACCGTATACCGTGCCCCTAACATCAGCACCGGTGATCACCAGAGTGTCCTGGTTTGTGTGAATGGCAAATGCTTCATGATTACCATGAGGAAATGCACTGGCATTGAGTAGCGGTAATGAGCCATCAACGTTTATGCGAATAAATGGTGTTGAAGCTGTCTCGTCATCGCTTTTGACCACAACAAAAGTCGAACCGGTGCGGGCAGATAAATCATCCGCCACATCTTTGGCGGCCCATTCAATGAGCGGATCACGGCTTTGTACAACAATAAAACGCACAGACGGTTCATCGACCGAAATAGTGAACCGCTCTCCCGAAGAAAATACGGCATGTGACGCAGACAACAGAACAACGAAGAGAAAGCAACGTGTGAGCATAGTGAGCCTGGCCTGAATAAAGTGTTGCGGGGTAAGGATAGGGTCATAAGAACTTATGACCCCGTAACGTAAAGCTGCCTAGTTGTGATATCGCACGCCAAGGAAGAACTGTCTTCCCGTGTTGTTATATTCCCGCACCATGTCCAGCGAACCGTCGCCGGTGACGAACAGCCGTGAATACTCATCCGTCAGGTTGATGACTTCAAAGGAGAACGTCAGCTTTTCAGACCAGTTATAGAACGAGGAAAAGTCGATATTTGTGGGACCCGTTACCCCATTTTCAGCATTGCCGGTGATGCCGGGTACTTCGATAAAGTAGTCATCCCTGCTGTTTGCCGACAGGCGGGCACCATACTTCTCTGTTTCGTAGTACAAGGTGAAATTGTAAGAATTCTCGGAAACACCCACGATTTCACCGGAACTGACACGGGTATAGTTCGCCACTGTCCCCAAATTATCGAAGGGCGCGGGCAGGAAGTTAAATGGCTGCTGGTAGCTGATTTCAAAGCCGTTTATGGTTGTACCGTCGCCATTGTCATAGGAATAATGGGTATAAGGTTCGCTGAACGGATTAACCGTTATCGCGGGATCATAAACCGGATCGTTATTGATTGCCGTGTAATAAATACTGTCGACCAGTTTTTCTTCCTGTGTGCTGCGAATATAGGTTTCTATGTCTTTATAAAACAGTGTGGCAGACAATAACGATTCTTCGTCAAAATACCACTCTACGCCAAAGTCCACATTGTTAGACACGTAAGGGTCAAGGTACGGATTACCCACCGTCACGAAACCTTCAATGTAGCGAAAAGCAGGATTGCCCGGGTTCAGCGTATTTAAGCTGGGGCGTGTCATTGACCGCGTCAGTCCTAAGCGCACGATGAGATCATCTGCAGGCTCCAGTGCCAGATTCAGAGCCGGTAAAAAGTTCTTATAGTCATGTTCAGCGACGATGGTTTCTACAGAATTTTCCAGCCGGATATATCCCGTTGACGTGGCGGTGGTATCGACATATCGCATACCAAAGTTGGTACGCAAAATCATATCAGCGATATCGAAGTCTGTATTAAACTCCAGATAAACGGCCATGGTCTCTTCTTCTACCTGCGTGTTTTTCTGATCCTGAGATTGCCAGTTGAGGGGGCCGATAGCGTCTTTTACTGCATCAAAATCAGCCACTACAAAATGAAACAAATTTCCGTCAAAGCCGTCGCCAAAATTACTGATGGGCAGCATTTCTGTTAAGCCTTCTGCAGATCCCGTAGAAAAAGTTGGCAGACCGAAATATTGGCGGGAGACTTTGCGGTTGTTGTAGGCCACACCGGCCTTAACTTCGACCATATCCGCCACATATTTTCCATCAAATTTAGCGGTCAGGTTTTCTTTATCAGTCTGATCCTGAAAATCATAAGAGGACAAGTTGTACAAGGCAGGATCATTATAATCGAACTGGAAGTCGAGCAGCGCAGCATTGGGGTTACCCGTAAAATCGAAACCGAAACTATGCGGCTCAGTGCTGTCCATAATGTGACGAAATTCATCACGGGAAAAATCAATTTCTGCATACCCCACCATAGCATCCACAATGAGACGATCTGTTAAGCCAAACTCTCCCGATAACACATACTGATTAAATGCTGTATCACTGGTGGTCTCACGGCTCTCAACCCGGTTAGTTATGCCATCAAATTCGCCGGCAATAATTTGCTGGCCATTGGGCGCTACGGTAACCGATGTTGGCGTGATTTGATTGAAGTAATTTCTGAACATTGCGTACATGTGATAGTACGAGCGCTCATTTTCCAGTTGTGAATGTAAGTAGTCGAAGGTAAGTAACACATTATCAGACGGTGCATACTGAAATGAAGAAGTAATACCCAGGCGGGTCTGTTCGTTACCGAAATAATCCGGCCGCGGGATCCGGGGGGCATATAAACAATTGATGGCGTCCACATCCGCACCATTTAACTGACAATCACCACCCGACGGCGACCCGGTAACGTTTGTACTGCTGGTGTCCGCGTAAGTCATATTATTGTTAACGGGCGTTTGCCAGCCTACGGTTCCGAAGCCTTGCTGGTTAACGTTCCGGGTCGAATAAGCCAGTGAGAAAAGGACACCAAACTTATCATCGTCAAAGGTATTGCTCACCATTACCGCCGTGCGGGGGGTGGTCTCTTCGGAGACATCGTTGTAGTTCGCCTGCGCTGAACCGGCATAATGAAATCCGGGATTATCAAAAGGCTTGGCGGTATACAGATTTACAGAACCCGCGATACCACCTTCTTCCATTGATGCAGTGGGAGATTTTTGCACGTCCACGCGATTAAATAATTCAGACGCAAACACGTTGAAGTCAAATGCACGCCCGCCGCTCAGAGCAGAAATTGACGAGTCCAGCTGATCGGTTTCCGCCGGTATTTCCATACCGTTCAGTGTTGCACGGGTAAAGTCCGGGCCGAGGCCCCGCAGTGTGATACGTCTGCCCTCGCCGCCTTCGCGGCTGATTGAGACACCTGAAATGCGTTGCAACGATTCGGCTAAGTTTAGATCAGGGAACTTACCAATATCTTCGGCGGATATGGACTCCATGGAATTCACGTTAGCGCGTTTTGTAAGCAGGGATTTGTTCAGTGAGCTTCGAAAGCCTTTTACTTCGATAACTTCTAACTGATCGCCGGTAGCGCTCTCCTGTGTGTTGTCCTGAGCGAGCGCATTTGTAGTTAAGCCGGCATGCAATACGGTAATAATGGAGAGTGACAGTTTCTTCAATTTCATAACGGATCCTTTGAAGAGTGAAACGTCACACATTCAAGCTGCATGACTTTTCACTATTTATTTACAATAAATTCACGTTAAATTTGAAGATATTCAGGGTCAATCAAAAACAATTATATGACGTCATTTTGTGTCACCGGGTTTCAATTATGAATAATTTCCCGCTGACAAAACTATTTTACAACGCAGGAAACGCTTCAGGCAGTGACCGGTGAGAGTGAGCTTTGAATAGGCTGACCATTCACAGTATTTTTAAGTAAATATTCTTAAAATCAATGGGCTGCCCTTCACTTTGAAATGCAATATAACCTGACTTCAGGTTTTTCATCTGTTCCCATGTCGCCGGGTTTTCACCGGTGACCAGATCGTCTTTTTTAGCGAGAGCTAAATCATATTCAAGAACCACATCATCATTGATAAGTTGAGTAACGTGCCCGTCTTTAACGATCAATTCGCCTCTCACCCATTCACCGGCGGGGAACGTGGGCGATGACGAGTTAAGGCAGTGTTCAGGATAAATGTCGCCCTGATAATAAATTTCTGTACCGGGCGAACACATATTTCCTGTAGGTCTTACTACACCGGCTTCACGCTCAGCCAACAGCTGCATTTCCACCGAAACCGGCCAGTTTTGATCCGTGAGGATGGAATCAGCAGACTGACTGGCAAACATTACACCACTGTTTAATCGTGCGTAGCCCGGGGCGCTTTCGAGAAAGTCTCCGGTAAAGCGGTACTCAAATTTGAGATGAAAGCTGGTTAATTCAGCTTCATAGAAAAGATGGCCGAATTGTTCGTTGAAGTCATCATAGCTATCATAACGTACAAGCAGCATATCTCCTGAAAACCGGAATGTGTTGGCAAAATTTACCCCTGAAGGATGATGATTAATTTTTGCAGTCCAGTTTTTCTGTTCTGCCGGCGACAGTAAATTTTGCCAGTCATCATTGTTGTTTTGAGTCGTTGAGCAGGCAGAAAGTGTCAGCAAGCTACTAAGCAGAATAGCAGAATTAGAAACAGGTAATTTTGTGATCATAGGGATACCAGTGATGTCGGTTGAACTGACTTGTCTATCACTGTCCCGGTACACAGCCAATGTAAACCGTAGTTTTTCTGTAATAAGTTTCAATTGTAAAACTCAAAAAAAGCAAAACTTAATCACAGGAACTTGCCATCAATCTATACAGAGCATTGCATTTTGTCCGGTTTCATCGCACTATTTCATGACTATTTATCAAGCCGCCTTTCTAACCGACTGAAAATAGTATGGAAAAATAACTTTAAAAAAGGATAAATAAAATGAGCGAAATTCCCGCGAACACGAATGCATCAGGCAGCACTGCCAAAATTGTCTATATCCTGTATCTGGTAGGCATTTTATTTGGTATCACCGGCCTTGTGGGTGTTGTGATGGCCTACATAAATAAATCAGATGCACCGGAATGGCTGCAAAGCCACTACCGTTTCCAAATCCGTACTTTCTGGATAGGTTTCCTCTATCTGGTGATCGGCTCGGTTCTGTCTGTTGTGCTGATAGGCTGGCTGGTTATTCTTTTCTGGGTTGTCTGGCTGATTGTTCGTTGTGTGAAAGGCATGAAATATCTTGATAACAATCAGGCCCATCCGGATCCTGCGGGCTGGATGTTCTGATATCAACGGTCGTGCCGGCTTTGTTTATTGCCGGCACATCTTTTAGAGCAATATTTTACCGCTTCCCAGTTCCGTTCCCACTTTTTGCGCCATGTAAATGGCCGCTGGCAAACCGGACACATCTTCTGCGGTAAATCAGACTTCTTCATTTTTACTCAGTTTTGTCAGAAAGCGTTGACCGTCATCCCGCATTGCCGCTATTTTCTCTTCCGCCATTCTGTCGTAGCTTTTATAGACAAGCGCCATTCTCGGGTTCTTCCGTAACTTGTCCTGATGGGCATCGAGAAAGCGCCAGTACAGGTAGTTGAACGGACAGGCTCCTTCCCCGGTCTTTTTCGATACACTGTAACCACAATGTTTGCAGTAATCAGACATCTTATTAATGTAGCTGCCACTTGCTACATAAGGTTTGCTTGCGAGATTGCCGCCATCGGCGAATAAAATCATGCCGGACACATTAGGTAACTCTACCCACTCGTAGGCATCTGCGTACACCAGCAGATACCATTCCTGTACTTCAGCGGGTGATAACTCACACAATAATGAAAAATTACCTAACACCATCAAACGCTGAATATGGTGTGCGTAGGCATGTTTTTTAGTGTCAGTAATACACTGACGCAGACAATTCATATTGGTGTAGCCGTCCCAGAAAAAGTCGGGCAAGGTTCTTTTTGCATTGAAATAATTATCTGACTGTAACCCCGGCATGAAATGCCAGTAAAACCCCCGCACAAATTCACGCCAGCCAATGATCTGCCTTATGAAGCCTTCTACGGAATTCAGTGGTGCTTCACCGGCATGCCAGGCGGCTTCTGCCTGCTGAACCACCTCCCGGGGACTCAGCAAACCGCAATTGATGTAAAAGGACAGATGGGAGTGAAACAACCAGGGCATGTTGTGACGCATGGCGTCCTGATAGCGACCAAAGTCCGGTAGCCGTTCGTCAATAAAGCGGTTTAATACCTCAAGTGCGCCGGCACGATCGGTGGCATAATGAAAATCATCTAATTCACCGAAGTGATCACCGAACTCTTTTTCAACCAGACTGATCACGTCCCGTGTAATCACATCGGGTTCAAATTTTACCGGTGGTGGCGGAGTGACACTGGCGGGCATGGACTCACGGTTTTTCGCATCGTAGTTCCAGTCTCCCCCCGCCGGCGCACCATTTTCCATAAGAATGCCGGTTTCTTTGCGCATTTCCCGGTACCAGAATTCCATACGAAGGGTTTTCCGTCCTTCAGCCCATTCAGCAAACCTGGCTTTACTGGCGTAGAACCGTTCGTCGGGTAACAGCTCCACAGGCACACCGAGCTGACTTTCCCACTGCTGCATACTCTTCAGTAAACGGTATTCACCCGGTTCAGTTACAACGATATTATCAACATCGTATTTGCTCACCAGCGCTTTTACTTCATTCAGCAAGCTCCCCTGATTGTCAGGGTCATCGTACTTCCTGTAGTGCACCTTAAAGCCGTCATCTTTCAGTTCTTCTGCGAAATGCCGCATAGCTGAAAATAAAAATGCAATCTTCTTTTTATGGTGCTTCACATATGTGGCTTCTTCTTTCACCTCTGCCATCAATAAAATATCGCGGGTTTTCACCGCGTCAGTGATCACCGGTAAAGTGGCGGTGAGCTGGTCGCCAAGTATCAATCGCAGAGTACAGCCCATGGTTACCCCTTAATTTCATTAAAGGCGTCCAGTGCCCGTTGCCGTGACGCTTTTAAATCTACCAGAGGTTCAGGATATTGCTCTCCGAGCACGACACCAGCCTGTTTGAGTGTTGCCTTGTCCGCCTCCCAGGGCTTATGAATATATTTGTTGGGCAATTTTTTCAGTTCGGGACACCAGGTACGTACGTATTCGCCCTGCTTGTCGAATTTCTCCCCCTGCAACACCGGGTTAAACACCCGAAAATAGGGCGCGGCGTCAGCACCCGACCCCGCCACCCACTGCCATCCGGCGGTGTTATTCGCACCATCAGCATCAGCCAGACAATCCCAGAACCAGGCTTCTCCCTCACGCCAGTCGGTAAGCAAGTTCTTCACCAGAAATGATCCGGTTATCATCCGTACACGGTTGTGCATATAGCCGGTGTGCCATAATTGCCGCATGCCTGCATCGACAATAGGGATACCCGTGCGGCCCTTTTGCCACGCTTGCAAATCTTTCTGGCTCCGGCGCCATGGAAATTTATCGAACTTGTCATTGAAGTTCTTATCGGGGAAGTCAGGAAAATGATAGATAAGGTGATGGGCAAATTCCCGCCATCCCAGTTCACTCAGATAGATATCGATATTCTTATCATCACTGTTGCCAAAGGCATCCTTAATGGCATACCAGATTTGATTAGGAGATATTTCTCCGGCATGAAGATGCGGGCTGAGCAACGATGTGCCCTGCACTGCAGGAATATCCCGGTCGGTTTTATAATTCGCTGCGGCTTCGTCTATGAAGGTAGCAAGCCGGTCGGCTGCACCGTCTTCTCCCGGTGTCCACATTTTTTCAATGCCATCGTACCACTGAATATCAGGCATCAACCCGAGTTCATCAATTAACGTGCCTGCATTGTCCACGTCCGCGTAAGTGATTCTGGCTACCGGCGCCTGGGGAAAACGTGGCTCAGCGGCCTGTAAGCATCCTTTACGGTAAAACGGCGTAAATACCTTATAGGGTGATCCTGATTTATTCTCAATGTCCCAGGGCTCCCACAACAACGAACCATTGAAACTCTTCACCGTTATGCCGTCATCTTTCAGAGCCTGCTTCAATTTTTTGTCTCTGGCCACATGCCAGGGCTCATACAACCGGTTCCAGAAGATATGCTGCACATCGAACCGTGTCATGAGTTCAGGAATGAGTTCTGCCGGATCGCCGCTGAATACCTGCAGATGACCGTTAAGACGATCATTAAGGGAGTTTAATGATTGATGTAACCACCATTTAGTTACACTACCGGGAAGTCGTTTTTCCGGTACAGACGTATCTGCAATATATACTGGGATAATTTTTCCAAGGTCGCAGGCGGCGTTAAGCGCGGGATTATCTTTCACGCGCAAGTCCTGGCGGAACCACATAATGCTGACGGGTACCGGCACGTTGTTATCCTTTTTATTCAGAATGATGCAATAGATACGGCATTGTAATAAATCTGATTACAAACGGGTGAAAATTAAGGTTTTGTAATGAAAACATCGCACTATACAAAAAGCAGTTATCCGGCCCGTGTGAAGGGCATTTTCTGGTTCCGTCAGGATTTACGGCTTGACGATATGCCGGCACTGGAAGAGATGTGTCAGAACGTCACGGAGTTGCTGCTGGTGTATGTCAGAGATAGCCGGCTGTCAGAAACCACACCTTTCGGCACACAACGCACCGGCGCAATCAGGGAACAGTTTATCGCTGAATGTCTGGATGAACTGGATGATGCCCTGGTACCTCTTGGCCAGAGGTTACTTATCCTTGAAGGTAACCCGGCTGTTATCATTGCAGAACTGATAAAAAAATACGATGTAAGCTGGCTTGGCGCACATGTGAATCCGGGTTTTTACGAATTGCAGGACTGGCAACATGTGGTTGATGCTTGTGACGGTATTAATACGGTGTATAAAGATGCCGGATCCCTGTTTAATCAGTCTTCGCTCCCCTTTTCTCTTAACGAAATGCCCGGGCAATTTACACAATTCCGCAAGCAAACAGAGAGGAACACAATACCGGAGTTACCATTAGATCCTCCGGTATCATACCCACCGCCCTTCGCCACCGAAGTGCAATCTGTGACGGCTGTACATGAGAAAAGCAAAACACCTCCTCTTTTTCGTGGCGGAGAAAATGCTGCGCTGGAACGGCTGAATGTGTATTTATTCAAACAACGGCATGTGCTGCGTTATAAAGAAACCAGAAATGCGCTGGATGACGAAACGGCCAGTACACGTTTCTCGCCATGGCTTGCGGCAGGCGCTTTGTCTCCCCGCCGGGTATATTTTGAGCTCAGGCGTTTTGAAGATGAAGTGGAAGCCAATGAGTCCACATACTGGGTTTATTTTGAATTATTGTGGCGGGAGTTTTTTCATTTTGCCCAGCTTAAGCCCGGCAAAGACTGGTATCTACAAGCAGGACTGCGGGATGAAAAACGTCCCTGTCACTACGATGCGGACAAAATAATCCGTTGGCAACATGGAAGAACCGGCTACCCGATTGTTGATGCCTGCATGCGGCAACTGACGCAAACCGGTTTCATGTCTAACCGCGGCAGACAACTGGTTGCCAGTTGTCTGGTCCATGAGCTGGGACAAAACTGGCAATACGGGGCGGCCTGGTTTGAACAATGTCTGGTAGATTACGACCCCGGCAGTAACTGGGGTAACTGGCTCTACCTTGGAGGAGTGGGTCATGATCCCCGTGGTCACCGCCAGTTTGACCTTGAAAAGCAGACGAATATGTATGATCCGGACCGGACATTTATCAACAAATGGCTGAGCTGAAGCCCGATATTGCGGTGGGATGGCTCAAACGGGATTTGCGTCTGCGCGATCATGCCCCCCTGAAAGAAGCCGTCCGGAGCGGTTTGCCGGTGCTGTTAGTATTCTGTTATGAGCCGGAACTCATGCAGGATCCGCACATGAGTGACAGACACTGGCGCTTCATCTGTCAGAGTATCACCGATATCAACGACCAGCTGACGGGATCTGCCGCAGATTCAGATGCAGGCCAGTATTACCGGTATACACATCGTCAGGTTATATAATCCTGCAACCCAGTCGGCCAGGCTCGATCCTGAAGCTGTGCTTATAAAAAAATGGGTAGCGGAAATAAAAAATCTGCCGGCAGCGCTGTGTCATAATCCGGCAGATATTCCGCCGCTGGAAGCAGCGATGCTGGATTTTGATATACAACGGGATTACATGCTGCCGGTGATTGATATCAGACAGCACAATAAACAAACCGCAGAGCGGCTGTGGTCTTACAGGGAAAGAGAAGAGGTGCTCAGAGAGTCAGCCCGGATCGTCAGAAAGCACACGACATCCGCGAGTCCTTCCCGGCGCTGGTTAAAATCCGGGGCTAGCGCTTCTGATCTTTAAGCCACTGATTCAAAAGACGGATTTGACCACACTTGTAGGCTGCATAGGTTATGCGTAACGCATTGGACAGTACTTCACTGTCACTCCATCCGGTTTTATCGCTGATTTCTTTATAGCACTGCATGGCTTCGGGGCTGACATAGCCACGAACCATTTTTTTTCCTGCTGCTTTTTGTCTTTCGCGGAAACGACGCTGTTTTTCAGCATTGGCGGAAGGGTTGGCTTTTTTCTTTTCAGTCATACCGTTGTCATCTCGTGGTTACGTGCACAGTGTAACATGTAAATTTTCACAATAAATGACTGTTCAGAGTTGTTTAGCGTACAAGTGTTCGCTAAATTACCACGCTGAAAATCTAACAACAAAGGGATATCATGTCCGACAAACAAAATAGTTTTAACCGTGAAGACTTGCTGGCCTGTAGCCGCGGTGAAATGTTCGGGCCGGGTAATAGTCAATTACCGGCTCCTAATATGCTGATGATGGACCGTATCAGTCATATCAGTGAAGAAGGCGGTGAGTACGATAAAGGCGAAATCATTGCCGAACTGGATATCACGCCTGATCTGTGGTTCTTTGACTGCCACTTCCCGGGTGACCCTGTAATGCCTGGCTGTCTGGGTCTGGATGCCATGTGGCAGCTGGTGGGTTTCTTCCTTGGCTGGAGCGGTGGCCCCGGTAAAGGTCGTGCTCTTGGCGTAGGTGAAGTGAAATTTACCGGTCAAATTCTGCCTACGGCTAAAAAGGTAACCTACCGCATCAACATGAAGCGTGTAGTTAAACGTAAACTGTTTATGGGTCTGGCTGATGGTCAGGTTGAAGTAGACGGCCGTGTTATTTATACCGCAAAAGATTTGAAAGTCGGTCTGTTCCAGGACACGTCTAAATTCTGATTTTTTTCAGGTATAAAAAAGCCCCGTTAAATCGGGGCTTACCTATACTGAAAGAGATGCTTAACGCACGTTGAATCCTAATTGTCTGTCTTCAACGGCTTCCCTCCAGCCTCCGAGCCATTGTGACCTGGCGTCAAAAGCCTGAAATGGACAGTTCTCCTTTGAACGACCGCTGATACCAGCTTGATACCCTTTTGCGTGTGCACGCGTCAATTTATCTCTTTTTTGTCGTTTCATTGATAAGCCTCTTTTGATTATTTAACTGTGCCGTGATTGACTATCGGGCTCTCCTGTCAGTATGGGTTGATGGTGCCTTCAAGTTTTTTCACGCACATATATGTGATAGTGCAGAGGCAGGCTTGGTTCAACTTAATTAAATTTTTTTTGGTATTGACAAATAGTAAGTTAATGAAAATTTGTCTAATTTAATGTTACATTTTTTTGTCATAAATATTACGTTTTTTAAAACGTCAAACTATATGTACAAAAAAACCGCACATTGGTGCGGTTTTTGATAGGCTCGCTGTACATATTTAGCACAGTTTACGTGCTATGCAGCGGCTAAACAGTGCTCATTTCACATTACTGTTTACGTCGTCTGAACGCGAGTAAGCCGCCTGTTAATAACAGCCACCATGGAGAAATTGCCGCACCTTTACGCTCGTAAGCCACATCGTCAATTTCATCTTCAGGAATGTCACAGGTCTCTACTTCACCGTTTTCCAGCGGCGTGAGTTTCACTGCAATAATGGTATCGTCGATGGGCGTTTCGCCTTCATCGTCAATCACTTCCACACCCGTTACATAACGTTCACCGGTACGGTAGCGGGCATTTGCAATAATCTCATTGCTGTCATTGATACCAATGGCGTCGACAATGGTGTATACACTGTCACAAGGTAACAGATCGTTCAGATCCGTCATTTCTTTCGCTTCAATGTCGTACATGAAGCCGTGGGTTTCACGGTTTGTATCAACAGTGGAGTCGTATTCTGACGAGCCAACCACAATGTTGTTATTGTTGATGCCTTTACCTTCTGCGCCGGCATTGGTAAAGAAGCCTTCCGGATAAAGAGCTTCACCTGTGTCCAGGTTGTAGACGAACACACGGTTACGGGCAGTATCATTAGGGGCACGTAGTACGTAACCTGTTACCCAGTTGTCATTGTTAATGGCAACTGCTTCAGACATGATATTTTCGTCACGGGGTAACATTTCGGTTGTTTCGCCTTCTGCATAACTCACTGCAACATTCAGGCGCTCATAGCTATAACCTGAAGGACGGCGGATGTAAGCAATTTCGTCAAGAGATGACGCACCTACAGCGATACCCTGATCATTAATATCCTGCGCCAGCGACCAGTATGCAGACTCATCATCGGCATCAGGTTCAAACACAAGCGGATACGTATCTGTAGTAATCGTGTTGCCGTTAGCATCTAACTGCCAGACAGTGGCACGGATGTGCACACCCGGCGTTGAACGGTCGCCCACGGCCGGTAAACGGAAGCCGTAGGTAGATGTATCTGAAGATGCGTCTACACGGATACTGCGGTAGCAATATTCCACAGGAATGTCACCACGGGTTTCTTCTTCTTCACAGGCTTCAATGGCGTCATCAATGCCTTCAATGTGGTCAACCATGCTGTTGCCCACAACCTGAAGATTGTTGTTAATGGCAAACGCCTGACTGAGGCCGTTTAACGTATCATCTTCAGAAGCCAGCAGTTTGGTTTCACCGTTTACACTGACAAAGGCCGTAGACTTGATGTCGTTAAGTACATAAGTGGTATCGTTGCCGTCTTCATCTTCATAATCCAGCTCGTAATACGGGCCTTCAGTTGAGCCGGTAACATAATCACCGTTCAGACTGTCACGTGCATAGGTTGTAACCGCATGGGCGTAATCATCAAACAGTTCCGACCACGCATCCAGACCGGGGATGAGATCGGCATCTGTCGTATCTGTGATATACGAGCGGTAAGGCGTCAGGTGCTGGTAAACAAAAGCATTCCGGGCAGTCGTGCTGTGAGACAGTAAACCGGTAACAATCGTGGTGTAATCCACATCTGAGAAAATGCCCTGTCTGACGTCGTCTTCACTTTCGAAAGTCGATGCATTGTTGTCGATAAATCCGGATTCTTCCAGAAAATCGAGGTCGATGGGTGGATTAAATTCTGCTGATGTCATCGTCACCGTGAAGCCGGACTCGTCGATAGACTGGGCAAAATTGTTAATACTGATATCCCTGACTGGTACAGGTGTGACTGTATAGGTGGCGGCCAGGGCAGAAGCTGACGCAGTGGTCATTGCCATGGCAGCGGCAAGCTGTGTTAATTTCATTTATAATCCTAATTACTGCTGAGTGTCTTCCAGCATGCTTTCCAGTTCATCCCAGCGCGCATATTTCCGGGATAGGGTTTCTTCTGTTTCTGATAACGTGGCCAGAGTTGCGGCTGTGCTGTCGGCAGTTTGTTTAAAAAACTCAGGATCATTCACTTGTTCCTGTAATTCTGCTAACGCGGTTTCCAGCGTTTCTATCTCTGCAGGCAGAGAATCCAGTTCACGTTGATCTTTATATGATAACTTTTTCGTCTTGCGTACTGAAGACTTTGGCTTAGGACTGTCAGAAACCGGTTTAGTTTCATCTTTTACCTTTGCCTCTGCAGTTTTCTGTGCTGCATTTTGCTTATACCAGCTCTCCACATCTGTGAAGCCGCCGATAAATTCTTTGAGCTCACCTTCGCCTTCAAACACCAGGCAACTGTTAGCGACGTTATCCACAAACTCACGGTCGTGGCTGACAAGTAATACCGTGCCTTCATATTCATTCAGCAGGGTTTCCAGCATTTCCAGCGTCTCAACGTCCAGGTCGTTGGTCGGTTCGTCGAGCACCAGTAAGTTACTGGGTTTCAGCATCAGCTTTGCCAGCATCAGACGGTTTTTCTCACCACCTGACAGAGATTTTACCGGGGCATTCACCCGCTCCGGGGTAAATAAATAGTCCTGCAGATAACTGATCACATGTCTGGGGTGGCCATTTACCATCAAATCACGCTTTCCGTCACCGACAGCGTCAATGACTGACTTCTCAAGTTCCAGGCCGTGGCGATGCTGATCAAAATACGCGACTTCCAGATTAACGCCCTGGCGGACGTTTCCGGATTGCGGAGCCAGTTCACCCAGCAACAACTTGATAAGAGTAGATTTGCCACTACCGTTCGGGCCGATGAGCGCTAATTTATCACCCCTTAACAGGTTTAGGGTAAGGTGTTTAACAATGGCTTTCTCGCCGTAGCTGTAACTGGCGTCAGTTACCTCGAACACCATTTTACCTGAGCGGGAACCGGCATGTTGTGCTACAACGGCATTGCCCTGGGTCTCGCGACGGGCTTTACGGGTTTCACGAAGCTTTTTAAGTGCCCTTACTCTGCCCTCATTACGGGTCCTGCGGGCTTTAATGCCCTGACGGATCCACACTTCTTCCTGAGCGAGTTTCTTATCAAACTCTGCATTCTGAGCAGCCTCGATATCCAGATCCTGCTGTTTCTTTTCCAGGTAGGTGGCATAGTTACCGGGGTAACTGGTCAGCGAACCGCGGTCGAGATCCACAATACGGGTTGCCATGTTGCGAATGAATGCACGATCGTGGCTGATAAAAACGATTGCACCGCGGAACGCCGTTAAGCTTTGTTCCAGCCAGCGAATCATTTCAATATCAAGGTGATTAGTCGGCTCATCAAGAAGTAATAAGTCGGGCTGACGCACCAGCGCTCTGGCCAGTGCCGCTTTTCTTCTCCAGCCACCGGACAGCGTGGACAAAGACATGTCCGCATCCAGTTTCAGCATGGTAAGGGTTTGTTCTATTTGCTGCTCGAATTGCCAGGCATCACGGCTTTCGAGCGCTTCCTGCAGGTGTTGCAGTTTATTCAAGTTAGCTTCGGAAGGATCATCCGACACCTTACGGGTCTGATGAAAATACTGCTTAAGAATATCGCCCACATCGGCAAGCCCTTCGGCCACATAGTCAAACAGTGAGATATCAACAGTTTGCGGAGGATCCTGTTCGAGTCTCGCAACAATGGTTTTACTGTCGATAATACGCTGCCCGTCGTCAGCGATAATGTCTCCGGCCAGCACTTTCATAAGCGTGGATTTTCCACTGCCATTTCGTCCGACCAGGCACACCCGTTCTCCGGGTTGAACCACTAATTCAACGCCATCCAGTAATGGCGGATTACCGTAGATAACGGTGATGTTTTTTAACTGAATTACACTCATGATAAAAAGGATTCTGCCTGTTCTACGTCAAAAGGCCAGCCAAGTTCGGCACCGGTATCCATGCGTTTGATCACAGGAATACGGACTGCATACAGATGATACAGGTTTGCGTCGTCGCGGATGTTACATTTTGTAATGTCCAGCAAAGGCGCCTGGTGAGTTTGTGCCAGCACGTCACTGGCAAGATCACATAAATGACAACCCGGTCCTGTATAAAACGCTAATTTCACTTCTTCAACGTCCAGCATTGATGAATATTTGCATGACGGGCGAAATCTTCCGGAATAGTCTTTGCGGAAATATCTTCTATGTCTTTATATCCGGCTCCGGCTAACGCATCAGTATCAAGTTTGAAGCCCCGGCGGTTATTCGAAAACACCACTTCACCGCCATCATTCAAACAACGGAACGCATCTTTCAGCAAAGCAACGTGGTCGCGCTGAACATCAAAGGTATCCTGCATACGTTTTGAATTTGAAAACGACGGCGGATCGATAAAAATAAAATCGTATTTGCCGGGGTGTGTTTTGAGCCACGTCGTACAATCAGCCTGAATAAAGGCATTGGCGCCTTTCACTTTATTCAGTGTCATGTTGTCTTTCGCCCAGTCCAGATAGGTTTTCGACATATCGACAGTAGTCACAGAACGGGCACCACCCAAAGCAGCATGCACAGAAACACTGCCAGTATATGAAAACAGGTTCAGCACATCTTTATTTTTCACCCGTTGTGACACCAGTTTACGGGTGTCACGGTGATCCAGAAATAATCCTGTATCAAGATAATCTGTCAGGTTAACCAGCAGTTTCGCACCGTTTTCATAAACAGTCAGCCGATCACCTTTCTGATCCATTTTTTCGTACTGGTTTTTACCCTTCTGCTGACTGCGCACTTTTAACGCAATTTGCTTCGGGTTTGTGCCGGTTACTGCCGGCAAATGCAACAGCACTTCCTGTAAGCGGCGACGTGCTTTGTCTTCAGAAATGGTTTTCGGTGGCGCATATTCCTGCACAACAAGCCAGTCACCATACACATCAATAGCCACATTGTAATCAGGCAAATCGGCGTCATAAATACGGTAACAGTTGGTGTCCTGTTGCTTTACCCAACTTTTCAGCTTTTTAAGATTCTTTTTCAGCCGGTTAGCAAATTCGTGATTCACTCCGTCTGAGCCAAATTGCCGGCAGTTGTCTTCGTCCATAACATAATTAACCAGCCGGCATTCCAGCTTACCGTTATTCATGCCGTAGTCTTTTGACGAGCGCAGTTTCATCATTCGCAATAAATCGCGGTTGCTGCTGAGCAGGGATACATGCCAGCCTGACCAGGCCGCTTTCAACTGCTTACCCAGTTCTGAAAAGGTCGGGATAAGGTCTGTAAGTTCGCCGAGCCGTTCGCCATAAGGCGGGTTACTCACCAGATAACCGGCTTCTTTAACCTGAGGTTCCGCTTTCAGCGCATCGCAGCTATCAAAATGAATGTCTTTAAATACACCGGCCTGATCGGCATTCGTCCGTGCAATATTGATGAGCTTACGGTCAATATCTGTAGCAGTAATACGAATATCACAGGGCTTTTGTGCTGCCAGAGCATCATCGTTAATCTTGTCCCACAGAGGCTGGTTATGTTGCAACCAGCGACTGAAGCCCCAGTAACTGCGTTTGATGCCGGGAGCAATATTTCTGGCAATGTACGCGGCTTCAATAGCGATGGTGCCCGAACCACAGAACAGATCCGTGAGCGGTTTATCTGTGTTTGCTGTCCAGCCTGAGCGGATCAGCATCGCGCATGCCACGTGTTCTTTTAACGGTGCTTCACCGGTTTTCGAACGGTAAGCTCTCTGGTGAAGACTGTTTCCGGACATATCCAGACCGATGACCACATTGTCCCGGTGTACGCGGGCCCAGATAGGAAAATCTGAAAATTTCTTTTCTACAGACGGCCGTTGATCTAACTCTTCCATAAACTGATCAACAATAGCGTCTTTTATTCGCACAGCACCAAACTGAGAATTTTTAATGGCATGGTTGGTGCCGTTGAACTGTACACTCAACGTGTCACTGGCCCGCAGGTGTTGCTGCCAGTCAACGGATGAAGCGGTATCGTATAAAGATTCTGCTGAGTCACACTTTCCTTCGGCCAGCACCCAGATAACACGGTTCGCCAGCCTGGACCATAAACAAACGGTATAGGCCTGTTCAAGGGTGCCGGTAAACGTTACTGTGCCGGGCGATAAGCGACAAGCAGTATCAGGACAAAGCGCTTCAATTTCAGCTTTTAACAGCTCATCCAGACCACGGCTGGTTGTAACAATAATTTGATTCATAACACTCATAGAAACTGCACACGTTCTGCACCCGCGCAGTGATTAAAAATAATCGAAGTAAAAGGGCTTTTACAGCGCCTTTACGATGTTTTTCACTAGTGACGGCCCCTGATAGATAAACGCCGAATAAACCTGTACCAGCGAAGCGCCGGCGGCGAGCCGGTCTTTTGCAGTCTGCGCGTCATGAATACCGCCCACGCCGATGATAGGAATTGCGCGGTCCAGTGCAGCAGACAATTTGCGTGTCACATCCAGACTCATTTCCGTCAGAACATCGCCACTTAAACCGCCGGCTTCATCAGCGTGTTTCAGTCCCTGAACACTGTCACGGCTTAGCGTGGTATTTGTAGCAATCACTCCGTCCATTTTACTGTTGATCAGTGAACGGGCGATGCTTTCGATTTCATTATCCGCCAGATCCGGCGCGATTTTGATGAACAGGGGCACATATTTACCATGTGACTGACACAGCTTTTCCTGTGCATCTTTCAGACCGTTAAGCAGTTTATCCAGTGCTTCGCCATACTGAAGATTACGCAGTCCAGGCGTATTGGGAGATGAAATATTCACTGTCACGTAGCTGGCGTAAGGATACACTTTGTTCAGACAAATGAGGTAATCATCAATGGCATTAGCTTCTTCGGTATCTTTGTTTTTACCGATGTTAATTCCCACCGGCCCTTCGAAACGGGACGCTTTTACCTGACTGACCAGATGATCCACACCGTGGTTATTAAAACCCATGCGGTTAATGATAGCGTGCTTTTCAGGCAGACGGAAAATACGGGGCTTGGGGTTACCCGGTTGGGGACGGGGGGTTACTGTACCGACTTCTACGAATCCGAAGCCCATGCTGCCAAAGGCATCAATACATTCGCCGTTTTTATCCAGACCGGCAGCCAGACCTACCGCATTTGGAAATGTGATCCCGGCAACTTTTACCGGCTTACTGATAGTTTCATTACTGTACAGTAATTTCAGCGGCGTATGCTGGGTTCTGTGCAGCCACTTGATGGCAAAATCGTGGCTTTTTTCGGGCTCGCACTGGAGCAAAATTTTCTGGGCGATGGATTGCATGGTCTTTCTCTAAGAAAAAGCCCTGTCAAAACAGGGCTTCGTCGTTTCTGAATAGGCGTATTCTAATGGCTAGACTTGGCGCTTAAAAGCATCAATTCACGTAAAGCCACAGAAAATTTCGCAAATTCATGTGTAGAGCTTGTTTTGAACTCTGACATCATGTGATACCAGCGTTTCAGCAGAGCCTGATTATTGTCCATCCAGCTTTGCAGAATTTCGTCGGCATCTTTGCTGTCAGGACGCGACTGTAACAAGTTCAGCGTAATGGAGCGCTGTTGCCAGTCAAGCTCTTCACGGTAGGATGCTCTTGCCAGGGCCTGCCAGTGGTTACTGACGTTCTGGTTGGTAATTTGCGCCAGGAACCAGTGCAGTTCAAGTTTCGCGCCCAACTGGAAGTACAGCTTGGCAATGACAGACGTATCATGGCTGTCTGTTTCATCAATTTGCGCCAGGTCGAGACTGGAGAACAGATTCGAGAAACTGGACACTTGTGTGGCAATATCTTCCGGTACACCTTTATCAACCAGTTTCGCCGCCTCTTTCTGCAAGGAAGCATATTCATCAGCGACCAGATAATTTTGCATGTTACTGGCAAGGTTATCAAAGGTACCGCGGTAAGCTTCAATCGCAGAATGAATACCCAGAGATTTATTGCCGTGACGGATATACCAGCGCGCAGTGCGGCGCATAATACGACGGGCACTCTCCAGAATTCTCAGTTGCAGATCAGCGTCGATGACATTGTCCAGCGCTTCAACTTTGCGCCAGAGCGGATCGATATTGAAAATACCTTTCACCACCGCGTAAGCATCAGCAATTTCATCCACCGTTGCACCGGTCTCTTCCTGCATACGGAACACGAAATTCAGGCCCATATCGTTGACAATGTTATTGGTCAACTTAGTCGCGATAATTTCGCCACGTAGCGGATGCTGCTCCATCTGCTCAGGATACTTGTCACGCAGTACCGGCGGGAAAGCATTGACCAGCAGTTTACCATGATACGGATTCTCCGTGATCTCCGGAATATTAAACGCGTCTTTGAGTACCATTTTGCCGTAAGCAATCAGCACACTCAGTTCCGGACGGGTAAGTCCCCGGTCTTTCGCCACGCGGTCTGAAATTTCATCATCGGTAGGAATAAATTCCAGTTCGCGGTTAAGACGTCCATCACGCTCCAGACCATGGATGAACCGCAGCTGCTCTTTAAGTTGCGACACGCCTGCCCGTTCTGTAATGGAAATCGACTGGGTCTGACGATAGCAATCTTCCAGCACGATTTTGGCCACATCATCGGTCATGTCGTAAAGCAGTTTGTTTCGCTGTTTAACGGTTAAATCACCATTACTCACCAGACTGTTAAGCAAAATTTTAATGTTAACTTCATTGTCTGAGCAGTCCACACCGCCAACGTTATCAATAAAGTCGGTATTCACGCGGCCGCCGTTTGCGGCATATTCCACACGGCCAAGCTGCGTCAAACCCAGGTTACCGCCCTCGCCTACAATTTTCGCCTTAACGTCTTTACCGTTTACACGTAAATCATCATTGGCACGGTCGCCCACTTCAGCATGAGACTCTTTAGTACTCTTAATATAAGTACCGATACCACCGTTCCAGATCAAATCGACGGACATTTTGAGGATATTATGAATAAGCTCGTTCGGCGTCATCGTGACCTGACGGGTGCCCAGCCATTTTTTCATTTCCGGTGTAAGCTTTATGGACTTACTCGCACGGCTGAAGATACCACCGCCTTTCGAAATCAGCTTACTGTCATAGTCTTCCCAGCTTAATCCCGGGTTTTCAAACAGGCGCTTACGCTCTTCCCAGGTGGAAGCTGCATCCGGATCAGGATCGAAGAAAATGTGCAGGTGGTTAAACGCAGCAATTAACCGGGTGTGTTTTGACAGCAACATACCGTTACCGAATACATCACCGGCCATGTCACCTACACCCACCGCAGTAAAATCTGTCGTCTGACAATCGATACCCACTTCACGGAAATGGCGTTTAACCGATTCCCATGCACCACGGGCCGTAATCCCCATTTTCTTATGGTCGTAGCCCACACTGCCGCCGGAAGCAAAAGCGTCACCCAGCCAGAAGTTATATTCTTCAGAAATGCCGTTTGCGATATCTGAGAACGTGGCCGTGCCTTTATCAGCGGCAACAACCAGATACGGGTCGTCTTCGTCGAGGCGTACCACATCTTTTGGTGGCACAACTTCGCCGTTTACAATGTTATCTGTGATGTCCAGCAGGCTGCGGATAAAAGTACGGTAGCACGCCTGACCTTCTGCCTGGAATGCCGCTCTTCCGCCTGTTGTTGGCAGTTTTTTGCAGACAAAACCACCTTTTGCGCCCACAGGCACAATAACGGTATTTTTAACTTGCTGGGCCTTCACCAAACCAAGGATCTCAGTACGGAAATCTTCCTGACGGTCAGACCAACGCAGACCACCCCGCGCCACTTTGCCGCCCCGTAAATGCACACCTTCCACACGGGGACTGTACACAAAGATTTCAAATTTAGGCAGTGGCAGCGGCATTTCCGGAATCATTTCCGGCATCAGCTTGAACGATACATACGGCTTTTCGTTGCCGGCATCGTCGCTCTGGTAGAAGTTAGTGCGGAGTGTCGCCAGCATCATATCCAGATAACGACGGATGATCCGGTCGTCGTCCAGGTTGCTGACGTTATCCAGCGCTACTTTGATTGAATCAAGCAGCGCTTCTTCTTTTTTCTTACTGCGCTTTTTAAACGGGTCGAAACGTATGTCAAAAAACTCCACCAGTTTCTTAGCAATGTCAGGATAGGCAGACAGCGTATTGGCAATGTAATCGCGGCTGAAAGAGCTGCCTGTCTGACGCATATATTTTGCGTAGGCACGGAGAATGGTCACTTTACGACCGGTCATGCCGGCACCCAGGATCAGGCGGTTAAAGGCATCATCTTCCAGTGTGTTTGCCCACACCTTGGCAAACGCATCCTGAAACAACGCCTGCGCCTGCTCCATGTCCAGGTCTTTACCGGACTTATGAAGCATGGTGAAGTCCATTACCCAGTTCAGCGACGAATCGGCGCAATTGACTTTGTACGGACTTTCATCGATAACGCGCAAGCCGAAATTTTCCAGCATAGGTAACACGTCAGACAGGTGAATAGGCTCTGCTCGGTGGAACAGTTTCAGTTTCACAACCTGACTGTCAGCACTTTCTTCCTGCGGACGGTAAAACAACATATCCAGTGTATGGTCATCACTCAGTAATTCGAGTTTTTCCATATCAATCAGGGCAGCGCTGGGCAGGTTCTGTTCCATATAACTGCGGGAAAAAGCATTGGTATACTTGCGTTCCAGTGCTTTACCTGATGCTTCACCATGGGCTGCCCTTATGGCAGATGCCAGACGGTCATTCCAGGTTTTGGTGAGCTCAATGATGTTTTGCTCGATTTCCTTCACATCGTATTCCACATTGTTGTTTTTGACGCGGGCGATATAGTGCGTTCTGGCGTACACAGATTCAGAGAAGAACGTCGTAAATTCGATTTCTTCGTCAGTGCCAAATGAGCGCTGCAGCAAGTTCTGGGTATCTTTACGCAACTGGGTGTTGTAGCGCTCTCTGGGCACAAACACCATACAGGAAATAAAGCGGCCAAATACATCCTTGCGAACGAACAACCGGGTAATGCCCCGCTCCTGCATCTGGAAGATACCCATAATGATTTGGGCCATTTCCGCAGCAGGTGTTTGCAACAACTCATCCCGTGGATAAGTTTCAATAATGTTCACGAACGCTTTGTATGCGTGGGTACCCGGCTCATAGCCGGATAACGTACAGATTTCTTTAATTTTTGACGCCAGCACCGGCACTTCAGTGGCACTTGAGTTATAGAAAGAAGCACTGAACAGACCGAGGAAACGGTGTTCACCGACAACAGCACCATCGCTGTTAAAAACCTTCACACCCACATAATCCATATAGGCAGGACGATGTACCCGTGAGCGTGAATTGGTTTTAGTCAGCATCAGCGGATTCTGACTCAAGGCTTCAGCCCGCGCAGACGACGGTAAATTAGAAATCAGACGCTCACGATCGCTGACAGACTTTTTCATCAGCCCCAGGCTGCTGTCATTATCAGGGATCCAGCGGTAATCACCTTCAATGGCACGGGCGTCGTAATAACGGTAGCCCATCATGGTGAAATTATGATCAGCCAGCCAGCTTAAAAACTGCAGAGTCTGGGCTTTCTTATCGGCATCTACCGGCCAGTTGTGTTTGTCAGCATCTTTAATAACGGTTGCCAGCTTGCCCGACATTGACTGCCAGTCTTCAACCGCAAGGGAGACTTCATCAACCACTGAACGAAGTTCTTTGGTAAGTTTATCAATGTCTTTTTTCGCGGTCTGTCTGTCGATTTCAATCAGCAGCACGGTTTCTTTAACTGCCGCTTTGGTTTTCTTGCCACTTTCGTAAAAAGCTTCCACCTGCCCTTTATCGCCACGTTTCAGCCAGATGGGGCTGTGCAACATGAGATGAGAAGTAATATTCAGGCGGTTCAGCGACATGCGCACGGAATCAACCAGAAACGGCATGTCCCGCACGATAATTTCAACGATAGTATGGCTTGAATGCCATCCATGTTTGGCGATTTCAGGATTGAAAACCCGGATATACGGTGACGACGGATCGAACGAGGAAAACTCGTTCCACAAACTTAATGTAGCCCCGTAGAGGTCGCTGTCGTTGCGATCTTCCAGGTCATCATTAGAAATTGTCTGGAAAAGATGTTGGCCGAATTGTTTAACCAGCGCATTTTGCTGCGCATCGACTTTCTTTTCGATGAGTGAGAAAACATTATCAAGCAGCACCGACTGCCGCTGTGAGGTGACTGTCATGGTTTAACCTTTATTAGTCGTAAGTGCACAGAATCCTTACCTATTTTCGCTAATCTCCGTCCTTATTGAAAGAGGAGTTTTAACGCTTTATTAACAGCATAGATAACTATGCAGAAAACGCATAAAAAAAAGGGCCAAACGGCCCTTTTTTGTAGTTACTTATGCAAAAATATTTTATGCATCAGGGGCGTTTTTACTTAACCAGAGGAATCTGGACAGTGCCGGCAGCACAATAATCGCGCCCAGCATGTTCACAAGGAACATAAATGTCAGCAAAATACCCATATCCATCTGGAATTTCAGTGAGGAAAACACCCAGGTGCTCACACCAACTGCCAGTGTGATCCCCGTGAAGAGTACTGCACTTCCCCGCTCTTTCAGTGCATCCAGATAAGCCTGTTGCACTGTCTCACCGGATTTGAGTTTATGACTCATGGTAGAAAGTATGTAGATACCATAATCCACACCAATGCCAACACCCAGTGCGATTACTGGTAGTGTAGACACGGTCAGCCCGATTTGCAGGAAAGTCATCAGTGCCTGTGCCAGCACCGACACCACATAAAGTGGCAGTACGACAGACAAAGTCGCTCTGACAGAACGGAAGCTTATCAGGCAAAGTACAATAACCGCACCAAACACGTATACCATCATCGGGCCCTGAGCCGCTTCCACGGCTTCATTAGTCGCCGCCATTACGCCTACAGGTCCGGAGGCCAGTTTGAACTTCATGTCGTCGGTTTCATATTCTTTACGGAATGCTTTCACAGCATCAACCACGTGAGAAATAGTTTCAGCTTTGTGATCTTCCATAAACAAAATGACCGGCATTACCGAACAGTCTCCGTTTAATAAACCGGACGAAGTAGGTACCAGCGAAATATCCTGCGCCAGAGTCTGCTGATTCCGGGGCAATACCTGCCATTTGATATTGCCTTCGTTGTAACCGGCATTGACGCCTTTTGCCACTGACGCCAGCGAGACAGCCGATTGCACACCTTTAACGTTAGTCATCTTCCACTGAAAGTCGTCCATTGCACGCATAACACCGTACGATGTGCAGGCTTCCGGCGTGGTTTCTACTACCACCGACAGATAATCAACGGTCACCGAGTATTTGTCGGTGATCAGGAAAGTATCCTGGTTATAGCGGGAACTCTCCTGTAAAGACGGCGCACCGGCATGTAAGTCACCTATCTTCATTTGCTGAGATTGTATCAAGCCGAAAATGAATAAGGCAGTCGTCACAGCCATGATGATAATGGCCGGTTTTCTACGGGTGCAGGCTGCAATCGCATTCCAGAAAGCAGTGTTCCGTTGTTCCTTTTTATTGAACTGCTGAACATATTTGTCATCCAGATTCAGGAAGCTCATCAGTACCGGCAGCAAAATAAGGTTGGTCAGAATAATGACGGCGACCCCCATGCTGGCAGTAATTGCCAGTTCCCGGATAATGCCGATATCAATAACCAGTAAAGTCATGAAACCTACTGTATCGGAAAGCAGAGCAATACCGCCGGGTACAAGTAAAGCGCGGAATGCACTCATGGCTGCATGTTGCGCGCCCATGCCTGCAACCACCTTTTTCTCCACAGCGTTAATCATCTGCACGCCGTGACTCACACCAATAGCAAATACCAGGAAAGGCACCAGTATTGACATAGGATCAAGACCGAATCCCAGCACAGTCAGTAAGCCCAACTGCCAGACAACAGCTACCACAGAGCAAACTAAGGGCAACAGCGTCATCATGATACTGCGGGAGAAGAAGTAAACCATTACAGCAGTGATAGCAAGGGCTATGGCGAAGAAAAGCACCACGTCTTTTGCGCCATTTGCCACATCACCAATCATTTTGGAAAAGCCGATGATATGGATGCTGACCTTATCCGATTCAAACTGGCCTCTGACCTGTTGTTCCAGGTCATCTGCGACTTTGAGCATATCCAGCGGAGCGCCGGTTTTCGGGTCCAAATCAAGTAACTGCGCAGTCACCATGGCACAACTGTAATCGTTGGATACCTGGCGGCCAACAATTTTAGCCTTTTCCACATTGGTAGCGACCTGCTCCAGTGCTGCCGGCCGTGATGAATCGAAATCCGCAGGGATAACCGGCCCGCCGGAAAAACCCCCTTCCACAATTTCAGTAAAACGGGTAGACGGGGCAAACAGGCTGACAACCAGCGAACGGTCCACACCGTTGATAAAAAACAACGCATCATGGACTTGTTGCAATGTGTCCATAAAGTGCTGGTTATAAATATTCCCGCTGGTATCACACACAGAAACCAGTACGCTGTTAGCACCACCGAAATCACTGCGGTGAGCCATGTAGGTTTTCATGTATTCATGATTAAGCGGCACATTTTTTTCGAAACCGGCGTCCAGATGCATCATCGACGCCTGATAGCCAAGATACACTGTGGCCAGCAGAAAGAGCCCGACTACAACTTTCCGGTATCCGAAAATTAGTCTTTCTAAAAGCGAGGTAAAACTTGCCATGTCAGTGTTTTAATCCATATCCAGTTGTTTGATACCATTCGCCGTGACAGCGATAAGATGACCGTTAAATCGTGCAACGCTGACGATGCTGGCTTTGTCCTTAAGTTGTTCGCGGCTGAGACCGTCAACCGGCTCACAACTGTCTGCTGGCCCCCAGGGATCGAACTCTCTTGTTTCCAGCGATGCCGGTACTGAAATCATTATCCCGTTATTGCCGAACAGGCGTACACGCTCACCGGCCGGTAAAATCTTATTCAGCGAACCTGCCAGGCAGGTCGGTACGTTTTCCCACTCACCTGCCCCGCGACGGACAAAGGTGTGTCCCCGCAGGCCGGCGATGACGATTGTGTCATCTGCTGTCTCAGCAACGTCCAGAAAAGACCCTTCATAGGTGGTATCCATACGGGTCCATGTTTCTCCCATATTGTCACTCATGGCGACCAGGCCTGCTTCACCGACAAGGTAAAGGGTTTCTCCGACCTGCTCCAGTTTATTCAGGTGAGGCAAAATAGCGCGGAGTTCCTCTTCGTAGTATTCCGGTGTATCCCGCTTTACTTCATCAAGATATTCCTGATCGTAGGGATTGAGTAACGTAGCGTGCAGCTCCCGGTTCCAGGTTTTACCGCCATCACGGGTGCGGAAGAATAAACCGTAAGCCCCCGCAGCGACACCATGCTGATGATCAAAAAAAAGTATATCGAGAAAGGGCTTTTCCAACTCAGGGGCAGACATTTGCACCGTCCACGTAGTGCCACGGTCGGATGAATGCAATATGGTTGCATCATGCCCGGCCACCCATACATCGTCGCCAACAATATCCACCGCTGTCAGGGTAGCAGTGACAGGTACAGCCTGCTGAACGAAGTTTTCGCCGTCTGATGACGTCAGAATATGGCCTCTTTCCCCGGCCACAACAACGTAGTCTGCGGTATCGATATCGAGCAGTACTGATTTCGTTACCAGCGGAGCCTGATAAGCTTCCTGAGCATGGACAGAAAACAGTGCCGACAACGCGATAATCGCCGCCAGAATGCTTTTCATAAGTCTTATTATCCTAATAGCGCAGAACAATACAAAAACGGTTGGCACTGCCAACCGTTTGATTCTGTAGAATTAACGGCCTTCCCGTCTGAGAGCCTGAGATGTGAATTCGGCTTCACGTGGCTGGATAGTGAAATCATACATTTTTTCTTCGTTATCCAGACCAATTGCCAGGTAACGACGGGAATTCAAATCATGATACACATCCAGTGTAGACCATTGGGTAGGCACATCATAGTAGTTCACACCGTACGTCATCGCGACGCGGTACAACTCACCATTCTTGTCGTACATGTCTGCTTCCTGAATCTGCCAGCTGTCTTCATCAAGGAAGAAAACACGTTTCTGGTAAATGTGACGCAAGCCCTCTTTTAAGGTTGCCTCAACCACCCATACACGGTGCTTTTCCCAGCGGGTCAGATCCGGATTGATGTGGTTAGGTTGCAGAATATCTTCATACTTCACCTGATCGCTGTGCAACTTGTAGTTGTTGTAGGCAACGTACATTTCTTTTTTGCCTTTCAGCTCCCAGTTGTAACGGTCAGGAGAACCATTGTACATATCGAAGTCGTCTGTAGTACGCAGACCATCGGCCTCGGTTCCCGGTGTGTCATAAGCAATTTGCGGAACACGGTTCAGACGTTTACGACCCGTATTATACTTCCACGCTTCACGGGGCTCTTTCACCTGGTCTACGGTTTCCTTAACCAGAAGAATATCGCCGGCAAGGCGGGCTGGCTCAGTGATTTTCTGTTTGAAGAAGAACAGAATATTATCTTCTTCAAGTTCTTCCGGCTTCGCATTTTCATTGGAATATTTGATCAGCAGTTTCTCGTCAAAACCAATGAGATTGTAATCACCGGATGATGTTACAGCAGCCTGACCGCCAAAACGCTGAACAGCCTGACCGCGATAACGCAGAATGTGATTCCAGATTGCTTCCAGACCATTTTGCGGTACAGGGAACGGAATGCCCGTTGCCGCACCTTTGATACCGTTTCCGGATTCAATCAGTGATGCACGGGTTGCGTTTGCTTTGGTCGCATCATAAACAAACTGAGGGTTAGACGCTGAGCGGCGGCTTTCATAAACCGGCATACGGTATGTATCCGGATAGGTTTCGAACAGCTTTTTCTGACCGTCAGACAGAAAATCCGCATACTCTTTATAATTTTGACCTGTGATCTCAAACAATACCTGATCACCCGGATAAGGGTCCGGATGATGGTCACCTGCAGAGTAACCGGCCGGTGCGGCTGTTATCCCGCCGGTATAAGCCGGAATGCTGCCATCAGCATTGGCAGCAGCCTCACCACCCAGTGGTGTCAGGCTGTTACCCAATTTATCGGCTTCTGCCTGAGACACTGCCGCCATGGCTGTAGATGACAGCGCTACCGATAACGCAGCAGCAATAAGACCTGCTTTTCTTAACATACGATACCCCTTAAATCGAATACTTGATGTTGAAAGATACAAAATCACGATCTGACAGCTGGTTTGTTGTACCCACACCACCCCAGAATGCACTGTAAGATGCAGTGGCTGACCAGCTGCTCAGATAATTAAAGGTAAATGCCAGACTGGCTGATTTTGAATCTTCGAGGAAAACATACAACGGATCGGGTGTTGTCCCTTTCACATCATGTGAGAACGTTGCACGGGTTTGCATATTTACGCCTGAGAACACGTTGTTGAAATCAGCAACGGCCAGTAAACGGTAGCCCCAGGCATCATCTGTAGCAAACGGGTTTGTTTCAGGTCCGTTTGATAAACCTGTGTGTAAACCAACACGTGGATTGCCGTCTGCTGTAGGTTCAAGTGACGGCGTTCTGCCTGTACCGGGTGCGTTCAGACGCAATACTGAAGGGTCCGGAAAATCGACGATATTTACATAGCCAACTTCACCCAGAACAATCAGGTTATCTGTACCCAGTGCCGGACCAAATACCTGAGACAAGGTAAACTGAGCCTGCCAGGTATCTGAAAATACAAAACCTTCAGCTGTTTCACCCGGTCCCACTGCCCGGCCGATGTTGTTTAACTGAGAAATACCGGATAAGTCAGGACGGTAGCCTGTGTTAGCAAGCTGTTCCGGCATACCCATGTAGAGCAATTCTACATCGTCGATTTGTAACGGTTCATCAACACGGTAAGCAAATTCACCGGCCAGAGCCCAGCTCTCAATGTTGGTGTTGAAGCTGAAACCGTACAGTTGAATGTCTTCGGGATAATAGAACTTCGCTTCAGTGAACGCTTCCAGCTGAGTAATGTTATCTTTAGTGATTTCTGTGGTCGCCAGCATAGCCAGATCTGACGCAATACCTTCCTGCGAGAAATCAGACGTAATACCGGAAATCAGCGGACGCTGACTGTGATAATTAATGTGGTAGAAACTGAGTTCACTGTCGTTCAGCAGTTCTGAGAACCAGGTCAGACGAATACCGTATTGGCCCTGATCATCTGCATCTTCATGAGCAGCGTCTGAATAACCGCGCACCGCCACTTTTGTGGGATAAGCCAGATATGCCTGCCCGATTGTGGATGCATCAGCACCTGCACGCAAAGCAGAACCCAGCCCATTTAATGAGCTTAACAGGAAATCCAGGTCTATATCCGGGTTACCGGTAAAGCCGAGCTGAATATTGTTTGCCTGACCACCCTCACCGGCAAAATCGTTTGTCGCGAAATAGCTGCCGGCAACCGGTAACCAGCTGCGCTCCCAGCGATACTGGTAATAGGCCGACAAACTGACCGTGTCAGTCAGACCCAGAGACGCATACACCATACCCACAGGAATAAACACTTCTTTTAATTCAGCACCCGGAGCACGGGCGCGGTTCACATCCACGGGGTTAGTGGTATTGATACCGTGCTGGATAAACGTACTCTCACCCCAGCTGATCACCTGATCACCTACACGGATAGAGAATGGTTTATCATCAATCCAGAAATCACCGTAGAAATACGCATCCAGGATACGGAAATCTTTACAGAGTAAATCATCAGCTTCCGGGGCTGCACATAAATCGGGTGTTCTGCCGGTGATGGGGTTCGCGGCGACGTTGTCGTTATCGTTCTGAACAAAATCATAGAACCAGAACGCGCGGGTAAAGAAACCCCAGTCACCCATGTTAATGTCTAAATCGTGGTTACCGGAAATCTGGGTAGAAAAGGCTTTACCCGGATCCCAGGACAAATCTCCCTGGTCATTATTTGATGAATAATCACCGTTCGCCTGCGCCCAGACATCAGCAGGCTGATAAATCACATTCGTTGCAGCGTTATAACCGGACCAGTCAAACTGGGGATGGTTGCTGTTACCGATTAATTTATAGTCTCTGTCTTCAGCACGGATACTGGTCGCCAGCGTAAACGTGGAATCCAGTGATACTGAAACATCTCCAAATTGCCAGTTTGCGGCTAAAGCCGGAGAGGCGGCACCAAGTAAGGCAATGATACCAGCGGCAACTGGTGTCTTTTTAAATGTGCTATGCCTAATTGTCATAGTTTTTATTCTCCTGATCCAGCGCATACGATAACAGGTAGCGACGCGCAGACGTGTGACCAACCAAGGTAGTTAACAAAATGATTACATCATTTTCCCTGTTTCGCAAGAACTAATCGTACCAGTTAACACTAGTAATAACATTTTTCCTTTCAACTAGTTATTGAACAAAAGTGGCAAAATCGCCAGTTTTTAGCTGAAATTATCTTAATCGCTCGAAGGATTTTATTTTATTTTCGGGGCTGACGAGGAGCCGGAACCGGCCGGTAAGACCGCGGCTGTCGACGAAGGGACGAAGCCGGCTTACAGGTATTTGTACCCTTTTGCCGGATTCTGAAGTGAGTACAGCAGAGGCGCCGGCGCTTTCATAAAACGCCTGACACCGGCTGTAGGATAAGGAGAGAGTAAAAAAATAGGTAGTATCAGTCACGTTTTTCGTAGGCCAGACTCTTACTGACTTTTTCAAACACGTCTTTACTTAAACCTTCATGGTTCAGCAACCGTTGCAACTGGGCTTTCATGAGTTGCTGGTGCACCGGCGCATAATTTTGCCACTGTGTAAGTGGTGTAACGATGCGTGAAGCCACCTGAGGGTTCTGTTTATCAAGTTCAATCAGATAATTGGTTACGTATTCATAACCGCTGCCGTCTTCAGAGTGAAAACCGGTGGAATTGTAAAAAGCAAAACTACCGATAAGTGCGCGGACCCGGTTCGGATTACCGATACTGAACTGAGGGTGCGACTTAAGCATGGTGATGTGTGCCAGAATATCTTCCCGCTCAGTGGTAGCGTGCAAAGCGAACCATTTGTCCAGCACCAGAGGTTCTTTCTCCCAGCGCTGACCGAACCGGGTCATTAAGTCACTGAAGAGTTCCCCGTCACAGATTTGCGCAGCCTTTAACGATGCCAGAGCATCAGTCATATTGTCGGCACTGTCGTATTGTGCCCGTATCAGCGATGCGCCATGAGATGTTCGGGCAAGATGGCCGAGTACCACATTCTTGCAACGGCGGGCATTCACATTACGCTGATCGTAGACGTAGTCCGTGGTTTCGATAGCCTGCCACACAGCAATCAGTCCGTCATGTAACGCGTCAGCAAACTGCTGGCAGAATGCTTCTCTGGCTGCACACAGTGCCTTAACGTTTATCTGGCTGCGGCTCTGACACAAAGTTTCAAAACTGGGCACTGATAAACACTCGCCAAGCAGCTCATGATTAGCCTTTTCATCATGTAACACTTCACGCAGATAATCCCAAACCGTATCGGGGATGGCTGCGCCCTGCTCTATTTCACCGATACACCAGTCGTAAAGCGACTGCATGGCATCCCAGCGATTAAACGGATCATCAGCAAAACGGAAAATCTGCAGTAATTCTCTGGCAGATAAAGGGTTATCTACCCGCACTGGCGCAGAGAAATTCCCCAGCACAACGGGTAAACAGGACTCAGGAACATCCGAAAAAGTCAGAGACACTGATGGCTTGTCCACGATCACCAGTCCATTCTGTACCAGGCTTTCATAATCGCTGTAGTGATGACCATTGTCGTCAATACATTCAAACGCCACAGGAATATACAGGGGCTGTTTTTCTGCCTGATCTGCCGTCGGCGGTGTGTGCTGTGACAGCGTAATGTGCAAAGTACGCTTCTGTTTGTCATAAACCCGTTCAACGGCCAGGACCGGTGTACCGGACTGACTGTACCAGCGTGCGAAATGACTGAGATCTTTTTCTGTTGCAGTCTGCATAGCTGCAACAAAATCGTCGCAGGTAACTGCCTGACCATCGTGACGCCGGAAATACTCATCCATGCCCTTTCGGAAGCCCTCAGGGCCGAGAAGCGTATGGAACATGCGGATCACTTCAGCGCCTTTATCGTATACCGTCACTGTGTAGAAGTTATTCATTTCAATCACTTCATCAGGACGGATAGGATGGCTCATCGCACTGGCATCTTCAGCAAACTGATGTTCCCGCATCACACGTACATGCTTTATCCGGTTGCTTAGCGCTGAAGTCATGTCGGCGCTGAATTGCTGATCACGGAAAACAGTGAGACCTTCTTTCAGGCTCAGCTGGAACCAGTCACGGCAGGTAACGCGGTTGCCGGTCCAGTTGTGGAAATATTCGTGGGCGATGACAGATTCTACGTTGAAAAAGTCGTCGTCAGTGGCACTGTCCTGATCCGCCAGTACAAATTTGCTGTTGAAGATATTCAGGCCTTTGTTTTCCATGGCGCCCATATTGAAGAAATCCACGGCGACAATCATGTAGATATCGAGATCGTATTCCAGACCAAAAGTGTCTTCGTCCCACTTCATCGCCCGTTTCAGAGATTCCAGAGCAAAATGACCCCGTTCACGCTTACCTTTATCCACATACAGCTCAAGCTTAACGTCGCGGCCGCTGGTGGTCCGGTAGGTGTCTTCCAGCAAATCAAAATCACCGGCCACTAACGCAAAAAGATAGCTGGGTTTAGGATGAGGATCTTCCCAGGTAACCCAGTGAGTCCCGTCGGCTTCTTCCCCTGAATCCACAGGATTACCATTTGCCAGTAACGTGGGATATTGCTTTTTATCGCCGCTGACAGTGACGGTATATTTCGCCAGTACATCGGGGCGGTCAGTGAAATAAGTAATGCGGCGGAAGCCTTCTGCCTCGCACTGTGTACAAAATACGCCATCAGAAAGATACAGGCCTTCCAGTGCCTGATTGTTTTGCGGGTCTGTTTCTGTCTCGATGACCAGTTCAAAGCTGTCAGGTACGTCTTTCAGTAGTAATCCGGCATCCTGTAAATCATAGGCGGTATAAGGCTGCCCGTTAACGCTTACAGAATGTAAAGTGAGTTTTTCGCCATCAAGGAACAGAGGTTCATTGTGATTCCCTGCTCTTTCTACTGTGGATTTCGTTGTAATACGTGTGGCGACCGGATGCAGTTTTACATCCATGATTACCCGTGAAATGGTAAAAAGCGGCGGCTGGTAGTCCAGCCGGCGTTTTGCATTGACGCTCATAAGTACTCCTTAAAAAAGAAAGTTATGCGCGCTCCCCGTCGTCCTCTTTGCGCTCGAAGGGAGGGTCCAGGCGAAGAATTTTGATGCCCAGATACGCATAAATAATCGCGAGGACAGGATTAATTACGTTAAAGAAAGTATAGAAGATGTATTCAAACGGATGCACCATTAATACGCCCTGCATGTAAGCACCACAGGTGTTCCAGGGAATTAACGGTGATGTCAGTGTTCCGCCGTCTTCAAGGCTACGGGACAGGTTAAGCTGGTTCAGTCCGCGCTTTTCAAATTCCTGTTTGTACATACGGCCGGGCATAACAATCGACATATACTGATCAGCCGTTACCAGATTTGTACCCAGGCAGGTAAGAATCGTCCGGCTGATCATGTCACCGGCAGACTTCGCACCATGAAGAATTGCACTCACTGCCCGCTTAAGCAGGCCAACCCGCTCAAGTACGGCACCAAATGACATCGCGCAGATAATCAGCCAGATAGTATTCAGCATTGATGACATACCACCACGGCTTAGCAGCGCATTTAAGTTTTCATCCGGCGTGGAAAAACTGACACCGTCGAACAATGAAGTCCACACCACTTTCAGCGTACCGATGGCCGGTGAATCCTGCGCGTCCGCCATGCCGGCGACAACATCCCCCTGAAACACCACGGCCCAGATACCACCAAGCAGCGCACCGATGGATACCGCCGGAAATGCCGGCATTTTCTTCACCGCCAGCGTCAGTAACACGACCAGCGGAATGAGCAGATACCAGCCCAAAGAAAATGATTGACCCAATAATGTCTGCATTTGCTCGATGCGCTCAAGAGAAGCTGCATCGGACTCACTGAAGCCAAGAATAACAAACAGGATTAAAGCAATAATAAAGCTGGGGATCGTTGTCCAGAGCATGTAACGGATATGTTCAAATAAATCCGTTCCCGCCACTGCCGGTGCCAGATTCGTTGTTTCTGAAAGAGGTGAAATTTTATCGCCAAAATACGCGCCGGAAACAACAGCGCCTGCTGTAATTGCTGCCGACATATCCATTCCGGATGCCACCCCCATCAGGGCAACACCGACGGTGGCCGCTGTGGTCCACGAACTGCCGATACTCATTGCCACTACAGCACAAATCAGACAGCTTGCTGCATAGAAGAATGACGGGTTAAGTAGCTCAAGCCCGTAATAAATGAGTGTGGGAACCGTACCGGCCAGCATCCAGGTGCCGATCAGTGAGCCTACTGCCAGCAAAATCAGGCAGGCGCCCAGTGACATGGAGATCCCTTTAACGATGCCTGCTTCGATTTCCTTCCAGCTATGGCCATTTTTCATGCCGATGATAGCAGCGAGGCCGGTACCCAGTAACAGAGCAATCTGGTTAGGACCAAAAGATGAATTGTCGGAGAACAGATAAACCGCACTGCCCATCATGATGACCAGTGCAACAATAGGAATAAGCGCATCCGTCAGTGACGGGTCTTTAATCGTTTTATTCATTGTAGTTATTACTCTTATAAGACAGAACGGACGAACATAAGCAGGATGACTACCGGACAAACAAATTTCACATACCAGGGCCAGATTTTCCAGAACAGACTGTGTTCTGCATCAGCAAAACCTTCTTTCAGTTCCGCCAGAATAGCATCTCTGCGCCAGACCCATCCGGCAAACAGACACAATGCAAATCCGAGTAGAGGCTGACTGTACTGGGTAGTCGCAGCAATGACCAGGCCAAACAGACTTTCAAAATTAAGAATGATGATACAACTGGCAGCAAAAATCAGTGCAGCCATGATCCATACAGCACGGCTTCGGGGCTGTTTGCGGTTCTCAACCAGATAAGCAACAGGCACTTCCAGCATAGAAATTGAAGACGTTACAGAAGCAATAACCATCAGGGCAAAGAACGCCACGGACACCAGTACACCGACAGGGCCGATAGACTCAAACAGGGCCGGCAATACATTGAATATCAACTGGTCCCCGTCCATTAACGCGCCGGTTTCAGTAAAAATTTCTACGCCATTATTCAGCGCCACATACATAGCGGGAATGATGAGCATACCGGCAATAATTGCTACACCGATATCAACCAGTGCAACCCATGCACCTATTGAGGGCAGATTTTCCTGCTTAGACAGATAAGAACCGTAAACCAGCATAGTACCGACCCCTAAAGACATAGAGAAAAAGGCCTGCCCCATGGCGCTGATTAATAAGTCCGGATCGAGAATGCGTGAGAAATCAGGTAAGAGATAGGCTGCCCAGCCTTCACCGGCCCCGGGTTGAAAGCTTACATAGACAATCAATGCCAGGATGATCACAACCAATGTCGGCATTAAACGCACTGACCATTTTTCAATGCCTGACTTTACCCCGCCCAATACGATAGAAGCGGTCAGTAACATAAACAGGCCGCAAAAAATCATATTGCGGCTGTCGGAGAACCCCATCAGCCAGACTGAAGTTTCTTCAAGACCAGCGGTTTGCACAATGCCGTCAGCGAAATAAGCCAGCATCCAGCCACCGACTATGCCGTAGAACGCCAGAATCATGGATACAGTGACACAGCCCCACAGGCCGGTAAGCGTACCGGAAACATTACCTGAGATATTCGTCAGCGCGTCCACCATGTTCGCACGGTTGGAACGGCCAATAATGAGTTCAGCCATCAATACCGGATAAGCCAGTACGAACGCTAAAAGAAGATAAACAAGTACAAATGCTGCGCCGCCGTTAGTGGCGACTTGCGTGGGAAAGCCCCAGATATTTCCGAGACCGACGGCGGAACCGGCAGCAGCCAGTATGAATCCGATCCGTGATGAAAATTCACCTCGCATTGCCATGGATGTATTCCCTTTATTATTGTTTTAATCGTTTGTTGTCGTGTGATTTTTATTATAGGTACAAAAAAGGGGCTGGCCCGGCACCAGCCCCTGTAGTATGTATTTTATTGTTGATGTATTGCGTATTTACCGGTGTCTAACATGTCGAAAGTGATGTTAGCCGCTTCATCCAGGAAAGGATCCAGCTCTTCAAGCTCATCCGGTAAATCGTCCAGCGATTCAACCGGCTCCTCGCCCATACGTGCCAGGCGCTCATTGGCCCGTTTCAGATCATTCTCACGGGATTCTTCTTTCTTTGATTCCCGTTCTGATTTCACCAGTGACACATATTTTTTGTCTTTATTCTTTTTGTACTCGTCAATATCTTCGGCGATATACATAAACTCAGGATCTTTCAATACCCGGGCATTGTGCTTGGCTGCCAGCACATCCAGTGCACTCTGGCTGTCGCCAAAAGTGGTATAGTTTGCGCGGTCAATGCTGTCCCAGGGTAATGCATTTTCTTCCTGGCTTTCACCCCAGTCTGCCGGATCAATGGGCGACGGATACTTAATGTCCGGTACGACACCTTTGTGCTGGGTGCTGCCACCGTCGATACGGTAGAATTTCGCAATGGTAAACTGCACACTGCCCAGCGGGTTGTCATACAGGTCGTAAATCCGGCCAAGTCCGCGGTGCTGTTGAACGGTACCTTTACCAAAGGTTTGCTCACCCACAATCAAAGCACGGCTGTAATCCTGCATCGCAGCCGCAAAGATTTCAGATGCAGACGCACTGTAACGGTCAACCAGTACTGTTAACGGACCATCGTACGTTACTACGCCATCAGTATCACGGTTAACACTCACCTTGCCTTCGCCATAGCGAATTTGAACTACCGGTCCTTTTTCAATGAACAGTCCGGTGAGTAACGTCGCTTCTGTCAGCGAACCACCGCCGTTACCACGTAAATCGACAATGATGCCTTTGACGTCCTGAGCTTTCAGTGAATCCAGTTCTTTTTTCACGTCAGCATGCAGGTTGTTATAGAAACTGGGAATTGTGATAACGCCTAACTTTTCACCGGCATACGGGCCGGTTTCCGGCTCATAAACCTCAGATTTCGCAGCGCGGTCTTCCAGCTTGATTTTGTCACGGGTCAGACTGACCACAGACATGGCTTTGGTATCTGATGTGCCTTTTTGTACCTGTAAACGTACGGTACTGCCTTTGGGTCCTTTAATGAGATCAACAACCTCATCCAGACGCCAGCCTACAACATCCACGAACTCTTCGTCGTCCTGCGCCACACCAATAATTTTATCTTCCGGTTTCAGCGCATTAGATTTATCTGCAGGGCCGCCCGGTACAATGCTTTTAATTACAGTAAAGTCATCTTCTGCTTGAAGTACAGCACCAATACCTTCAAATGACAGGTTCATTTCCATCTGGAAACGGTCGGCATTTCGGGGAGACAGGTAACTGGTATGCGCTTCAACGCTGCGGGCAAAAGAGTTCATAACTGTCTGAAAAACGTCTTCACTCTCAGCTTGCTTCAGTCGCTTAATAGCACGGGTATAACGCTTAGTCAGTAAGTCTTTTGCTTCTTCCCAGGTTTTATCCGCCATAATCAGATTAAGCGCATCGTATTTAACCCGTTGACGCCACAATTCATCCAGCTCTGCTTCTGTGGTTGGCCATGCTGCGTCTTCACGATCGTAATAGAATTTGTCGTCAGCTTTTTCAAAATTGAAAGGCTTGTCTAACAAGCTTAACGCAAATTCAAAGCGCTCAACACGACGTTTTGCACTTTGATTATACATATCATAAGCGATAGACAGGTTGCCGCGACTTAACGCTTCATCAAAAGAATCACGGTACTTTTCGAAACCATCCACATCTGACTTCAACAAAACCTGTTTGTTGTTATCGAGAGAGCGGAGAAAACGGTCGTAGATTTTTTCCGACAAAGCGTCATCCAACGCAATTTCCTTGTAGTGCGCTCTGGTGAACAAAGCACTTACCCTTTTTGCAGCCACACTGTGTTGTGTTTCCTGCTGCAGAACGGGTAAATCTTCTACCTGTTCAGTGGTAGTAGTTGCACCGGCGCCAATGCCAACGGTTAAAAATGCACTGGCAATGGAAATGCGAAGGATTTCTTTCATATTACGACCTCTTGGAATTCGCCAAACGTAAAGCGTCTGCGTTGACTTTTACCACCATGCCTGAATCAAGTTGCACGTGAATACCGTCTTTAGCGACTTCAGTAATTACCGCATGCATCGGGGCTTTACCCAACTTCACTGTAACGGATGTGCCTGGCTGGCAATCGGCATCGGTAAGTTTGGCCGGTGGTGTTTTATTTGGTCTTTCAGAATTAAATTTAGTTCCCTTTTTCCCGCGCTGCTGAGGTTTTTCACCATTTTCGCTGCGTGGTTTGCGTTGGGGTGGACGCTTTTCGCCAGTGGTCTTTTGCTTCGCTTTGCGCTTTTCAGCCGCTTTCGCTTTGCTTTCATCCAACTGCTGTTTTGCGTGGTCAGCATGCTCTTTTTCAATTTGAGCATCCTGATTACCATCTAAGTCAACGCGGTGAGCGCCTTCTTTGATGCTGTGCAGATAACGCCAGCTGTTGGTGTAATGTCTTAATGTTGAACGCAGTAAGGTTTTGCTAACCCGTTCTTCATTTTCTAAACGCTGAGCCAGATCCTGAAAAATGCCAATTTTCAGAGGCTGTGCTTCGCCCTCGGTGGAAAAACAGTTTGGAAAGGTTTCTGCCAAAAAGGCGATGACTTCTTTACTGTTTGAAAACTTCTCTGGTGATTCCATCTATACTTTACGTGTGGTTAATAATAATCTTCATTGTCAGCATCATCCCAAGTTGCCAGCGTGTGGTCAACCCAATCAAGCAATTCATCGTCGTCTATGTCCAATAAATTGCGTGTTTGATGCCATGTTTCCCAGGTATAGTGCAATAAACGCTCAAGCCAGTGCGTATCCGCATCTTCATCGGCTCTGTCGTAAATGCAATGCAGAATGAAATTTATCCGCTCTGCTGCCTCTTCGGGTTCGTCAAAATTGTCTTCCATGTCGGCAGGTGTTGCCAGCACAACATGGATATCAACATATTCTTTCATCGCTGAGAATCCAGTAAAGCCTCAGCCAGCGCTTCCAGACCGGCCTTATCTTCTTCGTCAAACCGGCTGTATTCGGGACTGTCGATGTCCAGTACGCCCAGTAATTTGCCGTTCAGCACCAGCGGAATAACGATTTCAGAATTGGATGCGGCGTCACAGGCAATGTGGCCTTCAAACGCGTGGACATCCTCTACCAGTTGGGTTTGCAGGCTTTGTGCCGCAGTTCCGCATACACCGCGGCCCATCGGAATGCGTATGCAGGCGGGCTGGCCCTGAAAAGGCCCGAGCACAAGTTGATCCTCTTTATATAAATAGAATCCGGCCCAGTTTACCTTTTCCATGCGGTTAAACATTAACGCGCTCAAATTCGCCATGTTGGCGATGAGATCGCTCTCACCGCTCATTAAACCCTTCGCCTGCGTCAGTAACTCTTTGTAAAACTCGTTTTTCAACTTACCCTCAATCTCATTCATCTATCGCGAAGCTGACGTTCACCCGTGCTTCCACGACTTGTTCACCGGGCATGGCTGATGAAAAGCTGTCGGCCTTCGCGGACATTTCCATTCTCATCACCGGCATGGGGTAACTGTTGCCGCTCTCTGACACTGCAATTACCTTACCTGTTTTTACGCCCAGTTCTTCTGCTAACAGTCCGGCGCGTAATTTGGCGTCTTTAACTGCATTTATCAAGGCCTTTTCGTAAGCATTATTCTGCTCACTGGCAATAAACTGAAACCCTTGTATACGATCTATACCGCGGGATAAAGCGCCGTCAATGATACGGTCATAGTTATTTATATTCGTATCCGTTACCTGAATTTCTCTGCTGAGTACAAATCCCCGTTGTTCACGGCCCTGAGGGGTAGATTCGTAATACGGATTTAAATTCACCTGCATGGACTGCACGTGCTTTTCTTCAATACCGTTGTCGAGCAGAAATTTAAGCACAGACTTCATGTCTGACTGCATCTGTGTATTCAGTTTAGAAACGGTTTCGCCTTTTTCTTCCATCACAAATGTCAGAGTATAAGCATCGGGTACAACGGAGAAAGAGCCTTTGCCGCTCACCTGAATAACCGGTTCTATGGCCTGGGCACTGGCCAGAACGGGCATTGCTGCGAAGATTACTGCGGCACTGATTTGTTTTAAATTCATTTCTGTCACCTTATTTAAATGTCAGACCTGATTATGCTTACGTCAACTGAACGGCAGGTGAACAAATTCTTAACCAAAAAACCAGTAACTGACTAAAATTGCAGCAAAAATTCCTGCAAAGTCTGCCGCCAGACAACATGCTACGGCATAACGGGAGTGCTTGATCCCCACGGCCCCGAGATAAACGGCAATAACGTAGAACGTTGTTTCTGTCGATCCCTGAAGGACCGAGGCCAGTCTGCCGGCGAAAGAATCTGCGCCGTGATGCTGCATCGTTTCTATCATAAGCGCTCTGGCGCCGCTGCCACTGAGAGGTTTCATAATGGCAGTAGGTAAGCCATCCACAAACCGGGGGTCGCCGCCTAAAGCGGTAACCATGTAGCCGATGCCGTTAACCACCATATCCATAATGCCACTGGCTCTCAGCATGCCAATAGCAACCAGCATGGCTAATAAAAACGGGATCAGCGAAACCGCCACATTAAAGCCTTTCTTAGCGCCGTCTATAAATAATTCATAGGTGTCGAGTTTTCGCCGCCAGCCGGTGACGAGTACCGCAACAATAAACGAGAACAACAAAAAGTTCGCCACAATGGCAGACTGCTCTGCCAGCTCTTTTGCTGCCAGATGGGAAAAATACACAATCACTGCACCCAGCAGACCAAAAATACCGGCCAGATACAAAACCACCACACGGTTAAACAGGTTCACCCTCTGCACCAGACAGGTAATGATAAGCCCAGCCATGGTAGAAGCGCTGGTTGCCAGTAAGATAGGAATAAATACGTCAGTAGGCTGTGCCGCGCCCTGCTCTGCCCGGTAGAGAAAAACCGCAATGGGAAACAATGTCACTGAAGACGTGTTCAGTACCAGAAACAGGATCTGACTGTTGGTGAGGGTTTCTTTATCTGTTGCCAGAGTTTGCATATCCTGCATCGCTTTTATGCCGAAAGGCGTAGCAGCGTTATCCAGCCCGAGTACGTTCGCCGACATATTCATGGTAATGCTGCCAAGTGCAGGATGATTGCGGGGAATATCGGGCATGATCCGGCACAGAAATGGTGCCAGTACCCTTGAAAACTTTTCTATCATGCCTGATTTTTCGGCAACTTCGAATATACCCAGCCAGAATGCCAGTACCCCTATCAGACCGATAGCGATATCCACGCTGAGTTGCGCCATGCTGGTGACAGATTGCATAACATCCTGAAAGCCACCCGGTGAGGCGCCAAAGAAGGCCTGGCAGACTGTGGCCAGAAAGGCGAGAACAATGAATGATAACCAAATACGATGCAGCATAATCCGTTATTGTGTCTGTTATTGTTATGCGTCGTAGTCTACCGGATTTATTTCTGCCCGCATGTTATTTATGACAAACGGAGAACTCTGTACGATAAAGCCGGTGATAGCATCCGGTATTCAGCGTCATTTCCTATGCAACATCCTGTCCTTGCAAAAGGAAAAGCAAGACTCAGGGCTTGCATATTAAAAAGCAAGGGTATAATCTTGCTTGGTAACGAAATAACCAGGGATAACAACATTATGGCTGCGGTCCTTACCGGCGATCTGGTCAAATCCACCGCCTTGACGTCCTCTGATTACCAGCACACCATGTCGGCGCTAACCCGCCAGTGTGAGGCAATAAAAGCAAGGACAGGCTGTTTATACGAAATATTCCGCGGCGACGGCTTTCAGTTTGTTTTCGAAAAACCGGAGGACGCCGTTACCGCCATGCTTGAACTCAAGCTCTATCTCAACAGTCAGATAGACGGGTTGCAGGTCAATTGCACCCAGGCGCTGGCAACAGGCAGTGATGCCGTGATAAAAGCCACGCCCGGTACATCTTCCGGCAAGGTATTTGTTGAATCAGGCCGCGCTCTGGACGAAGCCCGCAGCGGAGAAATCGTTGTACGCACTCCGCTGGCAGAACAGCAAATCGCTACCGGTATCATCTGCACACAGTTAAGCTACATACTGAACCGGCTCAGTAAAAAACAGGCTGATTTGCTGTACCATTACATTCATCTGGGGTTTCCGTTACACCAGGTTCTGGCAGAACAACAGCAAACCTCACGGCAAAATATCAGCGAACGCCTGAAAGCGGCCGGCGGGGATTTACTGGAGCCATTTATTCATTATGTCACCAACTTAAAGGACGATGCCGGATGACACTCTTTCTGCTTTTGCTGAGCGCCCATTTTATCGGCGATTTTTACCTGCAACCGGCTAAATGGATCCAGTGCCGTCATAACAAAGGGTTGCAATCACCGTCACTGTTTCTTCATGCCGGTGTACATGCGGCACTTGCTCTGGTGGCGCTGTGGCTGGCTGATGCGGGATTATGGCAGGGACTGGCAGCAGCCGGTGTCATTACTGTCAGTCATTTTCTCATCGACTGGGCGAAAGCAGGACACAAAAGTCACCTTGCCTTTGCACTGGACCAGCTTGCTCACTTTCTGGTTATCGCGCTGGTCGCTCTGTCATTCACCAAAATGGATATCGCTACGCTGCTGACCAGTAAAGCCATCTGGCTGACCCGTGAAAACCTGCTCTACCTCACCGGATATATCATTATTTTTAAACCGGCCAGTATTCTTATCGGGCAACTGTTGTCACAACATGCTGAACAACTGAAGAAAACGCAGGGTGAAGAAGAAGGAAAAAGCCTGAGCAATGCCGGGCGCTGGATTGGTTATGTTGAAAGATTACTGGCGCTGTCTTTTATTCTTGTCGATGAATACACAGGGCTGGGTTTTCTGGTGGCAACAAAAACCGTGTTCCGCGTAGGTGATCTGTCCCGGGAACGGGATATGAGACTGACAGAATACATGATGCTGGGCACGCTGATGAGTTTTGCCATTGCGCTGATAACGGGCTGGCTGGTACTGGCATTAAAACCCTGAGCCGGGTATCCGGCTCAGTGATGCTTACTAGCGGATCGCCTTTTCAAGGCTGGCCAGACAATGGTCGATATTGCGATCTTTACACGCATATCCCATAAGACCGATACGCCAGACTTTTCCGGCCAGCGCACCAAGACCGGCGCCGATTTCCAGATTAAAATCATTCAGCAACTGACTGCGCACCTGTGCATCGTCCACACCGTCAGGAATAACAACAGCATTCAGCTGAGGCAACCGGTATGCCTCATCCACAGCCATAGACAGACCCAGTTTATCAAGACCAGCCACCAGCTTTGCATGCCCCTGCTCATGGCGTTGCCATGCCTGCTCCAGACCTTCTTCTTTCAGCATGACCAGTGATTCGTGCAGGGCATAAATACTGTTAACCGGCGCGGTATGATGATAAGCCCGTTTGCCGCCCTGCCCCCAGTATCCGACGATAAGATTCATATCGAGAAACCAGCTCTGAACCGGCGTGTTACGTCCTTTGATAACGTCAACTGCACGGTCGCTGAAAGACACAGGAGATAAACCCGGCACACAACTTAAACATTTTTGCGAACCGGAATAAATGGCATCTATGCCCCAGCCATCCACATCAACTTCAATACCGCCCAGCGAGGTAACGGCATCCACAATGGTCAGGCAATCGTATTGCTGTGCCAGTTTACACAGGGCCTGAGCGTCGTTACGCACGCCGGTAGAAGTTTCTGCATGCACGAAGGCCAGAATTTTAGCATCAGGGTGGGCTTTCAGCGCTGATTCTACTTTGTTGAGATCAGACTGATGTCCCCATTCATCTTCAACCTTAATGGCCTCACCACCACAGCGGACTACGTTCTCCACCATGCGGTTACCAAATACGCCATTGATGCAGACGATGACTTTATCGCCCGGTTCTACCAGGTTAACAAAACAGGCTTCCATACCCGCCGACCCCGGTGCAGAAACCGGCATGGTCAGCGCATTGGTCGTTTTAAATGCATATTGAAGTAACGCCTTTGTTTCATCCATAAGCTGAACAAACAGCGGATCAAGGTGCCCCAGGGTAGACCGGCACATCGCATTAAGTACACGGGGAGAAACATCAGAAGGACCAGGCCCCATTAAGGTACGCTCTGGCGGAATAAAAGTTGATGGTGTTGTCATAATCGTGCCTCAGACTGCAATTTAAATGTAAAACTATTGTGGCACTATCAACGCTTACGGACAATTGCACATTCCCGGTATAAATAAGATGAATGGCTATGGCGGTTAATCATTCACCGTGATTTAGATTCGTTCTGTTGAATAAAATGTGGCCAACCTGTGGGTAATTTTTGTTCAGCCTGGTGGCTGGTCAGAGCAGAAATAAGCTGTTGTTTTTTAAACAGGGATGGAACTGAGAATAAGTCTCTGATAATGTATCGATAAATTTTTTCAAAAATTTGTTTATAAAGTGAGCGGTTTTGTTCTATAGTTACGATCCGTTGTGAATAAGTTCACAAAACTTCTCCCTTGTAAAAGTTAGCGCACGGCTCAGCAATGAGCCATTCCCCTAGGCCCGGATGAAAATTCCGGGCATTTTTTATTCTGCGAAAAAATAATTCACCGGCCAGTTACCGCCGGAGAATAACCGGCACAGTTATTCACCCTGCCGGTCAATTTTACGCATCAATCCTTCCTGCATGGTAGAAGCCACCAGCTCACCCTGCCGGTTGAATATCTGACCTTTCACAATGCCACGGGCATTGCCGCTGAACGGGCTTTCTGCCACGTATAACAGCCATTCATTAAAATTCACCGGTTTGTGGAACCACATAGCATGGTCAATGGTGGCAATACGCAATGCACGGTCGGCCATAGAAACACCGTGGGGCTGCAATGCTGTACTTAAAAAATGATAGTCAGACGCATAGGCCAGTGACGCCTGGTTAATTTGTGCATCAGTGCCCATTTCTTCCTGCGCACGCAACCAGATATAACGTAGCGGATCACGTTTCTTTGCAGAAAATGAATTCACGGCGTCAACCGTACGGATATCAACCGGCTTATGATAACTCAGTGCTTCCTGCATCGGACGGGCAAGTTTTTCATAATTGGCTTCATAGAAAGCGATATCGGGCGTGATATCCTGCGGCGGTGGTACGTCGGGCATGACGGCAAACTGATGCTCCATCCCGTCTTCGGGTAACTGAAAAGACGCCGTCATATAAAAAATATTTCGTCCTTCCTGAATGGCTTTCACCCGACGGGTACAGAAACTGCGACCGTCGCGGACAATTTCCACATCATACATGACCGGCTTTTTGGCATCGCCGGGTAACAGAAAATAGCTGTGGAATGAATGGGCAGTAAATCCGCCGCCTACGGTCTTGTAGGCCGCCGAGAGGGCCTGACCTAACACCTGACCACCAAACAGTGCACGAAATCCGAGATCCCAGCTTTGTGCGCGGTAGATCCCCTGTTCGATAGTCTCCAGCTCCATCAGTGAAGCGAGTTTAACTTCAGCCATGTGCGTTTATTGTCTCCATATTCGCTTGTTTCGGGTTACGGGGGTAATACTTTTCAGGCAACTGAGCACAATGCTCAAAGTAACGGGTATCTTTATACGGCAATTTCATAAAGCCGGAAATGCCTATCCCCCTGATATCAGGTACTGCCTGAACCAGCGCCGCCAGTAACGCTGTGAAGCGTTCCCGCTGGCTGTGATCAAGCAGCGTATAATAACTGTGGATTTTCAGATGCGCCGGCAATGCTTCAAATATCACGCATCCGGTATGATGAATTGTGTTCAGTTCTTCCAGTACCGACATAATACTGGCTGGCAGACGTAATAGTTCATCCGGGTCATCACCGTCTTCAAAATAAGAGTGCGTCCGGCTGTTATCCTGCACAACCGGCGCTCTGGATAGCTCAAAAGGGATCACGCATTCACTGCCGGGAATAAAAGGCTCTGACTCATCCTGCCTTTCAATGTGCAGTGTGTCTTTGGCATTAAACAGACAACACTTGAATATCCCTTTACGGTGGATAGCCCTGGCCAGCGTGATCACGTTGTTCACCGACTGTTCAAAGGAGACTTTCAGACTTTCATCGTACAAATTCAGACTTGAATCCACATAAATGCCGTCGGGCATCCAGCGGATAGCTATGCCACCCACTACCGGAAAACGGCCCAGCCGGCTGACAGCAGAGATGAAACCTTTTTCAGTTTCACCCATCCCCTGAAGATAGTTTTTGTAATAGCGGTCAAACTGGGCATCGTTGATGTATTTCAGTTCAGCATCATTCACCAGCGCCGCTTCCCTAAGAAATGATTTACGGGAGCTGTACACTACTGTTTCAATATCTTTCTCCTGCGGAGCGCACCAGCACGGGATCATGGCTTTGTATTCCGCCGGTCTATCTTCTGTAAATACCATGCTTCGAAGTACATGCAGGTGATTAAAGAAGTAATCACCGCCCTGACGTTGTTTAGTTAAATCATCACTCAGCATGTAATCTAAAATATTTGCCAGCATTTTGGGTAAACCCAGCGACAGCGGCGTGATCACTTTGCGGCCATAACGGCTTGACTGACCTGATGCCAGCGCATACAGCGTGCTGGCAAGGCCCTGTTCGTCGAAACGCGGAGATGACAATGCCCCGTTCAGCTGTTCGTCACCGATAAAGTACACATCACCCAGACGTGCATTCGTTTGCTGCATATCACCGGACATCAAATCCATCACATTGTTGCCGGTATGCTGACCATTTTCATCCAGCTGGGCAAACACTGATGAACCCCAGTCAATTAAACGGGCGGTTTCAGTGTCGTTTTCCCACACCAGATTCGACGGTTTAATGTCGCCGTGCACCACGGGACGGGGAGCGTGATTTACCTGATGACGGCGAAGCGCCAGCAGCACTTCCCCCATCTGTACCGCCAGACGCACTATCAGCCGTGGCGGTAACATACCTTTTCGTAAACTCACCTGTTCCATATCGGCACCGGCAGCACGCTGCATGACCAGAATGGCCTGTTTACCTATTTGCTGGAATTCACACAATGCGGGAACCAGAGGATGCTTGATCTGCGCCAGCATGAAGGCTTCTTCCTCCAGCCGGTCCTGAACATGCTGTGGCAGGTTGATCCGGGAGAATTTGAAAACACGATGCTCACCGCCGGGTGACACGCCGGCGAATACAAAGCCGAATGCACCTTTACCGATCAGGCCCGTTTGCGTGTATCCAAGTTGCCGTAGCTGCTGATTACATAACTCAACCCAGTTCCTGAGCTTGACGGCATCTTTATGTGCCAGAAGATAGACAGACTGATCTTCCGGAATATAAAAATGTTTAAGCCCGCGGGGTTGTGTCAATCGTCAGCTTCCTGTTTAAGCCAGGTCACACTGGCATGACTGTCAGCGCCGAGGTGAGAACACACTTCATCCAGCGCTTCGCGGAGTTGTTCATCCAATTGCCAGGGAGGATTCATCACCAGTACGCCGGAACCGTACATACCGGTATCGTCATCCGGCGACGCTACATGCAGTTCTGCCACAAAAGCGGTTTTTGCAATGTCTTTTAAGTCATCGACCATGTTCTCGCTGGCGCCGGACTTTTTACCCGCCCGGGCAGACAACAACGGATACCACAGAACAACCTGCGCATTCTGCCAGCGACGGAAAAGTTTAGTTACCGTGCGTGTAACATCGGCATATTCTTCAAAGCGTTCATAAGGCGGATCAATAAGCACGGCACCACGGTTAGGGTTCGGCGGCGTCATCGCTATCAGTCCTTCCAGCCCGTCACGGTGATGCACATGGGCATTACCGGCACCCACGCCTCTGATCACTTCAGACAAAATCCCCGCCTCTGCCGGATGCAGTTCCATAAGGTGCGCGGTATCCTGCAAACGTAAGCCTCTGGCAGCAATAAGCGGCGACCCCGGATACTGTTGTTGTTGCCAGTAAACGTTCATGGCACTTAAATAAGATGCAAGCAACGGCGACGTTGCACTGACCCCGGACAACGGGTCGAAACCAGACTCAAACTCACGGTTCTTCTGAGTTTGCTCACTGTTCAAAGGGTAGCAACCGGCCCCGGCATGGGTATCGAAAAGCGTGAAAGGCTTCTCTTTTTTCTTCAGGTATTGAATGACACCGGTCCAGCACAAATGTTTGATCACATCCGCATGGTTACCGGCATGAAAGGCATGTTTATAACTTAACACAAACAATCCGTTCCGCATGAATTAAGAACGTTATTGTAACACGTTATTTTGCAGAGAAAGAGCCATAAGCCGGCTCTTTACTCCACATCCGTTTATCAGGCCAGATGCATCAGCATGGCTGACGGGTTCTGCAAATAATGGCACCACAGGTTATTAAACTTCACCATGGTTGCACCATCTATAATGCGGTGATCGCCGGACCAGTTAACATGCATGATATGCTGCGCTGTCACATTCCCGTTATCATCGAACCTGGGCAGTTTTTGCGTCTTACCCAGCGCTACGATAGCCGCTTCAGGTTTATTGATTACCGGCGTGGCAGTAATACCACCCAGTGCACCAATATTGGAAACCGACACGGTACCGCCCTTCAATGCACTTGCCGGCACTTTACCTTCTCTGGCCTGCTCAATAATAGTCTGCATCTGTGAAGCAATATCAAACAGGCTTAAATCCTGAACCCGTTTAATATTCGGCACCAGCAGGCCAATTTTACTGTCTACGGCAAAGCCGACGTTATGATCGTCAAAGTAATGCAAATATTCACCGTCATCAGACATCTGGCTGTTGATCACCGGAAATTCTTTTAATGCCAGAGACAGTGCTTTAATGAAAAACGGCATAAAACTGAGTTTAACGTCTTTCGCTTCGAAGGCCGGTTTAAGCTCAGCGCGCAGTGCAATGAGCTTATCCATCACCAGTTCATCACTTACCGTAAAATGAGGAATTGTTTGCACTGACAATTGCATTTGTTTTGCCATCGCCGCCTGTAATCCCCGCACCTTCTCTGTACGTTTGCCACCTGACTCAACAGGTCGTCCGGTATCTTCTGATGCCGTTTTTGTCTGCTTTGAGGCATCGTTAAGATCATTGTTTGCATTTAACGACTCTGCTGTACGATAGACATCCTGTTTGAGCACTCTGCCTTTTTTACCCGAAGCCTGCACCGATTTGAGATCGATATTGTGCTCTCTGGCGATTCGGCGAACGGCCGGACTGGCCAGTACTTTTCCGGGAATCGCCACCGGCGGCTCAAAACTGCCTTCCCGTGCGGCGCTCTCAGAGGTTGTCGCTTCAGGAGTTGCTGTTTGAGAAGTCGTGGCTTCAGCCTGTGTATGAGCGGGCCCGCTTTGCAAAGAAGTACCGGCACTGTCGTTATGATCCAGGGCAAACAAAGGTGCATGCACTTTTGCAATATCACCTTCACCGTAATAAAGCCTGGTGATCACGCCGGCGTGTTTGGCAGGGATTTCCACCACGGCTTTGTCAGTCATGACTTCCACAACCACCTGGTCCTCTTCAACAGACTGACCCTCAGTGACCTGCCATTTCACAATCTCACATTCAACAATGCCTTCACCGATATCCGGCAGTAAAAAGTCTTCACCTGCGCCGGCGCTGGCATTAGTAGCGGTACTTGTACTGGCCGGATGATCTTGTGAAGCAGCGCTTTCAGCTTCAGGTTCCTGCTTTGTAACCTGTCCTGACGTAGCCATGGCGAACAGGGGCGCATGCACTTTAGCGATGTCTCCCGGTTGATAGTGAAGTTTCATTACCGTACCTGCATGCATGGCAGGAATTTGTACAGTGGCTTTGTCTGTCATCACCTCAGCAACGGGCTGATCTTCTTCTATCACATCCCCTTCGGCTACCAGCCACTCAAGGAGTTCACATTCCACGATACCTTCGCCGATATCAGGCAATATAAATTCTGTCGTCATTGTCGTTTGCCCTTAGTAATGCATGGTACGGAGAATGGCTTCGTAAGTTTTAAGTTCATCCGGGATGTACTCTTTTTCATGAGAAAGCGGATACGGCGTATCCAGACCGCAAACTCTGGCAACCGGCGCTTCCAGGTACAGGAAACACTGCTCCTGAATAGTTGCAGCAATCTCACTGGCAAAGCCTCCGGTCAGCGGCGCTTCATGATTGATAAGTAAGCGGCCTGTTTTCATCACGGACTCAGCGACGGTTTGCGCATCCCAGGGGGCAATACTGCGCAAATCAATAATTTCGCAGTTAATGCCGTCATCCAGCGCTTTTTCGGCGGCCTTTTGCAGAATTTCAATCTGAGCACCCCAGCCAACCAGGGTGATATCTTTTCCTTCCTGCACGACATCCGCTTTCCCCAGCGGCAATTCATAGTCCTCTTCAGGCACATCGCTAACTGATGCCCGGTACAGGCGTTTCGGCTCCATGAATAACACCGGGTTGTCGTCACGGATAGAAGCAAGCAGCAAACCTTTTGCCTGATATGGGTTACGCGGCACCACAATCCGTAGGCCCGGACAATGAGCAAAAAAGGCTTCCGGTGACTGGCTGTGATAGTGTCCGCCGGCAATGCCGCCGCCGTACGGCGTGCGGATGGTCAGTGTGCCGCAACTGAATTGTCCGCCGGAGCGGTAACGGAATTTCGCCGTCTCGTTAACGATCTGGTCAAAGGCCGGAAAAATGTAATCACCGAACTGGATTTCAGCTACCGGCACTGAACCCTGCGCAGCGAGACCGTTGGCAAAGCCGATTATGCCCTGCTCCGTAAGCGGCGTATTAAAACAGCGGCCTTTACCAAATTTCTCCTGTAAATGACTGGTGGCACGGAATACACCGCCAAAATGACCCACATCTTCACCGAATACCATCACACGCTCGTCTTCTGTCATGACAGTGATAAGCGCATTGTTAATTGCCTGCAGCAGATTCATTTTTGCCATTATTTTATTCTCCCTGCTGTTTTCGGATACGCTTGCGGATAACGGGCGATGTGTTGCTTAAGTGCCTGAAGCTGATCGTTGAGATGCCGGGGAACGTGGTCGTATACATCTGTCACAATATCGTCGATGGGGTTAACCGGTACTTTCTCGGCTTCTTTAAGGGCCGCTAATACCGACTCGCGGGTCACTGTTTTACGCTTTTCTACAGCGTCCGCGTCAAACCAGCCTTTTGATTTGAGCCACTCACTTAAACGCAATACCGGATCCTTCTGGCGCCACTTCTCTTCTTCATCTTTAGACCGGTAACCACTGGGATCATCGGAGGTGGAATGGGCCGCCAGACGATAAGTCATCGCTTCAATAAGCACCGGACACGCTTCTTTAAGCGCAATTTCCTTTGCCTGTCTGGTGGCGGCATAGACAGCCAGTGGATCATTACCGTCCACCCGGATCGTTTTCACCCCGTACCCAATCCCCCGGCTGGCAATACCGTCACCAGCGAACTGTTCTTCAGCGGGGGTTGAAATGGCATAGCCGTTATTTCGGCAAAAGAAGATGACCGGACAGCGCAATACCGCTGCCATATTCAGGCCGGCATGAAAATCTCCTTCTGACGCCGCACCTTCACCAAAATAGCAAATCGTCAGCGCCTTTTTGCCGGCCATTTTCTGGCCATAGGCATAGCCTGATGCCTGGGGGATCTGTGTACCTAAGGGAGAAGAGATGGTCATAAAATTAAGCGCTTTATCACCATAATGGATGGGCATCTGACGACCTTTATTCGGATCCTTTTCATTGCTGAACATTTGATTCATAAACTGCTCAGTTTTATATCCGCGCCATGCCAGTGTGCCCTGCTCGCGATACTGAGACATGATCATGTCATCGTTAGTTAATGCTGCTGCGCTGGCAACGGCAGCCGCTTCTTCACCGGTAGAAGCCAGATAAAAACTGATTCTGCCCTGACGCTGCGCCGCCACCATCCGTTCATCAAGAATGCGGATAAACTGCATCACTTCCAGCATTTTTTCTGCGGTATCACGGGTGATGTCCGGTTCTTCAGCGTCCGGGTGTACCGTACCGTCCGGCTGCAGAATTTGCAGCATGGGGATGTCTATCAGGCCATTTTCTATTATTTTTACCTGACGGGTGGTTTTCACGCTGGCGAGATGATTTCTGTCCTGCACAACTAAGCCCTCATTAAGTGGTGCCGCTACGGCAATATCGATAGTGATAATGCTAGTGTGAATTCTCAAAATACGTGTTGCTAAATGCAGGTGGTCCCATCAATAAGGGAAAATGGTTATCCGCCTCAACAGGTTTCACGTGGTCATTTTATCCTACGGTTTTAACATTGATTTAAAATAAGACCACACTTAACTTTACATTAGCCATCCCGTATAAAAAGTTTAATGAAAGACAATGGTTCATAAGCCGTTCATATTTAAGAAGGTATACTTTTACGTACTGATGTTCAGGCAGCCTGAGTGTAAAACTCGCCTGTGATATATAAAATCTGGTATAAGCTTTTAACTGAAAAAGTAAAAACGCGCGCGGCAACGGGAGAAGTGTATGAATTGTCGAATCGCCTTAGCGGTTTCATTTGCGCTGAGTAGCAGCATTATTTCATTACCGCTGATGGCGGATACGGCAAAACATAAATCCGGTAAATCCGTTTACATTGTTGAACTGGATGAAAGTCCTGTGGCCACCTATGAAGGAGGTCTGCAAGGTTTTACTGCGACGTCATCAGAAAAAAGACGCAATAAGTTAAATACACGCTCTGATGCAGTCGTTCAGTACCGCCGTCACCTTAAGAACCGCCAGTCAACTGTATTGTCAGCCATCGCTGATGGCACAGACACACCAAAAGCCCTTGCACAGTATCAACTGGCCTTTAACGGTTTTGCTGCAAAGCTCACCCCGGCGCAGGCGAAAACCTTGTCACAAACAGAAGGGGTAAAAAAAGTACGCCGTGACACGTTACACAAACTGAATGCCTATGTGGGACCGGCCACTATCGGCGCCCCGCAGATGTGGGACGGTACAGAAACCGCGTCCGGCTCTGATGTGCTGGGTGAAGGCATGGTGGTTGCGGTTCTGGATACCGGCATCAACACAGATCACCCGTCTTTTGCGGCCACCGGTGACGATGGTTATGCTCACACCAACCCGCTGGGTAACGGAAATTACCTCGGAGACTGTGCAGGAAGCTATCCTGCTTTGTGTAATGACAAGCTCATCGGCGTATACAGTTATCCGGCGATTGTTAATGCCTATTCCGACACTGATATTTTTCCGTCAGGACTCCCCGAAAACGGTGAGGATTACAACGGTCACGGCTCTCATGTAGCAGCAACCGCTGCAGGTAACATTCTTTATAATGTTGCGGAAGTGATCCCCGACTACGATCAAACTGTCAGTGACGGTGTGGAAACCGGTTATATTTTTGAAGAAGTCTCCGGCGTTGCACCTCATGCGAATCTTATTTCTTATCAGGTATGCTATCCCGGTGAAGATGATGACACTTATACCGGGTGTCTTGAGTCCGTCATGCTGGATGCCGTTGAAGACATTATTGACAGCGGTATTGTGGATGCCGTGAACATGTCTATTTCAGGCGGCGACTTTCCCTGGGACGGACCTTTAAACCGTGCGTGGCTGAATGCCCATAATGCCGGAATTTTTGTTGCCCAGTCTGCGGGCAATGACGGGCCCGATGATGCAACAACTGACAAGCATGCCCCCTGGATGACCGCTGTTGCTGCCACATCTCACGGCATCACAGTGTCGTATGAAAAATCCATCACAAACTTTTCCGGTGGCAGTTACACCCCTTCAGCTATGCAAGGTTTCAGTAACACCGGTTCAATTACCGCTGATATCGTGTACGCCGGCGATTTTCCCAACGGCAACGATCCATCCGGCGATCCCGGTCAGTGCCTGGAACCCTATCCTGCCGGTACATTCAGCGGACAAATTGTTGTTTGTGACCGTGGTGATATTGCGCGGATCCAGAAAGCTAAAAATGTCGCTGAAGGCGGTGCCGCAGGTTACGTGCTGGCTAATGTGCAGGGCGGTGACAGCTTTCTGGCTAACGATGCCTATGTAGTCCCGGGTATTCATATAGATGCTGATGCCGGCGATGCACTGAAACAATGGCTGGCATCCGGTTCCGGTCATCGTGTCACTATCACTGACGCATCCGCTGAGGTTGTCACTGATGAAACAACCGCAGATAAACTGGCAGACTTTTCTTCCCGCGGTCCGAACAGTTCAATCAGTACATTGTCGCCCGTGATTTCTGCTCCCGGTGTAGAAATTTATGCTGCATGGGCAGATGAACACTATGGACATGAAGAATCCGGACCTGCCCCTGCAGACTATGCATATTCATCAGGTACATCCATGGCAAGTCCCCATGTGGCCGGCGCGGCTTTACTGCTTAAGCAGGATCATCCGTCCTGGACACCTGATAACATCCGCTCAGCCATGATGATGACAGCCAATACCGGTGTGGCGCTTTCGGGTACAGATGTTGCGGCCAACTGGTTTGAAATGGGTGCAGGCCGTCTGCAGGTAGACGCGGCCACGCAAACCGGGCTTATTATGCAGGAAACCGCGGCGAACTATTCCGCTGCAAATCCGCAGGAAGGCGGCGAACCGCGTTCTCTTAACGTGCCCGCCGTAGTGGATGAAAATTGCGTCACCTCATGCAGCTGGACCCGTACAGTTACGGCAACACGGTCAGGAAGCTGGCAAGTGACTGCAACAGCAGTGACGTCCGGATTAAGCACAACGGTATCGCCCTCCTCTTTCTCGCTGGCAAGCGGACAGTCGCAGACCCTCACATTTACCATGGATACCCTCGGAACCACTAACTACGCCTGGGCATATGGCAGTGTAAATCTCACCAGCAGTACCTCACCTGATTTACACATCCCCGTTGCTGTGTATGCTTCGAATGGCAGTATTCCTCAGTTTGTTGATCTGACAGCCCACCGGAATGAAGACAGCCGTTTACTTAAAGATGTTACGACAGCAGAAATTGAGTCTTTTAACTTTCAGTCTTACGGATTAACACAGGTAACCACCGTAGTTGAGACAGTCAGTGAAGATCCGACACCTGACGAACTGTTTGATTCTGCCGGCGGTACTGTGATCACAGAAATCAACGTAGAAGACGGTGCGCTGCGTTTATATGCAGAAATTTATGATGCCACCGCCAGTGACCTGGATTTGTTCCTTGTTTATGACGCCGATGGCGATGGCAGCCCTTCAGACGATGAGATCCGCGAAGAAAGCAGTTCTCTTGAAGCCGATGAAGTCGTCGACCGGCTGAATCCTGAAGCCGGCACCTGGTTTATCGTGGTACAGAACTGGGAAGGCTCTTCAGCCTCATCCGACAATTATATGATGGATTATGTGCTGGTGGATGCTGATGACGAAGGCAACCTCACCGTTTCCGGTCCGCAAACTAATGCGGCCCTCTCGCCCTTTGATTTACGTATTTTATGGGATCTTGGAGACAGCAGTGAAGGAGATAAATTCTTTGGTGCTTTCGCGCTGGGTACCAGCAGCAGCGAAAACAATAATGTTGGCGTGACCCATGTTGTCATTGAACGGGAAGAAAATGATGTCTACATGTCGGCGCCTGATGATGGCCGTGTAAATAAAGGTGGCCAGCAGACCTTCAACGTAAATATCATCAGCAACACAACCGGAGAAGATCGCGATTACACCGTAGGCGTTACCCTGCCTGATACGGTATCACTGGTCGCCGGTTCCGTATCTGATAATGGCAGTGTCACCGGTAACCGTGTGTACTGGGAAGTCACTCAACCAGACAGTGAAAGCACCGGCGCTGATGCACAAACATCAGCCGCTGCAACCTTATCGTTTGCGGTCACAGTGGAAGACAGTGCGTCTACAGGTCCGCTATCTCTGCAGGCATCCTCAGTGGTAACAAATATCCCTGGTGCAGGCTCTGAGAATGCAGCCGTATTCAGTGACGTGCAGGTCGAAGGCGCACCGGTAGTCACGATTGCCGGCGGTTCAACAGCAACAGCAGTCGTGTCATCAGGCAACAGCCTGTCTGTAACAGCAGAAGCTGACGAGCCCAATGGCGATGCGGTAACCTGGTCGTGGGAGCAGTTATCCGGTCCGGCATTAACTTTAAACGGTACGAATACTGCGACAGTAACGATTGCTGCGCCTTCCGTACAAAGTGACACAACCGCTGTACTGCAGGTAACCGCAACCGATCCGTCAGGCAATCAGTCTGTGGCATCTGTCACCGTTACCATTTCGCCGAATCAGCCCCCGGTATTATCTGTTACATCTCCTGCCAGTGTCAGTGCTGGCAGCACAATCACCATCAGGGCAACCGCTACCGATCCGGAAAACGACACACTCTCATTTACCATAGATGGTGTAGCCGGTTCCGTTTACAGTACTCAGGCCCCGGATTCTGCAGCAGGTTCGTCAATCTCTTACACTGTAACGGTGAGTGATGGCATTAATACGGTAACAGATACCGTGAGTGTTGCCGTGACTGAACGTCAAAGCTCAGGTGGCGGCGGCAGTACCGGAATTCTGGCTCTGCTGCTGGTGCCGGTTGTCGTATTCCGCAGATGGGTGCGTATGTAAAAAAGAATTAATATCATTTCTATTGAAAGCGATATTCGCTAGAATCTGCAACCGGTAATGAAATTATACTTTCGGACAGGTTTTGCATGGCGCGTGTGTCTAATCGCTTTCTCTTTCAACTTCACGGCTGGTTTTCTCTCCCCGTGTGGGTGTTATTCAGCTTCGTATGTCTGACAGGTACTGTGGCGGTCATGAGCCATGAATTTGCCTGGCTGACCAACGAAAATATCCGTGCAGTAAACCCTGATAACCGACCGGCACAATCTGTTGCAGAGTCTGTCGCCACCGTTAAAAAGACCTTTCCGGATGCAGACGTTACCGGCGTCAGCGTACGGGAAAGCTACATGGCTCACGAAGTCATGTTTACCGCTACAGGCAAACCTTTTGCCATTGCGTATGTTAATCCGTACAGCGGTGCTATCCAGGAAGTCAACGATGGTGTCACCTTTATTGGTTTTATGCGTACGTTGCACGGATGGCTGTATTTCCCGTGGCATGGCAGTTACAGTCTTGGCTACTATCTGGTTTCTTTGATGTCTGTGGTTATGCTCGGGGCGTTGATAACCGGATTGCTCGTCTTCAAGAAATTCTGGCAGGCATACCGTAACCCCAAAATTCGCAGCCATCAGGGACCGCGTACACTGACCGCAGACTTACACAAGCTTGCCGGTGTATGGTCCATCTGGTTCATGGTGATCATGAGCGCAACAGGACTGTGGTACCTGATTCAGTCTGTTATGTGGCATGCAGACATTGAAGTGGATCCCTGGCCTGCGCAGCTTGACGCACAATCGCTTCCGGTATCCCCTCATAATACGCCAACAATGCCGGTATCTCTGGCTCAGGCCATTACAAAGGCAGAGAATACCTTCGACAATTTTCAGACCAGTTATATCATGATGCCGGAACATAACCGGGACACCTACAAATTGTACGGGGGCGGCATTAACCCCTTTTACGACGGTGCCAGTTTCCAACTGGCAGTTAACCCGTGGAACGGCGAGATCACGCAAACCATTACCCCGCAAAATATGGATCCCCTGCAAACCATTATGCACATCGCCGACCCGTTACACTTCGGGACTATCGGCGGAATATGGACAAAACTACTGTGGTTTGTTTTCGGTTTAATCCTCTCCGGTATGTCTGTTTCGGGTTTCATTATGTGGTATTTACGTCTGGCAAAAGCACGAACAGCCAGTCGGAAAGAAACAGCTGCACGTTTACAGGAGGCTTAACATGGCCCGCTTAAAGAATAAAAAAACGGCGTCAAAACGTTACTGGTTAAATGCATTATTGCTGATATTGCCGGTCGTGTTTATCTATCAGTCATTTAATCCTGAATTTCCCGCCAGTCTGCCGGAAACCCAAGCCGGTGATTTCACGCTGACGGCAATGCCTTATGATGAGGACAAACCCTACCAGCATGACGGTCTCTACGTGAAAGATTTTCTGGTGATGTTTCGGGACGGTGGTGTTGATGAAATCAGACAGGGCTTTTTAAATATCGGTGACAAACCACTGCCAATTGAAGAAGCACAGCAGCACGAACTCGGTATTTTACATGGCACACGACACGGACAGCATGTGCACGGTCTGGCTCAGGAACGCATCACTGCCGGCCAGAAAATTTGGGTAACACTGCAGACCTGGGATGGTGAAATTCATCAGGGCTCATGGGAGATCCCTGCACATCTTATCAGTGACGTTTAATCTCTGATCTCAAAGCAGTTTGTTGTACACTGTGCCAACTCATCTGAATTAATTCTTCTGTAGCAGGAACACAGAGTTGGCACATTCCACCTTTTCCCTTGCCGGTTTGCGGCATCTTACACAGCTTCTCGGCCCCGGCGTACTGATGGCAACCGCTGCCATAGGTGGCAGCCACCTCGTTGCATCCACACAGGCCGGTGCAAATTACGGCTGGCAACTGGCATTGCTGGTGCTGGCGGTCAACATACTCAAATATCCTTTTTTCCGGGCCGGGGTCAGTTATACCATCAGTACCGGTGAAACCCTGCAACACGGTTATCTGCAGATGGGCAAAGGCTATCTGATCACCGCCCTGTTACTGAATGTCATTTCTTCGGTTGTGAATGCCGCTGCTCTGCTGATGTTTGCAGCCAGCCTGCTCGGCTACTTTGTACCCTTTACAACCAGTATTCCTGTGTTAAGTGGTATTGTTCTGGCTGCCATATTGTTCATATTGATTGCCGGACATTATTCAGCCTTAGACAAAGTTTCCAAAGTCATTATGGTGACACTGGTCATAGCCACGCTGGGTGCTACCTTTATGGCCTGGCAAAATGGTGCTGTGGCACCAGATGATTTTGTTTCCCCTTCGCCCTGGACAATGGCAGCAGTCGGATTTCTGGTAGTGACCATGGGATGGATGCCTGCCCCTATAGAGATTTCAGGTATCACATCGCTGTGGCTTAAAAAACAAAAGCAGGAGCAGTCAGTAACCCCGCAGTCTGCGCTGTTCGATTTTAATCTGGGCTATTTCACTACTATGCTACTGGCGCTGGTGTTTCTGGCACTGGGTGCCCTGGTGTTACACGGTGCCGACAACACGCTGGCCTCAGGTGGTATTGGCTTTTCAAAACAACTGGTGGATTTATATGCCGGCACCATCGGTGAGTGGGCCCGCTGGTTGATAGCCGTAGTGGCATTTTTGTGTATTTTCGGCTCCGCTCTTACGGTATACGACGGCTATTCAAGGGCTGTAGCAGAGGCAGCGATGCTGCTTAAAGGGCAAAAAGATACGCCGGAAAGTATTTTTATTGTCGTGCTCAGTGCTGTTGCTGTAATCAGTTTTGGCATTGTGTTGTTCTTTAAATCTGCCCTGCTCGCCATGCTTGGATTTGCTATGACGCTGGCCTTCATGACCACGCCGATGTTTGCTCTGTTAAATCATAAGCTGGTAAAACAGGCTGCACTAAATGATGACGTAAAAGCCAGCCCGCTGGTAACGCTGTTAAGTTATGGTGGTCTGATTTATCTGTTCGGGTTCCTGGCGTTGTTCATTGCATGGAAATGGTTTTTATAAACCGCCGGCTGTGCGGAGTGCATGAATGTCCGCCCCCACTATCGCTTCCAGATTGGCGGTGATTTTCTCTGCACTCCAGTTCCACCATGCAACAGACTGCAATGTTTCGATAATACTTTCCTCAAAACGGTATTTAATGACTTTCGCAGGATTGCCACCCACCACGCTATAAGCAGGCACATCTGCAGTGACAACGGATTTGCTGGCAATGACTGCCCCGTTACCTATTTTTACCCCGGGCATTACCAAAGCCTCGTAACCAATCCAAACGTCATTGCCAATTTCAGTATCCCCCTTATAGGGTAGCTCTCCATCGCCCGGCATCACTCTCTCCCACCCGTTGCCAAAAATTTGAAACGGATACGTAGAGAAGCCTGAAATTTTATGATTGGCTCCGTTCATAATGAATTTCACGTCTTTGGCGATGGCACAAAATTTTCCGATAATCAGCTTATCGCCAATAAAGGGAAAATGATAAAGCACGTTGCTCTCAAAGCGCTCAGGACCGTCCGGGTCATCATAGTAGGTATAATCGCCTACAATGATATTGTCAGAAGTAATAAAGTTCTTCAAATATCCCACTTGCGGGAAGCCCGCCATTGGCGATTTGTTATCAGGATTGGGGCCGTTCATTACTTGTCCTTCATTCGATGAAAACCGGAGGTTATTCACACAACATGGATGCCTGCTGCTGGCACTTTGAAACAGATTCGTCCTGAGAGCTTCCTCCCATGCAGAAATCCAGCCTTAATAACTTTTCTTCGCTTGCCGGCGACTTACCGTTTGCCAGGGTCCAATTCCACTCTTTTATAACTCCGGTTGCCGGCCCGGCAATACCTTTCTCGGGTACTGAACTGACAAGCGTAATGCTGTTAGTTGTTCCGCTTTTATCGACACTAACTTTAAATATTCCGCAGCCGGTAACCCCTTCCATCGCCATTTCAATGGGGTAACGAGGCATAAATTGCTTATCCCTCAGCCAGGTGGCCTCCGTCTTTATTGGTTCAATGTGCGTTAATTCCACTGACGCATAATTGGCCGCGGCCACTCCGGCGACGGGTAGTAAGAACTGTAGTGCTAAAAATATATTTCTGTATTTCATAAACCTTTCCTTTGTGAATGAAAAACACGCGGTAAAAATAGCCTCTTAATCGTCACGCTTGATGTCGAGGGCAGCATCCTCAAAAATGGGTACGAAATCTTCAGTACTGTCCAGTTTCAGAAGTATCGATAAGTTAATTTTTTCAAGATCTGGCGGAACATTCTCAAAGCCCGTATCAACAGAGAAACCAAATTTTCCCTCTGTATCGTTCTCCAGCAGTTGCTGCACTTCATGAAAATTTTTGACAGATTCTTCGTTCAGCTCAAAAGTATATTCTGTTTTTGCCTCATCAGAAGCAAGCCAGCCTTCTTTGGCAGGGATGGCACGAGTTTCGAGTATTGATAGTGGAAACTTATAAACCCTGTTTACTTGTTGACTTTCTACCTCAAGACCGAGGTTAACTTTTTCTATATCAATTTCGACAGGCTGGTCAATAATCAGCCTGGCTTTAATATCTTCGGGCTCAAGGCTGACAAAATCACTTTTTTGAAAAGTGCTAAACTTCATCATTGTAGTAAGGGGAATGCTCGCACACCCACTGACAACGAAAACCATCAGAAAACTAAATACTTTCACTCTCCTGCCCCCACACTATCTAAAAACTCACGATTCAATTCTTCAGAACCGTCCAGTAACTTATAGTCCAGCAAATGATCCAGTTCCGGATAAGAAAAGTGTGTACACGAGGATGATTCATTTTGCCTCATCCTTTCACAAATACTTTCAGCCATTGAAACAGATGGCCAGATTTCATCTTTTCCACCGGAAAACAAATACACGCTTCCTTGTATTTCTTCTGCTTTGATTGACGCTTTACCGCCATCTTGTCTGTTGGCTAATGACTGAGAATAAAGATCGAGTAAACCACTGACGGCCCCCGTCGGATTGAATTGGACGTAATCGAGCTCCTTTTGCCTGGAGGTCCAGGTTGAACCGGGTGTTTTTTGCCAGTCATTCAGAATACCAGCCCAAACTACAGCACTCGGTGCAATCGCGATAACACGGTTAAATGTGGCATCTTTTGAAGCCAGCAATAGCGATAATTCTGCTCCTTTCGACCATCCGGCCACAGTCAGATTCTCGTTTTCGGGGTGCTTATGAAGGAGCCATTTTTTAGCTTTCTCAAAATACTCTAACGGTATTTTTTCCAGTTCATCAGGCAGTGATTTTTCCTTAAAATAGGCAACAGCCAGGACAGGAAACTCATCAGCGGCAATAACGTTTGCAAGTCTGGAAGGAATACCGCCTTCTGAACCACCCAACACAATAACAGGCTGTCTGGCTGTACCGGCAGAACTGACTGAAGGTTCATAGTAATGCCCGACAAAGCCATTTTCTTCAACGTTGAGTTTTTGAACGTCAGTTCCTGATGCGAGAGCATGGAAACAACATGACAAAACAAGTAACAACACGCTTCTTTTAAATTTCACTAAAAAACACTCCTTTGTGAGGTAACCAATTCCTCAAAATACAGCTGATTTACTGCGCTATAGCGGGTCGCGAGCGGGTTTGTGGGATTGTATGGTTCGTGTATCACTCTGGCAGGCCACCGAACTTTGGTACGTCTTCTAACGTCTTATTCCACGCAGCTTTGCCGGATATGAAGATGTGTGCAGTTGGTAATATAGATATATCAGTATCCAGACACCCTGCCGGAACAACAAGTAAGTCTGCTATCTGAGTGTCAGGTAATGCCGAGCCACACCGCATGCAAAAGCTTTTGCTGTGACGAGTGCCCGGCAGCGTAAAGGTGGTGACCACATCCGGACCGGACAGCCAGACTAATTTAGCTGAGCTTGAGAAAAGATTTGCCGCATGAGCAGAGCCCGTGTCTTTTTGGCAGTACTGGCAGTGACACAAATAAAAGCAATCAAAATCCCCTTGCACCTCGAATTTTACGGTGCCGCACAAACAAGAACCATAATACTTAGTCATAAAGCCTCCTCTTGTTGCCTTAATATCACGGGTTCGTAATACCGAGGGGGCACAAACACGTTGTACGGTAAGATCTAATGATGCTGTAAGAACTAAACCGGCTACTCACCCCGTGAGGGGGACAGAGCTTAAGCGTTATGGTCCCCGCAAGCGTTACGAAATCCTTCAATAAATTGTTATTTACATGTCTATTCGTAGACTGAGGGTTGCCATACCTGCATCAAAATTTCCGGATTGGCAACTGACTGAAAGCCAAACTGTGCGTACAAGCCATGCGCATCGCTGGTTGCCAACATAAAGCGCCGTAAACCCTGAAGTTCCCCGTGTTGACATATTGCTTCCATAAGCAGTTTACTGATGCCAAGCCCACGATAGTTTTCAAGCACGAAAACGTCGCTTAAATACGCAAATGTGGCTTTATCAGTAATCACACGGGCGAAACCTGCTTGTTCATCATTACTGCCATACGCACCAAACACGAGTGAATTTTTTAGAGACCTTTCAAAAACCTCAAATGGAATATTCTTAGCCCAATATGAATTGGAGATAAATGAATATACGAGATTAATATCAAGGTCTTCAAAGTTCGTAGAAATTTTAAATCCGTTCAACTGAATGAGCTCCTTTGAAGAGTAAAACAACCGCACGACGCTGCAAATATCCCCCTGTGACAGTAACAGGTGAGGCACAAGGTACCCGGATGTTTTTGTTCCCTGCAGTTGCGAATAATAATGCCGATTTTAGATCGCACTATCTGCTTCATGTTAAATTAAAAGTGTATAAGAGCTGACAACACCGGCAAAGTTACAGTTAGACTGAACGGATATAATGTTCCAGCCATCACCTTCAATTTCTGCGATTTGTTGGTTTAATAAATCTAAATCTGGCTCCGTAAGAAACCAGTTCTTCTTTTTTGAAAAGTGCACTATTTTTCGCATTAAACTTTCCTTGTTTATTCCTTATCAAATCACTGTTTAGCGTGCTGTTTTTAAGAAATTTCTCCAAACATCGATGGCAACTATTCCGGTTGCATATTCTTAAAAATCGTTCCCAAACAGCAACTTACCACTCGCAAGTTGTCCATCCCAGTCAACGGTTTTAAAAGCGTTGCCTTGCTTATTGAAGTGCAGATACATTTTTTGACGACCTGATTCGAGAACCACTAGATCTTCTTCACTCGCAATCCACGCAACAGAAGACCAACTTTGAAGTTTTGTAATACTGCCATCTTCGGAAAAGGAGAAAATATATTCACGCTCTCTCCAGTTGTAAGACCACGTAGAACCGGCAATTTTTGATTTAAAAGCAACTCTCGCTACCTCTCTGTCAAATTTATCTTCACCAACTGCCTTGGGAAAAAATTCAAACAAAATCAGTGCTAATATAATTAGAAAAGTATACTTCATTTAACTTCCTTGTTCTTGCTCCATAGTTCCCTGCTCAGGGGTATAAATACACAGGCTAAAAATAGTTGAAAAACGACGCAGCCCATTTGTTAATGCTCCGGTAAACCTGTCAGCGACTTGAGTGCCTTATTATAAGCGTTTTTCAACTTTCCAGGGAGGATTTAAACGGTTCTCACCTGCCCGGTAAAGCTTGATTTTATTACCAGACGGATCTTTAAGAATAGCCTCTTTCCATAGGTACCTTTGTTCTGTTGGTAGTTGTTCAAATTGAATACCACTCCGGGACAAATCAGCACACAGTTCATCAAGTTCTTCATGCTCGAAGTAGATTACAGATCTGTTTTCAAACTCTTCAGTTTCGAGTGATAAGGAGAAAGTCGAGTTACCATCCGGGCAAGAAAATCTGGAATAATGCGGTGTATCGACAATTTGAGTAAAACCGAGCTTCAGATAAAAGTTAACGGCAGCATCCATATCTTTTACTGGCAAAGTAATTTGATTAAGTTCCATTTATACTCCGGAAATATAAAACCCAAATAAAGTAGCTGCTAGCGGTTCAATATGATTGTTTTAGTTTTAAAAAAATTACGATTAGTTACCAGGCATCTGCATACTGTTTATTTGCTTTGAAAGCCTCGATTTCTAAAGGTGCTTTATCATACCCAAATTCAGCTCTGTTATGTGTCATGATTTAACAACTTCTGAATAGCTTCCGGGTCTTTTGCAATTTGACGCTCGATTATGTTTAACAACGTCTGATCAGAGACACCAAAAAAACCAAACCATATATACCCTACCAACGACATGGCAAATACCGGTGCAAGATATGATAAATACTTTGTAATCCCCAAGCTGTCATAAAAAGGGAATGCAAAAACGAATAGCAATAAAAATAATGATGTGGTTTTAGCAATTGCCACACCTTTTTTGGCTTTGACGTAGTCCTTTATCTCTGAACTTTCCATTCTATTAGTCCTTAAATTTCTGCTAGCGCAAAACCGACACGAAGCGTGCAAATCATTTGGCCTACAATATCAAACGATGCTCCAGGTTTCCAAGTGTTACTGTCCCGGCGGCCCTGCGAGCGACTAAGTATTTATATGGATAATTCTTCCCTAATTTCCCCACAACTTCTTCAAAGATGAGTAACGTGAGGCCCGGAGTTTGGCTGCAACCAAAGTTGGCTGCGTGGCAGTGTGATTGTTATATCGCGAGTTTGCCCGCAGCCTCAGAACCTATAGATTGGTTTATTTTGTGTTGAAAGTAAATGACATGAAAGAAGCTGCTAAGAAAAGGGCCCAGCCACAACGCATTGCCTTTTGAGACGTTATTTATTCTGTTGATCCTATTTCTGACTTTGATAATCCATACGATATGAAATATTGCCGACAGCAAATGAAGAAGTTTAGCAGTAATCAATAATGCTACTGGTGCAGGGAAAAGAAAATAGTAGATGAGAGCAAGTAGAGAAACTAAGTGAATAGAAATTGCAGTTGTTGTGAAAGCCTTTGAAATATAACTTTCCGTTTTTGAATTGAATATTTTAGTCAGCTGCCACAAGCGGAAAATGACGTAAAGCCCAAAAGTGAAAACGCATAAGGCTAGGACTATGACTACAGATTTCTCTTTAAACACACTATTTGACCGAGACATTTCTTCTTCCATGAAATAAACGTTGAGTCATTTATGCGGTCTATTGATTAATTTTCAAGCGCGAAGACATTGCCGGAATGTACCTTCGCGAAATAGCTCTTACATTAAGGGCGACACCATATGGGCTAAAATTCCGGGCGAAGCGATTGAGCCCACGTGTTACTGTCCCAGGGAGCTTGCGAACGACTTAATGTCGTTTGTTAGCTGCCAAATACTAGTAATGGTAACGACACGAGATAACCGTAATTGCGATGTCGTCCACGGCATATACCAAACGGTTTGTGTCATCTATTCTGCGAGACCAGAAACCAGAAAGATTTTCTTTAAGAGGTTCAGGCTTTCCAATTCCATCAAATGGAGAACGCCTAACATCTGAAATTAACTTATTGATACGTTTAAAGGTTTTCTTGTCTTGAGTCTGCCAATAAATGTAACTGTTCCAAGCTTCATCAGTCCATGATAACAACTTGTTACTCATCAATAAGTTCTCGCTGGGTCGTTTTTGCCGCTTTAAACTGTGCTATTGAACGATTTAAGTGTTCAGCGTTCGCTGGAGAACGAAGTAGATGAACGGTTTCCATAAGGCTGTTGTAGTAATCTAATGACATTACAACAGCATCTTCAGAGTCGCGACGGGTGATTACTGTTGTATCTGCATCATTGATTACATTGTCCAAAACGGCCTTTAGACCATTTCGTGCTTCGGTAAAAGAGACAATTCTCATTTTTCACCCCACTTGTACATTATATGGGACAAGTTTAGATCGAAAATGAGTACATGTACAGGATGTTGTACATTAATGTATCGTGACAGCTAATACCCTGTTTAGGGTCGGAGCGAGTGACTCAATTTGTCTGTTATGCGTCGACTCTGTGAATTGAAGTGCCTACTAAATCAACTACAAGAGTATGACACTCAACCTCAAACCACTGTTTAAACATTTTCAATGTTCGCTTCCGGGGCCAAAGGCTTTCATCTACATACCAGTTGAAAAGCTCATTTTCGAACAGGTTCTCATAGTTGAGCTTTATCCATTTATTCACGATGTCGGGCGTGTCTGCATCTTCGTCACGGATAAGAAAAACTGTTCGTTCATGGTTAACCTCCTCCAATGTCATTTTCTCACCATCGGGGTTTGGATCTGCGGTATTTATCCAGTCAATTGCTGGTTGCTTATATTTGAGCATAATAGCAGCTCGATTAATCATGCATGTTCTCCATAGACGCATAGACACAATGACTCCCTGTGAAATGCTAGCCTCCGCATTTTCGTGGGTTAGCTGAAAGCCACCGGAGCACCGGCCGGAACCATAATTAGTTTGCTTAAGACTAATTCATTTGGAGGCTAGCATGAATAAACATAGCATGATTTTTATCGGCTTGGATACGCACAAAGAATTCCATGAAGTAGCTTATTGTGAAGAACAACGCGGGGCGAGTCCTGTTCACTATGGCCGCATACCCTCTTCCAAAGTTAGCGTTAAGAAGCTGCTCCGTCAGTTCGAATCGAAATACCCCGGTGCCACACTTCACGTTGTTTATGAAGCCGGTCCCTGTGGTTACTGGATATACCGTCTCATCACCAGTTTGGGTCATTGCTGCTATGTTGTCGCCCCTTCCCTCATTCCTAAGAAACCCGGTGAGCATATTAAAACTGACCGTCGGGATGCGCTTAAACTTGTCAGGTCACTAAAGTCTGAAGATCTCACCCCTGTCTATGTGCCTGGACCGGAAGATGAAGCAATTCGTGATTTAGCCCGCGCCCGCGAAGCAGCAATGAAAGATTTAAAAGAAGCTAAATATCAGCTGAAAGCCTTGCTACTTCGCAACAATATTCGTTATGAAGGAACGGCCAACTGGTCTAAGAAACACTTACGCTGGCTCACCGAACTGATATTACCCCATCCGGCCCAGCAGATAGTTTTGCAGGAACAACTTCAGACCATTGACGAACGCATTCGACGGTTAGAAAGGCTGGATAATGAATTGACCCATCACGTTCACCAGTGGCGTTACTATCCGGTAGTGAAAGCTATTCAGGCCATGCGGGGTGTCAGGTTGTTGGTGGCGGTGGGCGTGGTAGCAGAACTTGGCGATTTACAACGCTTCGATCATCCCAGAAAACTCATGGCGTATTTGGGGTTAGTCCCCGGTGAACAATCCTCCGGATTACAACTAAGGCAGGAAGGCTTACCCAAAGACATCGTTGATATTGCCTGGAAGGCCCAGCTTCGCCTGTGCAAACGCTACCAGCGCATGATTAAAAGAGGCAAACACTACAATCTGATTATTACCGCGATAGCCAGAGAAATGGCTGCCTACATCTGGGCAATCGCAAAAGAAGTGGTACTCACACCGGTTAATCCAAAACTCAGATTAAGCAGAGTACCCGCATGATAAACGAGTTTGAGCTAACGCATTCGGATCGGGCCGCGGAAAGTGGCACAACCTACGAGGGTGTTATGATGGCAATCACTTAACCGTGATTGACCCACGAGCATAGACTGATGAGAAGGTTCCACGGCGGATTGAGTAAGGTCAGCTCTGCTTATTCCTCGAATAAGTAACCTACGAATACCAGCATACCAACCGACGAATTTACTGCCTCATCCGGTGCGTTAACTCATTTAATTTTAATGAGAAATACAACTGATTATGGACTGCAAGAGTGTCAGGGAAGCGCTCGTTCGGGGTTGACAAAGGGAGTCATACCAACGCCGCATTCAGCGGCTTGTCCGCTGCAATGCCTTGTTAGCCGTGATTTGTTTTCAGACTAGCAAGGTACGATTTGGCGCCTTCAAAATAGAAGGACAACTCTCTTTCCCCAAAGAACTTTTTCCAGTGTTTCTCTATGCTATTTTTCAATTTTTGATCACCGCAATAATCAACAACTTCAACTACCGCATTTTTCCTCGCCATTCTCGAAAGAAGCTGTCGCATTTCAAAATCTGCATTTGGCAAGGAATATCCGATGAAAACTAACTTATCTGCTTCAGCTATCTCGATTCCTGCGTTTTGCCAGATAACTTTATATTGTGGATTTGATAAATCTTTAATATATGTAGGCATTATTAGATTTGAGGCTAAATGATGATTGCTTTCCTCCTCAGGAAAGTTAGTGTCACAATGCCTACAAGATTCACGATTTTCATAATCTATAACTCCATCTTTTCTTGAAAATCGCGCGTACAATCTCATGCATCTAGGGCACTGAAGCCAGTTCAGCGAACCGTGTAATTTAAGTAACTTAACATTAAAGCCACCTTGCCCAAGCTTTTCTAAGCCAGGCTTGATCGACTCATCAGCTTCATCTCTTGAGCTAATGTAGCAGCAGTAATCGACAACAGCATGAATCGCCACTATTAGCCTAGACACTTCCCAGCCGTTGAACATGGCGTTTTTCATACTCTACTGGTGACAGTAAATTATTGGAACCATGTTTGCGTTT